>NZ_LBIX01000012.1:125240-442855 GCF_028128655.1 Bradyrhizobium sp. CCBAU 45394 | reverse complement strand
GGACCGGGCTGGCGCGGCGCATCGAAACGGGGCGCGCGCGGCGGACGCTGGGCCTCGCCCTGGTCATCGACGTTGAAGGACGGGCGGTCGGCGCGCGGCGGCGGCGGTGCCGGACGGGCGCGCGGCGGAGCAGCCGGTGGGGCTGCGGCCGGGTTGCCCTCGGTGGCACGGGTGCTGGCCCTGCGGAAGGCATCGCCGCTACCGCTGCTGCGGGTGCCGCCACCACCGGGGCGCGAGGCCTCGCGGGCACGCTGGGCGGCCTCCGATTCGACCTTGCGGACAGCCTCTTCCAGCGACAGCCGTTCGCGGGTGATCTCGGATTCGGAGAGCGGCGGCTGCACGCTGCGCAGCTGTGCGATCAGCGCCGTGCGCGCCCGCTCATAGAGCGCGCGACGGCTTTCGCCGGGAGCGTTGGGATCCAAGGCGGCAATAGCGCGGGCGATCAGCGGATAGTAATCAGCCATTTCTACTCAACTATACGCGCGTCCCGGTAAGAGATCGTTAAGCCTCAAACGGATTTTGCACCAGGATAGTATCTTCGCGTTCGGGGCTGGTGGAAAGCAGCGCGACCGGGCACCCCACCAATTCCTCGATCCGGCGGACATATTTGATGGCCTGGGCCGGCAGATCGGCCCAAGACCGCGCACTGGCGGTCGGCTCCTTCCAGCCCTCGATGGTCTCGTAGATCGGCTCGACCCGGGCCTGGGCGCCCTCGCCGGCCGGGAAGTGGTCGATCTCCTTGCCGTCAAGCTTGTAGCCGGTGCAGACCTCGATCGAGTCGAAGCCGTCGAGGATGTCGAGCTTGGTCAGCGCGAGGCCATTGATGCCGCAGGTGCGGACCGCCTGGCGGACCAGCACGGCGTCGAACCAGCCGCAGCGGCGGGGCCGCCCGGTATTGGTTCCGAACTCGCGGCCACGCTCGCCGATCTTGCGGCCGATCTCGTTGTCCTGCTCGGTCGGGAACGGGCCCTGGCCGACGCGGGTCGTATAGGCCTTGCACAGGCCGAGCACATAGCCGACCGCGCCGGGGCCGAGGCCCGAGCCGGTCGCAGCCTGCGCCGCCACCGTGTTGGACGAGGTGACGTAAGGGTAGGTGCCGTGGTCGACGTCGAGCAGCGCGCCTTGCGCACCCTCGAACAGCATGCGCTTGCCTTCGCGGCGCTTGATGTCGAGCAGCCGCCACACCGTCTCGGCATAAGGCAGCAGCTGCGGCGCCAGCGCGGTCAATTCCTTCAGGATATCCTTGCCGTCGAACTCCGGCAGATTGAGGCCGCGACGCAGGGCGTTGTGGTGAGCCAGCAGCCGGTCGATCTTGTGCGGCAGCGTGTCGAGGTCGGCGAGGTCCATCAGGCGGATGGCGCGGCGGCCGACCTTGTCTTCATAGGCCGGTCCAATGCCGCGGCGCGTGGTGCCGATCGCGGTCGCCGCATTGGCGGATTCGCGGTGCGCGTCGAGCTCGCGGTGCAGCGGCAGGATCAGGGTGACGTTCTCGGCCACGCGCAGATTTTCCGGAGAGACGGCGACCCCCTGCGAGCGCAGCTTGGTGACCTCGTCGAGGAACGCGGTGGGGTCGAACACCACGCCGTTGCCGATCACCGACAGCTTGTGTTCGCGCAGCACGCCCGAGGGCAGCAGCGCGAGCTTGTAGGTCTTGCCGTTGATCACCAGCGTGTGGCCGGCGTTATGGCCGCCCTGGAAACGGACGACGATGTCCGCCTGCTCCGACAACCAGTCGACGATCTTGCCCTTCCCTTCGTCGCCCCACTGGGCGCCGACGACGACAACATTGGCCATTCGCGGGTAATCCCTATTCAATCTGTCTCTAGGAGGCATGATCCTCGCGGAAAACCGGTGCCCACTTTTCCGGGATCATGCCTGCGCCAAGCCCTCTCCGCGGCCCAAGGCCGCTCGCACGCAAGGCAGCCAACCGGATAAAGGAAGCGGCCTCTCTAGGCAAGCAAGAACGGGGCTTTTTCGAGGTCGGAAAGGCACCCCAAGCCTTTGATATAACCTTAAAATCCTGAAAGATTCGCGGCCCCGCGACATCGGAATTGACACGCATCAACCGTTCCGGCCCGCGATTGCGCCAAGGGATGGCTGTCACCTCCACCGCTTACCCCTCCCGGGCCTAGAAGCCTCCATGCCGGATATGCCGTGACCAAGCCACCGAACAGCCAGGCGAGCCAGTTCTGGCGCCTCCCGACGGATGCGCTCTGCACCCAGCTCGGCTGCTCCTTGCAGGGCCTGACCGCGACCGAGGCCGCCAAGCGCCTCGGCCGGTTCGGGCCGAACAGCGATGCACCGCCGCGCATCGAGGGCGCGATGCGCGCGATCCTGCGCCGGCTGCTGGAGCCGCTGTCGCTGATCCTGCTGGTCGCCGGCATCGTCTCGATGCTGACCGGTGACGACATCGGCGGGCTCATCATCGTGCTGATTCTCGCCGGCTCGATCGGGCTCGACACCATCCAGGAGGGCCACGCAGTCCGCGCCGCCGAGATCCTCCGCCGTTCGGTGGCGCTCAAGGCCGAGGTCAGGCGCGACGGCGCCTTCCGCGAGATCGACGTCGACCACGTCGTTCCGGGCGACCTCCTGCGCGTCCGCGCCGGCGACATCATCCCGGCGGATGCGCTGATCCTGGAGAGCACCGCCTTCACGGCCGGGGAGGCCGCGCTCACCGGCGAGCCCTATCCAGTGCAGAAGCGCCCAGGCGCTGCCACCGATCCCGACGACACGTCG
This sequence comes from Bradyrhizobium sp. CCBAU 45394, assembly GCF_028128655.1. NCBI lineage: Bacteria > Pseudomonadati > Pseudomonadota > Alphaproteobacteria > Hyphomicrobiales > Nitrobacteraceae > Bradyrhizobium > Bradyrhizobium sp. CCBAU 45394. The sequence continues at coordinate 440,119 of NZ_LBIX01000012.1, read as the reverse complement.
AACGCACTGTTCCGCGGCGCCGTGGCGCAAACGGGCGAGGCGATCGCGCTCGTCGTCAGGACCGGCCGCGACACCGTGTTCGGCGCGGCCGCATCCGCGCTCGCCGAGGCGCAGGCTCCCTCCCCGTTCGAGCGCGATTTGCGCGAGTTCGGCCTCGTGATCGCGCGGGCCACGCTCGCGCTGGTGCTGGTCGTGCTCACCGTCCGCGTCGTGTTCGGCCGGCCTGTGCTCGATTCGCTGCTGTTCGCGGTCGCGCTCGCGGTCGGGCTGACGCCGGAGCTGCTGCCGATGATCACCACGGTGACGCTGTCGCGCGGCGCGCTGCGCATGGCCGGCCGCAAGGTGATCGTGAAGCGGCTGGCCGCGATCCACGATCTCGGCGCCATGACCGTCCTGTGTACCGACAAGACGGGCACGCTGACCTCGGCCGAGATCACGCTCGCCGGAAGTCTCGACGGCGAGGGCAAGGACAACGCCCGTGCTGCGCAGCTCGGCGCCATCGCAGCATCGCTCGGCGGCGATCGCGGCTCGCTCGATGCCGCGCTCGTCGCCGGCCGGCCCGACGCCGCGCAGGGCTGGACGCTGGCTGGGCGGCAGGCCTTCGACTTCTCGCGCCGGCTGGGATCGGTGCTCGCGACCGGCCCCGAAGGCACGCTACTCATCGTCAAGGGCGCGCCGGAAGCCGTGCTCGCATTGTGCACGATGGACGAGAGCGCGCGCATTGCTGCGCTGGCGCGCGTGCGTGAGCTCGCGAGCGAGGGCCTGCGCACCGTGGCGATCGCCTCGCGGGCGTGGAGCGGCGTGCTGCGCGAGGTCGAGACGGAGGACGAGACCGATCTCGCCTTCGAGGGCTTTTGCGCCTTCGCCGATCCGCCGAAGCCGACGGCCGCGGCCGCAATCGCGCAGCTCGCGGCGCGCGGCGTGGGCCTGAAGATCCTCTCGGGCGACGACCCCGTGGTGGTGAAGCGGCTCGCGAGCCTGGTCGGACTGAACCCCGAGCGCGTACTGTCGGGGACCGACGTTGCGGCGCTCAGCGACGCGGCGCTCGCCGTGCAGGTGCGCTCCACGGACGCGTTCGGCCGCCTCGCGCCGGACCAGAAGTCGCGCATCGTGAGGGCGCTTCAGGCGGGCGGCGAAGTGGTCGGCTTCCTCGGCGACGGCATCAACGACGCACCGGCCCTGAAGGTCGCCGACGTCGGATTGTCGGTCGACGGCGCGACCGGTGTGGCGCAGGCCGCCGCCGACATGATCCTGCTGGCTTCGGATCTCGAGGTCGTCGCCGACGGCGTCGCGGAAGGACGGCGCACCTTCGCCAACATCCTCAAATATGTCCGCATGGGCGCAAGCTCGAATTTCGGCAACATGCTGTCGATGGCGATCGCCTCGATGGTGCTGCCGTTCCTGCCGATGCTGCCGACGCAGATCCTGCTCAACAACCTGCTGTACGATCTCTCGGAGCTCGGCATTCCCTTCGACCGGGTCTCGGCGCAGGCAACGGCGCAGCCGCAGGTGTGGAGCATGTCGAACCTGGCGCGCTTCGCCGCGATCATGGGACCGCTGTCGTCGGTGTTCGACTTCCTGACCTTCGGCGCCCTCATCATGCTGTTTCACGCATCGCCCGGCGAGTTCCGCACCGCCTGGTTCATCGAATCTATGGCGACGCAGATCCTGGTGATCTTCGTCATCCGCACCAACGGCCGACCGTGGCGCAATTGGCCCGATCCAGTGCTGTCGGCCTCGTCGCTGATCGCCTTGCTGGTCGCGATGGTCGTGCCGTTCACCCCGGTCGGCACCTGGTTCGGCTTTGTCGCGCCGCCGCCGTTGATGATGGCCGGCATCGCGCTGCTCGTCGTCGTCTATCTCGCCTGCGCCGAGCTGCTGAAGCCCTTCGCGATCCGCAGCAAACGCAAGCGATAGAGATTTGTGACCGCGATATTTCAGATCATTTCGGACCCGCACAAATTTCCACCGACAGCGATTGACGCAGGTCAATCGCGCCCCCTGCTGCGCGCTCCTAGTATGGAACCGGGAGCCATGGAGGCGGACCAGGCGTCTGCCTCAATGTTGCAGCGAGGTCACCCGAGATGTCACGCAGCTTTGACGCCATCACCATCGGATCGGGGCTCGGCGGCCTGACCGCGGCGGCCCTGCTCGCCCGCGCAGGCCACGAGGTTCTGGTACTCGAGCGCAACCAGAATTTCGGGGGAGCGGCCACGGTCTATCGTCACGGCCAGCTCGCGATCGAGGCCTCGCTGCACGAGATCGACGGCCTGGACGCCTCCGATCCCAAGCTTCCGATCCTGCGCGCGCTCGGCATCGATCGCGATCTGCCCTTCGTGGATGTCGGCGCGCTGCACGAGGTGCGGAGCCCTCTGTTCGAGCGCCCCTTCGTGATGCCGCACGGCCTCGAAGCCGCCTCGGCCGCGGCGAAGGCGCAGTTTCCGGCGCACGCCAAGGGCATCGCCCAATATTTCGAGCGCATCGACGCCGTCCGGCAGGCGGTGGCGCTGATGAGCGAGCATCAGGACGACCGCGACTGGTGGCTCTGGAACGCGCCGACATTGCCGTGGCGCCTGTGGCCGCTGATCCGCGACCGGCACGCGACCTTGAGCGAAGTGCTCACCCGCCTGTTCGGTGACAGCGAGGCGATCAAGCTCGCGCTTGCCTCCAACCTCAGCTACTACACCGACGATCCCGACACGATGCCTTTCATCCAGTTTGCGATTCCGCAGGCCTCCTATCTCGTCGGCGGCGGACACTATGTCCGCGGCGGGTCGCAGGCGCTCAGCGATCGCCTGATCGCGATCATTCGCGACGCGGGCGGTGCGGTAGAGGCGGGACGCGAGGTCGAGACCATTCTGGTCGACGGCGCCCGCGCCCGCGGCGTGCGTCATCGCGCGACGAGGGCCGATGATGTGCGCGAGGAGCTGGCGCCGATTCTGCTCGGCAACGCGGCGCCCTCCGTGCTGGCCTCGATGCTGCCGCAGGACAAGCGCGCCGCGTTCCTGTCGCGCTACGAAGACCGGCAACCATCGATCTCACTTTGGAGCATAGCGATCGGTCTCAGCCGGCCGTCCGACGATTTCGGCGTCAGGCACTATTCGACCAGCGTGCTGCCGGGGTGGTTGACGAAACTCTCCGGTTTCCGCGAGGCCGGCGCACTGCTGGGCGAGGATCCACCGGCACGTCTCCCCCCCTACGGCTTCGTCGCCTACGATCAGATCGATACGGGCCTGAACGAGAGACCGCCTTATCTCGGCGCGCTCGTCGGCGTCGACCGGCTCGCGAACTGGACCGGTCTGTCCGCCGAAGCAAAGCGCTCCCGCAAGGAGCGTTGGATGGATCTCGTCATTGCCGATCTCGACCGGAATTATCCCGGAATCGCCGGCGCGATCACGCAGCGCGAGATGTCGACGTCCGAAACCTTCGCGCATTACCTCAACACGCCCGGCGGCGCGATCTACGGCTTCGCACCGCAAACGCGCGGATTCAAGCCAATGCCGGCGACCGCCATCAACGGCCTTTATCTCGCCTCGGCGTTCACGGGCGGCGGCGGCTTTACCGGCGCGATTCTCGGCGGAGGTTGGGCCGCACGGGCAGCGATGCACCCGAATGCGGGGCCAAGCGGCGCACAGGCGGCTTCCTGAAGTTTCGCCGTTCCGCGCGGCGCATGATGGCGATGCATCTGCGCCATTGATATCAGGCATATTTCCGTGTCTTTGGACGGTGCCGGGCCATGAGCCGGCCCGGACATCGCCGGGCCGGGGGCTTCGGCGCATGACGCGGGGCCATAACAATCACAATGTCCGCCACGGGCCAGACCACGAGCGCCGAAACATCCGGTCACAACTGGGTCGCGAACCAGCCTTACCTGCTGCTCAGCATCACCGCGTTGTGCTGGGCCAGCAACGCCATCGTCGGGCGGCTTGCCGCCGGCCACATCCCGCCGGTGACGCTGTCGTTCCTGCGCTGGTCCTTCGCGTTCCTCCTGGTGCTGCCGTTCGCCTGGAAACATCTCGCACAGGACTGGCCGGCGATCCGCGGCAAGCTCGGCCTGATGGTGACGCTCTCGATCACCGGCATCGGCGCCTTCAACACCCTGCAATACTGGGCGCTGGAGCACACCCAGGCGCTCAACACGCTGCTGCTCCAGTCGGCCGCGCCGCTGCTCGTGGCGCTGTGGTCGCTGGCGATCCTCGGCATCAGGCTCACCGCGGCGCAGGCCTTCGGCGTACTGCTGTCGATGTGCGGCGTGCTGACCATCCTGCTGCATGGCGATTTCACCACGCTGTCGAACATCGAGTTCAACAAGGGCGACCTCATCTTCCTCCTCGCGCTGCTGATCTTCGCGCTCTATTCGGTGCTGAGCCTGAAGCGGCCGGCGATGCACGGCCTGTCGTTCCTCGCCTTCACCTTCGGCGCCGGCGCCGCCTGCCTCATTCCGCTGGAGATCTGGGAATTGTCCGCGCGGCCCGTGATGAAGTTCGACGCGCCGAACCTGCTGACCCTGTTCTATGTCGCGGTCTTCCCCTCCACCCTCGCCTATCTCTGCTTCAATCGCGGGGTGCGCCTGATCGGCGCCAACCGCGCCGCGCCGTTCTTCCACGTCGTGCCGGTGTTCGGTTCGATCATGGCGATGGTTTTCCTGGGCGAACGCCCGCAGGCGTTCCACTTCATCGGTTTCGCGCTGGTGCTGTCGGGCGTGTTCGCGGCGTCAAGGAAGCAGGCGAGCTAGCCCGCCCTGTCAGCTCGCCGCGCAGCGTTCTGCGGTCAGGTGCTCGCTGATGGGTTCATCCATACGATTTCCCAAACATAGCCGTCCGGATCTTCAATGTGGCGGTTATACATGAAGCCGAGATCCTGTGCCGGGTTGGGATCGGCGCGACCACCCGCCGCCACCGCGCGAGTCAGCGTTGCATCGACGGCGTCGCGGTCATCGACCGTGAGGGCGATCAAGACCTGACTGTCGCGGCGCGGGTCACCAATCGGGCGTTTGGTGAATTGGCGATAGTGGTCGTGGGTCAGCAGCATCACGCCAATCGCGTCCGTGATCATGAGCGAGGTCGAACTCTCGCCCGAGAACTGAGGGTTCACCGTACCGCCGAGCGCCACATAGAACGCCGTCGATGCGGCGAGATCGCGCACGGGCAGGTTCAGCAGAATCATCCTGGACATTGCTTTTCCTTCTTCAGCGGCGGGATGCCGCGCTATTGCAAAGTTCTGCTTGCGAGAGTGCCTGCCGGCCTCGGGGCCGTTGTGGCGCCTCGCCGTCGGCTGTTACCTTGGATGAACGAGCCCCTAGATGTAGCGCGCCGCGCCCATGCAGAGGGCGGTGATGGCGAGCAGAGCGGCGGCCACGCGCTGGGCGGTCGCGATGCGCGAACGCACATTGGTCGCCTCGCTCGTGCCACGACGCAAGCTCAGCAGCGCACGAGGACCGGTTGCGGCCTGAACGCCGGCTGCGATCAGCGCGCAAACCGCACCAAGCGCGAGCACTTGCTCGGCCGCGCCAAAACTGCCGGAATGAACGAGATGCCCGAGATAGCCGCCGGTGAGGATCGCAATCATCGCCGCGCCGAGTTGCGGACCGACGAGCTGCTCGCCCCCGGCTGCTCCGGTTCGCGCCAGCGCAAAGCTTGATCCGGCCCAGAACACGGACGACAACACATGAAGCGACAGTGCGATTACGAGGGCAGTCTGCATGGCAAGCTCCAAACCGGCTTCTAAATTGGATATACAGTATGTATAATCAATACGTCAAGACAATGGCAGGGCGATGCCGAAGCGCAGCTATGTGAGCTCGGTCCGCGCCTCCGCGGCCGCGGAGACGCGCGAACGCATCATCGCGGCCGGCGCGCGCCTGCTGCGCAAGGATGCGAGCATGGCGAACTTCTCGCTCGACGTGGTGGCGAAGGCGGCCGGCGTCACGCGGCTGACCGTCTACAACCAGTTCGGATCCCGGCGCGGACTGCTGGAGGCCGTGTTCGACGACATCGCACGGCAGGGCGGGCTGTTCGAACTGGCCGACGTGATGGCGCTGCCGGATCCACGCGCCGCGCTCGATCGCGTCGTCGCGATCTTCTGCACCTTCTGGGCGCACGACCCCGCGATCGGCGGCCTCAACCAGGCGATCGCAACCGATCCCGAATTCGGCAATGCGCTGGTCGCGCGCAACGAACGGCGGCGTGAGCTTGTGACGGGGCTGGTGACTCGCATCACCGAGAGCCGTGCCGCAAAGCGGGCCATGCAGGATGCCGTCGACCTGATCTTCGTACTGACGAGCTATCCGACCTTCGCAGCGCTGAGCCCGCAGCGGTCGACGGAGGAGGTCTGCCGCCTGTTGCAGACGGCGTGCCACGCCGCTGTGGATGCGTCGATGCCGGATGCGCGCGCGGAGCGGAAGAAATAGGCCGGCGGCTCTGCCTTCGCGAAAGGCTCACATGCAAGAGCGCGCGCTACTTCATCTTGAACTTGCTGTACGCCTCGCTCGTCGCGATGATGACGTGCTCGGCGCAGCCGTTGACGCGGTGGGGGTCGGCTTCACGCTCGTAGGCCTCCGACGTCATCATGTCGAGAAAGGCTGCGACGGTGGGGTAGTGGACCAGCGCGACGAAATCCCAGTCATTGCCCGGTTGCGGGCCGAGCGCGACCGCCTTGGCCTCGCCGGTCCAGAGCAGTGTGCCGCCGCGTGCCTTGATCATGGGAACGGTGATCGCGCTGTAGCGCAAATAGGCGTCCCAGCCCGAACCGTCACCGTCGCGCGAGCGCGCGTGGAAGCGCATCAGGTTCAGCATCACCACCGGCGCATGCCGGTCGAGCCCTTCCAGGCCCTTGATGTTCAACATATTGACCGCCAACGGCACCTCCTCAGGTCATGCGTGCATTGTAGCATTGCGGCGGCGTGACTTGTGTCGCGACGGCAATCCGGCGCAAGGTTGTATCTGACCCCAATGACGACCGCTTCGCCCGCGCCACCAGCCTCGAATCCGGCCAGTTGGCTCAACAACCAGCCCTATCTGCTGCTCAGCCTGAGCTCGTTGTTCTGGGCCGGCAACATCGTGCTCGCGCGCCATGTCGGCGCGCATGTGCCGCCGCTGACGGTGACCACGATCCGCTGGTTCGGCGTGTTCCTCATCCTGCTGCCGTTCGCCTGGCCGCATCTGAAGCGCGACTGGCGGGCTCTGCGCAAGAGCCTGCCCCTGATGCTGTTCCTGTCGCTGGTGGGTTTTGCCTTCAACAACGCGATCTCGTACTGGGCGCTGCAATACACCGAAGCGCTGAACGCGCTGCTGATTCAGTCGGCCGGACCGCTGTTCGTCGCGCTGTGGTCGCTGGCGCTGTTCGGCGTGCGGCTGACGGCTGCGCAGCTCGCCGGCATCGCGATCTCGCTTCTCGGCGTGCTGACCATCATCCTGCGCGGCGATCTCTCCGCCCTTGCCAGCATCAGCTTCAACAGGGGCGACATCATGTTCGCGTCCTCGCTGGTGGCATTCGGACTCTACTCCGCCTTCATCCCGCGCCGGCCGAAGGTCCATCAGCTCTCCTTCCTGTCCTTCACCACCTGCTGTGGCGCGATCATGCTGCTGCCCACCGCCGTCTGGGAGGCCTGGAGCGGCAGCGTGATGCAATTCGACGGGGTGACGCTGGCGACGCTCGGCTACATCCTGATCTTCCCGTCGACGCTCGCCTATCTCTTCTTCAACCGCGGCGTGGCGCTGATCGGGCCGAATCGGGCCGCGCCGTTCTTCCATCTCGTACCGGTGTTCGGCTCGGCGATGGCGATCCTGCTGCTCGGCGAAAAGCTCCAGCCGTTTCATTTGATCGGCTACGCGCTGGTGCTCGCCGGCGTCGTGATCGCCTCGCGCCAGGGTGCGGCGGTGAAATAATTCCGCGACGCGGAGACAAGGCGACAAACTCGAGCCTTCCGATTCCAACAAAGAGAAGCTAGGTTCCCCGCCAACGAAAAAAGAGGGAACGACCAGACATGCTTTCAGCGTTGATTCGAAACCTGCGCACCATCGGCACGGCCGCGCTCTGCCTCGCCGCCTCGACCGCCGCACAGGCCGACAATTACCCCAGCCGCAACATCACGCTGGTGCTGCCCTTCGCGGCCGGCAGCGGCACCGACACCACGACGCGGCTGATCTCGCAGCATCTGTCGCAGGCGCTCGGCGTCGGCATCGTGATCGAGAACAAGGCGGGCGCCAACGGCATGATCGCCGCGACCTTTGTCGCGCGCGCCGCCCCCGACGGCTACACGCTGCTGGTGACGACCAACACGACGCATTCGGCCAATCCCTACCTGCTCAAGAGCCTCACTTACGATCCGGTCAGGGACTTCACCCCGATCGCGCGCACCGGCGATTTGCCCTTCATGCTGGTCATTCACCCCGAGGTGCCGGCCAAGACCGTCGGCGAGCTGGTCGCCTACGGCAAGGCCAATCCGGGCAAGCTGAGCTACGCTTCGGGCTCGTCGTCGGCGATCGTGTCGGGGGCGACCTTCGCGCACAATGCCGGGCTCGACCTGCTGCACGTGCCCTACAAGAGCTCGCCGCCGGCGCTCAACGACGTCATGGGCGGCCGCGTCTCGATGATGTTCGTAGACATCCTGACCGGCCTGCCGCACGTCAACGGCAACGCGCTGCGCGCGCTCGCCGTCACCACCAAGGACCGCTCTCCGCTGGTGCCGAACCTGCCCTCGATGCAGGAGGCCGGCGTGCCGGACTTCGACATCTCCTCGTGGCAGGGCTATTTCGGTCCGGCCGGCATGCCGAAGGAGATCGTGACGCGGCTCAACGCCGAGATCAGGAAGATCGTCGAGAAGCCGGAGATCAAGGCGCAGCTCGCCACCCTCGGCATGGATGCCTTCTCGGGCACGCCGGAACAGCTCGGCACCTTCGTGAACGAGCAGCTGGTGCTGTGGGAAAAGCTGATCACCAACGCGAAGATCGAGAAGCAGTAAGACGGTCTCGTAGGGTGGGCAAAGTGTAACGTGCCCACCGAGACGTCACAGCGAACTCAAAAAGAAAGGTGGGCACGACGCTTACGCGTCTTTGCCCACCCTACGTATTCCGTGCGCTTGAGCTTACGCCGCGCGCACCTTGGCGAGGAAGCCGTCCACCGCGCTGCGCAGCGCGCCGGACTGGCTGTCCAGCTCGCGGGCGTTGGTGAGCACGTCGGTGGCGGCGGTGCCGGTCGCTTCCGCGGCCGAGGTGACGCTGCCGATATTCGCGTTGATCTCGCTCGAGCCGGCCGCGACCGACTGGATGTTGCGGGCGATCTCGCGCGTCGCCTCGCCCTGCTGCTCGATCGAGGCGGAAATGCCCGCCGTGATCTCGCTCATCTCGGCAATCGTCTGGGTGATGCCGCCGATCGCCGCGACCGCATCGCTGGTCGAGGTCTGCATCGCCGCGACCTGGGCGGAGATTTCCTCGGTGGCCTTCGCGGTCTGGTTGGCGAGCGCCTTGACCTCGGAGGCGACGACGGCGAAGCCGCGGCCGGACTCGCCGGCGCGGGCCGCCTCGATGGTGGCGTTGAGCGCGAGCAGGTTGGTCTGCGCCGCGATCGAATGAATGAGCTTGACCACCTCGCCGATCTTCTCCGCGCCGGTGGAGAGCTCCTGCACCGTGGCGTTGGTGCGCTCGGCGTCGTTGACCGCCCGGCTCGCCACTTCGGTCGAACGCGTCACCTGGCGGGAGATTTCCGCAACCGAGCTCGACAGCTCTTCTGCGGCGGCGGCAACCGTGCCGACATTGCCCGAGGCCTTCTGCGAGGCCGCGCCGACGGTCGCCGCGCGCGACGAGGCATCGCTCGCGGTCGCCGTCATCGACTGCGCCGTGCTCTGCATGCCGGCCGCGGCCGAGGAGACCGAGCGAACGATGCCGTTGACGCTGCGTTCGAAGTCGTTGGCGATCTCTTCCATCGCGCTGCGACGATCCGCCGCGGCGCGTTCCTTGGCGTCCGCCTCGGTCTTCTCGAGGTCACGAATACGGACCGCATTGTCCTTGAAGATCTGAACGGTCGAGGCCATTGCGCCGACCTCGTCGCCGCGGCCGACGCCGGGAATGTCACCCTCGAGCTTGCCGTCGGCGAGATCCTTCATGCGGGCGCCGAGCAGCGCCAGCGGACGGCTGATGCTGCGTCCGATCATCCAGGCGACGCTGCCGGCGACGATGACGATGCCGAGCATGGCGAGGCCGAGCAGCCAGTAGACCGGCCCCATCTTGGCGTCGATATCCTCGAGATAGGCGCCGGTGCCGAGATACATGTCGAAGCCGGGAACGGCGACCGCGTAGCCGAGCTTGCGGATCGGCTTCTCCTGGCCGGGCTTCATGTATTCATAATACAGCAGGATCGAACCATTGGCCTTGACGCCATCCATCAGCTCGACCGACAGCTTGCGGCCGTTGGTCACCACATCCATGCGGTTGGCGCCGATCTGCTTCGGATCGGGGGCAAGCTGCGTGATGCCGTCATAGGACGTGCCGAACAGGTAGCCCGCACCGTTGTCGTAGGTCATCGCATTGCCGTAGCGGCGAAGCTCGGCCATGGCCGCGTCCTTCGTCATCTCGCCGGCATCGACGCGCTTCTTCAGCGCAGCGGCGTAGTTGCGCCCCAACTCGACGATCGCCTTGGCCTGGTCGATGCGCGCATTCACCATCTCCTGCTTCATCAGGTAGCCGGCGAGAACTCCGGAGATGCAAAGGCCGAACAGGGTAACACCGACAAGGATGCCAAGCTTGGGGGCGATCTTCAGATTGCTCAACTTCACGATGGGCTCCTCGGGTGACGCGGGCTCGCGCAGACCTTTTTATTTGAATCAACTTTTAGTGTGTGACCCCTTAGCAAGTTACTTACGTGCCTCCGTAGAAGCCCTGACGATGCCGCGAAAACCGGCAAATAATGGTCAAGCCGGCAACCGGCGATTGTACGCACGCACCCCGATTTCGCGTAAAAGACGCAAAGGCCCGCCGAGAAGGCCGGGCCGCAACAAGAACCGACAAACCAAATCGGGAGCAGGAAATGCCGAAATACAGGGTGGTGACGCCGAAGGGCGCGAGCTTCACGGTCGCGGGCAGCGATTATTCCTACGAGCGCGAGGCGCTCGATCCGATCGACGCCGAGATCGTCGAAGCTCCGGCCAACGAGGCCGAGTTCATTGCCGCCGCGAAAAACGCCGACGCCATCTATGCCAAGGGCATCCCAATCACCAAGTCGATCATCGACGCACTGGAGAGCTGCAAGGTCATCACGCTCGGCTCGGTCGGCGTGGACAGCGTCGACGTGAAGGCCGCCACCGCGCGCGGCATTCCCGTCACCAACATCCCCGACACCTTCATCGAGGAGGTCGCCGACCACGCCATGATGCTGCTGCTCGCCGGCTTCCGCCGCCTGGTCGAGCAGGACAGGATGGTGCGCAGCGGCCGCTGGGCCGAGGGCCGGCCGGCGCTGCTGAAGATCCCGCGGCTGATGGGCCAGACGCTCGGCTTCATCTCGTTCGGACGCGTCGCGCGTGCAGTTGCGAAGCGCGCCGCGCCCTTCGGCCTGCGCATGATGGCCTACGACCCCTTCATCCAGGAGACGCTGATGTACGACCACGGCGTCATCCCCGCGACGCTGAACGAAGTGCTCTCGCAATCCGACTTCGTCTCGATGCACGCGCCCGCGCGGCCCGAAGTGCACCACATGCTGACCGAGAAGCACTTCCGGCAGATGAAGAAGGGCTCGATCTTCATCAATACCGGTCGCGGCGCCACGGTGGACGAGGAGAGCCTGATCAAGGCGCTGCAAGAGGGCTGGATCGCGCACGCCGCCCTCGACGTGCTGGAGAAGGAGCCGCCCTCGCACAACAATCCCATCCTCAGCATGGAGAACGTGACCCTGACCGCCCATGTCGCCTCGGCCTCGGCACGGTTCGACGAGGCACGCAAGCGCCGCGTGGGCTACGAATTGTCACTGGTGCTTCAGGGCATGTGGCCGGTAAGCTGCGTCAATCCGTCGGTACTGCAAAGCACCGCGCTCCGCCGTTGGCAGCCCGTCAGCATGGATCGCGGACCGAACAGCTAGGCGGCCGGCCGCACGACGCGCCGGAAACCGGAAGACCCTTCACCGGCGATCAACGCCGGGAAGGGAGACAACAGGGAGGAACTGATGAGGAACGACCTGACACGTCGTGACGCCTTGGCGCTGGGCCTGTCCGCTGCGACGTTCGCGGCAACCGGTGCTGCGGCGCAAACACCGCCATCACAGATCAAGGCCGCCGATGTGCCGGCCCCCAAGCTCGCGATCGAGAAGGGCGCGAGCCTGCGCATGCTGCGGCCGGTGCGGTTCGTCCAGGCCGACGAGGACGTGTTTCGCGCCAATGCGGCCAAGTTCACCAAGGAGACCGGGGTCGAGGTCAAGGTCGACTTCGTCGGCTGGGAGGACATCAACCAGCAGACCGCGGTGACGGCCAATTCCGGTGCCGGCCCCGACATCATCATCGGCTTCTCCGATGCTCCGCACATCTACATCGACAAGCTGATCGAGCTGACCGACGTCGCCGACTATGTCGGCAAGCGTTACGGCGGCTGGCTGCCGCTGGCGCAGCGCTACGGCAAGAGGAACAAGAGCGACGCCTGGATCGGACTGCCGTTCGGCGCCACCGCGGGTCCGCTGATCTACCGCAAGTCGATCCTGCAATCGGTCGGCTTCGACAAGGTGCCGGAGGACCACGCCGGCATCGTCGACCTCTGCCAGAAGCTGCAGAAGGCCGGCAAGCCGGCCGGCTTCGCGCTCGGCAACGCCAAGGGCGACGGCAACGGTTTTGCGAACTGGGCACTGTGGTCACACAACGCCGCCCTGCTCGACGAAGAGGGTAACGTCACCATCAACAGCAAGGAGACGATTGCCGCGCTGAACTGGGTCAAGCAGCTCTACCCGACCTTCATCGCCGGCACGACCTCGTGGAACGACGTCAGCAACAACCGCGCCTACTCCTCGCAGGAGATCGCGCTGACCGCCAACGGCGTCTCGCTGTACTTCTCGCTGAAGAACGATCCGGCGACCAAGGCGATCGCCGACGACAGCGAGCATCAGTTGCTGCCGAAGGGCGTCGCCAAGATCTCGCCGATGGCGGGCCTGACGTTGAACGCCATGGTGTTCAAGCACAGCCAGTATCCCAACGCCGCAAAGGCCTTCCTGCAATACATGCTGGAAAAGGACCAGTACGAGCCGTGGCTCAATGCCAACTCCGGCTACTGGGCCCAGCCGCTGGCCGCCTATGCCGATGCCGCCGTGTGGTCGCAGGACCCCAAGGTGAAGCTGTTCAAGGACACCATGAACAGCACCTATTATGACGGCTACAGGGGCCCGATCTCGACGGCGACCGGCGCCGTCAGCGCCGACTACGTGCTGATTCAGATGTGCGCGTCGGTCGCGACCGGCGCTGCCACGCCGGAAGCCGCAGCCGCGGAAGCCGAACAGCGCTGCAAGCGGTACTTCCGGCGGCAGAAGTAACGGCCGGCGGCGCGGCCGTCATTGCGAGCGAAGCGAAGCAATCCGGAGCGTGTCCGCGGAGGCAGTCTGGATTGCTTCGTCGCTTCGCTCCTCGCAATGACGGCGGGGTGACCTTCAACGACAGGACAACGACACGATGTCCGTGACCACACTTCCCCCTCTCGCCCTGGCCCAGCGGCAGCCGTCCTGGCTGGTGCGCCTGTTCGACTACAAGCCGTTCCTGATCGTGATGTGCCTTGCGCCCGCGATCGGGCTGCTGGCGGTGTTCCTGACCTATCCGCTCGGCCTCGGCATCTGGCTCGCCTTCACCGACACCACGATCGGCCGCAAGGGCGACTATGTCGGCCTGGAAAACTTCCAGTATCTGCTCACCGACCCCCTGTGGTGGAACGCGGTATTCTACAGCGTGGTCTACACGGGCATAGCGACGTTCGGGAAGTTCGCGCTCGGCTTCTGGCTGGCGCTCCTGCTCAACAACCATTTTCCGTTCAAGAGCCTGCTGCGGGCGATCATTCTCCTGCCCTGGATCGTGCCGACGGTGCTCTCGGCGCTGGCGTTCTGGTGGATCTACGATCCGCAATTCTCGATCATCTCCTATCTCCTGGTCGACGTGCTGCACTGGCGGTCGAGCAACATCGACTTCCTCGGCTCGCCCTGGCCGGCGCGCTTCTCGCTGATCGTCGCCAATATCTGGCGCGGCATTCCCTTCGTCGCGATCTCGCTGCTGGCGGGCCTGCAGACCATCTCGCCCTCGCTCTACGAGGCTGCGATGCTCGACGGCGCCAGCGCCTGGCAGCGCTTCCGCTACATCACCTTCCCGATGATGATGCCGATCCTCGCCATCGTGATGACGTTCTCGATCATCTTCACCTTCACCGACTTCCAGCTCGTCTACGCCATCACCCGCGGCGGCCCCGGCAACTCCACCCATTTGCTGGCAACGCTGGCCTTCCAGCGCGGCATTGCCGGCGGCGAGCTCGGCGAAGGCGCCGCCATCGCGGTGTCGATGATCCCGTTCCTGGTGTTCGCGACGCTGTTCTCCTATTTCGGCCTGGCGCGCCGCAAATGGCAGCAGGGAGAGAGCAATGACTGACACGGTCGCGCAAGCCACACCCGACACCAAGGCGGCGCCCGACACCATGGCCTGGGATTCCGGGCTGCGGCGGCTGATGATGATCTACCTGCCGCTCGGCTGCTTCGTGCTGATCCTGCTGTTTCCGTTCTACTGGATGGCGATCACCTCGTTCAAGCCGAACGCCGAGCTGATGAACTACAAGGCGCACAATCCGTTCTGGATCTCCTCGCCGACGCTGGCGCACATCAAGCATCTCCTGTTCGACACCGCCTATCCGCGCTGGCTTTGGACGACGATGCTGGTCGCGATCGGCTCGACCACGCTGTCGCTGATCGCGAGCACGCTTGCCGCCTATGCGATCGAACGCCTGCGCTTCCGCGGCAGCCCTTATGTCGGCCTCGGCATCTATCTCGCTTACCTCGTGCCGCCGTCGATCCTGTTCATTCCGCTCGCCACCGTCGTGGTGCAGTTCGGCCTGTTCGACTCACCGATGGCGCTGATCCTGGTCTACCCGACCTTCCTGGTGCCGTTCTGCACCTGGCTCCTGATCGGCTATTTCAAGTCGATCCCCTACGAGCTCGAGGAATGCGCGCTGGTCGACGGCGCGACGCGGCTCCAGATCCTGCGCCGGATCACGCTGCCGCTGGCCGTGCCCGGCCTGATCTCGGCCGGCATCTTCTCCTTCACGCTGTCCTGGAACGAGTTCATCTATGCGCTCGCCTTCATCCAGAGCGGCGCCAACAAGACCGTGCCGGTCGCGATCCTGACCGAGCTCGTCACCGGCGACGTCTACCAGTGGGGCGCGCTGATGGCGGGCTCGCTGCTCGGCTCGCTGCCGGTTGCGATCTTCTACTCGCTGTTCGTGGATTACTACGTGTCTTCGCTGACCGGCGCGGTAAAGGAGTAATCGGCGGTTGCACGCGACGATCGTGCAATCGCGATAGACTGCTCACTTCTTCCGTCCCATCATGTCACGGTGATGGCGGGTCGATCGCTGGCGCCGTCAATTTATCGCTCGAGAAAGCGAGAATTGCATGGGATCGCCAAATTCGTTATCGCGGCGCGGCTTTTGCCTGTGTTGCGTCGGTGGCGCCACGTTCGCCGCCTCCGCCGGATGGCTCACACCGCGCGAGGCCTACGCCGAGGCGCGCGGCCTCGTCAGCCTGATCAAGGACAGTGCGGCAATTTCTCCGATCACGGCCTACAGGCTGCGCAACAATATCAGCGTGCTCGAAGGCTCCGGCGGCAACATCGCCGTCCTGACCGGGTCCGACGGCAAGCTCCTGGTCGATGCCGGCATCCGCGTGTCGCGCGCCCAGCTCACCAATGCGCTGGCCGGTCTCGGCACCGATCCCGTCACCCATCTCGTCAACACCCACTGGCATTTCGACCATGCCGACGGCAATGAGTGGCTGCATTCGGCCGGCGCGAAGATCATCGCACACGAGAACACCCGGAAGCACCTCCTCGGCGTTCAGCGCGTCGAAGACTGGGACTACAATTTCCTTCCGCTCGGACCCGGCGGGATTCCCAGCGAAGTGTTTGCCGGCAGCCACAAGCTCGGTCTCAACGGCGCCTCGATCAGCCTGAAATATTTCGGGCCCGCACACACCGACAGCGACGTCTCCGTCACCTTCGTGGAAGCCAACATCGTCCACGTCGGCGACACATTCTGGAACGGCATCTATCCGTTCATCGACTATTCGACCGGCGGCAGCATCGACGGGATGATCGCGGCATGCGACGCCAATCTCGCGGCGACCGACAAGGATACGATCATCATTCCCGGTCATGGCAAGCCGGTCAGCAACAAGGCCGAGCTTCAGGCGTTCCGCGACATGCTGGTCGCGATCCGCGACAACGTCGCCCGGCTGAAGGCGCAGGGACGCACCCGGGACGAAACCGTCGCGGCGAAGCCAACCGCGGCCTTCGACGCGCAATGGGGGCAGTTCGTGATCGACCCCGGCTTCTTCACCAGGCTGGTCTACCAAGGCGTTTGAGGAGCGGACGACTGACGTCCGACCACCGAGTTTAACGGGGAGACCGACATGAGCATCGCAGAATTCACACCGGCGCCAGCCCGGCTCGATCGGCGGCGCCTGATTCTCGGATTGTCCGGGTTGGCTGTTGCCGCGGCTCCGCAGAATGCATCGGCCAAGTCGCAAGGCGGCGCGCAAGGCGCCGGCTATCCGGTCGTCCATCATCGAACCGCCACCGTCGACGGGATCAAGATCTTCTACCGCGAAGCGGGGCCCAAGGACGCACCTGCGGTGCTGTTGCTGCACGGCTTCCCGACCTCCTCGCACATGTTCCGCAACCTGATCCCGGCTCTGGCCGATCGCTACCACGTGATCGCTCCCGACTACCCCGGCTACGGCCAGAGCGACATGCCACCACGCGCGTCGTTCAAGTACACGTTCGACCGTTTCGGTGAGCTCGTCGACGGCCTGCTCGACCAGCTCGGCGTCACCCGCTATGCGATGTATGTCATGGATTACGGCGCTCCCGTGGGCTGGCGGCTGGCGCTCAAGCATCCCGAGCGCGTCAGCGGCCTGATCGTGCAGAACGGCAACGCCTATGACGAAGGGCTGAAGAAGTTCTGGGATCCGATCAAGCAATACTGGGCCGACGGATCCGATGCGAGCCGGCAGGCGTTGATGAAGCTCGTCACGCTGGAGACCACGAAATTCCAGTACACCGACGGCATGTCCGACGTCAGCCGGATTTCACCGGACAACTGGGTGCACGATCAGGCGCTGCTCGACCGTCCCGGCAACAGCGAAATCCAGATGGACCTGTTCTACGACTACCGGACCAACCTGCCGCTGTATCCCGCGGTGCAGGCCTACTTCCGCAAGCACAAGCCGCCGACACTGATCGTCTGGGGCAAGAACGATTTCATCTTTCCCGCCGACGGCGCCCATCCCTACAAACGCGACCTGCCCCAGGTGGAATTTCACCTCATCAACACCGGCCATTTCGCGCTCGAGGACAAGTTCGACGAAATGGTCCCGCTGATCCGCGACTTCCTCGCCCGCAAGATCGCCTGATCCTTTCGGAAGGAACGGCCATGTACGCCCCCCTCGACTGCATGGCCGTTCTGGCGGCCTCCACATTGTTTGCAGCGACCGCCGTCGCCCAGACCGCCAGAGACGTGCGTGGCCCCTCCCCGCTGGTTGCGATCGAAAACGAGGCGCCCGCCCGGCTGATCGTCGATTCGCCGCTCGCCGAGCAGTTGGCGCGAGGCCTCGTCTTCATCCAGTATGCGACGGAAAACCTGCGCGTGGTGCCGGTGTTCGGTAAGGGCGCGCTCGACGTATCGCCACGCATCGGCCACGTCCACGTTACGGTCGACGACGCGCCGTGGCATTTTGTCGATGCCAGTGGCGAGACCGTGATCGTGGTCGGACTGAAGCCGGGCCCGCACAAGGTGCTGTTCGAGCTGGCCGATCCGACGCACCGCGTGATCGACAGCAAGACGGTCAGCTTCGAGATTCCGCCACAGCCAAAGCCGGCGCCCTCGCCGGCGCGGTAAAGGAATAGGACGAATTCAAGCCTGTGAGGCGCACGAAACGCGCCCGGATCGCGTTCTCGGGCGCCTTTACAGACGACGATCTGCTGCATAGGCTCCAGAACGTTATTTTTTGATTTTTTGGAGCATTTGACATGAAGACATTGGTGTTGACCGTCATCGCTGTTCTGTTTCTCGTCCCCGTTGCGTCGAGCGCGCAGGCCCAAACCGGAACGTCGACTGCAACCAAGAAGAGCAGCAAGCAACCACAGACCAAAAATCTGCCGCGGTGCAGCCGCGCAAATCAGATGGCCGGCAAACCGTGTTACGGCGGGTAGCGCCGAGCAAGGAGTGACAAAACCCCGGCAACGCGCCGGGGCTTTGGCTGCGGCCTTTGGCCCGCTTTCACAAAACTGAAACAAGGGATCCGCATAAGGCATGCGTCCGCCAACAGGAGACGCACATGCGCGCGAGTTTTCTTGCCACCGTCGCAACGATCATTCTCACCGCGAGCACGGCGCTCGCCCAGAGCGAAGGTGAATTCCCGGCGAAGCTCGCCGGCCACGTGGTGATGCCGGCCGAATCGTTCATCGACGCGCCGGCGGATGCGCCCGCCGATCTCAAGACCTCCGGAAAGTACACCACCGGCAAGCGCGTCGACGCGCTCGGCACCGTGATGGGCAAATCCTATGAGCGGGCGACCGGCGTATCGCTGCCGTTCAAGGGCCAGCCGCTCCAGGGCCATTCCGGCATCAAGACCATGCCCGACGGCAGCTACTGGGTCATCACCGACAACGGCATGGGCGCACGCGCCAACTCGCCGGATTCGATGCTGTATCTCAACCGCTACAAGATGGATTGGGCGAGCGGCAAGATCGAGCGGCTAGAGACGATCTTCCTGCACGATCCCGACAGGCGCGTGCCGTTCCGCATCGTCCATGAGGACACGCAGAAGCGTTACCTCACCGGCTCCGACTTCGACACCGAAGGTTTCCAGATCATCGGCGATACTTTCTGGATCGGCGACGAGTTCGGCCCCTACATCCTCAAGGCCGACAAGACCGGCAAGATCCTCGGTGTGTTCGAGACGGTTGCCGACGGCAAGCCGGTGCGCTCGCCCGATCACTGGGCGGTGGCGACGCCGGGCGCGCCGGGCGCGACCTACACCAACGTCAACCTGCGCCGCTCCAAGGGGTTTGAGGGCTTTGCCTCGTCCAAGGACGGCAAATTCCTCTACGGCCTGCTCGAGGGCCCGCTGTGGGATGCCGACAAGAAGGACTGGGAGAAGGTCGACGGCAAGGAAGCCTCCCGCATCCTCGAATTCGACGTCGCCGCGGAAAAGTTCACCGGCCGCTACTGGCAATATGTGTTCGAGCAGAACGGCAACGCCATCGGCGACTTCAACATGATCGATCAGGCCTCCGGCCTCATCATCGAGCGCGACAATGGCGAAGGCACGGCCGACAAGGCCTGCCCGCAGGGCACTCGCGGCGACAACTGCTTCCCTGATGTCGCCAAGTTCAAGCGCATCTACAAGATCGAGCTGACCGACACCAATGTCGGCAAGCCCGTGCGCAAGATCGGCTATATCAACCTCATGAAGATCAAGGATCCCGACAAGAAGGCGAGAAAGCCGCTCAACGACGGCGTCTACACCTTCCCGTTCTTCACCATCGAGAACGTCGATCGCGTCGACGACACCCACATCATCGTCGGCAACGACAACAACCTGCCGTTCTCGTCCAGCCGCGATCCCAACAAGGCCGACGACGACGAGTTCATGCTGCTCGAGGTCGCGGATTTTCTGAAGGCGAAGTAAGGCAACGGTCTCTCTTCAGCCGCCACAAACTCCGCCGTCGTCCCGGACAAGCGCAAGCGCAGATCCGGGACCCATAACCCCAGGCCGGAGTTGTGGCACGAGATGGTGGTGACGAATCTTCGCCAAACGCGACCCTGTGGTTATGGGTCCCGGATCTGCGCGCGCTTAGGGCTCGCTTGTCCGGGACGACGGCGGAGTTTGTGGAGACCGCGCCCTACCTCACCGTAAACTCCACCGGGATCGAAAAGCTCATCGCGCCGTTCTTGATCTCGTCGGGAAACGGAGGGAACGGTGAGGCCTGGCGGATCATCGACATGGCCTGGGCGTCGAAGGCGGCAACGCCGGAGGAGCCGCCGAGACGGCTCGACGTGACCTGCCCGCTGCGGCTGAGGGTGAAGCTCAGCCTGGCCACGCCGCGCTGACCGCCGCCACCGGACGGATATTGGTGGAAACGCATCAGATGCGCGCGGACGCGTTGATTGTAGGACGCGATCGCCGAGGCCACCGCGCCCGCGCTCATCGCGGACGCCATGGGCGCCTCGCGCTCGGCGCGCGGCGGCGCGCTGGTGCGCGGCACGGGCATCGCCTCCGAGGGCTTTTTTGCCTCGCGGCGAACGATCTTCGGCTTCTCCGGCACAGGCTTTTCAACCGGCACGATCTTCGCGGGTTCGGGCCTGGCCGGTGTCGGCTCCAGCTTCTGCTCAGGCGGTGCCACCACGTCAGGCTTGTCCTGCGGCGGTGTCGGCGCGACGGTCTCCTCGACCGCCTGTCGCTGCGCGGGCTCCGGCGGCGAAGCGTCGGCCTCCTGCATCACGGGCCCGGGCGCGACGTCGTCCGGCATTGACTGCGGCGCCGAGGTCACCGGCGCCATGTCGACCATGATCGCCGGGAGGCTGACGCCATGCTCCGGTTGCGACTTCAGCCAGCTCATCGCAAGCAGCGCGGCAGCGACATGAAACGCCACGATCACCGCGGCGGAGACGCCCCAGCGGGCGCCCTCGCACTCGCCGAGCGGCTCGTGCAGGGCAAAGGCGCTCGCGGCCATCAGCCGCGTCCGTCGAGGCCGACCAGGGCGACCTTCAAGTAGCCGGCATTGCGCAAGCTGTTCATCACCTCCATCAGATCGCCATAAGAGACGGCCTTGTCGGCGCGGAGATAAATGCGCTCGTCCTTGCGGCCCCTGGTGGCGGCGTCGAGCGAGGAACTGAGCGCCTCGCGAGCCACGACGTCTTCGCCGACGGCAATCGAGAGGTCCGGCTTCACGGTGACGAACACCGGCTTGTCCGGCCGCGGCGCCGGCTCGGCGGCGGTTGCCGGCAACTCGACGCCGATGTCGACGGTGGCGAGCGGTGCGGCCACCATGAAGATGATCAGCAGCACCAGCATCACGTCGATGAACGGCGTGACGTTGATCTCATGGGTGACGTCGAGATCACCGGGGTCGCCGCGCTTGAGCGGCGATCCCGGACCTGCGCCGAGCTTTGCCGCCATGGCCTACTCCGCCGCCCGCGCCAGGCGGAAATCACGGTGGTCGCGCTGGCGGCTCACCCGCAGCATCAGCTGCGCCGAGGCATCGCCAAGCAGCGCGCGGTAGTTGGCGATGCCGCGGACGAGATGATTGTAGATCACGACCGCCGGGATCGCGGCCACGAGGCCGAGCGCGGTGGCAAGCAGCGCCTCCGCGATGCCGGGCGCGACCACCGCAAGGCTCGTGGTGTGGCTCTCGGAGATGCCGATGAAGGCGTTCATGATGCCCCACACCGTGCCGAACAGGCCGACAAACGGCGCGGTGGCGCCGATGGTCGCGAGCACGCCGGTGCCGCGCGCGATCTGCCTGGACATCGCCGCCTCGACCCGCTCCAGCCGCAGCGCCACGCGCTCCTGAAGACCGTCGTCGACGATGCCGCCGGAGAGCTCGGCCTCCTTCGCGCAGGACTGGATGAGCTGGGCGACCGCATCGTGGGCGTCCCCGGTCCGCTCCGCCGCCTCCGCCAGCTTCATCCGGCCCTCGAGCGCGCGCGTCCGCTGCACGGCGAGCGCACTCTTGCGGCGCAGCTCGACGGTCTTGGCGAGCCACACCGTCCACGTCACCACCGAGGCGACGGCCAGCCCGATCATCACCGTCTTCACGATGATGTCGGCGCCGAGGAACATGCCCCACGGCGACAGATTGCGCGGCAACAGCGCCTCGTCGATCGCGAAGGCCGGCGCCGGCGCGAGCGCCAGCGCGATGGTTAGGATCACGTGCCGAAGCCTGGACCTGCCTTGCATCCTGATCTCCCGACCGACAGAAGGAAGCTATGCCGCGATCCGATCCGCGAGCTGGCGAAACCGCGCGAGCTGGTCCGCACGCAGCGCCCGGGTCTCGTCGCGGCCGACGAAGACCTTGAACATGATGCCACCGTCGGCATTGACGAAGGCGACGAAGGCCGAATTCTTGCCCATGAAGGGGCGCTCGACGAAGGCGATGCCTGCGCAACGCTCATGGCGCAGATGGCCATGCAGGCCCTTCGGCTGCATCAGGTTGAAATAGCCGCGGCCGATCTCGCCCGCGGGAATTGATCCGGTGAATTCGAAGATCGCGTCATCCGTGTGCACGATCAGCGTGACCTCGCCCCATTGTGCGATGTCCTGCATGGCGGCGGCAAAATGCTCGCCGCCTCCCATGCGCACCATCGACGAGGGCAGCGCCTCGATCACCGCACGCGAGGTGACCTTGCGATCGCGCGCGACGTCCTCGATCACCGCGCCGGGATTGTCGGCCATGTACGCCTTGAGATCGGCGAGATCGGTGCTCAGCATGTCCAGTTCCTCTCCTGCGTCGCGGCCTCAAGCGGCCGCGGCCTTGCCTTCGCTCTGGATCACCTCGAAGCCCTCGAACTTGGGATGGCCAAGATAGAGGCTCTCGCCGGTCCGGTTGTCGGCGCGGGCATGGGCGCGGCGGAATTCCTCGGAGCGCGTCCAGGCCTCGAACGCCGCCTTGTCGACCCAGGTGGTGTGCGACGAGTAGAGCGTGTGATCCTCGGCCTCGGGGCCCTTCAGGAGATGAAACTCGACGAAGCCCGGCATGCCGCCGAGATAGGATTCGCGCGTGGCCCAGACCGTTTCGAACGCGGTCTCCGCACCCTTCTTCACCTGGAAACGATTCATGGCGATGAACATAAAAGTCTCTCCTTCTGATCAAGATGAAAACGCGCCGAAACCGCGCTGGAGCATCAGCGCGGCCCGGCGGAGATGGCTGGTGTTGCGACGCCTGTCGGCTCACGCACCTCCAAAGTGGATCTTCATGCCGGCCTTGTAGACCCTGCCCGGTCCCGGGCTCGACCACAGCACGTCGTTCTGCGTGGTGCCGTCGGTCGAGCTGCCGGGAATGGCGTAAGGCCGGTAGTACTGGTTCAAGAGGTTGTCGATCGAGGCCGACAACACGATGTCCCTGGTCGCGTTGTAGGTCAGGTACAGGTTGACCAGCTCGTAGCCGGTCGCAGGCAGATAGCCGGCGGGCACATCGTTGTTGGGACCGTACGAGGCCCACTGCGCCGTCAGGATCAGCGTACGATCGAGCAGGCGGACGCCGCCGGTCGTGACGACCTTGCGCGGGGTGATGGTCGCAAGCCCGATATTGGTCGCGACGTTCTTGCCCTGGATGTAGTGACCGGCAACACCGATGAACCAGTCGCCGGCATCGTACATCGTCTCCGCCTCGAAGCCCTGGATGCGAGCATTGGCGATGTTCTGGTACTGATAGAACTGGCTGAACGAGCCGAATGGCGGCACCGCGACCGGCGCCGAAGCAACGAGGTCGATGTAATCGCCGACATCGTTGCGGAACAGATTGATCTTGCCGCGGAACGAATCGTTGGCACTGAAGATGTTGTCGTATTTCAGGTTGATGCCGACTTCCTTGTTCTTGCCGACCTCGGGACGAAGGTTCGGGTTGGGCAGGAAGCAGAACAGGCCGGCCGTGCCGTCCGGACAGACGAAGAAGGCCGGTCCGCCACCGGTCGCATGCGCGCCCGAGATCACGGTCTCGGTGATCGATGGGGCGCGATAGCCTTCGGCATAGCTAACATAAGGCTGGAAGCCCGGAACCGGCGTCACACCCAGGGTGATCTTCGGCGAGAAGCGGTCGCCACCGGTGCTGGTCTTGCCGGAATCCAGGTCATAGCGATCGTAGCGGATCGCGCTCACCGCCTCGAACCAGGTGCTGTAGTTCTGCTTCAACTGGAGGAAGCCACCCGACACTGTGCGGATACCGCTTGGCGTGGTGATGTTGGAATTGCCGCGGCTGTCGGTCGTGATCACGTCATCCTGGAACGCGTCGACGCCCCAGGTGAGCGCATTGCGCCAGTCGCCGACGTTGAAGCGTGTGGTGTTGTTGGCGTCGATGCCATACGTATTGAGGACGTAGCCGCGCTTGTCGCCGACGCAGCCCGAGACGTTGTTGCCGAAGCCGCCGTTGCAATAGGCCGATGGTGTCGTGCCGTAGTGATAAGTCTTGGTCTGGTCGTTGTCGGTGCGATTGCCGTAGACCGACATGTGCCAGTCGAACAGATTGTCGCTCGGAAGCGAGTAGTTCCAGGTGACGGTTCCGGAGTAGTTCTTGGCATCGGACGCGTAGACCGACGACCCGCGATTCAACGCAATCAGCGCCTGGGTGGTCGTCGGACCGCGATTGAACTGCCCGATGTCGTATTGATAGTCCTGGAAGGTGGCGCCGAACTTGACCTCGTGACCGAGGGCCGGCCGCACCGTGAGCTTCATCAGCCCGCTCTCGACCTGGTTGCCAGTGTTGCCGATCTCGGTGCCGTTGCCGTCCTTGTAATTGCCCTGCGTGCGGTAGACCGCGCCGCCGAAGATATCGACATCGGGCGTGGCGCGCACGCCGCCGAACACCGAGCCGAGGCCGCGATTGTTGTTGGAGCCGTAGGATCCCGAGAGATCGACACCCCAGCGCTCGCCGGGACGCAGCACGTCGGCGATGTCCTTGGTGCGGAACGAGACCAGGCCGCCGATCGCGCCGGAGCCGTAGATGTTGGCGGTCGGTCCGCGCACGACGTCGACGCCGCCGATCAATTCAGGATCGAGGAAGAAGGAGCCGTTGGCGTTGTGGCCGGTGCGTTGATAGTTCTGCCGCGCGCCGTCGACCACGACCGCGACGCGGCCGAAATCCTGCAAGCCGCGAATGTTGATGACGGTCGCGGGATCGTCGCCGCGTTCCTGGAACGAAACACCGGGAACCGAATAGAAGACGTCCGACAGCCGGTTCGGCTGAAGCCCCTGGATCTGGTCGAGCGAGATCGAGCTGACGGGCGCGAGCGCGTCGATCGCGCGCTCCCTGGTCTTGGTTGCGGCGACCGTGATGGTGTCGAGCGTCTGCACCGGCGCGGCGCTGCCCGCCTGCGCTCGGGCGTTCAAGGCGTCAGGCGTTGCCTGCTGTGCAGCCAGCGGCTTGGCCGGCTTGCGCTTGGCCTGCTTCGGCCGTTCCGGCGACCCATGTTCGGCCTGCGGCGATGCGGTCTGCGCGAGACCGCTCTCCGTCGCCAATGCCGCGATTGAAACCACCGACGCACCCAAAATCAAGGCGCGCGAATACTTAGCCCCGTCAGCCATATCAGCCCCAGCCTGCACTTCACTTTAGTTTTTGGAGTCGTTTGGCTGGCGTGCGTTCGCAAGGCGAACGACTGGCTGGCTGATCTTCTTAAGACGCGGGCATGTTGCCCGCTGTCATGATTGGTAACGTGGCAACACTCTGACGGTCAATGACGTCTGGTTGCAGTTTATATCGATTGTAAATTTCCGCCGTTGGAATGCGCCAGATGCCGCCTATACAAACAGGCGGCATCTGAAATTTCGAAGGCGCATCACACGGGCAATGTCAGCAACATCAGGAGACAGCGGCAGCGGGCCGGCGGAAAGTCCTTCCGCGACAACGAGAACCCTCACCGTGCGCGGGAGCCGGATCGACAGCCGCGAGCTCTTTGCGCACGAGCGCGAGATCATCATCGCGCATGGCGAGGACGCCTATCGCCTGCGTTTGACCTCGCAGAACAAGCTGATCCTGACGAAGTAACCTGCAATGACATTTTGCCGCACCCTCACACAGATCCTGCTGACCGGTACGATCGCATTCGCTTCCGCCGCGCACGCAGCTGGCATCACCGTGCATGACGCGCGCAATCGCGACGTCACTGTTGCCGACGTCGCACGCACGGTCTCGATCGGCGGCGCCATCACCGAGATCCTCTATGCGCTCGGGCTCGAGAGCCGGCTGGTCGGCGTGGACACCACGAGCCTTTATCCGGCGGCGGCGCTGCACGACAAACCCAACGTCGGCTACATGCGCCAGATCTCGGCCGAGGGCGTGCTCGGCCTCAATCCCACGCTGATCCTGGCGATCCAGGGGTCGGGCCCGCGCGAGACCATGGACATCCTGGAGACGGCGAAGGTGCCGCTGGTGCTGGTGCCCGAAACCTTCTCCGAGGACGGCCTGATCGAGAAGATCAGGCTGGTCGGCCACGCCATGGGCGTGGACGCACGCGCCGAATGCCTCAGCGCCGCAGTCGGCGCCGATCTTGCCCAGCTCCGCGCGCTGCGCGCCAAGGTGAAAAAGCCGGTGCGCGTGATGTTCGTGATGTCGCTGCAGAACGGGCGTGCCATGGTCGCCGGCCACAAGACCGCAGCCGACGAGATCATCCAGCTCGCCGGCGCGGCGAACGCCGTCGACGATTACGACGGCTACAAGATCATCGGCGACGAGGCGATCGTGGCGGCCAGGCCCGAATTCGTGCTGTCGATCGAGCGCGGCAAGGAGTCGCTCCAGGCCGACGCGGTCTATGCCCATCCCGGCTTCGCGCTGACGCCGGTCGCGGCCAACAGGAGCTTCATCACCATGGACGGGCTTTATCTGCTCGGCTTCGGGCCGCGCACGGCGGCGGCGGCGCGCGATCTCTCCGTCAAGCTCTATCCGGCATTGGCGGACCAGGGCGGCGCGTTCACGTCGGCTCTGTCGGCGGCGAACTGCCGGCAATGAGCGTGGCGGTCGGGACCGAGACACGGAGCCTGCAGCGACACGCCGGCGCGAGACGGCGATCCGCATCGTTCGCGATTCCTCTTCTGCTCGCGGTGCTCGCGGCCACCGCGGTCGTCGCACTGACCGTGGGCGCGGCCGGCATTCCCCTTTCCCGGCTGCCTGCTGCGCTCGGCGTCATGAGCAGCACGACCGCCGATGCCATGACGGCACGCGACCAGCTCGTGCTGTGGTCGATCCGCATCCCCCGGATTGTGGCGACCGCGATGGTCGGCGGACTTCTCGCCGCGGCCGGTGCGATCATGCAGGGCCTCTTCCGCAATCCTCTCGCCGATCCGGCCCTGGTCGGCGTCTCCAGCGGCGGCGCGCTGGCCGCTGCAAGCGCGATCGTCTTCACGGACTCGCGTTTCGGCGAGACGTTGCGCGTCCTCCAGACGGAGCTATTGCCGCTCGCCGCCTTCGCAGGCTCGCTGGCAACGACCGCGATCCTCTACGGGATCAGCAGCCGCGCGGGGCGGACCTCGATCGCGATCTTCCTGCTCGCCGGCGTCGCCATCACCGCCATCACCAATGCCGGTATTGGCTTGCTGGTGTTCATCGCCGACGACCGCCAGCTTCGCGACATTACATTTTGGCTGCTCGGCTCGATGAGCGGCGCGACCTGGACCAAGGTCGCGGTGCTCGCGCCGATCCTCGCCATGGGGCTTGCCGCCTGCGCCTTCATCGGACGCGGCCTCGATCTGCTGGTGCTTGGCGAGGCTGACGCCTTTCACGGCGGCGTCGACGTCGAGCGCCTCAAGCGGATCTCGATCGTCATGGTTTCGGCCATGACCGGGGTCGCGGTGTCGATCAGCGGCGTCATCGGCTTCGTCGGCATCGTCGTGCCGCATCTCCTTCGCCTCGTCATTGGACCGGCGCATCGCCTGTTGCTGCCGGCTTCGGTGCTGCTCGGCGCCATCCTGATGGTCGGCGCCGACACGCTGGCGCGCACCATCGTGGCGCCGGCGGAGATGCCGATCGGCATTCTGACCGCGGCGGTCGGCGCCCCGGTCTTCTTGGGGATCCTGCTGCGGCAACGCGGGCTCGCCTCGCTATGAGCGCGGTGATCGAGGCGCGACACTTAAGCAAGCGCGCCGGCCGCGCGAAGCTGCTGGATGGCGTCGGCCTCACGGTTGCGGCCGGCGAGATGGTCGCCATCATCGGCCCGAACGGCGCCGGCAAGTCGACCCTGCTGCGGCTGCTCTCCGGCGACCTCCGTCCGAGCCAGGGCGAGGTATGGCTGAAGCAGCGCGACATCGGCAGCTACACGCCGCGCGAGCTTGCCGCGCGACGCGCGATGCTGTCCCAGCACATCAACGTCACCTTCCCCTTCACCGTCGAGGAGATCGTGCTGATGGGCGCAGGCGACCGCAGCGCGCGCGAGGCAGGCCGGCTCGTCGATGCCGCGCTAGACGAGGTGGGCCTAGCGCATTTCCGCGAACGGCAATTGCCGACGCTGTCGGGCGGCGAGCAGCAGCGCACCCATTTCGCCCGCGTGCTGGTGCAGCTCGCCTGCGGCGAGGCCGAGCATGGACCGGGGCTTCTGCTGCTGGACGAGCCAACCTCGAGCCTGGATCTGCGCCACCAGATCGACCTCGTCGAGGCCGCGCGCCGCCGCGCTGGCACCGGCACCGCCGTGATCGCGATCCTGCACGATCTCAACCTGGCGATCCGCTTCGCCGACCGGCTGGTCGTGCTGAGCGGCGGCAAGCTCGCCGCCGACGGCCCGCGCACCGAGGTCGTCACGCGCGAGACCATCCGCGACATCTTCGAGATCGACGCCGTCGTCCACCAGGCCGACGGCGTTCCTTACGTGCTGCCGCAATCGATGCGGGCGGCTGCGTCTGCGGCGAGGATTTAACCCGCCGGCACGATCACCATGCCCTTGTCCTTCGGCCAGCGGATGCGCCAGGCGAAGTTGACGTCCCTGACCTCGCCGGGCTTGGCGTCGAACGACCATTCCAGCACGCCGCGCTTGTCGCGAATGTTGCTCGCGGTCGGCGGCGTGGTCGAGGGCAGCATCTCGACGACGATGTCCTCGTTCTCGCTGACCGGCAGCTGATCCTCGATCGCGACACGAATCGGGAAGTCGTGACCGTTGCGAACGGTGGTCTTGAACGAACGCTCGTCGGTCTTCGACGTCGTGACGAGCAAGCCGGCCGAGCCTTCGTTGCGCTTCAGCACGGCGCGCTCGATCTTGACCTTGTCGTCGGCGCCGAAGCCCAGCCGCACGATGTCGTCCTTGGCCGAGGCCGAGATCTTGCCGCGGCCGACGAAGACGCCGTCGCGATA
Organism: Bradyrhizobium sp. CCBAU 45394; assembly: GCF_028128655.1. Lineage (NCBI taxonomy): Bacteria > Pseudomonadati > Pseudomonadota > Alphaproteobacteria > Hyphomicrobiales > Nitrobacteraceae > Bradyrhizobium > Bradyrhizobium sp. CCBAU 45394. The sequence continues at coordinate 410,859 of NZ_LBIX01000012.1, read as the reverse complement.
GATCGCAACCTTGCCCGGCAGCAATGTCGCCTCATCGGTCTGCTTGAAGCTGGCTTCGAGGAACGCGGTCGGGTCCATCACAGGTGCCGCGCGCACGGCGAGGTCGGCCGGCACACTCATGGACGCGATACGCAGGCTCTTCGCGCCCTCGGCAGCGCCGAGGCTGACGCGGCCGGGAATCCTGAACGTGGCCTGGAAGTCGCCGATCTCGGCGACCGCCTGCTGCTCGTCGGCACGCTCACGCGGTTCAGGCGCTTCGGCGAGCTTGGACATGGGCTCGAACTGCGCCGAGCGCTGGCGGACAGTTGGCGCGGGCCGCGCCAGATCGGAGGCCGCACCGAGCGCCATTGGTTTCGGCGGTTGCGGATATTGCGCGACCAGCGAGCCCAGCTCCGGCGCACTGCCGCCGCGGCTGACGCGGACCGTGGAGACGCCAAGCGTGACGTTCGACCAGTCCTCGCCGGTCGACTGCGTGATTTCGGCACGGCGGACCAGCTCCAGCTGCGGCTTGCGGTCCTTGGCGCCGGTGTCAAGCCGGGCGTCGTAAAGCGGCAGCCAGCGCGCGTTACGCACATTGTAAGTGACCCGCAACGTCGCCTTGGCCGCGGCCGGCGCGGCGATGTCCATACGGACTTCGAGCTTGCTCGGCGGTTTGGCCTTGCGCTCGACTTCGAGCTGGGCGATCTGCCGATCGATCTCGCGCATCTTGCGCGTGGTGTCGCGAACGGCGGTATCGGCGCTCGCAATTTCCTCGCCGACCGCGGCGAAGGCCGTGCGCCATTCGGCGATCGGCCGCGCCTCGCCCTTGTCGCCGATGCCCGCGGGGGACGCTTCCGCAAAGTGCTCCGCAAATTTGCGCCGGGCATTGGCTGAGTCGATCGCGCCTTGCAGGTCGGCGCGCTGGTCGTTCAGGGCCTCGATGCGCTTGTCCAGCTCGGGCAGGTTGACCGGCGCCGCACGCGGCGTTCGCGCATCGATCGTGCCGATGGTGAGCTTTGCACCACCCTCACCCTCCACCCGGATGGAGGAGGTATCGAGACCAAGCGGGAAGTCCTTGGCAACGAGCGTCGAGTCACCGGACGGCAGGTCGACCGTGATGATGCGAGTGACGGTGGCACCATCCGGGTAAACCGTGACGGTATCGATGGCCGATGTGGCGTCCACATCGGCGGCCCACGACGGCAACGCGAATGCCGTGGTCACCAGAACCAGGCTCGTCGTTGCCAGACATTTTGCGGTGATGCGCATGAAGTCCCTCCTGCCGGGATCGCTGCGCCGCCAGCCGGACGCGCGATCAAATGCCTCGCCATCGTGGTGAGACGCGGCAGGGAAGGAACTGGTTCGATTGGGGTTTCCGTGGGGCGCCGCTGCGGCGGCACCATGGCCGCGGAACGCGTCGCGCGCCGAGCTTTACATTTGGGTCGGCGAACCCTGGCCGAAGATGCGGCGGAGCAGATCGGTCACGTTGCGGGCGCCGGCCTTCTTCAGAATGCTGGCACGGTAGCCCTCCACCGTCCGGGCGCTCAGATGCATGCGCCGGGCGATCTCCTTGTTGGTGAGGCCGACCGCAAGGTGCTCGAGCACGTCGCCTTCGCGCGCCGTCAGGGGCTCGCAGCCGGGCAACCAGCGCTGGCGGTTTGAGTTGGGCTGCCCGAACTCGTCGATGGCGGCATCGATCCGGTTGACGACGTCGCGGGTGCGGAACGGCTTTTCGATGAAGTCGGCCGCGCCGCTCTTGATCGCGTCGACCGCCATGGCGATGCTGCCGTTCGCCGAAGTCACCAGAACCGGCGCCATGCAATTCTCCTCGCGCAGCCGCCTGAGCACGTCGAGGGCGGAGCGATCCGGCGGCATCTCGAGCAGCACGCAGGCCGGCATCCGCGCCCTCGCTTCCGAGAGCAGGGACGCGCCGTCGGCGAAGCAGATCACGTCATAGGCGCTCTGTTGGAGCGCGGCGGAAAGTTGTTCGCGGGAGGCGGCGTCGGTGTCGATGACGAATACCTCGCCCTTGGAAAGCATGTTCCCCGGCATAATCCCGATCCAGCAATGTCTTGGTCAAATGATCCGAGACGGCCGGGGCCTCATCGCGCCCGGCGTCATGAGCACGGCATTCACGCCCGTGCTTCGGTTTCCCTTATGTATGTTCCGTCATGTTCCTGGATTTGACGGAACGGGACAGAAACTTTACATTTCGGGACATCTGCGGGAATGGCTGGCAGGAACGGTTTGCATGACCGACCTCATTCGCAGCGCAGGCTTGAGCTATTACCCGGAGGTCGCCCGGTCGGTCGGGCTCGACCCCAAACAGATGATGCGCAAGGTCAGGCTGCCGCTGACCTGCCTCGACAAGCCGGATACCCCCATTGCCGTGACCGGCCTGCGCCGCCTGCTCGAACTATCGGCACAGATGTCCGGCGCCGAAGATTTCGGCTTGCGCCTCGCCGAACGCGGCGGCCTGACCAACTTCGGCGCGGTCGGCCTGATCGTGCGCGAACAGGCGACCGTCGGCGAAGCGATCGAGGCGTTTTCGCGTTTCATCCATATCCATCATGACGGCATGCGGCTTGACGTTGCACGCAACAAGCAGACCGTGACCGTCGCACTGCATCTGCGCGGACGGCAGCCGAGCGCGCCGCGCCAGTCGATCGACATGGCGCTCGGCAGCGTCCACCGCATCATCCAGTCGCTGTTCGGTCATGACTGGCGGCCGCAGGAGGTGCATCTGCATTATCCGCCGCCGCACGACCGCAAGCGCTACCGCGACTTCTTCGGCTGCCGCGTGACGTTCAACGCCGAGGACGACGCGATCCTGCTGTCGGTGCACGACATGGAGCGCCGGATCCCGAGCGCGCATCCGCTGATCGCGAGCTATCTACGCAAGCGGATCGAGGCGATCGAGACGCGTCCGGCAAGCTGGGAGGAGAAGGTCGACGAGGTCGTGCGCCTGCTGCTCGCCAGCGGCGACTGCACGGTCGAGCGCGTGGCCGAGCATCTCGCCTGCACCCGCCGCACTATCCACCGCCACCTCGCCGCGTCAGGCACCAGCTTCTCGGCCATCCTCGACACGCAGCGCGCCGATCTCGTCGTCAAATTGATCGACGACCCCGGCCGGCCGCTGGCCGATATCGCCGCGCAGCTCGGCTTCTCCGCGCAAAGCGCGATGGCCCGCTGGTTCCGCGGCCGCTTCGGCTGCACCATCACCGCATGGCGCAAGGGCGTGCGCCCGTTGGCCAAGCCGGCCGACGTGCCTTCGGCATCCGCGGCTTAGCTCTATCGTGCCGGAGCGGGCAGGCCCATGATGGCCAGTGCGCGCCGGCTGCTGCCGGCGAGCAGCGGGCCGAACGCAATCGCAAAGCCGAGGAAGGCGACGACCCAGCCGCAGGCGGCAATGTGCAGCAGTGCATCGGCATGCGCAGGCCACACCACGGCAGCAACCCGCGCCAGCGCCGCGGCGATGATCGCGACGTAGATACCTTGCGTCGCCGGCGAGGCCGTCAGGGTCTGTCCGGTGTGGCCGAGGCTCGCACGCGTCATCACCGCGAGCGTCATCGTTCCGGCGGCGCCCGCCATCCAGGCGTGAATCCCCGCGCTCGGCGGCAACGCACCGAACACGGCCAACGCATGCAGGAGGAAACCGAGCGGCACGAAGACATAGCCGACATGCAGGATCAGGAGCAGCCGCTCGCGCGAGGTGCGGTCGCCAGCCCAGCGCGCAAGCCGCACCAGATGCAGCACGCCGACGAGCGCCATCGCGGCACCGGTCACCACATTCAACGGCGCCACGATCCACGAGATCAGCGCCAACGCGCTCAATGCGATCACCGCGCCATCGAAGCGGCCGAACGGGACCGGCAGGCGGCCGGGATTGAACTTGACCAGCCAGTTGCGGGTGAAGCTTGGAATGATGCGGCCTCCGATCAGCGCGATCAGCAGCACGACCACGCCGATGCCGACGCGGATGCTGACATCGGCCGCGCCCGCGTAGTGCGCTTCGAGATGAAAGCCGACATTGCCGGTGAGCAGCACGAGCACCAGGATCACCACGGGAAGGTTGCGCCAATTGCCGCCCGCGATGATCTCGCGCGTCGCGGCGGCGACGACCAGCGCCAGGAACGCGGCATCGACGACAAGCGCGAACGCCCAGCCGACCTCGGCGGACAGCGTCACCGCGAGGCGGCCGGCCAGCCACACCGCCAGCAACGCGCCCAGCGACGTGCCCTGGATCGGCAGCCGCCCGGTCCAGTTCGGGATCGCCGTAAACAGGAACCCGGTGATGACCGCCGGCAGGAAGCCATAGAGCATCTCGTGGACGTGCCAGTCGCGCGGCGCGAAGGCCGACGTCACCGACAATTCGCCGTAGAACATCGGCAGCCAGGCCAGGATCGAGAGCCCTGCCTGGATGGCGGCGAGCAGGAAAAAGGGCCGAAAGCTGTTCGCGAACAGCGGCCAGCCCGCAAAGTTGCGGGATCGGGCGCCAGCCATGGGGGCAACTCCTGTAAATTCAGACCGTTGCTTGGAAAAATACTGCCGCCCCGGCCGGCGGGTTTTGCGCTATCGCAAACTACCGGACGATTGCGGGTGCCATCACACTCCAGAGCGCCAAGGAGGCAGAATGGCCAAGGTCGACACATCGCTGGTTGCGCATTTGCCGCTGTTTGCCGGGGTCACGCCGGAAGCCCTGGACGAGATCCTGCGCGAGGCCCGCTCGGCGCGCTATCCCAAGAACAGCGCCATCTTCGAGCAGGGCGCAGACGCGCAGTCCTTCTTCCTGCTGCTGCACGGCCATGTCCGCGCGGCCAAGACCACGCCGACCGGCGAGCAGATCGTGGTGCGCTACGTCGCGCCCGGCGAGACTTTCGGGCTCGCGATGGCGATCGGAGCCGGGCGCTACCCCGCGACTGCGATGGCTGTCGACGACAGCGTGGTGCTGATCTGGCCGACCTCGGCCTGGCCGCGGCTGGTCGAGCGGTTTCCGGCGCTCGCCGCCAACACGCTCCAGACCGTCGGCACGCGGCTCCAGGAGAGCCACACCCGCATCCTGGAAATGTCGACCCAGCAAGTCGAACAACGCATCGCGCATGCGCTGCTGCGCCTCGCCAAGCAATCCGGCAAGAAGCTCGACCACGGCATCGAGATCGACTTCCCGATCAGCCGCCAGGACATCGCGCAGATGACCGGCACCACGCTGCACACCGTGAGCCGCATCCTGAGCGGCTGGGAACAGCAGGGCCTCGTCGAGAGCGGCCGCCAGCGCATCATCCTGCGCGAACCGCACAGGATCGTCGTGCTGGCGGAGCGGAGTCCCGACAGCGGCGCGCCATGAGGGCTGCGCCGGCAGGTTCACCCTGCTCCCGAAGATTGGGGTGAGAGCCGCTTTCGCTTACGGCGAAAGCGCTCCCTCACCCGGGAATCCGCACGCGGCCCGCGCGAATTCCAGACCGTCTCACGCCGGCACGCAGTCGCAGAGCGCGGCGAGGAATTTGTCGCGGTCGATGCCGTGCTCGCGGCAGGCGTCTTCCACCGTGTGGAAGGTTGCGATCGGGCAGCCGACGCAGGCCAGCCTGAAAGCAAGAAACACGCGGATCGTGTGCGGCGCCGTGCGCATGATGTCATCGACCAGATCGTCGGATCCAAAAGGCATGGACAACTCCGTTCCGAAACGACGATAGCGGAGCGGGCTGTGGTTTCTTTGTTGGAGCGCAAGCTGTTGCCAGTTCCTCGGCTCGTCATTCCGGGGCGCGCCATCGAACCCGGGTTTACCCGAGTTCGGAAGACTCTAAGATCCAAGTCGGCAACAGCCGACTTGGATGGCGCGAACCCGGAATCCATCGGGCAGCAAGCTGTGCGGTGAAATGGATTCCGGGTTCGCGCCAAGCGGCGCGCCCCGGAATGACGCAGCTACACCGCCCGGCTGTGCAGCTGCTTGCCGGGATCCAGATGCGCGTCGAACGCAGCGGCGACGCTGCGGACCAGGAAGCGCGAGTCGTTCGCGACCGCGAGCCGGTCGCCGTCCAGCCTCACGACGCCGTCAGAAATCAGCGGTTTCAGACGCGACGCCGATTTGAGCATCGCCTCGGGCTCTGCGCCGTGGCGCGCGCAGATATCACCGAGATCGGCGCTGAACTCGCACATGATGCGCTCGATGATGTCGGCGCGCAGCCGGTCGTCGTCGGTGAGCCCATAGCCCTTCGCGGTGGCGAGGCGGCCGGCGCCGATGCTCTGCGCATAGGCGCCGATCTGCACCTCGTTCTGGACGTAACCCTGCGGCAGATGTCCGATGGCGCTCGCGCCGAAGCCGAGCAGGACCTCGCCTTGGTCGGTGGTATAGCCCTGGAAATTCCGCCGCAGCGTCCGCTCCTCGAAGGCCACGGCCATGGAATCGTCGGGTCGCGCGAAATGATCGAGCCCGATCTGCACGTAACCGGCCTCCTTCAGGGCATTCGCGATCGCACAGGCCTGGTCGTGACGCGCCGGGCCGTCGGGCAGCGCGCCCTGGTTGATCATGCGCTGGTGCTTCTTGAAATCGGGCACGTGAGCGTAGCCGAACACCGAGAAGCGATCGGGCGCGAGCAAGAGGCTGCGCCGCACCGTGTCCAGGCACGAGGCGACGGTCTGATGCGGCAGCCCGTAGATCAGGTCGAAATTGATTCCCGCGATGCCGGCATGCCGGAGCATGTCGACGACGGCAGCCGTCTGCTCGAAGCTCTGGATGCGGTTGATCGCACGCTGCACGATGGGGTCGAAACTCTGCACCCCCAGGCTGGCGCGATTGACGCCGGACAGCCGCATGGCCTCGACCATGTCGGCGGTCAGCGTGCGGGGATCGATCTCGACGGCAATCTCGGCCGATGGCAGTACGAAGAACGCCTGGCGCATCGCCGCCATCAACTCGGCAAAAGCCTCGGGCGCCATGATCGTCGGCGTGCCGCCGCCGAAATGGATATGCTCGACCTTGATGCGGCGGCCGATGGTCTCGGCGACCAGCGCGATCTCACTGCACAGCGTCCGCTGGTAGGCCGCAATCAGATCGTCGCGCCGGACGATCTGGGTATGGCAGCCGCAATACCAGCACATCTCGCGGCAGAACGGCACGTGCAGATAGAGTGACGCGCTGGCACCGGCCGGGAGCTCGGACAGCCAGCGGGCGTAGGTACCGGCGTCGATGACCGGCGAGAAGTGCGGCGCGGTCGGATAGCTCGTGTAGCGAGGCAGTCTTTCTTCGCCGTAGCTCACTGCGAGATCAGCTCTCATATCTTACCCATTCGTAAATTTCGGCCGCTTGCGGAGCCGCGGCAAATCACGGAATGCATTCAGCTAACCCGGATTTGCGGAAGCGACCTTGCGCTCGCGCAAAGTCGGACCGGGGCACCGCAAACATTGCGCTCGCGCAAAGCGCAGCGGACGGTTCCGCGCAATGATCACCGGCAATTCGCACGGCATCCGGAGCGTTTGCCATGAGGCTTCTCGCACTCGAACTGATTTTCTCCCTGCTCGACGTCCGCGGCCATATCCCGCGTTTCGACGACTTCCGGCCGGTTCCGGCCTCGCCGGCCCCGGCCGGTATCGTGCACACTCTGGCCGCCGTAATCGCCGTCCTCGCCGTCCTGTCGCTGGCGATCTGGGCCGCGGTCTGGGTTGCCATTCATTTGCTTTAGCCGCGTCTTCGCGAAGGCCTCGATCATGATCTCATCCAAGCGCGCATTTGCCGGCGCGGTCGCCCTGACATGCCTTGTCTGGCCGCCCGCCTTCGCCGCCGACACGACCAGCGGCGATCTCGTCATCACCAGGGCCTGGAGCCGGGCGACGCCCGGGGGAGCCAAGGTCGCCGGCGGCTATCTGACGATCGAGAACAGGGGCCACGCGCCGGAGCGGTTGCAGACCGCATCGGCCGCCCATGCGCTTCGAACCGAAATCCACGAAATGGCCGTCAACAACGGCGTCATGACCATGCGCCCCCTCATCGACGGCCTCGTCATCGCCCCCGGACAAATCGTTGAACTTGCCCCCGGCGGCGGACACCTGATGTTCGTCGGCCTCGATGCTCCACTTCGTGTCGGCGACCAGGTACCGGTGACGCTGTCGTTCGAGCATGCCGGCGAAGTGAAAGTGACGCTCGACGTACAGGCTATCGGCGCGCAGGCGCCGGAGAAAACAGAGCGCACGGAGATCGCGCAGCCCGCGCACCACCCGGAGCCGGCGGCGGCCGCTCCGCCCGCGATGGTTTCCGAAGCCGACGAAAGTTTCTTCACCCATCTTCATGCCGAGAAGGCCATGGCGAACGTCACGGTCTCGCCCGGTCGTGCCGGTCCGGTCGAGATCGCAATCCAGCTCGAAGATGCGAACGAGTTGCCGCTGAGCGCCGACGCCGTTGCGGTCACGCTCGGCAACCCCGAGCACGGCGTGGCGCCGATGACCGCAAACGCCGAACGCGTCGGCAGCGATCAGTGGCGAGTCAGGATGTCGGCGCCGCTGTCTGGCCGCTGGTCGCTGGGCCTCGACATCCGCATCACGCCGTCGGACGCGGTCAACGTGGTGTCGCCGATCCTGCTCCGTTGAAGGATCTAAGTACTGTTGCGGAGGCGAATCCGGCGAAAGCTTGTTGCAGCGCAAACACTCTTGCCGTAACAGGCGCACACTGCATCCCGTCATCAAAACCATTTCAGATGAAGGATGCTTCCGATGTTCACCCGCAGAGCCGCATTGATCAGCGCCGCCGCGACCGCCCTGATGCTGGCGACACCCGCCCTGGCCGCCGACGATCTCAAACTGCCGCGCCAGAAAGTGGAGCTGGTCGCCCCGCCGTTCGTGCATGCGCACGAGCAGGCGACCAAGCAGGGCCCCAAGATCGTGGAGTTCAAGCTCACGATCGAGGAGAAGAAGGTCGTCATCGACGAGAAGGGTACCACCTTCCAGGCGATGACCTTCAACGGCTCGATGCCGGGCCCGCTGATGGTGGTGCATGAAGGCGACTACGTCGAAACGACGCTGGTCAATCCCGCGACCAACACCATGCCGCACAACATCGACTTTCACTCCGCGACCGGCGCGCTCGGCGGCGGCGCGCTCACCCTGATCAATCCCGGCGAGCAGGTGGTGCTGCGCTGGAAGGCGACCAAGACCGGCGTGTTCGTCTATCACTGCGCGCCGGGCGGCCCGATGATCCCTTGGCACGTCGTCTCCGGCATGAACGGCGCCGTGATGGTGCTGCCGCGCGACGGACTGAACGACGGCAAGGGCCACGCGCTGAAATACGACAAGGTCTACTATGTCGGCGAGCAGGACATGTACGTGCCGCGCGACGAGAAGGGCAATTTCAAGTCCTATGACTCGCCGGGCGAAGCCTTCACCGACACCGAAGAGGTGATGAAGAAGCTGATCCCATCCCATGTCGTGTTCAACGGCAAGGTCGGTGCGCTTACCGGCAAGAATGCGCTCACCGCCAATGTCGGCGAGAACGTGCTCATCGTGCACTCGCAGGCCAATCGCGACAGCCGCCCGCATCTGATCGGCGGCCATGGCGACTATGTCTGGGAGACCGGCAAATTCGGCAATGCACCCGAGGTCGGGCTGGAGACCTGGTTCATCCGCGGCGGCTCGGCAGGGGCTGCGATGTACAAGTTCATGCAGCCCGGCATCTACGCCTATGTCACGCACAACCTGATCGAGGCCGCCGACCTCGGCGCCACCGCGCACTTCAAGGTCGAAGGCAAGTGGAACGACGATCTGATGACCCAGGTGAAGGCGCCTGCGGAAATCCCGGCCAACACCAACTAGACGCGACAAGGGGCCGGTGGATCACCGGCCCCTTCTTCCTTTCGGGGGACAACATGCTGATCGCATTCAAGCTGAAACTGGTCCTGGCTTGCGCGGCCGGACTCGCAGGACCGATCGCGGTGGCGCCGCTGGTCTCGGACATGGCGGTCCGCGGCACGGCGACGGAGCCCGCGATCGTCGAGATCGCGCCGGGCAATCTGTCCTATCGCGAGGCGGGCGATTTCACGCGGGGCGGGCAGCAGGCGGAAGCGCCGCTGCGCGCGATGCGGTTCACGAGGCCGCTGCACGTCATGCGGCATCAGGTCTCGTCGTCCGACTACCAGCTTTGCGTGCAGGACGGCGCTTGCCGCGCTCTCGATCGTGACGTGGCGATCGCCACCGATCGCCCCGCGGTGCAGGTGAGCTGGCACGACGCGCAGGCCTATGCGGGCTGGCTCTCGCACCGGACCGGCAAGACGTGGCGCCTGCCGAGCGATGCGGAATGGGCGTTTGCGGCGGGCTCGCGCTTCAAGGACGATGGCGCGCCGGTGGATGCGGACGATCCTTCGAAGCGCTGGATCAGCCGCTATGAGCGGGAATCCGAACGTGACCTCTCCGACACGACGGCTTATCCGTTCGGCAAGTTCGGCGTGAACGAGCACGGCATCGAAGATCTCGCCGGCAACGTCTGGGAGTGGACCTCGACCTGCTTCGTGCGCTCGCGGACCGACGCGGCCGGCAATGCCGGCCGGGCGACCGTGAATTGCGGCGTGCGCATCGCGGAAGGCGCCCACCGCGCCTATGTCACCGATTTCATCCGCGACGCCCGCGCCGGCGGCTGCGCGCAGGGCGTGCCGCCCGCCAATCTCGGCTTCCGCCTGGTGCGCGAGGAGCCGTCGTGGGTCGCGAGCGTGTCGGCGCGGTGGAGCAAGACATGGGCGGCGAGGTCGTAGCCGCGAAGGCGGGCAATTCGGTATTCCAAGCCTTCGCGGAGCATGACAGTGTCGAATGCGGAGACCAAGCGCGCTTAAATCGCGCGCGCAAACATGCGAAATCCCGGTGCGCCGATGATCGCCTCGAAAGCGGTATCACGCTTCTCCTCCGCAAGGACAAAGCCGGCCTTGGCGTAGGCGCGTTCAGCGGGCACGTTGCCGATCAGGAACGAGATCGTCGCCCGTCCAAACCCAGCCGCGCGCCCCTGATCCAGCGCATGCGCGATGAGTGCCTGCACGAGGCCGCTGCCGCCATATGCAGGATCGGTTGCGACATGCTCGATCATCCAATCGCCCTCGCCGCCTTGAACCCAGCAGCCGCGCGCATAGCCACCGCGCTGGCGGATCGCTTCCAGCTCCGACGCGGTGAGCCCGATTGCGGCTGCGACTTCCTCGATCGCGCGCCAGGCCGCAGGACCGGTGCCGGCCGCTGGCACGGCGCATAGCGCCGCGCCCGGCGCACCTTCAATCTCGGCAATCCAATACTGCGAGACATGCCACATCGATACCGCGCGCGTGGCCGCGACGCGCGCGACGTCGAACCAGCCGCGCGGCCGGTAGCCACGCATCGATCGCAGGATGGTTTGTGCGATGAAACCGGCGTCTTCGGGACGCGCAGACCGTATCGTCATGCGCGCCCTCTCTGCGACGACCTTATGTGTTCTTCAGCGCGACGCGGAATTCGGCCTCGGTCTTGGCCTTGACCTCGTCGAGCGAGACGCCGTCGGCGAGCTCGATCAGCGCCATGCCGCCGTCGCCGTGCTTGTCGATGGTGAAGACGGCGAGATCAGTGACGACCATGTCGACCACGCGCTCGCCGGTCAGCGGCAAATTGCACTTCTTCAGGAGCTTCGAGCCGTCCTTGGCGGAATGCTCCATCACAACGACGACGCGCTTGACGCCGGCGACGAGATCCATCGCGCCGCCCATGCCCTTGACCATCTTGCCGGGGATCATCCAGTTGGCGAGATCGCCGTTCTGGGCCACCTGCATGGCGCCGAGGATCGACAGATCCATGTGGCCGCCGCGGATCATGCCGAAGGAATCCGCGCTCGAGAAATACGAGGTCGAGGGCAGCTCGCTCACGGTCTGCTTGCCGGCATTGATGAGGTCGGCATCCACCTCGTCCTCATAGGGGAACGGGCCCATGCCGAGCATGCCGTTCTCGCTCTGGAGGCTGACGTCGACACCATCGGGGATGAAGTTCGAGACCAGCGTCGGGATGCCGATGCCGAGATTGACGTAGTAGCCGTCACGCAGTTCCTTGGCGGCGCGCGCAGCCATCTGTTCACGGGTCCAGGCCATGTGAGTCTCCTGACGCTTAAGCGGCGGTGCGCGGGCGGGTGTTGCGGAATTCGATGCGCTTCTTGGCCGTGCCGACCTCGACGATGCGCTTCACGAAAATGCCGGGCGTGTGGATGTGGTCGGGATTGAGTTCACCGGCCGGAACCAGATGCTCGACCTCGGCCACCGTGATCTTGGCGGCGGTCGCCATCATCGGGTTAAAGTTGCGCGCGGTCTTGCGGTAAATGAGGTTGCCGGCGGTATCGCCCTTCCAGGCGTGCACGATGGCGAGGTCGGCGAACAGGCCGCGCTCCATCAGGTACTTCTCGCCGTCGAACTCCTTCACTTCCTTGCCTTCGGCGATCAGCGTGCCGACGCCGGTCTTGGTGTAGAAGGCCGGGATTCCGGCGCCGCCGGCGCGGATGCGCTCGGCCAGCGTGCCCTGCGGGTTGAATTCGAGTTCCAGCTCGCCGGCCAGGAACTGCTGGGCGAACAGCTTGTTCTCGCCGACATAGGACGAGATCATCTTCTTGATCTGCCGGGTTTCCAGGAGGCGGCTGAGCCCGATGCCGTCGACGCCGGCATTGTTGGAGACGACCGTCAGCCCCTTGACGCCGGACTCCCGGATCGCGTCCGACAGCTCCTCGGCGATGCCGCAGAGGCCGAAGCCGCCCGACATGATCATCATGTTGTCTTTCAAAATGCCGTCGAGAGCCGACTTGGCGTCGGGATAGACCTTGTTCATGCAAAAACCTCGACTGAACCTTCGGCTTGCGGGCGTCGCGCCTTATTGGCGGCGATTATTAGGCGAAATCGTCCGAAGCCGTCAATGATACGGGGTTCTCCGCTCCGCGGGGCGGTGGTAGAAGCTGCCCACGCCGTGGGCAGGATCGCCCCCGGCCTTGAAAGCGACAAGAAAACCCATCAAGTTGCGGCACTTAACATAACAGGACTTGTGACGTAACAAGGCTTGGGCGTGGGGCGCGCGGGTTTCCCGGCCCGCCCCTTTGGCTCCAACGACCAACCCGATCAGGACACGCCATTGACCATGGCCCAAGGAATGAAGCGCCTCGGGACGCCGATCGCGGCGCTGCTCGGCGTCGCGCTGATCGCCCTGATCGCGACCTCCTGGCTCATCAACCGCGACGCGCTGCGCAAGGCCGTGGAAGCGCAGATCCGCGACGTCACCGGGCTCGAGCTCAGTGTCGCAGGCCCCATCGACATCTCGGTGCTGCCGGCGAGCTACATCTCCTTCCATGACGTCGGCCTGAAGGGCGGCGGCACCAGCGACCCCGCGCTCCGTGTCGACGTGCTCACCGCCAATCTGCGGCTGCTGCCGCTGCTGCTGCAACGGTTCGAGATCGCCGACCTGACGCTGCTGCGGCCGCGCATCCATGTCAGCCTGAAGCCGGACGGCGAGAGCAACTGGACGCCCTTCATCCAGACCATTGCGCGCACCATGAAGCCCGGCGCCGAAAATCAGGTCTCGTTCTCCGAGATCCGGATCCAGGACGGCGTGCTCAATTACGAGGACGCCGCCACGCACGCCACCGAGCAGTTCGACGACATCGACCTGTCGCTGGCCTGGCCCTCGATCTCGCGCTCCTTCGCCGCGACCGGCCAGTTCGACTGGCGCGGCGAACGCGTCGACGGCTCGATCAGCTTCGCCGACTTCGTCGCCGCCCTCTCCGGCGACCGTTCCGGCGTGAAGGCGCGGATCGCCAGCGCCCCGCTCAAGCTCGCCTTCGACGGCAGCGTCGCCAACCGCACCAGCCCGATGATGGAAGGCACGCTCACGATCGACAGCCCGTCCTTGCGCAACGCACTGCGCTGGACCGGCCAGCCGCAGCCCGGCAGCGGCGGCTTCGGCCGTTTCGCGCTGAAGGCACGCGCCAATGTCGTCGGCGCCTCGATCGCGCTTACCAACGTCAATGTCGAGCTCGACGGCAACGCCGCCGAGGGCGTCATGACCTACGCCAACAACGGCCGGCAGACGCTCCAGGCGACGCTCGCCGCCGACGCGCTCGACTTCACGCCCTATATCTCGACCTTCCGCCTGCTCGCGAGCGGCGCGCGCGACTGGAACAGGCAGCTGTTCGATCTCAACGGGCTCTCGACCACCGACCTCGACATGCGCCTGTCGGCGGCGCGGCTGACGGTCGGGCCGTCGAAGCTCGGCCGCACCGCGATCGGCGCCAATTTGCGCAACGGCACGCTGGCGCTCTCGGTGGGCGAGGCCCAGGTCTATGGCGGTATCGCCAAGGGCTCGTTCGGCATCGCGCGCGCCGACACCGTCGCCGACATCAAGGCGCAATTCCAGTTCACCGACGTCGACCTCCAGGCCTGCGCCTCCGAACTGTTCGGCCTCAACAAGCTGTCCGGCCGCGGCAACATCAACGTCTCCCTCGTTGCCTCCGGATCGAGCCCGTTCGGCCTCGTGCAGTCGCTCGACGGCAGCGCCACCGTCACCGGGCATGACGGCGCGATCTCGGGCTTCAATGCCGAACAGCTCCTGAAGCGGCTGGAGCGCCGGCCGCTGTCCGGTGGCGGCAATTTCCGCAACGGCTCGACGCCTTACGACAATCTCACCATCGCGGTGAAATTCTCCGACGGGGTCGCTACCGCCGAGGACATCCGCGTCGAAGGACCGGCGGCGAAGATCACGATGACCGGCACCGCCTCGGTGCCGACGCGCGAATACGACATGAAGGGCGTGGCGAGCCTCAACAGCGCCTCCGGCTTCGAATTGCCCTTCGTGGTGCAGGGCCCCTGGGATGATCCCCTGATCTTTCCCGATCCGGAAAGCCTGATCCGCCGCTCGCCCGCGTCCGCGCCCCTGCTCGACATGCTCAAGGACCGCAAGGCGGGCGACGCCGTGCGCTCCGCGATCGAGCGCATCACCGGCACCGGCAAGCGTCCCGCCCCGGCAGACTCGCCGACGGCGGAGAACGCCAAGGAAAACGCCAAGTCCAACTAGAGTGATCGGCGTCGCTCTCTTCGGGTTCAAGCGGCCGATTGCGTCGTCGAAATCCAGCTCTCGTTCTCCTGCACCACGGTTGCTCCGCCGATCGCCGTCCCCGCCGCGACCTCGCGCGTGACGCTCTGCCCCAGTTCACGGGCCAATACTTCGCGATCACAGGCATCCTCCCACAGCGAAATAGTGATGGCCGCGACACAGTTGCTGATCATGCTGGTCAGCGCCCGCGCTTCCGACATGAAGCGGTCGATGCCGACGAGCAGCGCCACGCCGGTCACGGGCAGATCCGGCATGACGGAGAGGGTCGCGACAAGCGCAACGAAGCCGCTGCCGGTGACACCTGCCGCCCCTTTGGACGTCAGCAGCATCAGGCCGAGCATCGCCGCGATCTGCCCCCACGACAGATGAATGTCGCAGGCTTGCGCGATGAAGATGGACGCCAGGGTGAGGTAAATGGCGCTGCCGTCCAGATTGAAGGAATAGCCCAACGGCAACACGAGCCCTGACACGCCTTTCCGGCATCCGAGCTGCTCCAGCTTGCGCAGCGCGCCCGGCAGCGCCGGCTCCGACGACGACGTGCCGAGCACGATCAGCAGCTCTTCTTTGAAGTAGCGGATCGTCTTCCACAGGCTGAAGCCGTTCAGCCGCGCCAGCGTCCCAAGCACGACGACCACGAAGACAGAGCAGGCGATATAGAAGGTCAGAATCAGCAGTCCGAGCGAGCCGATCGATCGGATGCCGTAGCGCCCCACGGTGAACGCCATGGCCCCAAAGGCACCGAGCGGAGCGAGCTTCATGATGAAGCCGAAGGACACAAACAGCACTTGTGAGAACGACTCGACCGCTTTCGTCACCACAACGCCGCCATCGCCGGCACGGCTCAGGCCAAAGGCGATCAGGATGGAGACGAGCAACACCGGCAGCACTTCGCCATCGGCGAACGCTCCAAAGAAGGAGTGCGGGATGATGTGCAGCATGAAGTCCGCAAATCCGGTCGCACCTGCCTGCTTGGTAAATTTCGCGGCCACCGACGGATCCAGCGTATTGACGGACACATGCATGCCAACGCCCGGCTGGATCTGTGACACGGCGATCAGCCCGGCCAGCAACGCGAGCACGGTCAGCAGGTAGAACAGCGCCATGGATTTCACCAGCGCGCGGCCGACCTCGCGGGAATCGCTGATGCTGTTGATGCCGCTCACGATGGTGCAGAATACGATCGGCGCGATCATCATCTTGACCAGCTTGACGAAGCCGTCGCCAAAGGGCTTCAGCGCGGCGCCGAATTCGGGCCAGAAATGGCCCGTGAAGACACCCAGCATGAGACCGATCAGCACCTGGACGTAGAGAATCCGGTAGAACGGCTTTCGCGGCTCGCTGCTCGCGGACCCAGCCGGCGCTCGCATCTGCATTCTCGTTTCTCCCTTGTGTTATTCTTGAGGTTTAAAAGCAGTCCGGCTTCAGGCCGCCAGCACCAAATGAGGTACGTGCGATCGACGGGCGAAGACGTGGCCCTCGAAGATTCGCCGGGCCGTCCGCAGCACCCGGGCAACCGGGCCGGGCTCCAGCCGAACCACGAGCTGGCCGGAGGGATGGGCGAGGGTGATCGGCACCGGCGGCGCCAATGGTCCGACCATCTCTGCCGCGATCGTCCCGGGCGTGACGCATGCCGTCGCGATCGCGACAGCGCCGGTCACCGCCAGCGCGTTATGGCAGTCATGCGGCATGAAATACCTGGTGCTCAACGTCGCCTCGCCTCCGCGCGCAATCAGAACCGGCTTCGGAATCACCATTGTCGCGGAATTTGGAAAGCCCATCCGGCATCCGGCCTCGATGCGCAAAGTTTCGAGGCGCGCGCGAAAGCCGCCGTCGGCGAAGTCCGAGGGAGCCTCACGGCCGGTCCACCCCAGATCCGCCGCGCGGACCAGCATAACGGGCATCGCCGCGTCGATGCAGGTCACATCGATCCCTTCGATGCGATCGACCGGTCGTCCGGTGGGCAGGAGACGACCAGTGCTTGCGCCGGCCGCGTCGGGGAACGACAGCTCGATCGGCGCGGCCGTTCCCGGTACGCCGTCGATCCGCGCCTCGCCGTCGTAAGTCACGCGCCCTGCGGGGGTCGGAACGGTCGCGTCAATCAGCTTGCCGGTGTTAACATTGTGGATCCGCACATGGGTGCGATCCGCGGCGGCGGCGACCAGGCCGGCTTCGATTGCGAATGGCCCCACCCCCGCGAGCATGTTTCCGCAGTTCGGGGAGGTATCGACGATGCCTTCACGAACACGCACCTGGGCGAACAGGTAGTCGACATCGGCGCCTGGCACCGATGCCGGTCCAACGATCGCGACCTTGTTGATAACGGCATTGCCGCCGCCGATCCCGTCGATTCCAAGATCGTGCCCCCCTCCCATCACAGATAGCAGGATCGCGTCGCGCAGTTTGGGGTCGGCCGGAAGATCGCGGGCCAGGAAGAACGGCCCGCGCGAGGTGCCCCCGCGCATGACCACACAGGGAATGGCAATCTGATCGTTCATGGAGCTGTTCCGTTCGCGACAACTTCGCTCGATCCGGAGCATCCCTCGACAGAACTCTTTTGTGAAATGCAAATATCTGATGTATTATTCCGATTATCGATACAATGGAGCTTGCCATGAACGCAGAACTTCTCGACCTCAAGGCGTTCATCACCGTGGCGGAGACGGGAAGCTTCGTGCGCACCGCCAGGGCGCTGAACCTGTCGCAGCCGGCGCTGAGCCGACGCATTCAGAAGCTGGAAGAAAGCCTCGGTGCGCCGCTGCTCGAACGCTCGACGCGTCACGTCAATCTCACCATGACCGGCCGTGATTTCCTGCCGAAGGTGCGCCGCCTCATCGACGAGTTCGAGACCTCGGTGCTCGCCATCCACGATATCGGCGCGCGAAGTTCGGGCCTGGTCTCGGTGGCTGCGGTGCCGACAGCGGTGTTCTATTTCCTGCCGCGTGCGATCGGCCGGTTTGCCGAAACGTATCCACGCATTCGCATCCGGATTCTGGACATCGGTGCCAATGAAGGATTGGAAGCGGTCGCGCGCGGAGAAGCCGACTTCGGCATCAATTTCATCGGTGCTTCGCATGCCGAGATCGAATTCGAGAAACTGGTTGAGGACCCCTTCGTCCTGGCCTGCCGTCATGACCATCCGTTGGCATCGCGCAAACGGGTCAGCTGGTCAGAGATTGTGTCACACCGGGTCATCACCGTCGGTCGCAACAGCGGCAATCGCGCGCTGATCGACAATGCGCTCGCGCGACACGGCCTGCAGCTGAACTGGTCCTATGAGGTCGCTCACCTCTCCGGTTCGCTTGGCCTCGTCGAAGCGGGACTCGGCATCGCGGTGCTGCCGAAGCTTGCGACGCCCGCCGCCGGTCACCCCATCATTCACACCGTTCGATTGATCGAGCCGGAGGTGTCGCGGACGATCGGAATCGTGCGCAGGCACGGGACCACACTATCTCCTCACGCGAGCCAGTTTCTCAAGATGCTTCTCGAGGCGTGGCACACGCCTTCCGGGACGCGCGGGCAAGACAAGCCGAAGCCCCGATCCGCTCAGGCAAACTCGATTCGGCGGGCCTGAAGAGGAAACGCTAATAGGTCGGCAGCGCAGCGCTGCAAGACCGTTCCCCTGTCGAACCGGAAGTTCCTCGGATCAGCCCCGCCGTGTTTTCAGAGGCATTTTGCGTCCTCCGGCCGCAGCACCATAGTGTGGCCAGCCGACTGCGTTGCGTTCAGTCCTCATACCGCTTACAAGGCCGGGCTTCGCCAGTCGCGAGCAGGTACGGATGCACATGGTCAGGCGATCAGAACGCAGAACCCGAATTGATTGCCGCTAATTGATGCGGCGATTGGATCGATGCGCACGTTAATCATCTCCACAGGCGCCGTCCCCACGACCTAGGTCTGACAACATGCCGCTAGATCGGCTGACGGCCATGCGCTAGTGTTTTATACGACCGGTTAAAAACACCGGCCGTTTGAGGGAGAAAAACGTGAGATCCAAGGTTATTGGCGCAGTCACACTGGCGGTCGCTGCGGCCGGGCTGTTCGCAGCCGCTGCACCCGCATTTGCGCAGCAGAAGACGATTACGGTCTGGTGGGGCAAGGGCTTCTACCGCTCCGAAGACGACGCGCTGATCGAGACGATCAAGAAGTTCGAAGCCAAGACCGGCATCAAGGTCGAATTGTCGCAGTACGCGATTCAGGACATGATTCCGAAGACGGTCGCCGCGCTCGATGCCGGCACCGTGCCCGATGTTGCCTATTCCGACTCTTATGACGTGCAGGCGCAGGGCAAGTGGGCCTACGAGGGCAAGCTCGAGGACCTCACCGATGTCATGGAGCCGATCAAGGATCGGTTCGTGCAGAACACGCTGGATGCGTCGATCCTCTATAACGACGTCACCAAGAAGAAGGCCTATTACGGCTTCCCGCTGAAGCAGCAGAGCATGCACGTCCAGATCTGGAACGACATGCTGGAGAAGGCCGGCTTCAAGCTCGCCGACATCCCGACCGACTGGGAAGGCTACTGGTCGTTCTGGTGCGACAAGGTGCAGCCGGGGATCCGCAAGGCCACCGGCCAGCGCATCTACGCCGTCGGCCAGCCGATGGGCGTGGAATCCACCGACGCCTTCCAGTCGTTCTACACCTTCATGGACGCCTACCACGTCAAGCTGGTCGACGACGACGGCAAGCTGCTGGTCGACGATCCCAAGGTCCGCGAGAACCTGATCAAGGCGATGAAGGACTACACCGACACCTACATCAAGGGCTGCACCCCGCCCTCGTCCACGACCTGGAAGGATCCGGACAACAACGTCGCATTCCACAACAAGACCATCGTGATGACCCACAACTTCACGATCTCGATCGCGGCGAAGTGGTACGAGGACTCCCAGAACCAGGCGCTCACGCCCGAGCAGCGCGAGGCCGGCAAGAAGGCCTATGAGCAGGACATCGTCACGGCGTCCTTCCCGAAGGCGCCTGACGGGTCGACCATCCGCTACCGCTCCGACGTCAAGACCGGGCTGGTCTTCACCGCGGCCAAGAACAAGGCCGAGGCCAAGCAGTTCATCAGCTTCCTGCTCCAGGAAGACAACGTCCGTCCCTATATCGAGGGCGCGCTCGGCCGCTGGTTCCCGGTGACCAAGGAAAGCCAGGCCAGCCCATTCTGGCAGGCCGACAAGCACCGCAAGGCGGTCTACGCCCAGTTCACCGGCGGCACCGCCGCGTTCGACTTCACCAAGAACTGGAAGTTCACGATCCTCAACAACGAGAACGTGTGGGCCAAGGCGATGAACCGGGTCGTCAGCGAGAAGGTCCCGGTCGACAAGGCCGTCGACGAACTGATCGCCCGCATCAAGCAGGTCGCGGGTTAATTCATCCTTTCCCTCTCCCCGCTTTGCGGGGAGAGGTATAAGAACAACACCGGCCGCGTTTCGCGGCCGGCATCTCTTTGAAGAGTCCGAAAAGAATGGCGATCACGCTCTCTGGCGATCAGGCAATCCCCGCGCCGCCCTTGTCGTCGCGGCTGACTCCGGCGCAGGTCTGGGGCATCGCGCTGCTCGCGCCCTATCTGCTGGTTTTCCTCGCCTTCGTCGTCTATCCCGTCTGCTACGGGCTGTGGCTGGCGCGGGCGCCGGCGAACTATGTCGCGCTCTACAACGACCCGATCTTCGCGCGCGCCGCGGTCAACACGCTGATCTTCCTGGTCATCGGCATCAACATCAAGATGCTGATCGCGCTGTTCCTGTCCGGCTTCTTCGCCCAGCAGCGCACCTGGATCAAATGGCTCTCGGTGATCTTCATCCTGCCCTGGGCGGTGCCGTCGATCCCGACCATCCTGTCCGTGCGCTTCATGCTCAATCCCGAATGGGGCGTGATCAACCACCTCATCTTCTCGTTCACCGGTGACGACGGCCCGAACTGGCTGAACGACCCGACGGTGGCGCTGACCATGGCGATCGGCGTCCACATCTGGAAGTCGCTGCCGTTCTGGACGCTGATCCTGATCACCGGACGCCTTGCGATACCGCACGATCTGTTCGAGGCCGCCGAGGTGGATGGCGCGAGCTGGTGGCAGAAGTTCCGCTTCATCACCTGGCCGTCGATGCAGACGCTCTACATCACCTGCACGCTGCTTTCGATGATCTGGACGCTCGGCGATTTCAACAGCGTCTACCTCCTCACCGGCGGTGGCCCGGCCGACCTCACGCATGTGCTGGCGACGCTCGGCATCCGCTATCTCCGGCTCGACCAGCTCTCGCTGGCAATGGCATCGATCGTCTGTGCGATGCCGTTCGTCCTGCCGCTCGTGTACTTCATGATGAAACGGTTGTCGCGATGAAGCTTCCCTCCTTACGCGAAGTCGCGACCGAAGCGCGGTTGCTGCTGATCGGCATTCCCGTCTTCATCTGGACGATGGTGCCGATCTATCACATGTTCCTGTTCGCGATCTCCCCGAAGGAGGACGCGTTCTCGGGCAAGCTGTGGCCCGACCATCCGACGCTGCACAACTTCGAGATCGTGTTCAAGCAGCAGCACTACTTCCTGCGCGACTTCTATGTGCAGTTCTGGAACTCGCTGGTGATCGCGGCGTCGGTCGGCGTGCTGACGCTGTTCATCGCCACCGCCGCCGCGTTCTCGATCTCGCGGCTGCGGGTGCCCGGTGGGCGCATCGTGATGAACCTGGCGCTCTTCACCTATTTCATCCCCGCGGCGTTCCTCGCCGTTCCGATGTACCGCACCATGGGTAATTACGGCCTCCTGAACAATCACTGGTCGCTGATCCTGGCCATGGTGACGATCGCCAGCCCTTACGCGATCTGGGTGCTGAAGCAGGCCTCCGACAAGCTGCCGGTCGAGCTGGATGAAGCCGCCGTGATGGACGGCGCGACGACGCTCCAGATCTTCCGGCTGGTCTATCTGCCGCTGATGATGCCCTCGCTGGTCGCAATCGGCACCTATGCGGTGCTGCTCGCCTGGAACGAATATCTCTACGCGTTCCTGCTGCTCTCCAACGACCGCGAGATCACGCTGCCCGTCGCGCTCGGCAACTTCCTCGCCGCCGACGATTCGCCGTGGGAGCTGTTGATGACCACCGGCTTCATCTACGCGCTGCCACCGGCCGCGATCTACTACGCCTTCCGCCGCTACATGGTCGGCGGGCTCACCGCGGGTGCAGTGAAGTCCTGACGCGACAGGACGCATCCGGTCGCCGCAAGCAGTGCGTTCGAGCGACAACGTGGACAATTGAAGATTGTCCACGCCTGCTCTAACCTCGAAGCCCTGTCACGGGCTCGTCATCATGCGCGGCAACGACGCGATCCATCTCGGCCTGATGCTGCTCGCGCTCGCGGCAGCCTATCTGGTGCCGTTCGAGCTGTTGCTGCTGGCCTATGTCGTGCTCGGCCCGGCGCATTATTTCACCGAGATATCCTGGCTGCATGACCGCAGCTACTATCTGCCTCACCGCGGGATTGCCGTAGCCCTGGCAATCGTCGCCGTGGTCGCGGCGCTGATCGACAACGCCTCGTGGTTCGGCTTCGCGATGTGGGGCGCGCTGATCGTCTGCGCCATGCTGGCGGCGACCACATCCGCGGTCGAGAGCATGCTGCTGTTCATGGCGGCGATCGCCCTGTCCGCGATCATGTATTCGAGCGGATCGTCGCTCGCCGTGATCGGCATCCTGATCCCGACGCTCGTTCACGTCTCGCTGTTCACGCTGATCTTCATGATGCTCGGCGCCTATCGGTCCGGCAGCCGCGTGCAGGCCACGCTGGTGGTCGTCTACCTCGCCGCAATTGCCACGATCCTGCTGCTGCCGCAGACCGCCGAAATCCGGATCGCGAGCTTTGCCCGGGTCGGCCAGGATTATTTCGGAAATGTGGGCCCGGCTCTCGGCCGGCTGTTCGGTGTGCCCGGCCTCGTCCTCGACACCAGGCTGACCAGCCTGCTCGCCTTCGTCTACACCTATCACTACCTCAACTGGTTCATCAAAGCCGACGTGATCCGCTGGACCGAGGTGCCGAAGGCCCGGCTGGCAGCGATGGCCGCCGCCAGCGCTGCATCCACCGCGCTTTATTTCTACGACTATGCGTTCGGCTTCACCTTCCTGCTGGCGCTGAGCCTGATCCACATCCTGCTCGAGTTTCCGCTCGACAGCCTCGCGCTGCGCCAGCTCGGCGCCGCAATACAAGGCTCGGCGCGTGGATGGCACGCTGCACGAACGGCTACAGCGGCGCCGCGCTCTCGCCCTGCGAGCTCGACAGCTTCGAAGCGAGCGAAGCAATCACGATGACGACCGCGATCAGGCCGATCACCAGCGTGCAGATCGCGTTGATCTCGGGCTTCACGCCAAGGCGCACCTCGGAATAGATCCGGATCGGCAAGGTGGCCGAGCCCGGACCGGTGGTGAAGCTCGCGATCACGAGATCATCGAGCGACAGCGTGAAGGCCAGCATCCAGCCGGCGACGATCGCGGGCGCGATCAACGGCAGCGTGACGGCCGCGAACGCGCGCACCGGATTGCAGCCGAGGTCCATCGCCGCCTCTTCCAGCGAGCGGTCCAGCGAGCCGAGGCGGGACTGCACGACCACGGCGACGAAGCACATCGTCAGCGTGGTATGGGCGATCGTCACCGTCCAGAAGCCGCGCTCGGCGTTCAGCGCGACGAACAAGAGCAGCAGCGACAGTCCGGTGATCACCTCCGGCATCACCAGCGGCGCATAGAGCATGCCGGAGAACAGTGTCCGGCCGCGGAACCTCTCGCCGCGCGACAGCGCCACTGCGGCGAGCGTGCCGAGCAGCGTGGCGATGCTCGCCGAGGAGACCGCGACCCGCAGGCTCATCCAGGCCGCCTCGATCATCGCGCGGTCATTGAAGAACTCGTGATACCAGCGCAGCGACCAGCCGCCCCACACCGTCACCAGCCGCGAGGCGTTGAAGGAATAGATGACGAGAATGAGGATCGGCAGATAGAGGAACGCCAGCCCCAGCGCGAGCGAGGCGATATTGAAGCGGGACAGGCGAGAGACCTTGCGCATCGGCTCACCGCCCCTGTTCCAGTTGTCGCTTCTGCAGCCGTTCGTACAGCAACAGCGGCACCAGCAGCACCACCAGCAGCACGATGGCCGCTGCGGAAGCGACCGGCCAGTCCTTGTTGGTGAAGAATTCGAGCCACAGGGTCTGGCCGATCATCAGCGAATTGGAGCCGGCCAGGAGGTCCGGAATCACGAACTCGCCGACGATGGGGATGAAGCACAAGAGCACGCCGGCGCCGACGCCGGGCAGCGACAGCGGGAAGGTGACGAGCCAGAACACCTGCCAGAGCGGCGCGCCGAGATCGGAGGCCGCCTCCTCCAGCGCCGGCTCCATCTTGGCGAGCGTGGCATAGAGCGGCAGGATCATGAATGGAAGATAAGAGTAGACGATGCCGATATACATCGCGGTATCGGTGGAGAGCCACACCACCGGCTGGCTGACCAGATGCAGCGCGAGCAGGATCTGGTTGAGCAGGCCGTCGTGCTGGAGGATGTTGATCCAGGCATAGATGCGGATCAGGAACGAGGTCCAGAACGGCACGATCACCAGCACCATCGCCACCGCCTGCCAGCGCTTCGGCAACCGCGCCATGCCATAGGCGATGGGATAGCCGATCAGGAGCAGCAGCGCCGTCGCCGTGACCGCGACGGTCAGGCTGCGCACATAGGCGTACACATAGATGTCGTCGGAACCGAGCAGCCTGAAATTGTCGAGCGACAGCGCGGCAAAGGCCGCCTTGAGCGATTCCCATCCCGCCGCCAGGTCAAACACCGGCTCGTAGGGCGGCTGCGCGATCGCGGTCTGCGACAGGCTGATCTTCAGCACGAAGGCGAACGGCACCAGGAAGAGCAGCACCATCCAGACATAGGGGGCGATCGCGGCGAAGCGCGCCGGTCGCGCGAAGATCCGGCGTCCGCTCATGACGGCAGCACCACGCAGTCGTCGGGCGTGAACCAGGCGACCACGTGCTGGTTCAGGCTGTAGGCGTCGACGTCGAGGCGCGCGCTGTTGGCGACGGACGCCTGCACCATCCCGCCGGTGTCGAGCTTCACCTTGTAGGTGGTGGTGCCGCCGAGATAGCAGATGTCGGCGATCACGCCGTCCAGCCGGTTGATCGCCGTTTCATGGCCGGCTTCGCTCACCGGGCCGCGGCGCGACAGCTTGACCTTCTCGGGACGGATCGCGACCGACAATTTTCCCGCGCCGACCGGCTCCCGCGGCTCGGCCACCACCAGCGTCCCCGCATCACGCGTGCCGATGACCAGACGATGGCCGTCGCGCAATCTGGACTCGGCGTCGAACAGATTGATGTCGCCGACGAACTCCGCGATCCAGCGCGAACGCGGCGCCTCGTAGAGCTCGCGGGGGCTCGCGACCTGGGCGAGCTTGCCGACCTTCATCACCCCGATCCGGCTCGCCATCGTCATCGCCTCTTCCTGATCGTGGGTGACGATGATGAAGGTCATGCCGAGCCGGCGCTGGAGCTCCATCAACTCGCCTTGCGTGCTCTCGCGCAGCTTCTTGTCCAGCGCGGCGAGCGGCTCGTCGAGCAGCAACAATTGCGGCCGGCGTGCCAAAGCGCGGGCCAGCGCCACGCGCTGGCGCTGGCCGCCGGAGAGCTGGTCGGGCTTGCGCTTCTCCAGGCCCTCGAGCTTCACCAATGCGAGCATCTCCGCAACGCGCGTGGCGATGTCGGCGCGCGCCAAGCCGGCGCGCTTCAGGCCGAAGGCGATGTTGTCGCGCACCGAGAGGTGCGGAAACAACGCGTAGTTCTGGAACATCATGTTGATCGGACGCTCATGCGGCAGCGCCTGCGCGATGTCCTTGCCGCCAAGCAATATACGCCCCTCATCCGGCGCCTCGAAGCCGGCGAGCATGCGCAACAGCGTGGTCTTGCCGCAACCGCTAGGCCCGAGCAGCGCGAAAAACTCGCCGGCCTTGATGTCGAGCGAGACACCGTCCACGGCCCGGAACGTCCCGAACGTCTTGGCGACGCCCTCGATGCGCAGCAACGGCTGACCCGCTACGGGAAATGCAGCTCCAGCGGCCGTATCCGCCGCGACGTCCGTTCCGGGCAACTCTTCCGCCATGGTCCCTGCCAACCCCGATTCCGCCGCACGCTAGCGGCCGATCGGCCTTTGCTCAACCGGTTCGGGGCGATCGTTCACATCCGCCATGAACGCGGCAAGCCCGTCGCGGTCCGCTTTGGGCATGGTCAGACCGAGCTTGGAGCGACGCCACAAGACGTCCTCTGGAAAACGCGCCCATTCGTGGCTCATCAGATAACGCACCTCGGCGCCGGTCAGCTCAGGGCCAAAGGTTGGGCCAAGCTCATCGCGGCTCTTCACATCCCCCAGCACGACCGGCAGTCGCGAGCCGTAGGCCGCGACTAGGCGTTGGGCCTCCGGCTCCGAGAGAAAGCGCCAGCGATCGCGTGCGAGGTCGACTTCGGTGTCGAAACGGTCCCAG
The DNA here is from genome assembly GCF_028128655.1 of Bradyrhizobium sp. CCBAU 45394. Lineage (NCBI taxonomy): Bacteria > Pseudomonadati > Pseudomonadota > Alphaproteobacteria > Hyphomicrobiales > Nitrobacteraceae > Bradyrhizobium > Bradyrhizobium sp. CCBAU 45394. Next base: position 384,312 of record NZ_LBIX01000012.1, on the reverse strand, counting down.
GCGAAATCGCCGCCGGGGAGTACCGCCCCGGCGGTCCAGGGCGGCGACATCGGATAGAACGGCGTCAGCCGCGTCACCGCCCGCTCCGCACGCAGGCGCGAAGTAGTGACATCGCCGCCAAACATCGTGATCAGCGGCGCCTTGCGCCGGCGCGCATGGAACAGCGCCGTGCCGTCGCGTCCTCGCGCGGACGCCAGCGTCAGGTTGACGCCCGAGACCGTCCGGACCACGTCGGTCGGGGCGACGCGCTCGCGGAAATAGCGGCTGGCCGCCTCGCAGAGATAGCTGACGTCGGCGCCCGGCATCGCGACGATCGCAGGATCGCCGGTGAAAGCGTGCGTGACCGTGCCGATCAGCGTGAAATCGCGCTCGAGGGGCCGGGCGAAGATCAGCCGTCCATCATTGTTCTGGAAGACGTAGACGTTCTCGGAATCGAACAGCCGCGGCACGATGATCTGGCTCATCTGCATCGCGGCCATGGCGGGCTGCGGCTCCCGCAGCACGGTGTCCGCCACCATCGACGTCCAGCCACCGGTGGCGTTGGCCAGCGCCCGCGCCGTGATCGTGCGGCGGTGGCCGCGATCGACCACCGCGAGGCGCCATGTGTCGGTTCTGTCAGCGCGCACGCAGCGTGCCCCGGTATGGATCGCGGCGCCGCGTTCGGCGGCATCCAGCGCCGTGAGCACCACCAGGCGGGAATCGTCAACGACACAGTCCGAATATTCGAACGCCGTGCCGAACGGACGCTTCAGCGCGTTGCCGACCGGATGATGCGTAATGTCGAGTGTCGCTGATGGCGGCAGGCCACCCCGGTTCGTGAGGCCGTCATAAACATACAGGCCGGCCCGCAGCAGCCATGGCGGACGCTCCTCGGAATGGGCGGGAATCACGAAGCGCATCGGCCGGACCAGATGTGGCGCGATCCGGAGCCAAATCCGGCGCTCGGCGAGCGCCCGGCGCACCCGCCAGAACCCGCGGCGCTCCAGCACCGACAGATCGCCATGAATCAGCCGCGGCGTCGCCGACGAGGCGGCACCGCCAAGATCGCCCTGTTCGAACAGAATGACCCGCAGGCCGCGGCCGGCCGCATCGCGCGCGAGGCTGACACCGTTCAGGCCGCCGCCGATGATCGCAAGGTCGTAATCCGCCATGAAGCCATCGAGAGCGAGCGAAACGAAGCGCTCCCATCACTAGCCGGTCTTGAGCGCAAGCTCCATGGCTTCGGCGCGGCCGACGAGGCCGGCATACTTCCCGATCGGCAGTGGCTTGCCGAGCAGATAGCCCTGCACGCCGTCGCAGCCCTCCTTGGCGAGGAAAGCGAGCTGGTCGAGCGTCTCGACGCCCTCGGCGATGATGGACATTTCGAGGCCGTGGCCGAGATCGATGACGGCGCGCACGATCGCCGCCGATTGCGGGTTGCGGCCGAGATTGATGATGAAGGCGCGGTCGATCTTGATCTTGTCAAACGGAAACGCCTGGAGATAGCTCAGCGAGGAATAGCCGCTGCCGAAATCGTCCATGGAGATGCGCACGCCGAGCGCCTTCAGCCGGCGCAGCAGCGCCAGGCCCCGGTCGAAATCCTCGATCAGCACGCCCTCGGTGATCTCGAGCTCGAGCCGGCCGGGCGCCAGGCCGGTTTCGATCAGGATCGAATGGACCAGCCCGACCACGTCGCCGTGCATGAACTGCGCCGGCGACAGATTGACCGCGACCTGGAGCGGCTTCGGCCAGGACGCCGCCTCGCGGCAGGCCTCGCGCAGGATCCACTCGCCCATCTCGACGATCAGGCCGCTCTCCTCGGCGATCGGGATGAATTCGGCCGGCGAGACCTGGCCACGCACCGGATGCTGCCAGCGCGCCAGCGCCTCGAAGCCGATGATCTCGCTCTCGGCGACGCTATGGCCGGCGGCCCCCTGCGGCTGGAAGGCGAGCGAGAGCTCGCCGTTCTTGATCGCCATCGACAGGTCCTGATGCAGCACGCGGCGATCGCGGATCTGCTGGTCCATCTCCGGCTGGTAGAGGCTGATCGTGCCGCGCGATTTCTGCTTGGCGCGGAACAGCGCCGCACCGGCATTGGCGAGCAACGAGGCGCCGTCGGCGCCATTGTGCGGGAAAATCGACATGCCGGTGGTGGCGCCGGCACGGACTGGCCGGCCGTCGATCTGGAATTCCCGCGCGACGGCTTCGCCGAGCTGCTGCGCCAGCGCAAGACCCGCCTCCGGCTGCTTGCCGTCGATGATCAGGCCGAACTCGTCGCCGGACAGGCGCGCCACCACGCCGCCGCGCGCGGAGTCCTGGAGCCGCTGGGCCACCTCGATCAGGAGCTTGTCGCCGAGCGCATGGCCGAAGACGTCGTTGACCTCCTTGAGGCCGTCGAGATCAACGCAGAGGACGGCGAACTCCTCGCCGGTGCCTTCGCAGGCCTCGATCATCTGAGTCAGCGCCTGCAGGAAGGCGGCACGGTTCGGCAGATCGGTGAGGCCGTCGTGATAGGCCATGTGCGCCATGCGCGACTCGGTCTGCCGGCGGTCGGTGACGTCTTCGTGGGTCTTGATCAGGTATTGCGGCTCGCCGGCATCGCTGAGCACGGTGGCGCGCCGGGTCAGGAACAGCCGCAGGCCGTCCTTGGTGGAGATCGGGTGCTCCTCGGTGATCATCCCGCGCTTCTTGATCGCAGCCTCGTCGCGCGCGATGATCAGCTTGGCTTCCTTGGGATTGAAGATGTCGGACGCGGTCAGGCCCGTGGCTTCCTCGCGCCTGCGGTTGAGGATCGTCTCGGCGCTGCGGTTGGCGAGCAGGTAGCGGCCGTCCTTGACCTGCTCGACGATCAGCGCCACCGGGATGTTGTCGACGACGAGCTCGAGGAATTTCTTGGTGCTCTCCAGCTCCTGCGACAGTGAGCGGCGGTCGGTGATGTCCTCGAACACGAGCATCAGGAATTCGGGCTTGTTGTTCTCGTTGCGGACCACGATCCGGATCGAGGCAACCATGCGCCGTTCACCGCCGCGGTCGACCTCGAACTCATTACGGAACTGGCCGTCCGGCGAATTGAGCGCCGCCCGGTCGGTCGCCTCGATGCTGGCCGCTGAGACGGGGGCAAACAGCTCGCGCGCGTTCTTGCCGACGACCTGGTCCCGCGTAAACCCCCAGAACCGCTCATAGGCGGTGTTGGCGAAGATGTAGCAGCCGTCCTCGATGTTCTTCGCGGCAACGCAGGCCGGCACGTTGTCGAGCACCGTTTCCAGGAACTGCTTGGTCGAGGCGAGCTGCCGCGACAGCCTGCGCTCCTCGCTGACGTCGAGATGCGTCGCCACCGAGCCGCCGTTCGGCAGCACAAAGTATTTTACCAGGATGGCCCGGCCGTCAGGCAGTTCGGTGATCAGACCGTTGCCGCTTGCCGCCTTCTCGTAGAATTCCTTATCGGAGACGCCACCAAGGACCCCGCGCTTGCGCCGCAGCTCGAGGATGTCGTGGCCGTTCATGTCGGCCCACAGATCCGACCGTGACAGGCCATAGATCTCGAGATAGCGGTCATTGCAGAAGATGACGCGCCGCTGCGCATCGGTCATCACCACGCCCTGGTTGAGATTGTTCATGGCGGAGGAGACGAAGGCGTTGCGCCGCAGCTGCAACCGCCTGGTCCGGCGCAGCGCGGAGTGGATCCACAACGCGATTGCCACCAGGAACGCACAGACGACGATGCCCCCGATCAGGCCTTCCCAGATCAGGTTGGGATCGAGGTTGTCGAGCGAGCTCGGCGGGGCGAAGCTGTCCGACAGCGCAAAGGCACGCGCAGGCGCGACCGTGCCGGCCAGGCACACGACGGCCTGCACAGCAATCAGAATCGTGCTGTCCGCGTGCCAGTTCTTCTCAGCCATCAGCCACCCGCGATTTCAACGTCGGATTGTCTGGCCTCACGGGTTTGGATCGGGTAAACGCCTGTACGCGCAACAGAAAAATGTCACGTTAAATACGGCAATTGCCCTGACATGATAAATGCTTCCTTAACGGAAAATGACCCCGCGCCCTCGTTCCCGGGCTTGATGCCACCGGCGCTTCCAGCGGACCTCCTGCACAACCATGGATAGGGTCGACTGCATCGTCATCGGAGCCGGCGTGGTCGGGCTCGCGGTAGCTCGAAAGCTGGCCCAGGCCGGGCGCGAGGTCATCGTGCTCGAGGAAGCCGAGGCCATCGGCACCATCACCTCCTCGCGCAACAGCGAGGTGATCCATGCCGGCATCTACTACCGCGCCGGAAGCTGGATGGCGCGCATGTGCGTCAGCGGCAAGCACGCGCTCTACCGCTACTGCGGCGAGCGCGGCATCCCGCATAAAAATTGCGGCAAGCTGATCGTCGCGACCAATGCGAAGGAAACCGAGAAGCTGCAATCGATCAAGGCGCACGCCGAGGCCAATGGCGTGCTCGACATGCAGTTGCTCACGGGCGAGGCCGCACGCGCGCTGGAGCCGGCGCTCGCCTGCGACGCCGCGCTGCTCTCGCCCTCGACCGGCATCATCGACAGCCACGCCTACATGCTCTCGCTGCGCGGCGAGGCCGAGGAAGCCGGCGCGGCCTTCGCGTTTCACACCCCGCTGATCCGTGCCAAGGCGGCCGCCGGCATGATCGAGGTCGAGGCCGGCGGCGAGGCACCGATGGCGCTGCAATGCAGCCTCCTCGTCAACGCTGCGGGCCTCGCGGCGACAACGGTGGCGCGCAATATCGACGGCATGCCGCTGGACCGGATTCCGCTGGCCTATCTGGCCAAGGGAAATTACTTCAGCTGCAACGCCAAGGCGCCGTTCTCGCACCTGATCTATCCGGTGCCCGAGCCCGGCGGCCTCGGCGTGCATCTGACGCTGGACATGGCGGGGCAGGCGCGTTTCGGCCCTGACGTCGAGTGGATCGAGACGATCAACTACGAGGTCGATCCGTCACGCGCCGAGCGCTTCTATCCGGCGATCCGGAGATACTGGCCGACGCTGCCTGACGGCGCGTTGATGCCGAGCTATTCGGGCATCCGCCCGAAGATCGTGCCGCCGGCGGTCGCCACGCAGGATTTCCTGATGCAGGGTCCGCGCGATCACGGCGTGGCAGGCCTGATCAACCTGTTCGGCATCGAATCGCCGGGACTGACGTCCTCGCTCGCGATCGCCGATCACGTCGCCGAGCTCGCAAATATCTGAAGCGTCTTCAAGCGAAGCGGATACCACTTCGCGCAAAGAAGAAAACGCGTCCAAACAAGAAGCCGGAGCTATTTCCGTTCCGATTCCGTCGGAACGGAAATAGCTCTGGACGCCGCGCAAATGTCCTTGCGCGGCTTCGCATCTTCCAACAGGGATGAGCGCAACAGCACTCACCCCTGCCTGAAGGGGTACGATCAAACTCGACGCTGAATACGGGGTTTACTAGTGAAGCGTGTCGCCAGTATGCTTCAGACGCTCGATCTGGTCCTTGACCATCAACTTCCGGCGCTTCAACTCAACAATTTGCAGGTCGTCTGTTGAAAGGTGCACGAGAGCTTCGTGCAATTCGTTTTCGAGAGTTTTATGCTTCCGTTCCAATTCAACCAGATGTGCCTGAATTGTCATTCGAAACCTCCTCGGTAGGGGTGACCTTGGATTCGATCCGGACGACGAAGTGTACATCACCGATTCGTTCTGTCGATGGATATCCGTCGTCGCCTTGTCATTTTTGAAAATTCATATGTAACGAAGCGTGAGTAAGGAACCGCGCTGGGAAAAATCCATGATATCAATGCGCTTGCGCAGCGCCGCAGCGAACCGTCGAAATATCTTGCGAGAGATCGGTGAGCGACGGCCCGAGATCGCTTGCGGTCACGGCGCGCAAGGACGATAATTTCCACAGGGCATCCACAGCCTTAATCTCACGACTATCGGTTTTTCGGCCACCGCAGACATGACCCATGAAGACGAGAGCGAACTCGAAGCCGAGCTCGCCCGGTTGCAGCAGGAACACCGAGATCTCGACGCGGCGATCGATGCACTGCATCAATCGCCTGCCCCCGACCTATTGCGGTTACAGCGGCTAAAGAAGCGCAAGCTGTTGTTGCGCGACCGCATCGCCTTCATCGAAGACCAGATCACGCCCGACATCATCGCCTGATCCCCAGCGGGCTTTTCGCGGCGGGGCGAGCCGGGTGAATCCTCTTGACTCCAAAAGAACAAAATAGGAACATTCAGGCACCAAACGCCCCCAGGAAACGCCCCAGAGAAACGCCCAAGGAACCTAGCAAGGACAACGCAGATGTCGGCAACCGCCCTTTTGGACAACAGCCATTATGAACAGGCCTGCGATCAGGCGATCGCGATGTGCGACGGCAATCTGCGCAGCACCATCAAGGCGCTGATCATGGCCAACGAATATCTGGAGGCGGAGCTCGAGGAATTGCAGGCGGCGATCTCAGCCGGCTGCATTCCGGAGACCTCTCGCAGCAAGGCGCGGAGCAGCGCCGCCTGATGTTGATGATCGGAGCAACGCCATGTCGGACGTCACCTACTACGTTGCAATGCCCTTCCTGATCGATGACGACGGATCGCCGGTCGCCGGCGCCGCGGAGGAATGTCAGTCCTCGACGGCCGCGCTGCGGCGCGCCGAAATTCTGGCGCGCGGCGCCGGCCACATCGGCGCGGTCGCATTTTGCCGCAGCGGCGATCCCATGACCGGCGAATTCGGCGACGCGACGCTGCTGCGCAAGTTCGGCAACGTGCCGGAAGATCTGGCCACGTTGTAGGGCATTTATTGTTTGAGCATGATCTCCGCGCAAACGCGTTTCGCATTTGTCGCGAGGAAAATTGCTGCACACTTTGCGCTAGCGCGGCCCTTCGGGTCCGGATCATGCTCAGTTGCTGACCAGCCTGATCCGCGGCTCGTGCCGCCGGCGCGCCTTGCGCACATACATTGCGGCATCCGCCTCCTCCAAGGCGCGGCCTGCGTCGGAATGCGCCCCCAGCAACGCGACGCCGGCGGAGGCGCCCGCGGTCACATTCTGGCTGCGGAAGACGAAGGATAATTCGTCGATCGCCTGCTCGAAGGCCGCGGCCTTCGCCTTGGCATCGGTCTCGTTGAGATTCCACAGCAGCAGCGCGAACTCGTCGCCGCCGAGCCGGCCGACTACGTCGGAGGCGCGGACCTGCCGCGTCAGCGCGCCGACGATCGCCTTGAGCACCTCGTCGCCGGCGGCGTGGCCGAAGGAATCGTTGATAGGCTTCAGCCGATCGACATCGAGCACGATCAGCGCGCCGGTGGCGCGATAGCGCTTCATGTAGGCGATGGCGCGTGTGAGCTCGCGCTCGAAGCCGCGCCGGTTCGGAATCTCGAGCAGGAAATCGGTGTCGGCGGCAGCTTCCAGTTCCGCGACCCGCCGCTCCGCCGCCTTGAGCTTGCTCCGCAGCCCGCGGATGATCTTTGCACTGTCCTTGGTGCCATCAAGCGACGCTCCGCGCCGCGGCGGCTTGGCCGGACGCTTGGTGGCAGGTTTGGACCGGCTGGCGCTGATTTTCCGGCCCTTTTTGGCCTTCGCAGCGCTCGCCCTTTTTGGTTTCTTCATGGGCATCCTGCTCAATGAAGGCTTGCGGGGATTCACCAAGACAGGATAGTGCATTCCCTTCTCCTTGCCACCGCCTTGCGAGCCGCCGGCCGGAACCGTTAATCTGGCCTATGTTTCTGTTTTCCCGAGCACAATTAACGTCATGACCGCGCCGATCGCCATCATCATGGGAAGCCAGTCGGACTGGGACACGATGCGGCATGCCGCCGACACGCTCGAGGCGCTCGGCGTTGCCGCCGAGACCCGCATCGTTTCGGCACACCGCACCCCCGACCGGCTGGTCGCTTTCGCCAAGGGCGCCAAGGCGGCGGGTTACAAGATCATCATCGCCGGCGCGGGCGGCGCTGCACATTTGCCGGGCATGGCGGCGGCACTGACGGAGCTCCCGGTCTTCGGTGTTCCCGTCGAATCGAAGACGCTCAAGGGCGTCGATTCGCTCTATTCGATCGTGCAGATGCCCGCGGGCATCCCGGTCGGCACCCTTGCCATCGGCAAGGCCGGCGCGATCAACGCGGCGCTGCTTGCTGCCGCCGTGCTGGCGCTGTCCGACCCAGCCTTGTCCGACCGCCTCGCCGCCTGGCGCAAGGCACAGACCGAGGCGGTCGCCGAGCGCCCGGAGGACAAGGCGTGACCGACGCAAAGCAGGTGAAGCTGAAGCCCGGCGACACGATCGGAATCCTCGGCGGCGGACAATTGGGGCGGATGCTGGCCATGGCCGCGGCGCGGCTCGGACTGCGCTGCCAGGTGTTCTCGCCCGATCCGGACTCGCCGGCCTTCGACGTCGTGCTGAACGCGACCTGCGCCGAATATGCCGACGTCGAGGCGCTCGAGCTGTTCGCCAACGACGTCGACGTCATCACCTACGAATTCGAGAACGTCCCGGCGGCCGCCGCGATGGTGCTGGACGCGCGCCGCCCGGTGTTGCCCAACCGCAAGATCCTGGAGACCACCCAGGACCGGCTCGCCGAGAAGGATTTCGTGACGCGGCTCGGCATCGGCACCGCAGCCTATGCCGACGTCACCTCCGTCCCCTCGTTGCGCGAGGCGATTTTAAGGATCGGTCTTCCGGCCGTGCTGAAGACCCGCCGCTTCGGCTATGACGGCAAGGGCCAGGCCATCATCCGCGCGGGCGACGACATCGCCAAGGTCTGGACCAGCCTCGCCACCAAATCGGCGATCCTGGAGGCCTTCGTGCCGTACGAGCGCGAGATCTCCGTGATCGCCGCGCGCTCGGTCGCGGGCCAGGTGGAATGTTTCGACGTCACCGAGAACGAGCACCGCGACCACATCCTGAAGATATCGCGCGCGCCCGCGCCGATCCCGGACGCGCTCGCCGAAGAGGCGCGCAGCATCGCAAGCAAGATCGCAAGCGCGCTCGACTATGTCGGCGTGCTGGCGGTGGAGATGTTCGTGCTCGCCAATGGCACCGGACCAAAGGTGTTGGTCAACGAGATCGCCCCGCGCGTGCACAATTCCGGACACTGGACACTCGACGGCGCCTCCGTCTCGCAATTCGAGCAGCACATCCGCGCCATTGCCGGCTGGCCGCTCGGCAAGCCGGTGCGCCACGGCGAGATCGTCACCATGACCAATCTGATCGGCGACGAGATCAACGATTACGAGAAGTGGCTGAGCGTTCCGGGCGCGACCATCCACATCTATGGCAAGGGCGCACCGCGCCCCGGCCGCAAGATGGGCCATGTCACCGAGGTCCGGCCGCCCCGGGACAAGTGACGGGACCGCGGCAACCGCCGCGATCCCTTGCCGATTGGATTTTGTTTTGACGCGTTGTCTTGACGCGAACCGGTATCCACTTCGCTCGAAAACGCTCTAGGCCGCCTTCGCGCCTGCGACGACGCCGGTGGGCTCCTCGCTGAGCCAGCGATAGATCACCCCGCCAAGCGCGCCGCCGATCAGTGGCGCGACCCAGAACAGCCAGAGCTGCGCCATCGCCCAGCCGCCGACGAACAGCGCGGGGCCCGTACTGCGCGCCGGGTTCACCGACGTGTTGGTGACGGGAATGCTGACGAGATGGATCATCACCAGCGCAAGCCCGATCGCGAGCGGCGCGAAGCCCGCGGGCGCGCGGCCATGGGTGGCACCCATGATGATGAACAGGAACATCATGGTCATCACCACCTCGGTGAGGAAGCAGGCCATCATGCTGTACTGGCCGGGCGAATGCGCGTCGTACCCGTTCGACGCGAAGCCCTTGGTGACGTCGAAGCCTGGGGCGCCGCTGGCGATGATGTAGAGCAGTTCGGCGGCAACGATCGCACCGCAGACCTGCGCAATCACGTAAGGCAGGATCTGTCCGGCCGGAAAGCGCCCGCCGGCGGCAAGGCCGACCGTGACGGCCGGATTGAGATGACAGCCCGAGATGTGACCGATCGCGTAGGCCATGGTGACGACGCTTAAGCCGAAAGCCAGGGACACGCCGACCAGGCCGATTCCGACCTGCGGGAAACCGGCGGCGATCACCGCGCTGCCACAACCTGCGAATGTGAGCCAAAAGGTGCCGATGGCCTCGGCAGCATATTTCTTCATATCCATGTGTCGTCCCCTCATTTCAAAGTTTCCGGAACAAAGCTCCGGTCGCCGCCCCGCCAAAGGCACCAAATCTCCCAAATCGGGGCCGCACAGAGGTATTTTCGCCCCATTTAATGGCTGAACTTGGCCCGAAAACCCGCTTGGCAGGTGGACATCCAGGGTTTTGTCTGATACATCCGCGCGCTCAAGGCTAAGGGCTTGTGCGTTTTGCCATCCCCTTTGACTTACCAGAATTCAAATCCGATCCACTGAAGAGGATGCCGCGTGCAGGTTCTCGTTCGCGATAACAATGTCGATCAAGCCCTCAAGGCGCTGAAGAAGAAGATGCAGCGCGAGGGTATTTTCCGCGAGATGAAGCTCCGCGGTCACTACGAAAAGCCCTCTGAGAAGAAGGCCCGCGAAAAGGCCGAAGCCGTGCGCCGCGCGCGCAAGCTGGCCCGCAAGAAGCTCCAGCGTGAAGGCCTGCTGCCGATGAAGCCGAAGCCGGTGTTCGGCGCTGGCGCCGGTGGTGAGCGCGGCGGCCGTGGCGGCCCGGGTGCTGGTCCGCGCGGACCGCGCTGATTTGCCGAATTTGTAAGACCTCAGTTTTCGATAACGCGGGCCGCTGGCCCGCGTTATTGTTTGTGAGCGGTGCCTTTCTGGGACGGGGCACTACCGATGCGGCGCTAAAGCGCGACGAGGTTGGTCGTCGCGCTTTAGATTGTTGTTTGAGCATGATCCTTTCGGAAAACCGCGGCACACTTTGCGCTGACGCGGCCCTTCGGGTCCGGATCATGCTCTAGCGCGAGCGAACCGTAGATGGCCTCCCCTTTCCCCAAGCGTGGCTTGGCGCGACTGCGCCAGATCTGGCAGCAACCGTTCGCACTGGCCTTGATGGGGATCGCACTAAGCGGCTGCTCCTTCGATCTGGGATCGCTGATGCCGGAGAAGGAAAAGCCGCAGGAGGCCCCCAAGGCGGCGGCCGCCACCGAGAGCGCGGTCAGCCCCGGCAACGTCACTGAGGCCCAGGCCCACACCGCAAAGGCCCAGGCCCTGGCCAAGTCAGGCGAGACGGCTGCAGCGCTCGACGAATTCAATCGCGCGGTCGGGCTCGATCCCTACAACGCGCAGGCGCTGTATGGTCGCGCGCTGATCTACCAGGGCAACAACCAGCACGATTTCGCCGTCGCCGATTTCACCGCCGCGAGCGGGCTCAACCCGCAAAAGGCCGAGCCCCTACTCGGCCGCGCCATCAGCCATCTCGCCCTCGGCAAGATCAAGGAGGCTACGGCCGATCTCGACGAGGCTTCCGAGGCCGATCCGCACAATGCCCAGGTCTGGACCGCGCGCGGGCAGGCCTATGAGCGGCTGGGTGACAAGGCCAAGGCGGCAGCGTCCTACACCAAGGCAGTCGCACTTCGTCCACGCGACGATACCGCCCGCAGCGGCCTCGCCCGCGTCGGCGGCTGACAGCGCGGCGCAAGGGCCGTCTTAGTCGGGGGTGGCGCTCTTCGGCAGAACGGCGTGGAACATCGACTTGACGCCGGACAGCATCTCGTCGGCGACATTGGTCTTCTTCGGCCGCGGCACGGACACACCGGCATCGGCATCGGCACGCAGATCGAGCGGAGGCGCGATCACCGGCACGGGAATGTCAGCCGGCGGCGTGATCCGATTCGGGTCGTCATTGCCGACCGAGGCCGTGTAGGACGGCGACGAACCGCCATTGCCATACGGCTCGGGCGAGGGCGTGGACACCGTGATCGGCGGCGGCAGCGGACGGACCGCGGACGGCTCCGTCGTGACGACACGCGGGGCCTCGGGGACGCGGGTGGCCTCGCGCACCGCGGGCTCGGCGGTCCGCTCGACCGGCTTGGTCTCGGCGGCTTTGGCTTCGGCAGCCTTGCCCTCAGGCGACTTGCGAAGACGCTCGATGGCGGCACGCGCCAGATCGTTGGCGTCGGGGGCCGCAGCCGGGGACGCCGCGGCCGGCGCAGAATTGGCCTCCACCACCGGGGCGGTAGCTGCCGGGATCGACTTCGCGGCCGCCTTCTCGCGCGCCGGGGGGCGGCCATGCGAGGTGGTGTCGGCGGGAGCGACGTCCGCAGCCTTGGTCTCAGGCTTGTCGGCGGGCTTCTCGGCCGCAGCCTTGTCGGTCGCAGTCTTGTCGGTCGCAGTTTTCTCGGAAACGCTCTTTTCGGAGATACCCTTGGCCTTGACGCCGGGCGCCGGCAGGTTGGCGACGTCGGCGGGCTTGCCGTTCTTGCCAGCCTCGGCGGGTGCCACCACGGCCGTAGGGGTATCGGCCGCCGGCTTGGCGTTGATGTAGTGATTAACGATGTACGCCCCGATGATCGTCGCGAGCACCGAGGGGAAAATATCCATCGAGATTTTAGCGAGGTATTTCAGCATTTCTCGGCCACTCCCCGCGCGATCTGATGCGGGAACTTTGGGGCATTGTAAGGGATCAACTGCGACGGATCGATGGCAAACGGTAACGCCGGACTTACGGCTTCAGCTCGATCTCAAGGAACACGATCTCAGTTGAGGTTTCGTTAAGTACGTCGTGCTGGACGCCGGCTTTGCGGAAGTAGGATTTTCCGGCCGCAAGCTGCGCCTTGGAACGCTCGCCGCCGGGGGCCACGATGGTCATTTCGCCGGCGACGACAGGAACAATCACATAGTCCATCCCGTGGGTGTGGTGCCCGGTCGCGCTGCCCGGGGCGAGCCGCCATTCGGTCACCCGGACCTCTTCGTTGTCGATCTGAACCTCGGACTTGGCGGCAAGCATAGGGAACTCCTTCAGGCATGATCCGGAAAAGTGTGGGGCGGTTTTCCGGAAAGACCATGCTCAAACAATAACCAGAAGCGCGAGCGCGCTTCAGGGCACGAAAACCATGAACACGTAGACGGCAAATACCACCATATGGACCAGCCCGAACAGGACATTGGTCCTGCCCGTGCCGAAGGTCAGCATGCTCAAAAAGAAGGTCAGGAGCAAAAGGACGCTGCCCTGGGCGCTGAGGCCGAGTTCGAGCTCCTTGTCGAAGGCGTAGGTAGCGATGCCGACGGCCGGGATGGTGAGACCGATGGTCGCCAGCGAGGAGCCGAGGGCGAGGTTGATGCTCTTCTGGAGATCGTTCTTGCGGGCCGCCGCAATGGCCGAGACACCTTCGGGCATCAGGATCAGGAGCGCGACCAGAAGGCCGGCAAAGGCCGGCGGCGCGCCGATCCTGGCGGCCACGGCATCGACCACGAGCGAGAATTTCTTGGCCAGCAGCACGACTGCCAGGAGCGAGACCAGGAGCAGCCCCACGGTGAGCGCGAGCGCCCCGGCCGACGGGTGCGCCTCCCCGCCCTCGCCCTCCGCCCGTTCATGAACGAAGTAGTCCTTGTGCAGGACGGTCTGGGTGTAGAGAAACACCGCGTAGAGCGCGAGCGTCACCACGTCGACGAAGCCGAGCTGAACCGCCGAATAGACCGGGCCCGGCGTGGTGGTGGTGTAATTCGGCATGATCAGCGTGATGGTCGCGAGTGCGAACAGGACGCTGAGATAGACGTTGGCCCCGGAGAGCTGAAAACCCTGCTCGCGATAGCGCAGGCCGCCGATAAAGATGCAGAGCCCGACGAGACCGTTGCAGACGATCATGACCACGGCGAACACGGTGTCGCGCGCCAGTTCCGGCGCCGGCTTGTCGCCCAGCATGATCGTGGTGATCAGGGCCACCTCGATGATGGTCACCGAGAGCGTCAGCACCAGCGTGCCATAGGGCTCGCCGACCCGTTCGGCGATCACTTCGGCATGATGAACGGCGGCGAACACCGTGCCGAACAGGATGACCAGAAGGACGATGGCGAAGACGAGCCCGCCCAGCGAGAGCGTGAAGACGTAGCCCGTCGCACTGACGGCCGCAAACAACAGCACGGCCAGCGCCGGGAAGATCCAGGCCGACCGTGGCATCGGATTATGCGCGCTCATCCACCAGCTCCAGTTGTAGATCCGAGCAGTAGCAAATCGGCCGGCAGATTCAATGCCAGTGCAGGAGCGGCGCGACCGGCAGGACGGTCAGCAGCAGGAACAGCGGGATCAGCACGGCGCCGGCGCGCAGGAGATAGCCGAAGAAGCTCGGCATCTCGACGCCGTTTTCGCGGGCGATGCTGGCGACCATGAAGTTCGGCGCATTGCCGATATAGGTGAGCGCCCCCATGTAGACCGCGCCCATGGAGATGGAGGCGAGCGTGCCCGAGAGCGCATGCATCAGCACCTGCGGGTCGCCGCCGGCGAGCTCGAAGAACAGCAGATAGGTCGGCGCATTGTCGAGGAACGCCGACATCACACCCGTGAACCAGAAATAGGCGACCTCGCGCGGCGTTCCGTCCGGTGCCGTGACGGCGGACAAAAGCCAGGCGAAGGCGCCGTGGTGCCCGGCATCGAGCATGGCAATGACCGGGATGATGGCGACAAAGATGCCCGCGAACAGCTTTGCGACTTCGCGGATCGGCTCCCAGGTGAAGCCGTTGGCCTGCCTGTGCTCGTCCGGCGTCAGCCACACCGACAGCGCCGCAATGGCCAGCAGTGCCACGTTGCGGGCGATGTCTTCCAGCTCCAGCCTGGTTCCGAGAATGTCGAAGGCAATGCCGGGCTTCCACATCGCCGAGGCCAGCAGGCTCGCGACGATGGCTGCAATCAGCACGAGGTTGACGAGGCCGCGAATCCGCAGCGGCTTCGCGGGGCCCGCGTCTTCCTGCAACGGCTCGCTACGGAAGCGCCAGACGTCGATGACGACGAAGATCGCCAGCAACAATCCGGCAACGATCGTCGTCTGCAGCCAGATGTTCCGCGTGGTCCAGAAGAAGTCGACGCCGTGCAGGAAGCCGACGAACAGCGGGGGATCGCCGAGCGGGCTCAGCGCGCCGCCGACATTGGCGACCAGGATGATGAAGAAGATGACGACATGAGCGTTGCGGCGCCGCGGCCGGTTGGCCCGGATCAGGGGGCGGATCAGGATCATCGCCGCCCCGGTGGTGCCGACGACGCTCGCCATCAGCGTGCCGAGCGCGAGGATGCCGGCATTCGCCGCCGGCGTGCCCCTGATGTCGCCCGTGATGAGAATGCCGCCGGCCACGACATAGAGCGAGAACAGCAGCACGATGAAGCCGAGATATTCGGCGAGCATGGCGTGGACGAGTGCGGCCAGCGTCGCCATGCCTCCTGCGAGCCAGACCAGCGAGCCGAGCGCCAGCAGTGACCAGGCCGCGGCGATCTTGCCGTAATGGTGGTGCCAGAACTTTGCAAACAGCAGCGGCCCGAGCGCGATCGACAGCAGGAGACCGGCAAAGGGCAGTGCATAGGGCCAGCGCATCGCCGCGCCGTCGAGTTCCGTCGCGGCCCATGCCTGCTGCGGCAACAGCGCGAGGATCGCAGCGACGGACAGGTCGCCGCGCAGCATCACGAGCCGTCTAGGAAGCAATGAAGCGCTTTGCTGTTTCAATCGCACCGAAAGCATCAAGATTGTCGTGTCCGCCGCCCGCAAAGCGAACGAACTGCTTCGGTTCATGCGCGAGCGCGAACAGACGCTCTCCGAACACGATCGGAATGGCAAGGTCATTGGTGCCATGCATCACCAATAGCGGCACCGTGACGCGCGCAATTCGCTCGTCGGAGCGAAACTGATCGCGCATCAGGAGGCGGACCGGAGCGAAGCGGAACAGCGCGGCGCCGACCTCAACCGTCGAGGTGTACGGCGCCTCCAGGACCAGTTTGCGGACCGGATGTTCGGAGGCGATGGCGACCGCAACGCCCGTTCCGAGCGAAAAGCCCCAGGAGACGATTCGTTCCGCCGCGTAGCGCGCCGTCGTGAAGGCGTAGGCGGCCGCGGCATCGCGCAGCAGGCCCTCCTCGCTCGGCGCGCCGGAGGAGCCGGCATAGCCGCGATAGGACAGCGCGACGAGGCCGGTGCCGTCGGCGGTCATCGCCTTGAAGCGGCTGACGCCGCCCGCGAGAAAATCGCCGTTGCCCGGAAAATACAGAATCACGGGGCGGCCGGGCCTGGCCGGCACGTGCCAGACGATGACTTTCTCGGCATCGGACGTGGTCAGGACGTGCTCTTCCGCCTCAGGCAGGCCGGCGGCATCCGGAGCGGTGCGACCGACGGGTGGGATCGGAAACAGCATCTCGCGCTGCCGGACATACAGCACGACGAGACCGGCGCAATAGACGGCCGCGAGCAGGATGGCGATCCACTTGACGATGGTCATGATGATGCGGCCGGTCTCCGGCTCAGGGCTTGCGCCGGCTCCGCAGCAATTTCATGACGTCGAGCCGGATGCTCGCGGGAACGTCGCGGCAGCCGCACGCCGCCGCATGCGCGGCGTGCCATTTGACGCGCTGCTCGCGCGTCGCTTTGGGTGGCATGCGATGGGACCGGTGCCATTCCTTGTTGATGGCCACGATCCGCTTCCCTCGCGGGCTACATCGCCTTGACGATGTTCTCGGTGACCTTCTTGGCGTCGCCGAGCAGCATCATGGTGTTGTCGCGGTAGAACAGCGGATTGTCGATGCCGGCATAGCCCGAGGCGAGCGAGCGCTTGATGAACATCACGGTGCCGGCCTTCCAGACCTGGAGCACGGGCATGCCGTAGATCGGGGAGGTCTTGTCCTCTTCGGCCGCCGGGTTGGTGACGTCGTTGGCGCCGATCACGAAGGCGATATCGGCCTGCGCGAACTCGGAGTTGATGTCCTCGAGCTCGAACACCTCGTCATAGGGCACGTTGGCTTCGGCCAGCAGCACGTTCATGTGGCCGGGCATGCGGCCGGCCACGGGGTGAATGGCGTATTTCACCTCGACGCCTTCCTTCTTCAGCATGTCGGCCATTTCGCGCAGCGCGTGCTGGGCCTGCGCCACCGCCATGCCGTAGCCGGGCACGATGATGACCTTGGAGGCGTTCTTCATGATGAAGGCCGCGTCATCCGCCGAGCCGAGCTTGGCGGGCTTCTGCTCGCCGGTGCCGCCGCCGGCGGCAGCCGTCTCGCCGCCGAAGCCGCCGAGAATGACCGAGATGAAGGACCGGTTCATCGCGTGGCACATGATGTAGGACAGGATCGCGCCCGAGGAGCCGACCAGCGCGCCGGTGATGATCAGCGCGGAGTTGCCGAGGGTGAAGCCGATACCAGCCGCGGCCCAACCGGAGTAGGAGTTCAGCATCGAGATCACGACCGGCATGTCGGCGCCGCCGATCGGGATGATCATGAGCACGCCGAGCGCCAACGCGAGGATAACGATCATCCAGAAGTCGAACGCGCTGCCGGTCAGCACGAGACCGACGATGAAGAACACCAGCGCCACGGCGAGCGCGATGTTGATGATGTGACGGAACGGCAGGATGATCGGCGCACCGCTCATCCGCGCGGACAGCTTCAGGAACGCGATCACCGAACCGGTGAAGGTCAGCGCGCCGATGGCGACGCCGAGCGACATTTCAACGAGGCTCTGGCCATGGATGTTGCCGGGCGTGCCAATGTCGAACGCTTCAGGCGCGTAGAACGCGCCGGCAGCGACCAGCACCGCGGCCATGCCGACCAGCGAGTGGAAGGCAGCGACCAGTTCCGGCATCGAGGTCATCGGCACGCGGCGCGCGATGACCGCGCCGATGGCGCCGCCGATGGCGATGCCGACGATGACCAGCACCCAGGCCAGGCCGTCAGCCGGCGGATGGTTGGCGAGCGTGGTGGCGACCGCGATCGCCATGCCGATCATGCCGAACAAATTGCCCTGGCGCGAAGAGGCCGGGCTCGACAATCCCCGCAGCGACAGGATGAACAGCACCCCCGCCACGAGATACAAGAATGCAGAGAGATTGGCGTTCATCTCAGGTCCCCATTGATCCCTTCAGCCCGAGGTGGCCGCTTACTTCGACTTCTTCTTGTACATCGCCAGCATGCGCTGGGTGACAAGGAAGCCGCCGAAGATGTTCACGCAGGCGAAGATCAGCGCCACGAAGCCGAAGGCGCGTGCCCAGCCCGAGCCGCTCGAGACGTTCGCGACGCCGCCGGCGAGCAGCGCACCGACCACGATCACCGAGGAGATCGCGTTGGTCACGCTCATCAGCGGCGTATGCAGCGCCGGCGTCACCGACCACACCACGAAATAGCCGACGAAGACGGCGAGAACGAAGATCGACAGCCGGAAGACGAAGGGGTCGACGACCTGTGCTGCATGCTCCATGGCGGCTCTCCTTAGACCTTCGGCTGGAAGTTCGGGTGGATGACAGCGCCGTCCTTGGTCAGCGCGGTCGCCTTGACGAGTTCGTCGTCCCAATTCACGGCGAGCTTCTTCTCCTTCTTGTCGACCATGGTCTCGATGAAGGAGAACAGATTGCGCGCGTAGAGGCTGGAGGCCGAGGCCGCGACGCGGCCTGCGACATTGGTGTAGCCGACGATCTTGATGCCATCGAGGTCGACGACCTCGCCCGGCTTCGCGCCCTCGACATTGCCGCCGCGCTCGACGGCGAGATCGACCAGCACCGAACCCGGCTTCATCGACTTGACCATCTCGCCCGAGACGAGCATGGGCGCCGGCCGGCCCGGAATCAGCGCCGTGGTGATCACGATGTCCTGCTTCTTGATGTGCTCGGCGGTCAGCGCGGCCTGCTTGGCCTGGTACTCCTTGGACATTTCCTTGGCGTAGCCGCCCGCGGTCTGCGCGTTCTTGAACTCCTCGTCCTCGACGGCGAGGAACTTGGCGCCGAGCGATTCCACCTGCTCTTTCGTCGCGGGCCGTACGTCGGTCGCAGTGACGATGGCGCCGAGGCGGCGCGCGGTCGCGATCGCCTGGAGGCCGGCGACGCCGACGCCCATCACGAACACTTTCGCGGCGGGCACGGTGCCGGCGGCGGTCATCATCATCGGGAAGGCGCGGCCGAAGGCTTCGGCGCCCTCGATCACGGCACGGTAGCCGGCGAGGTTGGCCTGCGAGGAAAGCACATCCATCACCTGCGCGCGCGTGATGCGCGGCATCAATTCCATCGCGAAGGCGGAAACGCCGGCATCGGCCATCGCCTTCAGCGCGGCATCGTTACCGTAAGGGTCCATGATGGCGATGACGAGCGCCCCGCGCTTGTATTGCGCAAGCTCCGATGCCTCGGGGCGCTTCACCTTGATGATGATGTCGGCGTCCTTCAGCGCGTCAGTGCTGACGGTGGCACCCACGGCGGTGAATTCGGAGTCCGGCAGCCCCGACTTGAGGCCGGCGCCCGGCTCGACGGCGATCTCGGCGCCGAGCGCTTTGAACTTCTTCACCGTATCAGGCGAAGCGGCAACGCGCGGCTCCGACGGATCGATTTCCTTGGCAACGGCGATCTTCATAGGCCCTCCGGCGGCGCGGGAAAAAGCGCGCACGCAAACTTAGCGTCACTCCCGCAACGTTGGATACCGGTTTTGGCACCGGTTTGAATGCAAATTTTATGGGCACCGACGGCGCTGTCGGTGCGGCAGACGATGGATCAGGTGAGGAAGATCGCCATCAGGATCACGATGAGCGCGACCGAGGCCGTGCCGTATTTCACCAGCTTGATGAAGCCCTCATAGGTCTGCTCGTGGGCAACGTAGTCGTTGCCGTCGGCAGTGGTGTACGCCACTTCGCTATGGTCAGCCATGGATTGTCCCCAGTCGAAAGTCGAATTCTGGGGCTGGGATACCTTAATCTTTCGGGCAGGGCAACGGCAGGCAAGCGCGGTTTTCCCGCAAATCAGGTCATTTGGAATTCCGATTGCCGGGAATTCGGGCTCTCGCGCCGCTCAGCCCTGATCGATCATCGTGGCGGTGACACTCACGGTCGGTCGCCGGGGCTCCGGAAGACCGAGCGCCGCGCGGACCGCGTCGATCGCCTTCTCGCCCGCCTCGGTAAATCGCGCCATGCGCGGATCCGTACCGGGACCCACCGCCACGGAATGGTCGCCGGCCAGGAAGCCATGGGTCATGTGGAACCCCAGCGCGCGATAGACCTCGAACTGCTCCTCCGAGAAGAACTGATCGCCGGTGGTCTCGTGGGGGAAGGTGTCGTTCCGCCGCGCATAGTCGCGGATGTAGTCGTTCTCGTCGCTGGAGAGCGAGGACTTGATATAGACGAGATAGCCCTTGTCATCGCCGCCATAGTCGATGCTGCCGATCGCCACATGGACGTGCGGGGCCTCGTCCGCGGCGCCGGAGGACGCTTGTGCGGACTTCCTGTCGGCGTTCTCCGCCATGATCGCGCGGGTGCGGTCGCGGATCGGCGTCCAGGGCAGATCGATCCGGACCCCGAGGTCGATGCGGGCATAGCGCTGCAGCTTCATCAGCGAGGAGAAATTCATCGGCGCGTCGGCTTCCGCGTCGACCGCGACGATCACCTTGCAGCGCCGGCGCAGCAGCTCGTAGACGCCGAGATTTTCGATGTGGCCGCCGTCGGTGAGATAAACGCCGTCGCTGTTCTCGTAGAGACGGCCTGAGATTTCCGACCACAGGAACAGCGGCGTGGAGCGGCGCTGCGGCCGGGCTGTGGCCTCGACATAGCGCGGGTTGTTCAGCCAGTAGCCCAGCCGCACGTTCAACAGCGCGAGCGTCGGCGTCAGCGCCTTGATCGAGTTCGAGCCCATATTCGACGACGCCGCCGCCCCCGATATCGCCATGGCGGTGGCAAGGTCGAGGCTTTGCTCCAGACGCTCGACCGCCGGCGTCCTGGCGTACCGCGTCGCCTCGCTGCCGACATAGAGCGGCGAGAAGACGAAGAAGTCCGCATTGCGGCCGCGCCGGTTGGCGAAGTCCGACCCCTGGATGTTGAGCGCCGTGTTGATGAGATGATAGGGCGCCCGCAGCTTCGGCGCGGCCGGCCGATCGGTCGTCGTGGCACCGTCGTCCGCGACCACGAAGAGCTCGCTCAACTTCATGCGATCGAGCGGCTTGAAATCGCGCCCCTGGTCGAGGCTCGCCTCGGCGCGCGCGATATTGCCGTCTGCGGAGCGGCCGGGGTCGAACAGGAAAGCCTTGCTCAGCCGATCGCGGTACAGACGGTGCAGCGAATTCGCATTCGGTGTCAGGGACCAGGAGATCGCAAACAGCAGCATGCCGACGAGCGTGTACAGGATCACCACGGGCAGGCTGTGCGCGTAGCCGGAGCCTCGATCCGTCCAATCGAATTGTCTTGCGACATTGCCCGCGGCAAATGCGAGCCACGCCGGAACGTGGGATACCGGCGTCAACCAGTCCGTCGTCGCCGTCGCTGCGGCAGCTTTTGGCGTGATCTCGGCCGAGAGGGTGCCGGCAGCCGCGTCGAACTCGATCTTGCCCGACAGGTTTGCCGACGCGGGCACAGTCGATTTGTTGGCGGCGAGACAGCCCTTCTGCGCAATAACGGTCAGAGGCGCCTGGCATTTTTCGATCGGATCGTTGGCGATGCCCCAATAGGACAGATAGAGATAGGCGACCCAGATGATCAGCGGCAGCGCCAATCCGGCGATCCACAGCGCGACCTTGGCGATGATCGCGAGCACCAGCGAGCCCCATTGCGAGGATACGCTGTTGCCCTTCAGGAATTCGGCGAACTGCTGCCTGAAGGCCGTGACGAATATGCCGATCGGCGCGGCGATCGCGGCGAGCGATTTGATCCAGGTGACGGCGACGCCCCCGACCGGCCCGCCGATCGTGTTGCTGTCGACGACATCGAACATCTGCAACAGCATGAAGGGCTGGAACTCGAAGAACGCGATCACGGCAAGCAGCACCAGGAAGGTCGCGCCGGCCGTCGGCCAATGCGAGCGAAACTCCTGGTGGTTCTCGGGACTTGCAAACGACTGCTTGAGCGCCCAGCCGAAGAACAGGCCGATGCCGATGATCGCCGTTGCCAGCGTCAGCGCGAAATTCCTGATCTGAAGGACGCGGGCGAAGTCGCACGCGATGCCAAGCAGGAACGCGATGCCCGCGGCATAGGTCAGGAAGACGGTTGGGCCGGTGCCCCGTTCCGCGCGTGAGAGCAGATAGGCAATTCCGCCGCAGGCAAGCAGCACCAGCGCAACGATCGCGCCGATGGCGGCGAAACCGAAACGGTCCGCGATCCAGCCGAAATGGTGCAGCTCACATTGCGGCGAAGCGCCGTCGGCAAGATCGACACCGAAGAAGTTCGCGACCGTCAGGCAGCTCCGCAGCGGGGTCGACCAGATGGTAACGGCGGCGAGCAGCAGCACCGCCGGCAGCGTCAGCCCAATATTGGCGATCAGGCCGCGCGCCACGATCGCAATCCCGGTCAGGAGATCGCGGAAGCCGGCCGGGACCAGGTAGTTGGAATAATTCCTGATGTGCCCGACCGACGGCGTGTCGCTGATCTCGCTGGCGGTCACGGTTTCCCCCGTCGGCCGCTCGCCGAACACGAAACGCCCTGTCACCGTCATGGTCGTGCTGAGCGAGGTGCCGATGTAGCCGCCACCCGATACGGTGGAGAGATAGTCGATCCGTCCGATCAGATCGTGGTGGTTCAGGGCCTGGAGCACGCCGAGACACATGGCCGAGGAGCGGATGCCGCCGCCCGACAAGGCGAGCCCGACGACGTCGAGCATCTGGCAGGCGACGATACCGTCGGGGTCGATTTGCCGCGCCTCCTCGCGGCGCGTGTTGATGGCCTCGATCTCGTCGCGCACGATCTGCTGATGCTTCTCGCACCAGGGCGTTTCCTCCTCGAAGGCTGCGGCGTTCCGTGCTGCGCCAGGTCGCGGGACCTGTCCCTGGTCGGGCATGCGAGCCTCTCCCGAGCAACAAAAAGCGATCGGCAATCAAGAGTTGAAAAAATACATCAAGTATCTAAAGGATTAGTCTCGCCTCCGGCGCGAACGTTCAACGCCGGCGCGGGAACCCGAGGCGGCCAGGCGCCCGCGCGCCCGACGCCTCAGCCCATCGCCTCCAGCTCGTCGATCATCCCGGCAATGACCGAAAGGCCGCCGTCCCAGAATTTGGGATCCTTGGCGTCGAGCCCGAACGGCCGCAGCAGCTCGGAATAGTGCTTGGTGCCGCCGGCGGCGAGCATGTCGAGATAGCGCTCGGCAAAGCCCTCGGCCGCGTTCTCGTAGACCGCGTAGAGCGAGTTCACCAGACAATCGCCGAAGGCATAGGCATAGACGTAGAACGGCGAATGGATGAAGTGCGGGATGTACATCCAGTAGTTCTCGTAGCCGGCCTTGATCTCGATCGCCGGCCCCAGGCTCTCGCCCTGCACCGACAGCCAGATCTCGCCGAGCCGCGTCGCGGTGAGCTCGCCGTTCTTGCGCTCGGTGTGGACCGCGCGCTCGAAGGAATAGAAGGCGATCTGCCGGACCACGGTGTTGATCATGTCCTCGACCTTGCCGGCGAGCAGCGCCTGGCGCTGCCTGGCGCTCTTGGTCTGCGCCAGGAGCCGCCTGAAGGTCAGCATCTCGCCGAACACGCTCGCGGTCTCCGCCAGCGTCAGCGGCGTCGGCGCCATCAGCGCGCCGTTCTTGGCCGCCAGCACCTGATGCACGCCATGGCCGAGCTCGTGGGCGAGCGTCATCACGTCGCGCGGCTTGCCCTGGTAGTTCATCAGCACGTAGGGGTGCGCCGACGGCGTGGTCGGATGCGAGAACGCGCCCGGCGCCTTGCCCGGACGCACCGGCGCGTCGATCCAGCGGTCGGTGAAGAAGCGCTCGGCGATCTCGGCCATTTTGGGCGAGAAGCCGCGATAGGCCGTCAGCACCATGTTGCGCGCATCAGGCCAGCCGATGACGTCCGTCGCCGCAAACGGCAGCGGCGCGTTGCGGTCCCAATAGGCCAGCCGCTTCTTGCCGAACCACTTTGCCTTCAGCGCGTAGTAGCGATGCGACAGCTTTGGATAGGCGGCTCGCACCGAGGCCACCAGCGCATCCACCACCTCGCGCTCGACGCGGTTGTTCAGGTGGCGGGAATCCGCGACGTCCTTGAAGCCGCGCCAGCGGTCGGAGATGTCCTTGTCCTTGGCCAGCGTGTTGGTGATCAGCGCGAAAGTGCGCTCGTTGGCCTTGAAGGTCTTCGCCAGCGCCTCCGCCGCGGTTTTGCGCTTGGCGCCGTCGCGGTCCTGCAACAAATTGAGCGTCGGCTCGATCGCGAGCTCCTTAGGCCCGACCTTGAAGCGCAGGCCGGAGATGGTCTGGTCGAACAGCCGGTTGAAGGCGGAATAGCCGGTCTGCGCCTTCTCCAGGAAAAGCTGCTCGAGCTTGTCGTCGAGCTGATAGGGCTTCTCCTTGCGCAGATCCTCGATCCAGGGACGGTAATGTGCGAGCTCCGGCGCCTGCATCGCGCGGGTCAAAATATCGTCATCGACACGATTGAGCTCGAGCGCGAAGAACAGAAGATGGGTGGACGCCGCCGTCAGCCGCTCGGAGACATCGCCGTAAAACTTTGAAATCTTGGGATCAACGCTGTCGCCGGCATGGACGAGACCGGCATAGGAGCCGAGACGGCCGGCGAGATCGTCGATCGCCTCATAGCGTCGCACGGCCTCGGCGAGCCATTTTCCGCCATCTTCATTTGCTGTCCCTGTCGCGAGCTTGCCTTTGTAGTCGGTCTCGAACGCGACGCAATCGGCATCCATCCTTTCGAGATCGCGCGCCACTTCCGGCGCGTCGATCCCGGAATAGAGATCGGCGAGGTTCCATTCCGGAAGCCTGCCGGTCTTGCTCGCAGGCTTGGCTAGTGAAGACTTGGCGAGTGAAGACTTGGCGAGTGAAGACTTGGCGAGTGAAGACTTGGCGAGGGGGGGGGGGGGGGGGGGGGGGGGGGGGGGGGAGACTTGGCGAGGGGGGGGGGGGGGGGGGGGGGGGGGGGCGACTTGGAGGGCTTTGCCTTGACGATGGCTTTCTTGGCGGCGGATGTCCTGGTGTTCGGCTTGCGGAGAGCGGGTTTGCTGGGAGCGGGCTTCTTCAAGGCAGACTTTCCGAGAGCGGACTTGGAGCGCGAATTCATTTTGTGGGAAACCTGTGTTCAACAAGCGCGACGGCGGGCGGGGGCATCAAGGTTTAAGAGTGCGTTAATCGGCTTCGGCCAGAGTGCCCCGATTCGAGACAGATAGTAGTAGCGTGCGGGGAACACCATGGCTGCCAGTATTTTGATCGCCGACGACGACGCTGTAGCCCGCCGGCTGATCGAGAACATGGTGCAGAAATGCGGCTATGAGACGGTCGTCGTGGACTCCGGCGATGCCGCGATCGCCGCCCTCACCGCCCCCGATGCACCCGCTATCGACGGCGTCATCCTCGATCTCGTGATGCCCGGCCTCGACGGCATGGGCGTACTGGCGAAGATCCGCGAAGCCGGCCTCAGCGTGCCCGTCATCGTGCAGACCGCCCATGGCGGCATCGACAACGTGATCTCGGCGATGCGCGCCGGTGCTGCTGATTTCGTGGTCAAGCCGGTCGGCATGGAGCGGCTCCAGGTCTCGCTTCGCAACGCGCTCAACGCCTCCGCGCTGAAGGGCGAACTACAGCGCATCCGTCACAGCCGCGAGGGCCGGCTGACCTTCTCCGACATCATCACCCGCGCCGAGGCGATGGCCGGCGTGATGCGCACCGCGCAGAAGGCGGCGAACTCCTCGATCCCGGTGCTGATCGAGGGCGAGTCCGGCGTCGGCAAGGAGATGTTCGCGCGCGCCATCCATGGCAGCGGCGAGCGCAAGGCCAAGCCGTTCGTCGCGGTCAATTGCGGCGCGATCCCCGACAACCTCGTCGAGTCCATCCTGTTCGGCCACGAGAAGGGCGCCTTCACCGGCGCCACCGAACGCCACACCGGCAAGTTCGTCGAGGCTCATGGCGGCACGCTGTTTCTGGACGAGGTCAGCGAGCTGCCGCTGGCTGCGCAGGTCAAGCTGCTGCGCGCGCTCCAGGAAGGCGCGGTCGAGGCCGTCGGCGGCCGCAAGCCGGTGAAGGTCGATGTCCGCATCATCTCGGCAACCAATCGCAGGCTGCTGGAACGGGTGAAGCAGGGACATTTCCGCGAAGACCTGTTCTATCGCCTGCACGTGCTGCCGCTGACGATCCCCTCGCTGCGGACCCGGCGCGAGGACATCCCGCATCTGCTCCGGCATTTCCTGGCGCGCTTTGCCGCCGAGGAGAACCGCACCATCACCGGCATCAGCGGCGAGGCCGTGGCGCATCTCGCCCAGCTCGACTGGCCGGGCAACATCCGCCAGCTCGAAAATGCGGTGTACCGCGCGGTGGTGATGAGCGAGGGCGACCAGCTTGGCCTTGGCGATTTCCCGCTGCTCGCCTCGCAGCCGTATCCCGCAACCGAGATTCCGACCGCGCCGCTGATGCTCGAGCCGATCGCGGCGCCTTCCGTTGTGTCGTCGGGTAGCGAAATACCGATTGCGCCGTTCCCCTCAGTGGGAACCCTTCCCATGCTGACCGCGACCGGCGACGTCCGCCCGCTGGAGGACATGGAGAACGAGATCATCCGCTTCGCGATCTCGCATTACCGCGGGCAGATGTCCGAGGTCGCCCGCCGCCTCAAAATCGGCCGGTCCACGCTCTACCGAAAACTCGACGAGGCCGGGGTTCCCGGACATGGCGGGAAAAGCGGCGAGGAGACGCACTGAGCCTCATGCGAACGGAGGTTCGCGCGACGGCGCGAGGCGACTGTAAGCCGTTCGCATGACGACAGAATTCGACTGCGATTTGAACCGTGACTTGGAAGTGACAGACAGAGGGAAAAGCGCGCGGCAGAGGCGCACAATCCGTTGCCAAGAGGCTCCCTTGAAGTCAGTTTGTCGTGAGTTGTCCCGGGTAGCGCTGGCTGCAAAATCGGGGCCTGTATATCGTCTGCGTATGAATCGTTGCGTGCAGGCGTGCAACTTTCGAGAGGCCGGCGCGGTTTAGCCGAAGCTCAATTAGGCGATAACAAAGCTGTTCCACGAGGGACAGTTCACCCGAGGGGTGCGACACAATGCGTGACTGTTTGAACCACCGTGCAGGCTTTGACCGTGTCTTGATGACGGTCGCAGCAACCTTCCTCACGGTGTCGGCCAGCTCGGCCCTGGCGCAGGATCAGGCGCGCAGCAGCGCCGCCGAGCTCGCGATCGAAGCCGCGATCCCGCGCCCCGAGCCCGCCAACGTCCCGCCCCCGACTGCCTCCGACATCAAGCTCGACGCCACCGCCACGGTCCAGGACTCCGCGAAGGAGCCGGCCAAGGAACCCGTGAAGGCCGAAGCCGCTCCCGCGCCGGACAAGGTTGAGACGAAGCCGTCCGACATCGCCACCACGCCCGCCACCGAGGCGCCGAAGAGCGAGACGGCCAAAACGGAGCCCGCGACGACCGAGCCCGCCAAATCTGAACCAGCAAAGGCCGACACTGCGACGACCGCGCCGGCTGCGCCTGCGGCTCCCGCCACCGCAGCGGCTCCTGCCGCCGAGCCGGTCAAGGCTGCGAGCAGCGTGCCCGCCGCCGACCAGCCGGTCGCCGACAAGCTGAAGGATATCATCGGCGCCAAGACCTCGCGCCATTTCGACCGCAAGAACGAGCGCGCGGCGATCGAGAAGTTCTACGGCGCCCGCGACTTCGCGCCGGTGTGGACGCAAGCCGGCAGCCTGACCGCCGCGGCCAAGGGCGTGATCGCGCGGCTGAAGGATGCAGCCTCCGACGGCCTCAATCCGACCGATTATCCGGTGCCGGATTTCGCCGCCGCCACGACCCCCGATGCGCTCGCCGACGCCGAGCTCAAGCTCACCGCCAGCATGTTCGACTATGCGCGCCAGGCCCAGAGCGGCCGCATGCACTGGTCGCAGGTCAGCGCCGACATCCTCTATCCCGAGCATCCGGTCGATCCGAGCGAGGTGCTCGCCAAGGTCACGACCGCGGCTGACGCCTCCGCGGCGCTCGACAGCTACAACCCGCCGCAGAAGCTCTACAAGGAACTGAAGGCGAAGCTCGCGGAGCTCCGCGGCCAGGGCAACGGCCCGGTGATCGAGATCGCCGACGGCCCGGCGTTGAAATACACCCCCGCCGGCAAGAAGCAGGCTGAAATCGTCGTCGAGGATCCGCGCGTGCCGCAGCTTCGCAGCAAGCTCGGCATCACCGAGAATGCGAGCGACACCCGCTATGACGCCACGGTCGCGGAAGCCGTGCGCAAATTCCAGAACAGCGCCGAGATCAAGGCGACCGGCATCCTCGACGACAAGACGATCAAGGCGCTCAACACCCCGAAGCGCGACAAGCAGATCGACACGGTGCTGGTGAACATGGAGCGCTGGCGCTGGCTGCCGCGCGACCTCGGCGTGCCCTCGCTGGGCGATGCCTATGTCATCCTCAACATTCCCGACTACACGCTGAAGGTGATGCAGCGCGGCCAGCAGGTCTGGACCACCCGCGTCGTCACCGGCAAGCCGGGCCAGCACGCGACGCCCCTGCTCACCGAAACGATGAAGTACATCACGGTCAACCCGACCTGGAACGTGCCGCCGTCGATCGTCTACAACGAATACCTGCCGGCGCTTCAGCAGGACCCGACCGTGCTTCAGCGCATGGGACTCAAGCTCGAACAGAACCGCGACGGCTCCGTGCACATCTCGCAGCCGCCGGGTGAAGCCAACGCGCTCGGCCGCATCCGCTTCAACTTCCCGAACAAGTTCCTGGTCTATCAGCACGACACGCCGGACAAGAACCTGTTCGCCAAGGAAGACCGCGCCTTCAGCCACGGCTGCATGCGTGTGCAGAACCCGGATCAGTACGCCTCCGTTCTGCTCAACATCGCTATGCCGAACGAGAAGTACACGCCGGAGCGCGTGCGCAGCATGTACGGCAAGAGCGAGATCGATCTGAAATTCCCGACCCCGATTCCGGTCAACATCACCTATCAGACCGCGTTCGTGGACGATGCCGGCAAGCT
Organism: Bradyrhizobium sp. CCBAU 45394; assembly: GCF_028128655.1. NCBI lineage: Bacteria > Pseudomonadati > Pseudomonadota > Alphaproteobacteria > Hyphomicrobiales > Nitrobacteraceae > Bradyrhizobium > Bradyrhizobium sp. CCBAU 45394. The sequence goes on along the minus strand of NZ_LBIX01000012.1, from coordinate 355,324 downwards.
GCAATTCCGCAAGGACGTCTACGGCCGCGACTCGACCATGATCAACATCCTGAAGAACAGTCGCGGCAAGGATCTCGAGAATATCGTCGCGCACTCCCAGCCGAGCTATTCGCGCCCGGCAACGACGCTGCCCTCGGGCGTGGCAGTGGCCAACAATGGCGGCGGCTTCGGCTCGTCCGGTCCGAACTTCTTCGAGCGGCTGTTCGGCGCCCCGACCCCGCCGCCAGCTCCGGTCGGCCGCAGGCCGCAGCGGGTGTTTACCCGCTGAGCCGGGCCCGGCCGCTCGTTTCCTGAAATTCTGCAATAAAATCAACGCCCCTGTCCCCCGGATGGGGGCGTTTCACGTTAACCATTCTCGACCCGGGCCCCGGGCAGCGGGCGTTTTTTTGCCACACTCAACCGGTTAGGTTTGCATTCTGACTTGGTTTGGGGGCGGGAAGGTCAACCTCGAATTAACCTTCTCGCTTTAATAAAGCGTTCATCCTCTTTCTCGCGCTAACGGGGTTGGCGGGAGAGTCCATTTGAACGCTCGTCGACTGGGTGGGCTCATACGTGCTGACTGGTCTTGCACGCCAATTCGCTGTGCTGTCGTTGTCCCATGCGGGAGTGAAGGCCGGATCCCGGATCGGCCTCGCCTCCGTATTGCTGCTGGCTGCCGCCGGCTCGGTCCATAACGCCGCCGCGCTGAACGAGACCAAGACGCTCTCCTTCCACCACACCCATTCCGGCGAAGACCTCACCGTCACCTTCAAGCGCGACGGCCGCTACGACGACGCGTCGCTGAAGCAGCTCAACCACTTCCTCCGCGACTGGCGCACCCAGGACGAGACGGTCATGGACCGTCACCTGTTCGACATCCTCTGGGAAGTCTATCGCGACGTCGACGGCAAGCAGCCGATCCAGATCATCTCCTCCTACCGCTCCCCCGCCACCAACGCGATGCTCCGCCGCCGTTCCTCCGGTGTGGCGCGCTTCAGCCAGCACATGCTGGGGCATGCGATGGACTTCTACATTCCGGGCGTGCCGCTGGAGCAGATCCGTTTCGCCGGCCTGCGCCTCCAGCGCGGCGGTGTCGGCTTCTATCCGACCTCCGGCTCGCCCTTCGTGCATCTGGACACCGGCAGCATCCGGCACTGGCCGCGCATGACGCATGACCAACTCGCCCGCGTCTTCCCGGACGGAAAGACGGTGCATCTGCCGACCGACGGCACGCCGCTGAAGGGCTATGAGCTCGCCAAGGCCGAGATCGAGCGCCGCGGCAACGGTGACGACGGTGCCAGCAAGCCGAACTTCTTTGCCGCCCTGTTCAAGAGCAAGTCGGCGCCGGCAGCCAGCAGCAACGACGAGGATGACGAGGGCGCACCAGCCCCGGCCGCCAAGCCCGTGGCGCCCACCGTGGTCGCCGCTGCGGCCAAGCCGGCCGATCCGGTGCCGACGCCGCGCGCCAAGCCGCAGGTCGCCGCCACGCTCCAGCTCGCCTCGGCCGATGCGCAGATCGTTGCGCCGCCCAAGCCGAAGCCGGCGCCCGTGGCTGACAAGCCGGCGGCCGGCAAGCCTGAAACCCCGGCCGACATCATCAATGCCCGCGGCTTCTGGGACACTCCGGCGACGCCGCAGCAGGCGACACCGGCGCAGATCGCCGCGCTGAAGGCCCGCCAGGCGCTTGCCGCCGCGACCGATCCGCAGCCCACCGCCAGCGTCTCCAACGCAACTCTTCAGGCGCTGGCTTACGCACCGGCCGCCTCCCCGGTCGATCGCGCCAACGTCGTTGCCGCTTCCGCGCCGATCCCGCGCTCGGCCCGTCCCGCCGCCGCGTCCCGCAGCGGCGCCCAGGCAACCGAGATCAACACGGTGGTCGGCAAGAGCGTCGACGGCATGGTCGCAACCGCGACCCGGCTCTCCGCGGCCAAGGGCGAGAGCATCTGGCTCAAGATCGTGATGCTGTCGCCGAGCGCCAGCCGCGCGATGTCGGTGACGCTGATGGGCGAGCTCGATATGACCGCGCTGCGCGGCTATTTCGTCAAGCCGCAGACCGTGATCGCCATGGGCTTCACCGACGATCCGATGCAGGGCCTGTCCTGCGACAGCTTCTCGGGCAGCGCCACCGCGAAGCTCGATACGACCTCCTTCGTCGTGCGCACCGCCGCGTTGCGCTGAGGCGGTATTTCCACGAACACAATGTCGTGGCCCGGATGGTGCGCGCGCACTGGGTTCACTTGTCCGTGACGACAGATAAACGGATTTTGCCCAAGCCTGGTGCGCATATGCACTAAGGAGGATTCCCCCACTTCCAACGGGTAATCACCCGGTATCGCTGCGCATTCCAAACGCGCATCGTGGCAATGCGCGAAAAACCCGGAAGGGAGCGTGCGATGTCAGTTCCATGCAAGTCTGAGCTCAGCCTTCTGAACCAGGACGAGCGCGAAGTCATATTGAATACGCACCATCCCGTGGGGTTGGAGAGATGGGGCGCGATGGACTTGAGGGCCTTCGCGACCGGCTACGGGATCTGCGCGACAGGGAGCGTACATTGTCGCGGCATCGACGCCGCGAAACAAAGGGGACGACCGACCCGCGCGGCAAGAGTTTCTCCGGAACGGCAGAGCACGCAAACCGGCGCCAATCGGTCTTCGCTGCCGCCATCAAGCGCGTCAAGAACGAGCTGAGGCGCATCCGAAAGTTTGAGGCACGACGGGAGCTCGGGGAAGCGGCGCGACGGGCGCTGGCACTTCGTCGGGCACGTCAGTTTTCCCGACCGCAGACGACCCCAACTTCGCATGACGGCATGCGGTCCATCCCAAGCCGTCGCCGGATCAAGAAACTTCCACCGGTAAAAATCGGAAGGGTCTCGCAGGCCAACAAGCGGGCGCAGGCCCGACGAGACTCCAAACGCGGACGCGGCAATTGAGACGAGACCGACAATCCTGCCGATAGAGGCTGCGCGCCGGACCGGCGCAACGGCGTGCTCGCCATGTCCAAGACTATAGTGTCGAAACCCGCAGCTTCTATCTCGCTTTCCTGACCCGCCGATCCAGATGATACGTCAGCGCCAGCGAGAGACAGACGGTGAGCTGCTGCTTCGGAAGCGCGCCGGATACCGGCAACAGCAACGCCCTCGTCTGCCGATACTCGAACTGATCGGGAAAGCGCTCGCGGAACGTATCGACCAGCGTCGTCCTGCAGTTGACGAGAATGGCGGCGCGATCGGAGTCCTTCACGCGCCCGAGCCGGATCGTAGAGCCGCTGCCGGTCTCATCGGTCAGATAAGCGGGTTCGCCCCATTTCAGCGTTTCGGTGAGCGGGCCGACGTCCTCATGCGCCGCAGCGGTCGCGAAGATCAGCGCACGCACCTGAAGCAGCCGCTTGCCGATCGGCGCCGGAAGAGCGTCGAAGGCACGGCTCACCTCGCGCGGTAGCGGCGGCGCAGTCACGGCGTTTCCCTCGATGGACCCACGACACTGGTGTCGTCCTGGCGAAAGCCAGGACCCATACCGCGGAATCTATCGATGAGGTACCAATCCCGCACGACGATAATGCAACTGCCGGCCTTCGCAATAACCACGGCCTGTGGCTATGGGTCCTGGCTCTCGCCAGGACGACAGTACAGACCTCAGATCATTCCCAGCGCCTGCATGTAGGTCTCGAGAATGGTCTCGGCCTCGGCGCGCTCGTTGGGATCCTGCTTGCGCATCCGCACGATGGTGCGCAGCGCCTTGACGTCGTAGCCGTTGCCCTTGCTCTCGGCATAGACGTCACGAATGTCGTCGGAGATCGCCTTCTTCTCTTCCTCCAGCCGCTCGATGCGCTCGATGATGGATTTGAGCTGGTCCTTGGCAAATTTCGTCGCGGGCTCGTCGTCGCGGACGGCGGCGGAGGTGGCCATCTTGGTACTCCCAATGAAACTGGCAAAACGAGGTGACGCCGGCATCCGTCACCGCGCGTGCTGCCTGAACCCTTAGGGTTCGTGCCCCCCGCGTTCAAGCAAGCATCGCGCTCGTCCACAGCGCGCCCACAGGAGATGAGAAGATACTGGAGATTGTCGTCATTCCGGGGCGCCCGAAGGGCGAACCCGGAATCTCGAGATTCCGGGTTCGATGCTGCGCATCGCCCCGGAATGACGGGGAAAGACTAGTGCCCGTGGGGATGGACCTTCTTCATCGCCTCGATCTGCTCGGGCGTGGCCGTGCCCTGGTATTTCGCTTTCCAGGTCTCGTAGGGCATGCCGTAGACGGCCTCCCGGCTCTCGTCCTTGCTCAGGGCGACGCCCTGGGCGTCGGCGGCGTCCTTGAGCCAGTTGGACAGGCAGTTGCGGCAGAAGCCTGCCAGATTCATCAGGTCGATATTCTGGACGTCGGTCCGCGTCTTCAAATGGTCGACCAGGCGCCGGAAAGCGGCCGCTTCGAGTTCCGTTCTGGTTTTGTCGTCGATTGCCATCACTGAATCCCTTGGCTACCCCTGATGTCGTCACCCTTACGGGATCAGGTGGGGTCCTGTCACAGATTTTGCCATATCGCGGCGCAAACGGGCCCCGGGCCGCCTCTCGCGGCAGTTCCCCGGCCCTACGCCAAATCGTCAATCATCTGGTATACGTTCCGCGACAATGATCGCCGAATCTCCCCGTTCCCCGTTTCGCCTGCTCGCCCGGTTGGTCCCGGTGCTGGTGGTTGGCCTGCTGTGCCTCTGGGCCAGCCCGGCCGCCGCCGATTTCCGCCTCTGCAACAACACCTCGAGCCGGGTCGGCATTGCGCTCGGCTACAAGGACGCCGAGGGCTGGACCACAGAGGGTTGGTGGAACATCTCCTCCCGCTCCTGCGAGACCCTGCTGCGGGGAACGCTGGTCGCCCGCTACTATTACATCTACGCGATCGACTATGACCGCGGCGGCGAATGGTCGGGCCAGGCCTTCATGTGCTCGCGCGACAAGGAATTCACCATCCGCGGCACCGAGGATTGCCTGGCGCGCGGCTATGACCGCACCGGCTATTTCGAGGTCGATACCGGCGAGCAGCGCGCCTGGACGGTGCAGCTCACCGATGCCAACGAGCAGCCGGCACAGCCGCGCCTGCCTGGCATGCCCGGCCCGGTTGGCCCGGGTGGCGGCGTTCCGGGTTTGCCCAATGGCCCGCCCGGTGCTACGCCCCCGGGCTCGCCCGGCCTGCCACCGGCCGCAGCTCCCCCTCCGCCTGGGAATAAGCCATGAGGCGTCTTCGCCGTATCAAGATTCTCGCGACCCTTGGACCTGCCTCTTCGGACCTCGCGATGATCCGCCGCCTGTTCGAGGCCGGCGCCGACCTGTTCCGCATCAACATGAGCCACACCCCGCATGACAAGATGCGGGAGCTGGTGGCGACGATCCGCAATGTCGAGAGCAGCTACGGCCGGCCGATCGGCATCCTGGTCGACCTTCAGGGACCGAAGCTCAGGCTCGGCGCCTTCGCCGAAGGCTCGGTCCAGCTCCAGAACGGCCAGACCTTCACGCTCGATTCCGACAAGGCGCCGGGCGATGCCACGCGCGTCAATCTCCCGCATCCGGAGATCCTCGCCGCGCTGCGGCCCGGCCATGCGCTGCTGCTGGATGACGGCAAGGTCCGGCTGATCGCGGAGGAGACCTCGAAAGAGCACGCGGTGACGCGCGTCGTGGTCGGCGGACGGATGTCCGACCGCAAGGGCGTCAGCCTGCCCGACACCGACCTGCCGGTCTCGGCGATGACACCGAAGGACCGCGCCGACCTCGAGGCGGCGCTGGTCACCGGCGTCGACTGGATCGCGCTGTCCTTCGTGCAGCGCGCCGACGACGTGATCGAGGCCAAGAAGATGATCCGCGGCCGCGCCGCGGTCATGGCCAAGATCGAGAAGCCGCAGGCGATCGACCGCCTCGCCGACATCATCGAGGCCTCCGACGCGCTGATGGTGGCGCGCGGCGATCTCGGTGTCGAGCTGCCGCTGGAGCGCGTGCCGAGCCTCCAGAAGCAGATGACGCGCATGGCGCGCCGCGCCGGCAAGCCGGTGGTGATCGCGACCCAGATGCTGGAATCGATGATCCAGTCGCCGGTGCCGACCCGCGCCGAGGTCTCGGACGTCGCCACCGCCGTCTATGAAGGCGCCGACGCCATCATGCTGTCGGCGGAATCGGCGGCCGGCAAATTCCCGGTCGAGGCGGTCTCGACCATGAACCGCATCGGCGAAGAGGTCGAGCGCGACCCGATTTATCGGTCCGTGCTGACCGCGCAGCGCCCCGCGCCGGAATCCACCGCAGGCGACGCCATCGCGGACGCCGCCCGCCAGATCGCCGAGACGCTCGACCTGCCGGCCCTGATCTGCTGGACCAGCTCGGGCTCGACCGCGGTGCGCGTCGCGCGCGAGCGGCCGAAGCCACCGATCGTGGCGATCACGCCGAACATCGCGGCCGGACGCCGGCTGGCGGTGGTCTGGGGCGTGCATTGCGTGGTGGCGGAAGATGCGCGCGACCAGGACGACATGGTGAGCCGCGCCGGCCAGATCGCGTTCCGCGACGGCTTCGTCCGCGCCGGCCAGCGCGTGATCATCGTCGCCGGCGTGCCGCTCGGCATTCCCGGCACCACCAACATGGTGCGCATCGCCTCCGTCGGCCCCGAGGGCGGCGCGGATATCTAGGTCCGCGGGCGCCCGGCAAGCAAAAACGTCGAAAACAACCCCATGCACAGTAGCCGGCCTGTCCGGCATGCCTGCTCGGTTTTTTCGAAAAGGCGCGCCCGGACAACGGCCTGAGCGCGATCAGGCCCCCGCCCCGGTCGCGCCCTCGATTCAGGCCCCGACCAGCGCCTTCGCGGTCGGGAGCAGCGTCTGCTGCACCACCAGGCCGCGGGCGCGGGCGTCCATGACGCCGACGGCGCGCAGCGCAAGCAGCGTCACGGTCTGCACCGCATCGCGCATCTTGACGGGATCTTCGAGATTGTCAGGCGCGAGCGGCCCGACCAGGGCCTCATGCAGCGCACCGAGCAGCGCGGTGGCGGCCAGCGCGGTGTCCTGCGCTGGCAGGTGACCGGCGCGCACGGCCGCATCGATCCGGCCTGCGATCTCGCCCGCGATCTCGCGCCGGCTGGCAAGCCGGGAGGCGCTGACATCGACATCGACCGGCTCGGCCAGGATGCCCCAGGCCAGCCTGCGCTGCGACAGGGTATGGACCGCCACCGTGGTGACGGCGGCAGCCAGCGCCGAGGACGGGCCTGGCGCGGCATCGGCCGCCCGGCGGATCGCCGCGAGCTCGTCGCGGGAGACCTCGGCGATCAATTCGGAGATCAACTCGGCCTTGGAGGGGAAGTAGCGGTAGACCGTGCCGGCCGCGACATTGGCCCGGACCGCGACCGGCGCGATCTGCACCGCCGCCATCCCGCCTTCCGCCGCAGCCTCGCGCGCCGCCGCCAAGATCGCACTGCGCCGGGCCGCAAGGCGCTTAACCACTTGATGCGTCCGCCGATAAACCATGGCGCGCTTCCTGTCCCACACGCCTGCCGCACGCCCTGCGGCCGAACGCTTCGTCACTCAATCGCTGCAAATCGCCCCGCAAGGACTGAACAACTATTCAGGACGAATGACAAGGAGCAAATGAGGATACGGGCGCCACGTAACTCCGAGGCGCACGCGAGCAGGTAGTAAACGCATCCTTGCACCGCGTGGCGGCGGCGAACCGGCCCGGTTTACCCCAACTTAAAAGCGATCATGCTCAGGTGCGGATCTGCTGTTGTGCGTGGTCGTTCAACCCCGAGAGTCCAATGTCGGTTTCCGTTACGAGCAGCGTTCCCGTCCGCGGCGTTGCGCGCTGGCTCGTGCCGCTCTGCATCGGCGCCGGTGTGTACCTGTTCTTCCTCGGCGTCGGCGACATCATGCTGCGGGATTCCGATACGCTGTGGCAGATCAAGATCGGACAGTGGATTCTCGAACATCGTGCGCTGCCCACCACCGATATCTATTCGTTCACGCGCGCCGGTGAGCCCTGGATCTCCAGCTCCTGGCTGTCGCAAGTCCTGTTCGCGCTGGTTTACGAGGCGTCAAACTGGTCGGGCGTGGTTATCCTGACATCGCTCGCAATCGGAGCGACCGCGGCGATCTTCGTTCACCTGCTTGAGCCTTATCTGGAGCCGGCGCGCGCCTTTCTGCTCGTCACCCCGCTCCTCTTCATGTCGATGGGGCATTTCCTCGCGCGCCCGCACATGCTGGCCCTGCCGGTCATGGTGGCCTTTGTCGGCGGGCTGCTGGCGGCCGCCGACCGGCGCACCGCGCCCTCCTGGCTGTTGCTGCCGTTGATGGCGCTATGGGCCAATCTTCACGGCGGCTTCGTCATGGGGCTGGCGCTGATCGGGGCCATCGGCCTCGATGCGCTCGCATCCGCCGATCGCAAGGATCGATTTGCGCTGGCGGCGCGCTGGGCCGTGTTCGGGCTTGCTGCGCTGGCCGCAGCCTGCTGCACGCCCTATGGCTGGAACACGCTTCTCGCATCGACGAAGATCCTCAGCCTCGGCAAGCTGCTCTCGATGATCTGGGAATGGATGCCCGCCGACTTCAGCTCGCTCGATCTGTTTGGAGCCAGCCTGCTCGGATTGATCGCCATCGGCTACTACAGCGGCCTGGTGCTGTCCTGGACCCGTATTCTTCTGCTCCTCGGCCTGGTCTGGGCGGCCCTCAACCACGTCAGAAACATCGAGGCCTTTGCGTTGTTGACGCCGCTCGTGCTGGCGAAGCCGTTCGCCGAGCAATTGGGCGTGACGCGAGCGGTCGCGCTGAGGGCGGCAGACGCCCGGTCCTCCTTTGCAGTGAGCGCAATCGCTGCGCTCGCGATCGTCGCGGCCGGCTGGAGCATCACGCGGTCCTATGCCACGCCGTACCGGTATGCCTTTATCGGCAATCAGTCCCCCGCGGCCGCAGTCGACGTGCTCGAACGGCGGCACGCGCAGCGGATCTTCAGCACCGCTCCGATCGGCGGCTATCTGATCACCCGCAACATCAAGACCTTCATCGATGGCCGCGCCGAGCTGTATGGCGAGCAGTTCGTGCTCGACTACTTCGACGCCGTCGAGGGCAAGAACGTCGAGACGCTCCTGCGCCTGCTCGATACCTACCGGATCGACGCGACGCTGCTGAACCCCACGGTGCCCGCCTCGAGGATCATGGACCATCTGCCGGGCTGGAAGCGGCTCTATGCGGATGACGTCGCCGTGGTTCACGTCCGCGACGACACACCGCTCCCCTCCCCGTCACGGTGAGCGACGAACCAAAGCGCGACGAGATTGGAGAATCGTCATCGCGCCTTGGCGTGTTGCTAGAGCATGAACTCTCGGGAATACCGCCGCACATTTTAGGCAAACGCGGCCCTGCGGGTCCGGATCACGCTCCAGGCCGCCAGCTCTCGCGGCCTTGCGCGGACGCTTCGCCGCGTTCTTGTGGTGGCTGGCCCCGCACCATGAGGGCCAGACACCCCGCAGCAAGACCAAAACGCGACCACGTCCGTTAACCCTCGGTCCCTGGCTGCAAAGCTCCCCGCACAAAAGAAAAGAGCCTCGTCTCGGACGAGGCTCTTTCAACTCTCAATTTGTCCGGCCTTACTTGAGGCTGGTCGAGATCGAGGTGAACTTGGTGTTCAGCGTGCTGCCGAGGTTGTTGACGACGGTGATGATCGCCAGCGCGATGCCGGCAGCGATCAGGCCGTATTCAATGGCGGTGGCGCCGGATTCATCCTTCACAAAGCGCGCAACGAGGTTCTTCATAGAGTGCTCCCAAAAAGTACACGAGGCTACAACTGGTCTGGTCTCTTCGGCTTCCCAGCGCCGCCCGACCATGGAACCGAACGTAGAGGCAAAGAATTGCGCCGCAGTTAATTCGACTGCGTAAACACTGAGCGGTTTGCGTGTATTCGTCGATGGTAAACCGAAATCTAAAACAACCCGTTAAATCATCCGGACGTGACGCCGACCCGGCCCCGATTTACCCGAAGTTATGACCGCCGTGGTCCACTGCCGCCGAACCGACAAGAACAACAGGACGACGAGGCGGAATGTCCCTTTCCTTTGCCAACAGCATCGCGATGCAGGGCCGCGCGCGAGCCCTGGTGCCGCTGTGCGTCGGTGCAGGCGCCTATCTGTTCTTCCTCTATGTCGGCGACACGCTGCTACAGGACTCCGACTCGTTCTGGCAGATCAAGGTCGGGCAATGGATCCTCGATCACGGCGCCGTGCCCACCACGGATTTCTATTCCTTCACGCGGGCCGGCGCGCCGTGGATTTCGACGTCGTGGCTGTCGCAAGTGCTGCTCGCCTTCTCCCATGCGCAATGGGACTGGGCGGGTCCCGTCATCCTCACTGCGATGGCGACCGCACTCACGGCCGCAATCTTCGTCTATCTGCTCGACGCGCAGATCGAGGCACCGCGGGCAGTGCTGTTTGCGATGCTGGCGCTGCTGCTGTCGTTGCACCACGTCCTGGCGCGCCCGCATATTCTGGCGCTGCCGGTCATGGTGGCGTGGGTCGGCCTGCTGATGGCGGCCGCCGACCGCAGGCGTGCGCCGTCCTGGTATTGGCTGCCGCTTATGGCGCTCTGGGCGAACCTGCATGGCGGCTTCGTGCTCGGCCTGGCGCTGATCGGTCCGATCTCGCTCGAGGCCGTCGAGCATGCCGAGAAGGGACAACGGCTCCGACTGTTCATGCGCTGGGTGCTGTTCGGCATCGGCGCAGTGATCGCCAGCTGCTGCACGCCGTACGGCTGGAAGACGCTGCTGGGCGCGACCAACATCCTCAGCCTCGGCGAGCTGCTGTCGCTGATCTTCGAATGGATGCCGGCGAACTTTACCACGTTCACCTCGTTCGAAGGCGCGCTGCTCGGCCTGATCGCCTTCGGCTACTATCGCGGCCTGGTGCTCTCGGCGCCGAGGATCTTTTTGATCCTGTTCCTGACCTGGAGCGCGCTGACCCATGTCAGGAGCATCGAGGCCTTTGCCTTCCTGGTGCCGCTGGTGCTGGCGAAGCCGCTCGGCGAGTTGGTCCCGCGCCCGCAGCCGGACGCCACCGGCACCGACCGCTGGCCGGCCCACTATGTCACCGCGCTTGGCGCGCTGATGATCGTGGCCGCAGGCTGGACCTCGACCTCGCTCTACATGGGGCACCACCGCTTCACCTTCACGATGACGCAGACGCCGGTTGCCGCCGTCGACCTGCTCGAGCAGCGCAAGGTCCAGCGCATCTTCAACGCCTATCAGTTCGGCGGCTATCTGATCTCGCGCGATATCCCCGTCTACGTCGACGGCCGCGCCGAGCTCTATGGCGAGAAATTCGTGATGGACTTCTTCAAGGCGACCGAGGGCAAGAAGCCCGAGCTGCTTCCGCGCCTGCTGGATGAGTACAAGATCGACGCGACGCTATTGGTCGCCGATGCGCCCGGCCCCCAGATCCTCGATCAGCTCAAGGGCTGGAAGCGAATCTATGCCGACGACATCGCGGTGATCCATGTGCGGGACGACAGCGCGGCCGCGAAATCGTCGAAGTGAGGACGCGACTCCAGCTTCATCCCGGCAGCATCTTGCATGGAGTCCTCCGGCCATGCGGCCGGAGGTCCAATTGATCCGGTGATTTGCCGCTTTGCCTTACCTGCAGGGATGGCGGTTGCCGTCCAGACCGAGATAGGTGCCCGTCGCCGGATCGAAGGACCGGTAACGCTCGGAGCAAGAACGGGAAGCGGCGCCGTCCGCGCGAGCCATGGCGCTGTCGGCGCCTTGCGCGGGAGCCGCGCCGTCCGGCAACTCGAGGCCCAGCCGGCCCGCCGGCGTCAGCGTGCCATTCAGGTTGCGATTGGGGTTCTCCGCTTCGTACGTGTCCGGATGACTGCTCGCAAAGCCGGATTGCGCGTAGGCGGTGGTTGCAGTCAGGGCCGACAACACAGCCACGGCAGCGAGGATCTTAAGTCCAGTCATAGTCGATCTCCATCATTGGCCGGTGCATCGTGCGGCCGGTGCGGCAGGAGGTGGGCCGACATGGTGTGCTGGACAAGCTCGCCGTGATGGCGGACTCGCCACCAGGCGCGATCTGGTCGTTCAAATACGGAAAGCGTCGTTTGTTTGTGGAACGCGAGGGAGGGACGAAAGCCCGCGCCCTGGTTTTTGTCTTGGAACGTGACGCCGCCACTTTGTCATGCGCTAATGTCCGGTGGACGAACAGGAAGACGTGTCATGATGTTTCGCAAACTCCTCACCGCCCTTCTCGTCATGGTCTCGATCAATGCTGCGCATGCGGCGCCGCAATGGCTGAGCCTGCCGCCGACGCCGACCTTGCCCAAGGCGGCGCAGAGCGGCTTCGCGCCCGTCAACGGCATCAAGGTCTGGTACGCCGTGTTCGGCCGCGGGGAGCCCGTGCTGTTGCTGCATGGCGGCCTCGCCAACGCCAACTACTGGGGTCACCAGGTCCGTGCGCTGCAACGGCGCTATCAGGTCATCGTCATGGAGAGCCGCGGGCACGGGCGCAGCAGCCGCAACCAGGAGCCCTATGGCTACGATCTGATGGCCTCGGACGTGGTCGGGCTGCTCGACCATCTCAAGATCAGGAAGGCCGCGATCGTCGGCTGGAGCGACGGCGCGATCATCGGCCTCGACATCGCGATGAAGCACCCGGAGCGGGTCACCAAGCTGTTCGCTTTCGCGGCCAACTCGGATCCGTCGGGCGTTGCCGATATTGCGTCAAGCGACGTCTTCAACGCCTACATCGCCAGAGCCGGCGAGGAGTACAAGCGTCTCTCGCCGACCCCGACGGAGTACAAGAGCTTCGTCGCGGAGATTACCAAGATGTGGGAGAGCCAGCCGAAATGGACGGCGTCGGATCTCGCGGCGATCAAGGTCCCGACCTGGATCGTGGATGGCGATCACGACGAGGCGATCAAGCGCGAGAACACCGAGTTCATGGCGGCGAACATCCCGGGCGCCGGCCTGCTGATCCAGCCGGAGGTCAGTCACTTCTCGTTTCTGCAGGATCCGGAGCAGTTCAACGACGACGTGCTGCGCTTTCTCGAGCGGCGCGGCGAGAGGGCGGGAGCCGCGGCGAAGTGAAATATCGTAGGGTGGGCAAAGCGAAGCGTGCCCACGACTTCTGTCTCGCTTGCCGATAGGTGGTGGGCACGGCGCAAAGGCGCCTTTGCCCAGCCTACTTCTTCGCCGGGCGGTCCTTCACGGGGATCACGAGCTTGAGGCCGGACCAGACGTCGTCGACGGCGCAGACCTTGATGTCGACGAGGCCGTTCGCGAGCGCGGCCTCGCGCACCAGCGTTTCCGTCACGTCAGTCGCGACGCCCGAGGCCTTCTTCGGCCATGACGCCCAGATCATCCCATCAGGTGCGATCGCCTTGCGGTAGCTGCGCAGCTTGACCGCAAAGCCTTTGGCTTCGGTCGCGAAGACATGCACCATGTCGAGCGGCGCCTTGGCGGTCTTTGCGATCTTCACGTCATCGGGCAATTCACCGACGACATCGCGATAGGCCGACGAAAGGCCGTCCACGAAAATACAAAAGCCCGGCTTGATGCCGAGCTTTTGCACTAACGGTTTGCCGGAATAGCTGGCCACGACGCGAGAGGCGTTACGCCTGCGGTTGCGGCTCCAGGCCCGGATCCGGATCGGGCCGCGGGCGCGACTTGCCGGCCGGGGGCACGGCGGAGGCGCGCGGCGTGGTCGGCTCGAGCACGGACTCGCGGTTCGGCTTCTTGCCCTTGAGCAGATCGACGATCTCGTCGCCGGAGAGCGTCTCGAACTCGAGCAGGCCCTTGGCCAGCGCCTCAAGATCACCGTGCTTCTCGGTGAGGATGCGGGTGGCTTCCTTGTAGCCTTCCTCGACCAGGCGCCGGATCTCGGAGTCGATCTTCTGGACGGTCGCCTCAGAAGCGTTCTGCGTCCGCGACACCGACATGCCCAGGAACACCTCGTCCTGGTTCTCGCCGTAAGAGACGGTGCCGAGCTCTTCCGAGAGGCCCCAGCGCGTCACCATCATGCGGGCGAGGCGCGTGGCCTGCTCGATGTCGGACGCAGCACCCGAGGTCACCTTCTCGCGGCCGAAGATCAGCTCTTCGGCGACGCGGCCGCCCATCATGATGGCGAGGCGCGAGGTCATCTGCTCCAGCGACATCGATAGCTTGTCGCGCTCGGGCAGCTGCATGACCATACCCAGCGCACGGCCGCGCGGGATGATCGTCGCCTTGTGGATCGGATCGGTCGCGGGCACGTTGAGGCCGACGATGGCGTGGCCGCCCTCGTGATAGGCCGTCAAGAGCTTCTCTTCCTCGGTCATGACGAGCGACTTGCGCTCGGCGCCCATCATCACCTTGTCCTTGGCCTCCTCGAACTCAGCCTGGGTCACCATCCGCTTGTTGCGGCGGGCGGCGGTCAAAGCGGCTTCGTTGACGAGGTTCATCAGGTCGGCGCCGGAGAAGCCCGGGGTGCCGCGCGCGATGGTCTTGAGGTTGATATCCGGCGCCAGCGGCACCTTGCGAACGTGAACCTTGAGGATCTGCTCGCGGCCGACAACGTCCGGATTCGGCACCACGACCTGACGGTCGAAGCGGCCGGGACGCAGCAGCGCGGGATCGAGCACATCAGGACGGTTGGTGGCGGCGATCAGGATCACGCCCTCGTTCGCCTCGAAGCCGTCCATCTCGACCAGCAGCTGGTTCAGCGTCTGCTCGCGCTCGTCATTGCCGCCGCCGAGACCGGCGCCACGGTGACGACCGACGGCGTCAATTTCGTCGATGAAGATGATGCAGGGGGCGTTCTTCTTGGCCTGCTCGAACATGTCGCGGACGCGGCTCGCGCCGACGCCGACGAACATCTCCACGAAGTCAGAACCCGAAATGGTGAAGAACGGCACGTTGGCTTCGCCCGCGACCGCACGCGCGATCAGGGTCTTACCGGTGCCGGGAGGGCCAACCAGCAGCACGCCGCGCGGAATGCGGCCGCCGAGGCGCTGGAATTTGCCGGGGTCGCGCAGGAATTCGACGATCTCCTGCAGGTCCTGCTTGGCTTCGTCCACGCCGGCGACGTCCTCGAAGGTGACGCGGCCATGCGCTTCAGTGAGCATCTTCGCACGCGACTTGCCAAAGCCCATCGCCTTGCCGGCGCCGCCCTGCATCTGCCGCGACAGGAAGATCCACACGCCGATCAGCGCGATGAAGGGCAGCCAGGAGACCAGCAGCGAGACGAACCAGGGCACGTTGTCGCCCGGCGGCTTCGCGGTGATCTGGACCTTGCTGTCATAGAGGCGCTTGACCAGCGTCGGGTCGTTCGGCGCATAGGTCTGGAAGCTGGAGCCGTTGGTGAAGGTGCCGTGGATATCCGGCCCCTGGATCACCACGTCGCGCACATTGCCGCGGTCAACCTCGCTCAGGAGCTGGGAGAAGGCGATGTCCTGCGAGGAGGCGCGCTGACCCGGATTTTGGAAGAGCGTGAACAACGCCAACAGCAGCAAGACAATGATGACCCAGAGGGCGAAATTGCGCAGATTGGCGTTCATCGATCTTCCTTCGTGGTCGCGCGGATCGCGGCCTGAATCCTTGGGCAGTACGAGGAAATCCCCAAGGAATCCTCTCGGTTAGACGCATACAATTTAGGTGCCGCCCCGGTCGCTGCCAAGGGAACGAGATGGGACTATTTATCCCATCTTAGGGCGATTCCCGCTGAAATAATGGCGACCTACCCGGGGTTTTTCCTGCCTGGTTAAGGTGACCTGACGGCGCTGCCTCGAAACAGCCGGTGTCATGATCCGCCTCTATCGCCCTTGCGCCGCCGGGCCGGCGCCGGCGCGATCTGGATACGCCCGCCGGCAAGGCTGATCAAGGCTCCCGCAAGGGTCTGCTTCAGGATCGGCCGGCCATTTGCGGCTGCGCGGGGAGCTGCGGCCATACCAGCAGCGATGGCCTGATCGAGCGCGGCCAGGAGGGTTTCGACCTTGCCGAGTTCCGCCGGCCCCTCGTGCCCGAGCGCGTTGATGGCCCGCAGCAGCATCCGCAGCCGGACCTCCTCCGGCAGGGTGGCGAACGCGCCGGCCTCAAAGCTTCGCCTATCCGGCCCATGCGGCGCATCGTCGCGATCCCTCAAGCGAAGGAAGCGCTCGGCCCCGTCCGTCAGCACCTCCACCGCCGCATTGGCGCGCGCCAGCCTGGCTGCGAGCCGCGCCAGACTGCGGGCGTCGCCGCCCTCGGCCGCAAGCTGCGGCAACAGCGCGCGCAGCCGCGGCCGGGTGAAGGCGGGGTCGCGGTTGGTGGGATCATCGGCAAAGCCGATCTTCGCGCGCTTCAGGGTCGCGATCAGCTGCGCCTTCGGGACGTCGAGCAGCGGACGCGCCAGCACGATGCCGTCGCGCTCCGTGAGGCGCGCCATCGCCGACAGCCCGGCAAGTCCGCTGCCGCGGACGAGGCGCATCAACAGCGTCTCGGCCTGGTCGTCGCGGGTGTGGGCGGTCAGCACATGGCTCGCACCGGCGCTGCGCGCGGCCTGCACGAGCAGGCGGTAGCGGGCTTCGCGCGCGGCCGCGGGCAGTCCCGTCTTCGGCTTGGCGCCGCGCCAGCGCAGGGTCCGGTGTGGCAGGCCGAGCTCGGTAGCGAGCCGCTTCACCTCGCGCGCCTCGCGCGCCGCCTCGGGCCGCAGGCCATGATCGACGGTGACGACGGTGAGACGCGGGCCGCGCGCAAGGCTGCGCTGCCAGCGCGCGGCGAGCCACATCAGCGCGATCGAGTCGGGCCCGCCGGACACCGCGAGCACCAGCGCGGGCGCACTTTTCAACTCGGCGAAGAGCTGCTTCGCCTCGCGCGCGG
Source organism: Bradyrhizobium sp. CCBAU 45394 (assembly GCF_028128655.1). Classification (NCBI taxonomy): domain Bacteria; kingdom Pseudomonadati; phylum Pseudomonadota; class Alphaproteobacteria; order Hyphomicrobiales; family Nitrobacteraceae; genus Bradyrhizobium; species Bradyrhizobium sp. CCBAU 45394. The sequence continues at coordinate 338,517 of NZ_LBIX01000012.1, read as the reverse complement.
AGATCGGAGAATTGTCGTCGTCTGACATGACGCTGCCCAGCAATCGCCAGCGGATGGACCGACTGTTTAGCGCAGCACCATCCGCGTTGTCAGCGATCAACGCCGCATGGTCAGCACTTCACCCGCTTCTGCTCGCGGTCGACGGCGGCTTTGACGCCGGCGGAGGCGCGCGGATATTTGCGGCCGACCTCGCCGAAGGCGGCGCAGGCGGCCTCCTTCTCCTTCAGCGCGGCCAGCGACTGGCCGAGCCGCAGCAGCGCATCCGGCGCCTTGGCCGACTTCTCGTATTTGGTGGTGACGGCGAGGAAGGCTTCCGCGGAGTCGCGATATTGCTGGCGCTGGAAGTAGCTCTCGCCGAGCCAGTATTGCGCGTCGCCGAGCAGCGGGTCGCTCGGATATTTCTGCGCGAAGTTCTTCATGGCCTGCTCGGCGAGCGCATAGTCCTTGCGCTGCATGTAGCCGATGCCGAGGTCGAACTCGTCGCGCGGCGTCGCCGACGGTGGCAGGGTGGTCAGGCCGGTGCCGGCGGCTGGCGCAGGGGAGCCCTGTTGGGCCGGCGGATAGCCGGGCTGGGCTGCCGGCGGCACGCCCTGCTGATAGCGCGGGCTGGTGTTGGCGAGATCGAGCGGCTCGCCGGCGTTGCGCCCTCCGGGCGCTCCGCCAGGGACTCCCGCCGGCATCGGCTGCTGGCCGCCGCCGAGCGCGCGCGGCGCGCCGGGCGCGCTCGGATTCTGGCTGGGGTCAAAGGCATCGCCGCGGCGGCGCGTGCCGGGGGCACCGGGCGCCGGCTGCTCCTGAACGATCGGCGGGGGAGACGCGATCTGCGGCTGCTCGTAATTCGGCTGGGCGGGTTGCGGCTGCTGCTGGCGATAGGCCGGCGCAGCCTGCGCGGGTGGCACGGCGGCGACACTGGGCTGCACCGGCGCCTGTCCGGGCGCAGCTTGCGCACCGCCTTCGAGCGCCCGCAGGCGCTCTTCGAGCTGGCGGTTGCGGTATTGCAATTCTTCGTTCTGGCCGGTGAGCTGGCGCAGCTGGTTCTCCAGCCGCTCGATCCGCATCTCGGGGTCATCGTCCGACTGCGCGAGGACAGGCGAACACAAGGAGAGCAGCGCGGCGGTCGCCACGGTGCCGGTAAAGACCTTAAATCTGGATGACATCTTGCCCTGACGACGAAAGCGAAATGGCCTGCGACGGAACATTCGACGCGCCACACATTGAAGGGGAGTACGCCAAAAATGTGACTGGCACCACGGGGTTTCTGTCACAGATCGCTGAAACGAAACCGGCGCCCGTGAGGGCGCCGGCATAATCGAATTCTGAAGATGAACGGCGCCTGACTTGAAGCGTCAGGAGCTCGCGTTCAGCACGGTGACGGCGCGGCGGTTCTGCGACCAGCAGGAGATGTCGTTACAGACGGCCACCGGCCGCTCCTTGCCGTAGGAGATCGTGCGCATGCGGTTCGGATCGATGCCGCGCGAGGCGAGGAACGAACGCACCGATTGGGCTCTGCGGGCACCGAGCGCGATGTTGTATTCGCGGGTGCCGCGCTCGTCGGCATGACCTTCGATTGTGAAGGAGTAGCGCGGATAGGTCTGCAGCCACTGCGCCTGCTTCTCCAGGGTCACGATCGCCTGCGGGGTCAGATCGGTCTGGTCGCTTTCGAAGAACACGCGGTCGCCCACGTTGACGACGAAGTCCTGCTGGCTGCCCGGCGTCGCCGCGTTGGCCATCGCATCCGCAGCAGAGTTCTTGTTGGCGCAGGCGCCCATCGACAGCGCGACGGCAAGCACCGCGGCCAGCTTCAATCCCTGGAGGATACGCATAGGATGTTTCATTCCGGAGCCTCCACGCTCGCGTTAGTCCACTGCTGTCCGGTCTACAGGGGGTTGGTTAAGCGAACGTTCCGTCAACCTTGATGGGATGTTGCCAGAGCCGGTCAAATGCCCCCCACCGGCGAAAAGCACCCGCCATGGTTAATGGGTTGTAAATGTGGCGCGAGGGTGAAAGCAAGCCGCGTTCACGGGCAAAATCGCTGGCTTTGCTTGAATTTTGGGCCTGAGCCCCGGGAAATCCCGGAGCGCCTTCGTCAGGCGGCCCGCCGGGAATCAGGCGTGAGCGGCATCCGGCACCCGCAGCGGCTGCTGCGGCGCCTGGCGCTGCGCGCTGCGCCCGAACAGCATCCGCCGCTCGAAGGCGGTGGACCGCATGATCGGATAACGCTCGAACACCTTCTTGCGGAAGGTCGGGAAATCCGCCGCCATCAGTCCGAACGGCTTGGTGAGACCGGGAACCAGCCTCGGCTCGGCAATGGTCTCGTGCAGAAACACCCGCCGGTAGAAGGCCTGATGCTCCGGACGCACGATCGCAAGGCCAAGATCGGCATTGAAATGCTCGCAGGCCATGTAGGCGAGCCGGGTCGTCAGGTAGGGCAATTCCGGAACCCGCTTCACCTGGTCGGGATCAGCGACAAACCGCGTGGGGTCGATCATGACCTCGCCGCGATCGAGTCGCGGCAGCAGGATCTCGGGAAAGACATCGGCCGAGGTCGACTGCCGCCACTCCGATGTCAGCACGCTGATGCGCACGGAGCTGCAAAGCTCGCCGTGCAGATAGACGCCGAAGGTCCACGCGTTCGGCAATTCGTCATACTGGTCGGTGACGCGCGCATCCGCGGATTCCTTGACGGCACCTTCGCGCAGATAGGCGCGGTAGCGGAGATTGTAGATCTTCTCCTTCTCCGCGACCGTGTCGGCGAGATGATAATCGACGTCAGTCAGGAGCTCGGCGCCCCGTCCTACAGCCGAAATGATCGCTCTGGCTGAGGACTGCATTCCAACTCCTTACCCACCACCGCTCACCGCATGCGCGCGGGAACAACCTCCACGCGCGTGATGATTTATTAACAGCTTCTTAACAACGAAGCAAAGCAATCGAAGTGTTAGGGTTAATCCCCCCGTAGCACTACGGTGCCGGGCAACAGACTGAAACGACGGGAAATTCTCGGACGCGGACTTAAGCGAAGGAGCGCGAGCCGACGACCTGGAGCAGGGCTTCGTCGCGCCGTCCATGCGAGGCGTTGAGGAGCTGGCGCATCCGCACGGCGGGCACCGGGCGGCTGAACAGATAGCCCTGCGCCTCGGAGACGGTGCCGTCGGCGCTGATCAGCTCGAGCTGCTCGTTGGTCTCGATGCCCTCCACCACGACCGCCATGCCGAGGTCGGCGGACAGCCGCGCCACGCCGCGCAACAGCGTCAGCGGCCGGTCGGTGTCGATGCCTTCGAGGAAGGAGCGGTCGATCTTCACCTTCTGCATCGGGAAATTATGCAGGTAGCTGAGGCTCGAATAGCCGGTGCCGAAATCGTCGAGCGAGATGCGCACGCCGAGCGCATGCAGCTGCGAAAGGATGTCGTGGGTGAGCTGGGTGTTGCGCAGCAGCGAGGACTCGGTGATCTCGATCTCCAGCCGATGCGCCGGCAGGCCCGAGACCTCCAGCGCGTAGCGAATCTCGCTCAGCACGTCGCGCTGGTGGAATTGCTGCGGCGAGAAGTTGACGGCGACGCTGACGCCCTCCGGCCACTTCATGCATTCCATGCAGGCGCGGCGCAGGATCCAGCGGCCGAGATCGACGATCAGGCCCATGTCCTCGGCGACCGGGATGATGTCGACCGGCGAGACCGTGCCGCGCACCGGATGATTCCAGCGCAGCAGCGCCTCGCATGTGGTGATCTTGCCGGACTTGAGATTGACCAGCGGCTGGTAGAACAGCTCGAACTCCTCGTTGGCGAGCGCCTTGCGCAGGTCGAGCTCGAGGATGCGGCGGGCCTCGACGGTCGCCGCCATCTCGTCGCGGAAGAAGCAGAAGGTGCCGCGGCCGTCGGCCTTGGCGCGGTACAGCGCCATGTCGGCGTTCTTGAGCAGCGTATCGGCGCTGATGCCGTCCGGCGAGGTCAGCGCGATGCCGACGCTGGCGCCGATCTCGACCAGATGATTGTCGATGCGGTAGCGCTCGCTCAGCCGCTCGACGATGCGGCGGGCGAGGCTCGCGGCATCCTCGGGCGAGCTGATGTCCTGCTGGAACACGACGAACTCGTCGCCGCCGAAGCGGGCGACGAAATCCTCCGGCCGCAGCATCTCGCGCAGTCGGTTGGCGACCGCACATAGCAGCTGGTCGCCGCAGGGATGCCCCAGCGTGTCATTGACCTGCTTGAACTGGTCGAGGTCGACGAACAGCAGCGCGGAGAGCCGTTCGGCATGGTGCGAAATCGCCAGCAGCCGCTCGATTTCGTCGCGGAAGGAGACCCGGTTGGGCAGCGCCGTGAGCTCGTCATAGCGGGCGAGATGGCTGATCCGGGCTTCCGCGTTGGTGCGTTCGGTGATGTCTTCCAGCAGCAGCACGGTGCCGCCGCCGGTCATCGGCTGGAACGTCCAGGCGAGCGAGCGGCCCCGCGCGGGATTGGGATCCGCGGTGGCGATCTCGCGGATTCGCGCGTGCTCGATCTCGGCCAGGATCTGGTTGCCGCTCTCCGCCGAGATGGAGCCTGCGGCGACGCAGGCCGACACGATATCGACGGCGGTGGCGCCGCGCTTGACCAGATCCTCGGGCAAGCTCATCAGCTCGCCGAAACGATGGTTCATCACCGCAAGGCGCCCATCGGCGCGAAACATGCACAGCCCGTGCGGCATGTTGTTGAGCGCGGTATCGAACTGGCTCGCCAGCGCGGATTCGCGGAAGCTAGAGGTCAGCGCCTTGACGAAGATCGCGTGCAGGCTGAGGTTGATGTTCTTCAGGCCGATGAAGAAGAACACGAGCAGGATCGCAAGACCGATGTGGTAGAATCCGCCATGCAGCAGCAGGGCGAGCGACATCGGACCGCAGGCGAGCGCGACGTGCCACTGGATCACCCGGGGCTGGCCGTAATTGCGGGCGGCGCCGCCGGCGGTGTAGCCGATGCCGATGGCGACACAGAGCATGTCGGCGACCGGATCCTCGTTGTTGTAGATGACGACGAAGGCCCATATGCCGAGCACCGCCGCATAGCTGAGCGCGCCGATCCAGTAACGCGGCTCCAGATGCTTGGCCTCTTCGAATGACAGTCCCTGCGTCCGGTTTTCGTATCCGCGCATCTGGAATGCGCGCGCGGTGCCGATGGCGATCAGGAGAAACGCGATCGGCCACAGCCAGACGTCGCCGGTCTTCAGCGCAGTCATCACCGCGGCCACGGCCGCGGAGGCCGAGCCCAGGAAAATCGCCCAGAAATTCTGCACCATAGAGTTGATGAGAGCGGCGTAGAGTATCGGCTCCAGCTCGTCTCGATCGCTCTGCTTCTGGTCGGCCAGTTGCATCGGCTTGTTACGCGTCCTGTTTGGAGCGTACTTTTACTCAGCCCAGGTGAAGCTTTCCTGAGGGAACATCGTTAAAGTCGGGTTGTTTTTCGGCAATAGCGAACCGATTTTCGCTGAAATATCAAGCAACTAGGCAAGCGTTGCCGAGCGCAAGGTGAAGGAAAGCTTGCCGCGCGCGCAGAACCCGAAAAAATCGGCGTGATTTTTCGAAAAGATCGCGCGTCCAAACGCGCGATCTATTGACCAGCCGTCGACGACAACAGCGGCGACCATGCCGGGTCGGAGGCGAAGCCCGGCGTCGGCACCTTCAGCTCGTTGCGGCCGGAAATGTCGACGCTGTACAGCGACGGTCCGCCGCTGCCGCCGGGATCGCGGAAGAACATCAGCACGCGGCCGTTCGGCGAGAAGGTCGGGCCCTCGTTGTGGAAGCCGGAGGTGAGCAACCGCTCGCCGCTGCCGTCCGGCTTCATGACGCCGATCGAGAACTGTCCGCCGCCCTGCCTGGTGAAGGCGATGTAGTCGCCGCGCGGCGACCACACCGGCGTCGAATAGGTGGCGTTGGTGTCGTCCTTGGAGAAGGAGATGCGCTGCGCAGCTCCCCCGCCCGCGGCCATGACGTAGATCTGCGACCGGCCACCGCGATCGGACTCGAAGCAGATGCGGGTGCCGTCCGGCGAGTAAGACGGAGACGTGTCGATCGCCGGCGTGTCGGTGAGACGCGTGGTCGAGCGCGAACGCAGATCCATCACGAACAGGTTGGAGTTGCCGCCCTGCTGCAGGCTCATGATGACGCGCTGGCCGTCCGGCGAGAAGCGCGGCGCAAAGGTCATGCCGGGGAAGTTGCCGACGATCTCGCGCTGACCGGTCTCGATGTTGAAGAGATAGACCTTCGGATCGCCCTGGCCGAACTCCATGTAGGTGATCTCTTGCGAGTTCGGCGAGAAGCGCGGCGTCAGCACGAGGTCGGAGCCGCGGGTCAGATAGCGCACATTGGCGCCGTCCTGGTCCATCATGGCGAGCCGCTTGACGCGGCGCTCCTTCGGCCCGGTCTCGTCCACGAACACCACGCGGCTGTCGAAATAGCCCTTCTCGCCGGTCATCCGCTCGTAGATCTGGTCGGAGATGATATGGGCGATGCGGCGCCAGTATTCCGGCGAGGTGAAGTATTGCTGGCCGGCAAGCTGCTGGCCGGAGACCACGTCCCAGAGGCGGAATTCGGCCTTCAGCCTTCCGTCCGGCTGCCGCGTCATGCGGCCGGTGACCAGCGCCTGGGCGTTGATGGTCTTCCAGTTCTGGAATTGCGGCGCGACGTCGATGTTGCTGATGCGCTCGATGAACGCGGCCTGGTCGATCGGCGCGAACAGGCCAGAGCGCTTCAGATTGTTGGTGATGACCTGGGTGACACCGTTGCCGACGTCGCCGTCCGACGGTGAGCCCGGCAGGAAGTTGGTGATCGCGATCGGGACCGGCTGGAATTCGGTGGGATCGATGCGGAGCCGCGGCTGGCCCTGAGCGAACGCATGTCCGCCCCCAAGCATCGCAAGTCCCGACCCGGTCAGGGTCATGAAGCGGCGGCGGGTGATCGATCGAGCGTCATTCATTGCAAAATTCTTTTGTTCGGATGTCACAACATGTCTTTCAGGCCGAAAGTCATCGGGATGAGCTTCCAGCTCTCGTACTGCTGTTTCGGCATGAACGAATAGACCTGACATTGCACGATGGCGCGCTTGGCGCTCTCGGCCACCGCCTGGGCAATCGACCGCGACGGTCCTCTCACCGCAACCACGATGGGCTCGGACGCCAGCGATCCGTCGATTTTCATGGGAATGTCGATGTCGGCTTCGTATTGATCGGCGTCCTGCCCGTTATAGGTGGGCGTGAAGCAGCGCTTGACCGCGCCCTGGAACGCACCTCGCCAGGTCGCAACGTTGTTGGCGGCAGTCCCGGTCGTCGATCCCAGCGACGCCGACGCATTCAGCGCCGTTCCAGCGAGTTCATGCCGGGTCGCAGCGCGCTTGTCGAGGTCGCGCTGGATCTGCGCGGGATCGAAGCTGCGCTCCTTCGGCTTCGGCTGCTGCTGCGGCTGCACCGCCGCGACCTTCTGCTCCACGGGCTTGGGCGGCGGCTTCTTCGTTTCCAGCTTCTTCTGCAGCTCGGCGATCGGATCTTCCTTGGCCGGATCAGGCTTCTTTTCCTGCGGCTTCGGTTCTTCCTTCGGCTTCGCCTCGGCGACGGGCTTGGGCGGCTCGGGCTTCTTCTCGACCGGTTTCTCGACGGGCTTCGGCGGCGGCTCGGGCGTCGCGTTGGTCTTGATCAGCTCTTTCTTCTCGGTGACCTTCCCGACGGCGTCCTCTTCGGGCTTGGGCTCGGCGATCTTCTCGACCTTGGGCTTCGGCTTGTCCTTCTCGCCGGTCTTCTGCCCCGACATCATCTTCGCGAGCTGATCGGAGGAGATGATGTCGATCGGGAGCGACTCTTCCGGCGCGACGTAGGCCCTGCTGCTAAAGGTGACCAGCCCCCATCCAAGCACGAGGACATGGAGGGCAATCGACGCAACGAGTGTCTTGTCGACGTTCACCTTCACGGCTTACCCCTGGTCCGCTTCCGTGACGAGCGCCAGCTTCTTGAACCCCGCGCCGGACAACAGGCCCATCACCCTGGCCACCGTGCCGTAATCCGCCTTCTTGTCGGCGCGCAGATAGATGCGTTCCTCGAGACCGCCGCGCGCATCCGTGATCGCCTTCAGCTTCGGCACCAGCTCGTTGATCGCGATCTCGGCGTCGTTGATGAACACCTTGCCCTTGATGTCGACCGACATCTGGATCGGCTTCTGATCGTTCTGCTCGAGGCTCTTGGCCTGGGTCTGCGGCAGGTCGAGCGGCACGCCGACCGTGAGCAGCGGCGCCGACACCATGAAGATGATGAGCAGCACCAGCATCACGTCGACCATCGGCGTGACGTTGATCTCGGCCATGACCGGCTTGCGCCGGCTGCGGCGGCCGCCGCCTCCGGACGAACTCGCGACGTTCATGCCCATGGTCTGGTGCCCAAATTGCCCTTCACACTATACATGCCGTCCGTCAGCCCCGCTCGTCGATCTGACGCGACAGAATGGCTGAAAATTCATCGGCGAAGCCTTCGAGCCGCTGGGCCTGCCGGTTCACCTCGGAGGTGAACTTATTGTAGAAAATAGTGGCAGGAATGGCGGCGATAAGGCCGACGGCGGTCGCAAACAGCGCCTCGGCGATACCGGGGGCGACCACCGCCAGGGAGGTATTTTTCGACGCCGCGATCGACTGGAAGCTCGACATGATGCCCCAGACCGTGCCGAACAGGCCGACGAAGGGGCCGGCGGAGCCGACGGTGGCGAGCACCAGCAGCCGGCGCTCCAGGCGCTCGACCTCGCGTGCGATCGAGACGTTCATCACCTTGTCGATGCGCATCTGAAGGCCCGCCACCGAGCGGGCGTGGCTCTCGAACGAGCGCTTCCACTCGCGCATCGCCGCCACGAAGCAGGCCGCCATCGAATGCGTCGGCTTGGCCGAGAGGGTGCGATAGAGCTCCTCGATCGACTCGCCGGACCAGAAGGCCTGCTCGAAACGGTCCATCGAGCGGCGGGTACGGGCAAACAGGAAGATCTTGTCGATGGCGATCGCCCAGACCCAGACCGAGCAGGACAAAAGTCCCAGCATCACCGCTTTCACGATCCAGTGAGCCTGCCAGAACAGCGCGATCAGCGACACGTCCGCGGAAGCGGCAACCGGAAGGGCTGACTGAGCCACGTCGGCCGGATTCATAAGCTGTATCCTCTCAAGGCGATCGTTACCCGATGTTCCGCGGCAGCAAATGACCGCCGGTTCCCCAACTGCCGCGCTAGAACCGGCGCGGCCGGCAAGCCCGCTCAAAGCCTTGTCTTTCTGGGGTGCAGGGGGCTCGTCCAAAGCCGGCCGCCTGCATTCCCTGCCAAGATGTCAAAACTATGGGCCTCGACGACGGCTATGGGCGCGATTGTCCACCCTTACCAGAGCCCGGCGATAGTTAATGCGGGGTTACCGGAGCTGAATTTGGCTGCCGGAAAGGCAGGCGGCACAGACGGTTGGCTGTTTTGCTGCGGGACATGGCGGTACATGGCGGCCGACGGACCGGAGCCAGGTGCCACTGGCGAGGCCGGTTCCCTCCCCCCAGGCGACCCCAAGGCGGGAGGGAGCGCAATGGGACTCGTGGCGCTACGACACTGCACAGCGGACGCCCCTTCTGGAACCTCCTCCCCTGCCCAGCCCGAAATCGCAGAAGGCGTAGCGTGCGCCACAGCTACACCACGTCCACATGCTCCACCTCGCATCTCACGGCGGGCACGAGCTGACAGGCTGAGTTCGCTGACAATAATATGCCGGCATCACCGGCCAGCCCGAGGAGCGTCCCTTGCCAAAACCACAATCCAATGTGCGGTGGATGGCCGCAGCGATCGTATCGGTCAGCCTCGTCACGTTCGGCGCCGTGCGTGCGGCGTCGGTCGCGCCGGTCGCCGCGCAAAACGGCATGGTGGTGTCCGCGCAGCATCTGGCGACCCAGGTAGGTGTCGATGTGCTCAGGCGCGGCGGCAATGCCGTCGATGCCGCCGTGGCCGTCGGTTATGCCCTGGCCGTCGTCTATCCGGCCGCCGGCAATCTCGGTGGTGGCGGCTTCATGACGATCCAGCTCGCCGACGGCCGCAAGACCTTTCTCGATTTTCGCGAGACGGCGCCCAAGGGCGCGACTGCGAACATGTATCTCGACAAGGACGGCAACGTCATCAAGGGCCTTTCGACCAAGGGGCATCTGGCTGTCGGCGTGCCAGGATCCGTCTCGGGGATGGAATATGCGCGCGAAAAGTACGGCACCATGAAGCGCGCTGACCTGCTCGCCCCCGCGATCCAGCTCGCCGAGCAGGGCTTTGCGCTGGACCAGGGCGATATCGACCTGTTGCGTACCGCCACCGCGGATTTTCGAGACGATCCCGCAACGGCCGCCATCTTCCTCAACAACAGTCAGCCGTTCCAGGTGGGTGAGCGGCTGATGCAGCCGGAGCTCGCCAAGACATTGCGCGAGATCAGCAGCAAGGGCACCGACGGTTTCTACAAGGGATGGGTCGGCAGCGCCATCGTGGCATCGAGCCAGGCCGGCAAGGGCCTGCTGACGCAGGACGACCTCGACGGCTACAAGACGCGCGAGCTCGCACCTGTCGAATGCGACTACCGCGGCTATCACGTGATTTCCGCGCCGCCACCGAGTTCGGGCGGCGTCATCATCTGCGAGATCCTGAATATCCTGGAGGGCTATCCTCTGAAGGAGCTGGGCTACCATTCCGCGCAGGCCGTGCACGTGCAGATCGAGGCCATGCGGCATGCTTACGTGGACCGCAACAGCTATCTCGGCGATCCGGATTTCGTGAAGAATCCGCTCGACCGCCTCCTCGACAAGAATTACGCGACCAGGATCCGCGACGTGATCGATCCGAACAAGGCCGGGATATCCAAGGAGATCAAGCCGGGCGTCGCGCCGCACGAGGGCAGCAACACAACGCATTATTCAATCGCCGACAAGGACGGCAACGCGGTATCGGTCACGTACACGCTGAACGATTGGTTCGGCGCCAAGGTGACGGCGGCCAAGACCGGCGTGCTGCTGAACGACGAAATGGACGACTTCACCGCCAAGGTCGGGGTGCCGAACCTTTATGGCCTGGTGCAGGGCGAGGCGAATGCCATCGCTCCGGGCAAGCGGCCGCTGTCCTCGATGAGCCCGACCATCGTCACCAAGGACGGCAAGACCGTCATGGTGGTGGGCACGCCCGGCGGCAGCCGCATCATCACGGCCGTGCTGCAGACCATGATCAACGCGATCGATTACGGCATGAACGCCCAGGAAGCCGTCGACATGCCGCGCATCCACCAGCAATGGCTGCCGGACCTGACCAATGTCGAGGACTATGCGCTGTCGCCGGACACGCGCAAGATTCTGGAGGTCATGGGCCACAAATTCGGGCCGCCGCAACCGGCGAACCACCTCGCGGTGATCATCGTCGGCGCGCCGTCGCTTAACGGCGAGCAAGTCGGTAACAATCGCTACTACGGGGCGAACGATCCACGCCGCAACAGTGGACTGGCGGACGGGTATTGATCGTCTACGCCACCCCTAAGACGGTCATACGCGGGCACTGACGGGGTAGAAATGGTCGAGGGCCGCCCCCTCACCACTTCTCCTTCGAGGTCCGCACATCGAGCTCGAACGACCAGGCGCGTTCGGGCTGGCGGTAGAGGAACGCGAAGCCATCGACGATGCCTTCGATGTCGATCAGCCTGTCTTCGCGGCTCGCCGCATCGGGAAAGCGCGAAAAAATCTTGTCGCCGGCGATCGCACCGTCGACCACGACGTGGCCGACATGGATACCGTCGCCCGCATATTCCTTGGCCATGGCCTGCGCCAGCGTGCGCAGGCCGGCCTTGGACGCGTTGAAGGCGCCGTAGCCGGCGCGGCCGCGCAGCGAGGCGCTGGCGCCGGTGAAGAGCAGCGTGCCCGCCTTCTTCGGCACCATGCGACGCGCCGCCTCGCGGCCGAACAGGAAGCCGCCGAAGCACACGACGCGCCAGGCCTGCTCGAAATAGTCGGCGTCCATCTCGATGATCTTGCCGGGCGTATTGTTGCCGGCGTTGTAGATGGCGAGATCGAGGTCTTCGCCGGCGGCATCAAACAGAGCGACAACGTCGCTCTCGCTGGTCGCGTCCGCGACGATGGGCACGGCCGCTCCGCCCGCCTTGATGATGTCATCTGCAACCGCCTGCAACGCGGACAGCGTGCGGCCCGCGACGATCACCTTGAGCCCGTCGGCCGCAAAGCGCTTGCAGAGCCGGGCCCCGAGCCCGCGGTCCGGGCCGACACCGATCACGATTGCGGTCTTCATGGGGTGGCTCCGTACAATGATGGGATCAGGCCGCCGAGGCAGGTTCGGGGCAGTTGGTCAGTCGCGCGGGATTGCCGACGGCCGTGCAGCCAGCAGGAACGTCTGACGTCACGAGCGCGTCGGCGCCGATCTTGGCGAAATCGCCGATGCTGATGTCGCCGAGGATGGTCGCACCGCCGCCGATATAGACGCCGCGGCCGATCCGCGGCGAGCGCGTCGGCAGTTCCCTGCCGCGGCCGATGCTGACGTTCTGGAGGATAGTGACCTCGTCGCCGATCACGACGTTGGCGCCGATCACGATGCCGGTGGCGTGGTCGAGATAGACTGACGATCCGATGCTGGCGGCCGGATGAATGCTGACCTGCAGGGCATTCGACGCCTCGTTCTGGAACAGCAGCGCCGCATCGCGATGGTCGTGGTGCCAGAGCCAGTTCGAGACGCGCCAGGCTTGCAGGGCGACATAGCCCTTGAAATGCAGCAGTGGTGGTAACAGGTCGGCGATGGCGGGATCGTGGATCGCAATCGCCTGCAAGTCACGGCCGGCCACCTCGATCAGATCTGGCGAGCCGCGAAAGGCATCGAAGGAAAAGGCCGAGAAGCGCGCGCGCTCGGCTGCGCTGCCGCCGAGCCGGCGTCCGATCAGATCGGACAAGGCCGCGGCGAAATCATCATGAGCGAGAATGGTGCCGGCAAGCGCCTTGCCGAAGACGGGATCGGCATCCGCCGCGCGCTGCGCCTCGCCGCGGACCCGTTGCCAGAGGCCGTCGCTCGCCATGATCGCAGCCTCCGCCATCGCCGCCTCCGGTGCGCCCTTCGTTTGTGCAGGCGAATATAGGCGGTCCGGATCAAGGCGCCAGTGATGCCGGGGGAACGTAACGCCGCTCGGGGGCGCGGCCCGACCGCGCCCGCTTGCGCAGGCACAGCGCATACAGCCAGCCGCCGCCTGCGACGAGGGCCGGCAGGACGTAAAGCGCGAAATCGCGGAGCAGGATCATGGGGCAAGGTCCGCTGTCGCAAACTTGACGGCGCGCCGCAGCGCGAACGCGGCAAGCTCGTAGAGGGCGCAGCTGAGAAAGATCTTCCAGGCATCGGTGGTCACGAGGTCCTGATAGGACTTGATCTCCGTCGGCCAGTGGTTGAGGAACGCGATCGCGAGCGGCACTGAGACGCCGAATCGATCGAACAGCGCAGACGCGCGCTCGAGAAGCGCGAGCCGCTGTCTGATCTCCTTACGTTCGGCGTTCATCATGGTCGGCCCTGTTGGCGCGCGGGAAGCGCGCTGTCAGGGCTTGGTCGGGCCGGGCGCGAGTCGGGTTCTACCGGTCCTGCACATGTGCGTGATCAACGCCACATAGCGAATGCCGGCCGGGACACAGGCGAAAATGGCAGTCGGGATCGGACGCGCAGCCGCCATAGACGACGCCGATGTAGCCCAGCACCGCGAAGGCGGTCACGCCGAGGAGCAGGCGGGTCCAGAGGTCCATGATGCTGTCGTCCAACATGAGTAGCGCCGCCCGGTGAGACGGGACGCGCAAGTCTTGGTGTCGGATGAGCAGGTCTGGGTTCTGGCGGCTCGTAGCCAAGCAGTGGCTCGGTCTACTCCCTCTCCCCGCAAGCGAGGCGAGGCAAAGCGGCCCCCCAAAAACCAAACCGCCCGCCTGCGGGATGCGCAGGCGGGCGGCTCGGGGCCATCAGGACTTTGGGGGCATGCGCCTGAAGGCTTTGAGAGGTGTCCAGATCAACCCTGCTGCTGGTCGGTCGGCGGCGGGGTCGGACGCGTCTTGTGCTGGGCCATGAACTGGTCGAACTCTTCCTTGTCCTTGGCGTGACGCAGACGGTCGAGGAAGTTCTTGAATTCGACCTGCTCCTCTTCGAGCCGCTGCAGCGTCTCGGTGCGGTATTCGTCGAAGGCGCGGTTGCCGCTCGAGGGCGGGCCGAAGCCAAAGCCGAAGCCGCGGCGCTCCATACGGCCGCGCATGCGGTCCATCTTGTACTGCATCCGCTCCATCTTGTTCTGCCAGCGATCCTGGTGGCTCCAACAACCCATTTTTCTGCTCCCGAGTGTGAAAAAGAGAAGGGCAAGTCCGATCGGCCACCAGATGATGAAGCCGAGGATGGTCACGGCGATCCAGCCGGGATGCCAAGGCGTGTCGAGCATATGGGGGCGCTCATAGTGTTGGTCCGAGGGGCCGCGCCATCGATTGACATCAGCGGTGTAGGCCATTTCCCATCTCCATGACGGCATCTGCGCCGTTGTGAATGTAAATAACATTTACATAGCTAGACCATCCCGCGATTTTGTCAAGCCGGCCACCCGACAGGCCTGGCGAATTATTTGCGCAATTTTATTTCGGCTTGCCCCAGGGGCCGCCCGGCGGCACGCCAGAACCGGAGGATGCCTCCGGAGGCACCGGCGGCGGCTCGGCGCCTTTGGCGGGCGGACGGCGGTCGGTCGGGAAGCCGAGACCGCGCAGATAGATCAGCACCTCGGCCTCTAACAGCTCGTCCGGCGACATCGGCAGTTTTCGTCGCGCAGCATCGCCGCGCGAGAACAGCGAGGCCACGCCATGCGCCATCGACCAGATGTGCAGCGCCATCATCATCGCCGGCGGCCGCGGCGTGCCGGGCGGTGCAAGTGCCGCAAGGCGCTCCGCGGCGGCGCGAATGATGTTGAAAGCACGCTCGCTCGCGGCCTGGAGCGCCGGGTTGGCATCGACCGGCAGGCCGGACTCGAACATCGCGTTGTAGAACGCCGGCTCCTCGCGGGCGAAGGCAAGATAGGCCCTGCCGACCCGCTCGAACGCCGTGACCGTATCGGGCCGCCCGTCGTCCCAGGCCGCGGTCAAGCGCGCCTCGAACTGCTCGAAGCCACGCTGGGCGATCGAGGACAACAGCTCGTCGCGGTCGCGGAAATGCCGGTACGGCGCCGCCGCGCTGACGCCGGCCATGCGCGCCGCATCGGCGAAGGTGAAGCCGGCCGCGCCCTTCTCGGCAATCAACCCGAGGGCCGCCTGCAACAGGGCTTCCTTCAGATTGCCGTGGTGGTAGCCGCGCTCGGCGCGGCGCGTCTCCTTGCGCCAGCTCATGTGAACGAGCTTTACATGAGCCGGGCGTGAAGGTCACTAGCCCCTCACCGTCATTCCGGGGCGATGCGCTAGCATCGAACCCGGAATCTCGTACCAAAACCTCTGGATTCCGGGCTCGCCCTTCGGGCGCCCCGGAATGACGATGTACGTGCCTAACCGCCCGGGATCGGCAGCACCGGCATGATCTCGACGCGCTCGCCGGGGAAGATCGCGAAGTGCGGGTGGTTCTCGAACATCTTCGCGGCCGCTTCATGGGACGCGGCGCGGACCACGGTGAAGGCGCCCATCTCGTTGGCGATGTCGGCGATGCCCTTGTCATCGACCCGCTTGGTCTTGCCGAGCGGACCGCCCATCGCCTGGATCGCGCCTTGATGCTTCTCGGCCCAACCCTTCCAGGCCGCGATACCCTCCAGTTCCT
This sequence comes from Bradyrhizobium sp. CCBAU 45394, assembly GCF_028128655.1. NCBI lineage: Bacteria > Pseudomonadati > Pseudomonadota > Alphaproteobacteria > Hyphomicrobiales > Nitrobacteraceae > Bradyrhizobium > Bradyrhizobium sp. CCBAU 45394. Next base: position 322,730 of record NZ_LBIX01000012.1, on the reverse strand, counting down.
TCGCCTTGCGCTCGGCGTCTGACAACGCGTTCCATGCAGCCCATTTCGGGCTGGTCTTGCTGCCGAGGAATACGGCGAGATAAGTGTCGGTGCTCATTGGTTCTCTCCTTTGTTGATGACTTTGTTGATGACGGCCGCGAATTCCAATCGCGCCCGCTCTGGCTAGTTCTTCAGACCGTCGAAGCCGGCGGCCGCGGCCTGCACGTCCGGCGGAAAGTCGGTCATCTCCTGCACCTGCCGGATCTCAATGACTTCATTGACCGCGGCCGGGCACTTCTTCGCCCACCCGATCGCCTCGGCACGCGAGGCGACCTCGATCATCCAGTAGCCGCCCAGCACTTCCTTGGCTTCAGTGAAGGGTCCGTCGGTCACAACAGGCTCGCCGGTCGCAAACGACACGCGCGCGCCCATCGCGGGCGGATGCAGGCCGTCGAGCGTGATCAGGACGCCGGCGTCATTCAGCGCCTCGTTGTAGCGCATCATCGCGGCGACGCGCTCGGGATCGAGTTGCACGTCCGGCGGCGCCGTCTCGTAGCCGAGCGGGATCATCAGCATCATGAATCGCATGGGCAGTTCCTTGCTTACCTGGTCCTTCCGGGATGCGCCGCGAGGCGCAGCCCCGGAATCCGGGGGAGATCAGCGGGCCGAACCAGCCCGCGCTCCCCTGTAAGACGAATGCCTTGCTATGGAATCGACGCCGTGGCGGAAAATTATTCCGGAGGTCATGCCTCGGAAGTTCCTGCCTCAGCGCGGCTGCGGCAGGAACCGGCCGTCCTGGAAGGCGGCGCCGAAATAGACCTCGACGCGGCGGATCCGGCCGCCGGCGAAGCTGAGGAACTCGGTGTTGCGAAAGCTCCTGCCATCGGTCGCCAGGCAGCGATAGGTGACGAAAGCCTCGTCGCCGACGACGAAGATGCGCTCGATCTCGTGGCGCGCGATCCAGCCGGTGTCCCGCCAGCAGCGTTCGAAATAGGTCGCCTTGTCGAGGTCGTCGTCGAACGGGCTGGTGAAGCGGAAGTCGTCGGCGAGCGCCTCGCTCACCCGTTGCCGGTCATTGGCGAGATAGGCGGCGAAGAGGTCTCGGATCAGGCGGGCGTGGTCGTCAGGCATCGGTCGGTCTCCTCGGCAGACGTCGCTTAGAAGACGATGCAGCGGCGGCCGCGCCGACATCGCGCCAGGCGTTCGGCCGGCAGAACGCAAGAATATGTCGAGTGGTTCTCGTCCGGATCGATGGGCATCGCCAGGGCCTTTCTCGTCGGGGCCAAAGCGAAGTAAAAGGGGCCGGCCCGCGCGTGGGAACAGCCTTTCGAACACAGGACAGATTAGCAAATGCCGCAGGCCCCGCAAAAAGTCGCCCTCGTCACCGGAGCCGCGCGCGGCATCGGGCTTGCGACCGCGAAGAAGTTCCTTGGCGAGGGCTGGCGCGTGGCGCTGCTCGACATCGAGGGGGAGCTGCTCGGCCGCGCCGTCGCCGAGATCGGCCAAAGCGAGGCGACGCTCGCGCTGACCTGCGATGTCTCCGACGCGGCGGCGGTCGGCGCCGCGATGACGACGATCGAGCGGCGGTTCGGCCGGCTCGACGCGCTCGTCAACAATGCCGGGATCGCCGTGTTCGCGCCGCTGATGGAGACGCCGGATGCCGACTGGCGCCGCGTGCTCGAGGTCAACCTCACCGGCCCGTTCCTCTGCACCAAGGCCGCGGTGCCCTTGATGCGCGACAGCGACGGCGGCGCCATCGTCAACATCACCTCGATCTCGGCGGTGCGTGCCTCGACCTTGCGCTCGGCCTACGGCACCAGCAAGGCGGGGCTCGCGCACCTGACCAAGCAGCTCGCGGTCGAGCTCGCCTCGTTCAACATCCGCGTCAACGCGGTCGCGCCGGGGCCGGTCGACACCGCGATGGCCAAGCAGGTGCACACCAAGGAGATCCGCGCCGACTATCACGACGCCATTCCGCTCAACCGCTACGGCCTCGAGGAGGAACTCGCGGAAGCGATCTATTTCCTGTGCTCGGAACGCGCGAGCTACATCACCGGTCAAATTTTGGCCGTCGATGGCGGCTTCGATGCAGCGGGTATCGGCCTGCCGACGTTGCGCGGCCAGCGCCGCAACGGGTAGGCACAGGATTTGTGGGGTGGACAAAGGCGCGACGCGCCGTGCCCATCACCGTCTCCGGATTTGGGTGCCATTGTTGGGCGCGCGACGCTTTGCCCGCCCGACGACGTCGAATGTGCGGAGAGTACGATGCAACGTGCCGTTTTGGTCAAAGCCCTGATGCTCGCGACCGCCCTGCTCGCCTCCGCACCGGTTGCCGCCGAAATCCGCATCATCCAGTCACCCGGCGGACGGGTCGGGCCGTTCCTCGACCTGTTCGAGAAGGTGCGCGAGAGCGGCGAGCGCGTGGTGATCGACGGTCCCTGCCTGTCCGCCTGCACGCTGGTGCTGAGCATCGTGCCGGGCGAGCGCATCTGTGTCACCAAACGCGCCGTGCTCGGCTTCCATGCCGCGCGTTCGGTCGACCGGCGCGGGCGCTTCTATGCCGAGCCGGAAGCCTCCGACGCGGTGCTCCAAGCCTATCCGGGGCCGGTGCGCGACTGGATCAGCCACCGCGGCGGCCTCACCTCACGGTTGCTGCTGTTGAAGGGGCGCGACCTCGCCGCGATCTATCCGCGCTGCCGGTGAGGACTTGGCGGTCACCAGCCGCGTGACCAGGTTGCGTCCGCCGCTGTCCGACGATTGAGCAGTTTTGCAGAATTTCGACTTTCCGGACGCCGAATCTGCTCAACCGCTTCGCAATGCCTGCACAATTTACGCGGTTTCCAGCCTTTCCCTGCAGTCTATGATGGTCGCGGCTCAGATTGAGACCGCGGCGGCGTCACGATCTCAGCAGTGGTCACGGACGAGGATGGTGCCGTTTTTTTCAAGATTGCTCATTTTTAAAAGGGGTCGCACGCTATGCAGCCCATCGATTTTCGCTACCGCCTGTCGGACCGGGGACGGATCGTCCTTGGCCAACTGAGCGCCGAGGAAACCGTCGAATTCGAACTGCTGACGCGGCGCGACCGCGAGGGCCTGATGGACCTGCCGTCCGAACTGCGGCTGCTCGAGCTCTACGTGAAGTATATCGGCTCGGGCGCAGAAGCCGCACTCGCGCCGACGGAACCCGCCCGGCACGACATCGCGCCGCTACGACCGAGGAGACCGCCGCCCTCGCGGACGGCGCGGCCGCGCAACTACGTCGTTTCGATGATTGTGATCGCAAGCGTCAGCTTCACGCTCATCGCATTGCTTGTGAGCTAATGGCGCTCGTGAGCTAGCACGCAAGCGCGCCGGCGAAATTACGCCGGTCATGCGGTCGCCGGGTTCTAGAAGAACCTCTGGATCATCTGCGCCAATTCCATGCTCGCGCAGATAAGCATACCCCAAAGTGCAAAATTGATCTGTAGCGCCGCTGCCATCGGTCGCTCCCCTTGTAAGTACGCCCATCCCAGTTTGTAGAATTTATGAAGGAATGATTAGCGATTTTGACAGGCAGTTCACAGCCTATTATTGCGCCAGTTGTTGTGCGATGCGGTCCCGATCATTTCACGAAGCGGCCCCACTGCTCTCGCAAAGTCATGCGAATCGAGACTCCATATTCCTATCCGGCCATGCCGGCCAGTTCGTTTCCCTTAGGTTCCATTTAACCGACGCGATGCAAAATCCCTCACGCGGATTTTGTGTGTCGCGTACCGCACTGAGGGTTCGGCATGATGCGACACGGCTTCGTCTTGCTTACTTTTTGCGCAGCGCTCATGGGCTGCGCGGCGGCGCCGGCGCAGGAGCGTCGTCCGATCGCATGGGACGGCCTCGGACAGAACCCGAACCGGCCACCCGTCACAAAGCGGCGCGCAGCGAACCCCGCACCCACGCAGGAAAATCCCAATCAGGAACGGGAAAGAGTGCTCGGGACCTTGCGCCCCTACTCCGAAGCGTGGTGGGCGGTCCATGACGAAATCGAAGCGGAGAATGACAGGCAGCTCGGCACGAAGCTCGTGATCTGCCCTCGCTGCGTCCAGTCGCCGTCCCCCGGCGAGGACGTGACCGGATCGGTCCGTTGAAACAGCAAACGGCCGATCCGGCTATGACGTGACCGCCTTGGGCGCGCCCCTTACCCGCAACGATCGAGGGAGGGGCGCCGCGTGCCAGGCGGTCGCGCCCGTCACATTCCCTCCGCCGGGCAGTTCACCATCCAGGGGATGCCGAACTTGTCGACGCACATGCCAAACCCCTTGGCCCAGAACGTCTTGCTGAACGGCATGGTGACGGTGCCACCGTCGGCGAGCGCGTTGAACTTGCGCTCGGCGTCCGCGACGTCGGCGATCGTCAGCGAGATCGAGAAGCCCTGCGGCTTCTGGACATGCTCGGGCGGCGCGTCGGAGGCCATCAGCACGCTGCCGCCGGGTAACGACATCCGCGCATGCATGATCGTCTTCTCGCGGCCGGGGGCGGCCGGCATGTCCGGCGGCGCGTCCGAGACGCGCATCATCGCGTCGATCTTGCCGCCGAGAACCTTGGCGTAGAAGTTGAACGCCGCTTCGCAAGTGTCCTGATAGAACAGATATGGATTGAGCATCGCTTCTCTCCTTTTCTTTCCCTGGGTTGTGAGGCTCATTGTTTCTCGGTGAGCTTCTTCAGGCTGACGAGGCCGGCCTCGAAATCCTTCCCGATCATGCTGTCCATGTTGATGAAGACCTGCATCACCTTGGACATGAAGGGCGCCGGACCGTACATCGCCCATGTGACCAGTGTGGCATCGCCTTGCGGCACAAAGGTGAACTCGGCGGTGTTGTGGCCTTCGAAGGGGCGCTCGAAATCGAGCTTGATGCGGAGCTTCGACGGCGTGCTCGCCTCGAGGATCTCCATGTGGCCGGCGCCGACGTTGTTGTTCCCGTCCCAGGCATAGGTCGCGCCCTTGCCCCGTGCTGTTCCGCCGAACGTCCGCTTCATGGCGGGATCGCGGTTCTCATAGGGCGACCAGCTGGTCCAGAAGTGGAAGTCGGCGACCACCGGATAGATGGCATCGGCCGGCGCCTTCACGGCGAGCGAACGCTCGACGCGAAAGGTGTCAGGCTTGGTGAGGGCGAAGCCGAGGACGCCCGCTAGTCCGACCGCGAGCACGATGGCGATGATGGCAATGGCTTTCAGCATGAACGGCTCCCTGGATACGGGATTAAGACGAAGGGAGGAGGCTGAGGCCGACAATTCGAAATGAGATTTTTTGGATCGTCATTCCGGGGCGGTCCGCAGGACCGAACCCGGAATCTCGAGATTCCGGGTTCGATGCTTCGCATCGCCCCGGAATGACGGCAAGCCGTCATTTCGCCTTCGCACCCTGCCTGGCGCTCCCGTTGCTGCTCTTCGGCTGGCTGTCCCGGATCAGGCGATCGATGTGCATGCGGATGTGGGCGGCTTCCGCCGAAGTGTTGGCGAGCGCGATGGCGCGGTCGAAGGCGATGCGGGCTTCGTCATTGCGGCCGAGCTGCATCAGGAAGGCACCGCGCACGCCGTGGAAATGGAAGTAGTTGCCAAGCTTTGGTGCCAGCGGCTCGATCAGGTCGAGCGCGGCTTGCGGCCCGCTCACCTTGGACACCGCGACCGCGCGATTGAGCGTCACCACCGGCGACGGCTGCGCCAGTTCCAGCGCGCCATAGAGCAGGTCGATCTGGGCCCAGTCGGTCTCCTCCGGCGTCGCCGCACGGGCATGCAACGCGGCGATTGCGGCCTGAATCTGGTAGGGCCCGCTGCGGCGATGGCGCATCGCCTTGTCGATCAGCGCCAGCCCTTCCGCGATCATGGCGCCGTTCCACAAGGAGCGATCCTGGTCCTCCAGCAAGATCAGCGAACCGTCGTCAGCAAACCGCGCGGCGCTGCGCGCATGCTGCAACAGCAGCAACGCCGCCAGCCCCATGATCTCCGGCTCGCTCTGGAACAGCCGCAGGAGCAGCCGCGCCAGCCGGATCGCCTCCTCGCAGAGCGGCTTTCTGATCTCGGCGGTGTCGCCGCTCGCCGAATAACCCTCGTTGAAGATCAGGTAGATCATCGCCGCGACGCCCGCGAGCCGCTCGGAGCGTTCGATCGGGCCGGGCGTTTCGAAAGGCGTCCCGGCCTCCGCGACCTTCGCCTTGGCGCGCGTGATGCGCTGCTCCATCGCCGCCTCCGAGACCAGGAAAGCGCGCGCGATCTGCTTCACCGTGAGACCGGAGACGATGCGCAAGGCGAGCGCGATCTGCTGCGTCGCCGGCAATTGCGGGTGGCAGCAGATGAACATCAGCCGCAAAATGTCGTCGCGATAATGCGAGCCGTCGAGCCGCTCGGCGAGCGCGCCCTCGGCATCGTCGAGATCGGAGATCGCCTGATCGTCCTCGGGCAGCGGCTGCTGCTTGCGGGCGCGCCGCACCTCGTCGATCGCGACATTGCGGCCGACCATGATCAGCCAGGCCGCGGGATCGCGCGGCGGGCCGTTCTGCGGCCAGGTCTTGAGCGCGCGCAGGCAGGCGTTCTGGAAAGCCTCCTCGGCGGTGTCGAGATCGCGGAAATAGCGCAGCAGCGCGCCGACCGCCTGGGGTCGCGCCGAAGTCAGCGCGGTCTCGATCCAGGCGGTATCAGTCTCGCTCACGTCAAATTTCCTCCGGGCCTGAACACGCCGACGGGACGCACCTCATAGGCGCCGCCGGGGTTGGCGGCGCCGAGGTCCCGCGCGACGTCGAGCGCATCGTCGAGGTTCTTGCAGTCGACGATGTAGAAGCCGAGCAACTGCTCCTTGGTCTCGGCATAGGGGCCGTCGAGCACCAGCGGCGGGTCCTCTTTACGCAGCGTCGCCGCCGCGGTGGTCGGCAACAGCCGCGCCACCGGACCGAGCCGGCCTTGGCTCGTGAGCTTCTCCTGCACCACGGCGAGCTTCTTCATCACCGCCTCGTCCTGGTCCTTGCTCCAGGAGCCGACGAAGTCCTCGTCATGATAGCAAAGGATCGCATAAAGCATGGGCAGCACCTTCCCTGACCTCTTGTTGTAAAGACGATCCACTATGCCCCGCCCCGACAGGGCTGCGGAAAAAATTTGCAAGAAAAATCCGGCAGATCGTGCCAAGGAGAGCCCTCAAAATCGGAACACGACGAGGCACTTCGAATGACCAAAGGCACACTGGCCGTCCTGATCAACAGCACGCAGCAGAACTGGCTGCCGGAGCGCTGGAAGGCCCGGTTCGATTCGGTCTGCGGAGGCCGCCGCGTGGTGCTGCTGCCGGATACGGCGCTCGATCCGGCCGAGGTGCATTATGCCGCGGTGTGGAAGCCGGTGCCCGGCGATCTCGGCTCGTTCCCCAATCTGCGCGCGATCTTCAATCTCGGCGCCGGCGTCGATGCCCTGATGGCGGACAAGAGCCTGCCCGACGTGCCGCTGGTTCGCGTCGCCGTGCCCGACCTGACCAATCGCATGACCGAATACGTCGTGCTTCACGTGCTGATGCACCACCGCCAGGAGCTGTATTTGCGGCAGTCGCAGCGCGAGAAGCGCTGGGAGCCGAAATATCAGTGGCCGGCAAGCGCAGTCACGGTCGGCGTCATGGGACTGGGCACGCTGGGTGCGGACGCGGCCGACGTGCTGCGGCGGCTCGGCTTCCGCGTCGCCGGCTGGAGCCGCAGCCCGCGCACCATCGAGGGCGTCGAGTGCTTCCATGGCACCGCCGGAATCGATGCGTTCCTGCGCGCGACCGACATCCTGGTCTCGCTGTTGCCGCTGACACCGGACACGCACGGCATCCTCAACCGCGACGTCTTCACAAAGCTCAACCGCAAGAGCCCGCTCGGCGCCCCCGTGCTGATCAATGCCGGCCGCGGCGGCTTGCAGAACGAAGCCGACATCCTGGCCTGTCTCGACGACGGCACGCTGGGCGCCGCCTCGCTCGACGTCTTCGTGCAGGAGCCGCAGCCGAAAGACAGCCGCTTCTGGACCCATCCCAAGGTGCTGCTGACCCCGCACAACGCCGCGGACACCGACGCGGAAGCGATCTCGGCCTATGTCGCCGAGCAGATCGCACGGTTCGAGGCGGGCGGCGCTCTGGAGAACGTGGTGGACCGGGCGCGGGGGTATTAGGGCCGCACGCGGCCGCCCCACCCTCGGCGTCGTCCTGGCGAAAGCCAGGAACCCAATCCCCCAGGGAGCAGTCGTGGTGCGAAGTGGCAACCACGAATCTTCGCCAAACTACGTCCGGTGGTTATGGTCCTGGCTTTCGCCAGGACGACATCGGAGTTTTTGGCACGCGCCCACCGTTTCACTCGCCCCCCACGACCACCCCGCTCAGCCGGTATTCCGTTCACCCTCTCTTAGCGAGAAGTTGATAAGCGTTGTTAACCAACGCTCAAAGAACGAGTCGGACATGCGGACGAGCCTCGGCCTCAGGATGCGGATCACGGTTGCGCTGGCGGTGACGGCGGCGGCGACCGCGCTGTTTGCCGTGCTGGGCGCGATGTGGATCATCGCCGGCATCATCGACCGCGCCGACCAGCGCGAACTGCGCAGCCATTACGACGCCCTGCAATCGCGCATCGCCGAGGAATCGCACCGCGCCGCCGCGATGAGCGCCGTGGTGGCCGCGATGCCGGCGACGCAGGAGGCGATGGCGAAGCAGGACCGCGAGGCGCTGGTGCGCCTGTTCGGACCGGTGTTCACTGCGATCAAATCCGACTACGGCGTCGACCAGTTCCAGTTCCACGTGCCGCCGGCGACGTCTTACCTACGCGTGCACCAGCCGGCCAAGTTCGGCGACGACCTCTCCGGCTTCCGCAAGACCGTCGTCGTCGCCAACCAGGACCGCAAGGTCGTGGTCGGGCTCGAAGGCGGCGTGGCCGGGCTCGGCATCCGCGGCGTGGTGCCAATCGCGCAAGGGGCTAAGCATCTCGGCACGGTCGAATTCGGCCTGACCTTCGGCCAGCCTTTCCTCGACGATTTCAAGACCAACCGCCATGTCGACGTCGCCTTCCATCTCGCCGACGGCTCGGGCTTCAAGCTGTTCGGGGGCACGCTGAAGGGCAAGAGCTTCTTCGATACGGCCGATTACGGCCGCGCCGCCGAGGGCGGCTTCACGGTGCGACAAGCCAGGCTCGACACCACGCCGGTCGCCGCGCTGCTCGGACCGATCAGGGACTTTTCCGGCAAGCCGCTCGGCGCGGTCGAGCTTGTGATGGACAATGCCGATTACGAGGCTTCCGCCGATCGCGCCTGGCTGCTGGCGATCGGGATCGCCGCGCTCGGGCTCGTGCTCGCGGCGATCGTCGGCTATCTCATCGCCCGCAGCATCTCGCGCCCGATCCTGTCGATCACGAACGTGATGCGCGAGCTCGCGGACGGACGTCTCGATGTCGCCGTGCCCACCAGCAAGGCGAATGACGAGGTGGGCGCGATGGTGAAGGCGGTCGCGGTGTTCCGCGACAATGCGGTGAATTTTGACAAGCTCCAGGCCGAGCAGCTCGAGGCCAAGGCGCAGTCCGAGGCGGAGAAGCGGCGCGCCTTCGCCGCGCTCGCCGACAATTTCGAGGCCAGCATCCGCGAGGTCGTCACCACGGTGTCCGCGGCCGCGGTCGAGATGGAGCACACCGCGCGCTCGATGTCCGCCATCGTCGAACAGTCGCGCGAGCAGACCCGCACGGTGTCGTCGGCCTCGGCGCTGGCCTCCGAGAACGTGCAGACGGTCGCGGCTGCCGCAGAAGAATTGTCCTCGTCGATGACCGAGATCAGCCGGCGGCTCGCGCACGCGACCGAGGTGGTCGGCAAGGCCGCGAGCGACGGACGGCAATCGAATGCGCGCGTGCAGAGCCTGGCGGATGCCGCGCAGAAAATCGGCGACGTGGTCTCCTTCATCAATGGCATTGCGGGCCAGACCAATCTGCTGGCGCTCAATGCGACGATCGAAGCGGCGCGCGCGGGCGAAGCCGGTCGCGGCTTTGCCGTCGTCGCCTCCGAAGTGAAGGCGCTGGCGACCCAGACCGCGAAAGCAACCGAAGAGATCGGCGCGCAGGTCACCGCGGTACAAGGAGAGACCACCGGCGCGGTCGACGGCATCCAGTCGATCTGTGCGACGATCCAGCAGGTCGACGAAATCTCGGCCGCGATTGCCGCCGCCGTCGGGCAACAGGGCACCGCGACGCAGGAGATCGCACAGAACGTCCAGCAGGCCGCCGCCCGCACCGGCGAAGTCTCGCAGAACATCTCCGGCGTCACCGCCGGCATCGCGGCGACCGGAACGGCGGCCGAGGAAGTGCTGGGCTCCGCGATCGAGCTGTCGAAGCAGTCGCAACGGCTGCGCGACGAGGTCGATCGTTTCCTGGCGCATATCCGGGCGGCGTAGCTCACACTACAGATCAGGTGGTCGTCCTGGCGAAAGCCAGGACCCATTACCGCAGGGGCGAGTTGCCGCGCGAAGTTCTAACCCCGAATCTTCGCCAAACGACATTCGGTGGCTATGGGTCCTGGCTTTCGCCAGGACGACACCGGGGAGATAGCTCGCGCCACATACTCACTGTCGTCCCGGCCTAGCTCTTCGCGCCAGCTCCCACCATCACATCGATCGCGCCCTTCACGATTGCTTCCAGATCTTTCCGCGAGACACGCGCGCGCGAGCGGATGGCGATCGAGTGTACCGTCGCTGATGCAAGCTGGGCCAGCACGGCCGGGTCGGCGCTCTCCGGCAGTTCGCCCTTCTCCTTGGCGCGGCGGAAGCAATTCGCAAACGCCTTGTCGAGCTCGGCGAGACCGTCGAGCACCATGGCGCGGATGTCGGGATCACCGACCGCTTCGGACGCCGCCGTCACCACCGTGAAGCAGCCGCGCGGGCCCGTTTCGCCGGACAGATAGATGTTCAGCGCGGAGGCGAAGATGCGCTCCAGCCGCTGGCGCAGCGGCATCTCCTCGCGAAAGATCGCGGCCATGGATGCCCGCGCGTCCTCGCGGTAGCGCTGGTAGCTCTTGATGTAGAGCTCGCGCTTGTCGCCGAAGGCCCCGTAGAGACTCGGCCGGTTCATGCCGGTGGCCTCGCTGAGATCGTCGAGCGAAGTCGCGGCAAAGCCCTGCCTGCGGAACAGGTCGAGCGCCTTGCCGAGCGCGACATCGGGCTCATAGGCCCGCGGACGGCCGCGGCGCTTAGGTTCGCCGCGGCGCTCGGGCTCATTGGCAGCAGTTGGCGGCTTCGATTTTTGTACCATTTCGCAAATTAATCCTTGACCGCCGATATATTATGCAACACAGTACAAAAATCAATCTGGCCAGGTTGAGCGATACCCGAAAGAGGAACTGCCCAAGGAGGCTACAGATGGATCTCTATTTCTCGCCGCTCGCCTGCTCGATGGCGACCCGCGTCGCGCTGTACGAAGCCGGCGCCGAGGCGAATTACCTCGAAGTCGATCCGCCGACCAAGAGGGTGCTGAAGGACGGCACCGATTTCCGCACCGTCAACCCGATCGGCCTCGTGCCGACGCTGCGCACCGACGAGGGCGTGGTGCTGACCGAGAACGCGGCGATCCTGCAATATGTCGCGGACCGCTTCCCGCAATCCTGCCTCGGCGCGAGCGCGGGCATCGAGCGTACGCGGCTGCACCAATGGCTCTGCTTCATCGGCACCGAACTGCACAAGGGCCTCTTCATCCCCGTGCTCGACCGCAAGGCGCCGCAGGAGACGAAGGCCTACGCGCTTGAGAAGAACTTGTCGCGGCTCGACTATCTCGACAACTACCTTGAGGGACGCGACTTCCTGCTCGACCATTTCAGCGTGGCCGACGCCTATCTCGTCACGGTCATCAACTGGACTATGGCGACGCCGCCGATCGAGCTCGCCAAATGGCCGAACGTGAAGGCGTATTACGAACGCCTGCGCCAGCGGCCGTCGGTGGCGAAGGCGATCGCCGAGGAGTTCGAGCTGTACAAGGCCGAGCAGGCGCGGAAGAAGGCGGCGGCGTAAGCTTCGTGAATCAAGGCGCCGTCCCGGCTATGTCGCCGGGGCGGCGCAAATCTATCCGTACAGCACCCGCGGCAGGATCGTGACGATCCCGGGCCACAGCGTCAGCAGCAGCACGAAGCCGACCATGATCATGAGATACGGCATCGTGACGCGCGCGATGTAGCCGAGGCCGTCTTCGGTCAGGCCCTGGATCACGAACAGGTTGAAGCCGACCGGCGGGGTGATCTGCGCCATCTCGACGGCGAGCACCAGGAAGATGCCGAACCAGATCTCGTCGAAACCTGCGCCCTTCACGATCGGCAGCACGATCGGCAGCGTCATCACGATCATCGAGAAGCCGTCGAGGAAGCAGCCGAGGATCAGGTAGAAGATGATCAGCACCACGATCAGCATGAAGGGCGACAGGCCGAGCCCCTTGACGAAGGCGGCGACCGCCTGAGGAATGCCGAGGAAGGCTGCGGCATTGCCGAGGATCGAGGCGCCGAGCACGATCAGCGCGATCATCGAGCAGGTCACGACCGAGCCGATCAGCACGTCGCGCATCACCTGCGTCGACATCGAGCCTTGCGCCCAGGCGACCAGCCCCGCGCCGAGCACGCCGACAGCCGCGGCTTCCGAGGGCGTCGCGAGCCCGCCATACATCGAGCCGAGCACGCAGGCGATCAGGAACAGCGCCGGCGCGAGATCCTTGAGCGCCGCAAAACGCTCGCCCCACGGCACCTGCGAGAGCTTTGCCTCCGTCTCCGGCACCATCGAGGGCTTGAGCGTCGTGTGCAGCATCACCCAGCCCATGAAGGTGGCCGCCAGCAGCAGGCCGGGCAGCACGCCGGCCGTAAAGAGCTTGAGAATGGAGACGTCACCGAGCACGCCGTAGATGATCATGATGTTGGACGGCGGGATCAGGAAACCGAGCGTGCCGGCGCCTGCGAGCGAGCCGATCGCGATGTCGCGCGAATAGCCGCGGCGCAAGAGCTCGTTGAGCGACATGCGGCCTATCACCTGCGTGGTCGCCGCGGACGAGCCGGAGATCGCCGCGAAGATGGTGCAGCCGATCACGTTCACATGCAGCAGCCGGCCCGGCAGCAGACCGGCCCAGGGCGCAAGTCCCTGGAACAGCGAGCGCGACAGGCGGGTGCGGAACAACAATTCGCCCATCAGGATGAACAGCGGCAGCGCCAGCAGCTCCTGCGTGGTCAGAATGTTCCAGGCGTATTGCGGCAGCAGCTTGTCGAGCGGAATCGAGCGGAACATCGCCAGCAGCAGCGTGGCGGTGAGCGCGAGCGTGAGGCCGATCCAGACACCGCCCGCCAGCAGCGCGAACAGGATCCCAAACAGGGCGACGACTTCGATGGTCATGCGATCTTGAATCCGGGTGCGGGCAAAACGATCATTCGACGGGCGAGGCCTTCATGCGGTGATCCTCGAGCGGCAGGCCGAGGATGGCCTGGATCGCGCGCGCCAGGAACTGGAGCGTAAGCAGCAGCATGCCGAAGGTGACGACGGCTTCCGGAAACCACAGCGGCGTGTCGCTCGAGGTCGAGACCTGGCCGCGCACATAGGCGCCGTAGGCGAACTTCGCCATCGCGGAGGTCAGGAACGCCATGAAGGCGAAGCCGGCGGCGGCCGAGAGGATTTCGATCGCACGTTGGAACGGTGCGGGGACGTTCTTCAGCAGCAGCACCACGCGGATGTGGCCGCCGACGCGCAGGGTCATGGCGGCGCCGAAGGTGAAGGACGCCGCCATCAGGTAGGAGGAATATTCCCACGCGATCGAGATGGTCGGCGGGAAGAACGGCAGGAAGTTCGAGAGGAAGCGGGTTGCGACCTCGCACAGCATCAACAGCGTCAGTGTCAGCAGACAGCCGCCGCCGATCCAGCCGTCGAGCCGGCCGAGACGGTCGATGCCGTCGAGCAGGATGCGCAGCGGCGCGGGCGCCGCTGCATTGAGACTTTGCGGTGCTGCGGGCGAAACGCTGACCATGGCTTGGCTCAGCGCTTCATTTCAGCGAGATAGGCCCGCACCGGCTTGTCGGCCGCCGGCACGCGCTTGAGGAAGGCGTCGAGCTGCGGCGCGGTCTTGGCCCGGATGTCCGTCATCATCGCCTCCGAGACCGGGATCACCTCCATGCCGCCTTCCTTGAGGCGGTTGAGACTGTCGACGTCGGCCTTGAGCGAGTTCGCCCAGAAACCCGGCTCCATCTTGGCGGCGGTATCCGCGACGAGCTTCTGCTGATCCGCGCTGAGCGCCTTCCAAGAGTCGAGATTGACCGTGAGCATCTGCGACGACCAGACGTGGTTGGTCGGGTAGATGTACTTCAGAAACTCCCAGAACTTACCGTCGACGCCCGACACCGCCGAGGTGGAGACGCCCGAGACCGCCCCCGACGCCAGCGCGGGGATCGTCTCGCCCCAGGGGATCATCACCGGCGCCATGCCGACCACCGCCAGCATGTCGACGGCGTTCTTGTCGGGCACGCGGATCTTGATGTTCTTCAGGCCCTCGAGGTCGGCGACCTTGACCTTGAGATGCAGGTACTGCGTCGGCCACGGCACGATGTAGAGGATCTTCTGGTTGTTACGCGCGGCGACCTTCTCGTATTCGGGCCGCACATATTTGTGCAGCACCTTGAGCTCGTCCATAGAGCTGCACAGGAAGGGGATGCTCTCGACGCCCATGAAGGGCTCATCGCCGACCTGCTGGATGTTGAGAACGTCGGCGAGCGGCACGAGGCCATCGCGCACGGCGCGCAAGTGCTCGGGGCCCTTGAAGCCGAGCTGGCCGCCGGCCTTCACGGTGATCGCGACCGAGCCGCCGGTCTGCTTCTTCACCTCCTCGGCAAACGCCATCGCATTCTGGGTGTGGAAATTGCCGTCGGGCCAGACCGTCGACATGTCCCAGCTTGTCGTTGCGGCCCGCGCGCGGGTCGAGATGTGGCCGGCGGCGAGCAGCGTCGCTGCGCCCGCAGTGAAGTTCCGTCGCGTGATCATTGAGCCCCTCCGTTCACGACGCCTGACGCGTCATCGCGTGTACCCATAAACCGCAACCGCGTTGTCCGCAGACACGAGGCCGCTTTCGATGTCGTCGTTGACGGCCGCGCGCGGCCGCTCAGCCGGATCGCCGATGCCGGCGCCGCCGGGCGTCAGCACCACCAGCCGATCGTCCGGCGGCACCTGCTGAAAGCCCTT
This sequence comes from Bradyrhizobium sp. CCBAU 45394, assembly GCF_028128655.1. Taxonomy (NCBI): domain Bacteria; kingdom Pseudomonadati; phylum Pseudomonadota; class Alphaproteobacteria; order Hyphomicrobiales; family Nitrobacteraceae; genus Bradyrhizobium; species Bradyrhizobium sp. CCBAU 45394. Next base: position 307,555 of record NZ_LBIX01000012.1, on the reverse strand, counting down.
GCCACGCAGCTTCTTGCCGGATTTCAGGCCGACATAGCCGGCCTCGCCGTTCCGGCCGCCGTCGCGGCCGCGCGGCGGATGATCGATACGATCGAACGCTGCCAGAATGTCGAACGGCGCGTCGACGCCGCTGCCGACCTCGATGATCTGGCCGAGGCCGCCGCGGGTGCGCCCTGCTCCGCCGGAATCCGGGCGCAGCTCCTTGCGCCAGAAGATCAGCGGCGTCTGTGTTTCCGCGATCTCGACCGGCGTGCCGCGCACGCCGCTGGGATAGGCGGTGGCCGACAGGCCGTCCTTGCCGAAGCGCGCACCAGTGCCGCCATTGCTGGTGACCGCCATCGAGAACCCGTAATTGCCGCCGACGCCCGAACGAGTCTGTCCGCGCACATTGAGATTCCACAGGCACGAGGTGCCTTCCGCCGGCACGCGCTCGGGAATGATCTGGCGCAGGCAGCCGAACACGACGTCGGGCAGCATCTGGCCGATGATGTGGCGCGAGGCGACCGGCGCAGGCTTCGGCGCATTGAGGATCGCGCCAGGGGGAGCCGACACCGTCAGCGGCGAGAGCGAGCCGGCATTGTTCGGAATCTGCGAAGCGACGACGCAGCCGAGGCCGAACACGGTGTAGGCCGTGGTGTAGGACAGAGGCACATTGATGCCGAACTTCGAGGCGGCCGAGGTGCCGTCGAAATCGACGTGAATGCCCGCGTCCGAGATCGTCAGCGTTGCGGCCAGCGTCACCGGCGCGTCATAGCCGTCGACGACCATGGTGTTGCGCCAGCTTCCCTTCGGCAGCTTGGCGATCTCGGCCAGCACGGCCTCGCGCGAGCGGTCGCAGATGTAGTCGCCGAGCTCGTCCAGCGTGTCGATGCCGAACTCGGTCATCATCTCGACCAGGCGCTCGCAGCCGACGTCGTTGCAGCCCGCGAGCGAATAGGTGTCGCCCTCGGTGTCGATCGGCAGCCGCGTGTTGGTGCGGATCATCGCCATCAGCGTCTCGTTGACGACGCCCTGGTCGATCAGCTTCAGCATGGGGATGTAGAGCCCCTCCATGAACACGTCGGTGGCGTCAGGGCCGAAGCCGATGCCGCCGATGTCCATGAGATGGCTGGTGCAGGAGAACAGCGCGACCGGCTTGCCGTCCTTGAAGCACGGTGTGGTGACGACGAAGTCGTTGAGGTGGCCGGTGCCCATCCAGGGATCGTTGGTGATGTAGGCGTCCCCCTCCTTCATCGTCTCGATCGGGAAGCGGTCGATGAAGTGCTTGACCGATTCCGCCATCGAGTTGACGTGACCGGGCGTGCCGGTGACCGCCTGCGCCAACATCCGCCCCTTGAGGTCGAACACGCCGGCGGAGAGATCGCCGCATTCGCGCACGATCGGGCTGAACGCGGTGCGGAGCAGCACCTGCGCCTGCTCCTCGACCACGGCGATCAGCCGGTGCCACATGATCTGAAGGTCGATCAGGCTCGCGCCATTTGCCTTGCTCATGATCAAGCTGCCTTCCGTTCCATGACGATGCTGCCGGCACCGTCGATATGGGCGTCAAAACTGTTGGAGACGAAGGTCGAGGTCTCATCCTCCGCGATCACCGCGGGGCCGGCAATCGTCGCCCCCGGCGCCATGTCCTCGCGGCGATAGAGCGGGATCTCGATCACCTCTCCGGCCCGGCCGTCGAAGAATTTCCGGCTGCCGGACGCCTTGCCCGCAGGCATGCGTGCGACGGAAGCGACGACGGACGGATTGCGCGCATCGGTGGTCGCGAGCACCGACCAGCTCAGGACCTCGATCGCAGCGCCCGGAATCGACCGCTCGAACATGGAGGAATAATCCGCCTCGAACTTCTGGCGCAGGCCGGCGAGATCGGCTGAATTCAGCGGCCGGTTCGGCAGCTCGACGCTGATCTCGTGGCCCTGGCCGACATAGCGCATGAAAGCCGCGCGGCGTTCGCGCACCGGCGCACCGGCAGCACCAGGCTCGACCAGCGCACGCGCCTCGGTCGCCATCTCCTGCAAGAGGTCGGAGACCGCTTTGGTGTCGAAATCGTCGAGCCGGACGTGACGGCTGCGCACCAGTTCGTAAGCGATGGGCGCCGCCAAAAACCCGACCGCGGAGCCGACGCCGGCATTCGACGGCACGATCACCCGGGAGACACCGATCTTCTCGGCGACACGCGCCGCATGCAGCGGTGCGGCACCGCCGAAGGCGATCAGCGTATGCTGGCCGACCACGGCGCCACGCTCGACCGCGTGTACGCGTGCCGCACTCGCCATGTTCTCGCAGACGACCTCATGCACGGCATAGGCCGCGGTTTCCGCCGACAGGCCCAGCGGCTCGCCGACGCTGCGGAGCAGCGCCTGCTTCGAGAGTTCGGGGTCGAGCTTGATCGTGCCCCCCGCGAAGGCGTCGGGATCGATCATGCCAAGAGCGACGTCCGCATCGGTTACGGCCGGGCGCTGGCCGCCGCGGCCGTAGCAGGCGGGGCCCGGCTCCGAGGACGCGCTCTCGGGGCCAACGGTGACGCGCTTCATCGCGTCGACATGGGCGATCGAGCCGCCGCCGGCGCCGATCTCGACCATCTCGATCACGGGAATGCGCACCGGCAGGCCGGAGCCTTTCAGGAAGCGCGCGGCGCGATCGACCTCGAACACGCGCGAGGTCTCGGGCTGGTATTTCTCGATCAGGCAGATCTTGGCCGTGGTGCCGCCCATGTCGAAGGAGAGCACCTTGCTCTCGCCGAGACGCGCCGCGATCTGCGCCGCGAAGATCGCGCCGCCGGCAGGACCGGATTCGACGAGGCGCACCGGAAAGCGCCGCGCCGTCTCGATCGAGGTGACGCCGCCGCCGGACGTGACGAGATAGATGGCGCCGCGGAATTGCTCGACCTGCAGGGCATCGGCCATGCGGGCGAGATAGCCGTCGATCAGCGGTTGCACATAGGCGTTCGCGACCGCGGTGGACGTGCGCTCATATTCGCGGATCTCCGGACACACCGCCGATGACACCGTCACGGAAATGCCGGGCATCTCCTCGCTGAGGATCGCGGCTGCGCGGCGCTCATGCTCGGGATTGGCGTAGGAATGCAGGAAGGCGATCGCGACGCTTTCGACCTTCAATTCACGCAATTTTGGCGCGAGTGCGCGCACCGACGCCTCGTCGAGCGGGAGGCGGATGGCGCCGTGCGCGTCGATGCGCTCGGGCACGGTGAAGCGCAGACTGCGCGGCGCCAGCGGCCTCGGCTTGTCGATGGTGAGGTCGTATTGGTCGTAGCGGCTCTCGGTGCCGATATCGAGCACGTCGCGAAAGCCGTCGGTCGCGATCAGCGCCGTCTTGGCGCCGCGGCGCTCGATGATGGCGTTGGTCGCGAGCGTGGTGCCGTGAATGAAGACGTCGATGTCGCTGATATGCGCGCGGGCATCGGCGAGAATGAGACGCATCCCGTCCAGCACCGCCTGTTCGGGCCGCTGCGGCGTCGTCAGCACCTTGCGCGTCTTGCGCACCTCGCCCATGTCCAGAACGATGTCGGTGAACGTGCCACCGATATCGACGGCAAGCCGCACCTCGGCTCCCTCAAGCATTCCAAATTCTCCGGCTGATCGTCAAGACTGGGGACAAAAACGCAGCAATTTCCGTGCCATCAGGCATGCCGGCAACGCCGCGCCCGGCTATTCTGCTTGGCACCCATGCAATAGGCAAGGCGTGTTCGCCCCGCACGCGATCAGAGCAGGAATGCAAGCGCCGCTTCGCAGCGCTCCTCGACCTTGAGCGTCAGGAGATCGTCGGCGCGGGTGCGCCCGAGATTGACCGCGGCGATCGGGATCTGCCGCTGTGCGGCAGCCTGCACGAAGCGGAAACCGGAATAGACCATCAGCGAGGAGCCGACGATCAGCATCGCGTCAGCCTGCGACAGATGGTCTTGCGCGGTGGCGACGACGTCGCGCGGCACGTTCTCGCCGAAGAACACGACGTCGGGCTTGAGGATGCCGCCGCAGGCTTCGCAGGCGAGCACCTTGAACGACGAAAAATCCGCGTGCTCCAGATCGGCATCGCCATCAGGCGCATCCGCGGCATCGAGCGCGAGCCATTCTGCGTTGGCGCGGCCAAGCGTATCCTGGAATTCGCTCCGCGGCGTCTTCGCCCCGCAGCCCATGCAGCGGACCAGATCGAGCCGACCATGCAGGTCGATCACCTGCCTGTGGCCGGCGGATTGATGCAGCCGGTCGACATTCTGGGTCAGCAGCATCCCGCACCGCCCGTTCGCCTCGAGCCGGGCCAGCGCATGGTGCGCATCGTTCGGCCTCGCCTGACCGAACCGCCGCCAGCCGATCAGGCTGCGTGCCCAATAGCGCCGGCGCGTGTGCTCCTCCGACATGAAGGCCTGGAAATTGACCGGCTGGGTCCGCTTCCAGTTGCCATGGCTGTCGCGATAATCGGGAATGCCCGAATTGGTGCTGCAGCCGGCGCCGGTCAGCACGAACAGACGTTGGTGCCGGGCGACGAAATCCTGGAGCGATTGGTTTGCCAGCGGAGCATTTGACATGGCGCAGATGTAGTCCGCGCCGCGACATTTTGCCAGATCACTCCCGGACCGGCGGATCGAAGCCGGCGACGGCTTGATCCGCGCCGGAGAAATGCCGGCGGCGAATGCTCGCGCACCCGTTTGTTCTGCCCCGAACACATCACCCGTCAGATCTTGCTGGGATCGGTGTCATGCCTGTGCTTGTGAAGAAACCGGGCTATCTGCCCACGGAGCGCCGCCGTGTCCAACAATGTTCCGACCGATCCGGCGGTGTCGAAGATCTCCCGCTGAAGCGTCGTCGGCAGGGAATTCCATTGCATGATGACGGCCGCGCCGAGACACCGCAAGACACGCTCTTCCTCCGCCGCCAGGGCTGCGCCGCGCAGTCGCTCCGTCCCCCCGGCGTTCACTGCATCCACGTATTGGTCCGCGAGGACCTGCTCGTTGTCCGCGCGCGATGCAAGGCTGTCCTGCAGTTTCTCGAATTTGCGGGTATCATCCTTGCCGGGCGAACTCCTGGCCAGTTCGCCGTACGCGGCCGCTCTTGCACGATACTGTAGAAATTTGAACATGCCGCCTCCTTTCGTTGAAAGTCTCGGCGTATTTCAGCCTGCCGGCTAGGCCGGCATCGGGACACTCAGAGAAGCCAATGGAGCGTCGAACGTGTACGCGAAGCCCCTCTCCGCGTAGGTCAATTGCACGTCGCCCTGGAGTTCGCGACCCAGCGTCTCGATCAATCGCGTTCCGAAGCTGCGCTTTGCGCGTGACTGGATCACCGGACCATTCTTCTCGATCCAGGTCAGGCGCAAGCGTTGCGTCTGCGGATCGATCGTCCAGTGGAGATCGACGCACCCCTTTGGAGCGGAAAAGGCTCCATACTTCGTGGCGTTCGTGCAAAGCTCATTGAGCGTCATCGCGACCGCGACCACGGCAGCCGAATTGATCCGGAGATCGGGCCCCGAAATCGAGAACTTCGATTCAGCAGGATCGTCGAAAGCTTCGACGGCGCTGCGGACGACCGCCCCGAGGTCGGCGCTCGACCAGCTCGCCCGCACGAGGAGATCGTGCGCCCGGCCAAGCGCGAGCAGCCGCCCCGCGATCGCCTGCTGTGCGTGCGCCAAGCCTTGCTCGCCGCGCAAGCTCTGGGAGACAATGGCCGAGACGGTCGCGAGCGTGTTCTTGATGCGGTGGTGCAGTTCTTCAAGGATCAGCTTTTGCAGCTTCTCGGACGTCTCTCGCTCCCTGGCGTCGATGCCCGCCCTGGCAAGCAGGCCCCTCGTGTTGATCTCGGCCTGGGCAAGGAGAAGCCGCAGGCTGACATTCTCTGCCGCCAGAGCATCCTCATGCGACTCTCCGCCGCCGAGGTGCTGGCCCGTGCGGAGATCGATCTCGAGCATTGGCGACTGTGTCACGAGGGTTGCTGCCGGACCTGGTTTCAGTGGAACGCTCCGTCACGAAGGCGGGATTTCAGCGGCGTCGTGATCTTGCTTGGGTGCCTTCGCTGGCGAGAAATACGCGAGGATTTCAGCGGCATTTCCGAGAATCGCGGCCCTGCGCATTGCCGCCGTACGTTTGTCACCCGACGGCATCTCGCGAGCTCGACGGAGGGCGTCGATCGCCCTCGAGTTCAACTCGCAACCCACCGACGGCTGAATTGAGTCCAATGCGGTGCTTGCCTGATCCGACGGCGAAGGCGCGCCGAAGCCGACTACCATTGAATCAGCATCGAAACGGCGATCACCAGCACGAAGAAGATGGGCAGCAAGACCGGAGGTACGAGCCACTCGCGAAGGGTGAATCCGGGGGAAACCGACATATTGACCGCCTCTTGGTCGCGGCGGGAGCGCAATGCTCTCAGTCACCGATAACGGCCGAGGGGCGGGCGGTGATCAACGAGATATAGTCACCTTTCGCCGAATAGCGAGGCTTGCGACGAACTATTTGTCGCGAGCAGCATCGAACCGGGTTGTATCCCTGTCGCCAGATCATCATTTGAAAGAGGCGCAACCGGTTCGCTCTTGTCAGGTCTCGACGAAACGTCCGTGTACCTGACGTACGCAAGCCGAGCGTCGGCCACCCAGCGTGCCCCCGGCTCAAACGGCGTGAAGGCGCACGGCACCTGCAACCTGATCGGCCCGAACCATGATTGATTTTCCAAATCACAGTCGCTCATATGACCGGACACGCCATGCCGTGCGGTTCTGGGGACACGACAGCGCCATCGAGGCCTCGTTCTTCATCGATGAAGGCGCGTTGATGCGGATTCAACCGGGCGTCCATGCGACCGAATCGGGACTCCTGAACGCGTTCGATTGCAATCGCGACTTGATATGTGCCACCGCGGCCAGGAAGTATGTGCGCGGCAGCAGAGGCTCCTACGACCTGCTCGCAGGAGATTTCTGAAGCGATCGGCACGAGGGTGAAGAGTTCGTGGCTTCGTCCGTGAGCCCACGTTTCTAGCTTGCCCAGTTCTCGCGAAACTCGGGGAACATGGTCAGGCCCCCGCAGGCATAGATCGTCTGCCCGGTGATGTAGCTCGCATCGTCTGAAGCAAGGAAGGCGAACACGGCGGCGATCTCTTCCGGCGTGCCGACGCGGCCGAGCGGAATATGGCTGGTGACGACGCCGCGCTTTTCCGGGTCGCCCGTCCAGGCCGCGTTGATCGGCGTGTCGATCGCGCCCGGACCTACCGCATTGACACGGATGCCGTGCCTCGCGAATTCGAGCGCCAGCGTGCGCGTGAGGTTGGCCAGGCCGCCCTTGCTGATCGAATAAGCGAGATAGCCGGGCTTCGGAATGATCTGGTGGACGCTGGAGCAATTGATGATGCTGCCGCCTCCGCCGCGCGCGACGAAATGCGCCAGCGCCTTCTGCGCGCAGAGCACGGCACCGTTGAGATTGACGTCGATGATGCGGCGATAGATTTCGACGTCGAGCGCATCGCTCGGCGATTCCCGCTGGAAGCCGGCATTGTTGACGAGACAGTCGAGGCGCTTCCAGCGCGCCAGGATGGTCTCGAACATCGCGGCGATGTCCTGCTCGCTGCCGATGTCAGCCTGGACGATGACATGATCGAGCCCGCCGTGGCCGCGGTCGCCCGATGCCGTCCGCGCGAGCGCGAGCGTCTCTTCGGCCTTCCCAGGGTGATCGAAATAGTTGATGGCGACGGTCGCGCCTTCCTGGGCGAGCCGGACGGCAACGGCACGGCCGATGCCTTGCGAGGCGCCGGTCACCAGCGCGTATTGGCCAACGAGGCGCGAGGGAAAGGGGATCGAGCGGTCGGTCTGTGGCATGAGCTTTCTCCGGAGTGCCTCATCATCGACGGAAACGACGTTTTGTTCCATCACACCAGCGCAGCCCTGGGATTCATTCCGCGTGTTGCGCGAGGGAAGAGGTGAGGATCTGATAGAGGATGATGGCGCCGAAGGTCGCGGTTCCGATCCCGCCGATCGTGAACGCGCCGAATTTGAGCGTGAGGTCGCCCGCGCCCGCGGTCAGCGCCACGGCGACGGTAATCAGGTTCGCAGGATTGGCGAAGTCGACCTTGTTCTCGACCCAGATCCGCCCGGCCATCGCCGCGATCAATCCGAACAGCACGATCGAGAGGCCGCCGATGACGGGACCCGGGATCGACAGGATCAGCGCGCCGAATTTCGGCGAGAAGCCGAGCAGGATCGACACCGTGGCCGCCAAGGCAAACAGCAGCGTCGAATAGACCTTCGTCGCCGCCATGACGCCGATGTTCTCGGCATAGGTGGTGACGCCGGTGCCTCCGCCGCAGGCTGCGACGATCGTGGCCAGGCTGTCGGCGAACAGGGCGCGGCCGAGATAGGCATCGAGGCTGCGGCCTGTCATGGCACCGACGGCCTTGATGTGCCCGAGGTTCTCGGCGACGAGGATGACCGCAACCGGCGCGATCAGGAAGATCGCATCGGCCTGGAAGGTCGGCGTGGTGAATTTCGGCAGGCCGAGCCACGACGCGGCCGAGAGCTGTGCGAAGTCGATCGGCTTGCCGAAACCGAGGCCGTTCGCGAACAGAAAATACAAGAGATATCCGCCGATCGCCCCGAGGATGATCGGCAGGCGGCGCCACAGGCCTGGAGCTGCAACGGCGACCACGCCGATGATGAGAACGGTCGCAAGCCCGATCCAGGTGTCGAACGCATTGGCGCTCACCGCCTTGACCGCGACCGGCGCGAGGTTGAGACCGATCGCGGCGACCACGGCGCCGGTGACGGCCGGCGGCATCAGGCGCTCGACCCAGCCGACGCCCGACCACATCACGATCAGCGCAATCGCGCCGTAGAGCACCCCGGCTCCGACGATGCCGCCGAGCGCAACGGAGATGTTCGGGTTCGGCCCCTGCCCGGCATAGCCCGTGGCGGCGAGGACGACGGCGATGAAGGCGAAGCTCGATCCGAGATAGCTCGGCACGCGTCCGGCGACGATGACGAAGAAGATCAACGTGCCGACGCCGGAGAACAGGACCGCAACATTGGGATCGAACCCCATCAGCAGCGGCGCGATGATCGTCGAGCCCGACATCGCCACGCAATGCTGCAGACCGGAGACGATGGTCTGGCCCCATGACAGCCGCTCCTCCGGCATGATCACGCCCGAGGTCTTGAGTTTCCAGCGCGGAAAGTAGCCCTGCGTCTGCTCGTCCGAGCCTGTCGTGGTTGTCATGCTCCCCCCGTTGCGGTGCAGCGATTGATCTTCGTGCGATCCGACAAAAATGTGATTGTCGCTTCTGCGGCGGCCATCACATGATGCGAGTCATGCAAGATTCAAATCTTGCAAAATCAATGCGTTCCGGGCTCATCATATGACACAGATCGCGATCCAGCCAGCCATCCGTCGCCGGCATCAGCCCTGGTACAAGATCCTCTACATCCAGGTGCTGATCGCGATCGTGCTCGGAGTGCTCATCGGCTATTTCTATCCCGATTTCGGCAAGGAGCTGAAGCCGCTCGGCGACGGCTTCATCGCGCTGATCAAGATGATGATCGCGCCGGTGATCTTCTGCACCGTGGTGCACGGCATCTCCTCGATGGGCGATCTCAAGCGTGTCGGCCGGGTCGGGCTGAAGTCGCTGATCTATTTCGAATCGGTCTCGACCGTCGCGCTCGCGGTCGGCCTTTTGGTCGGCGAGGTGCTCCAGCCCGGACACGGCTTCAACATCGATCCCGCCACGATCGACCCGAAATCTGTCGCGACCTACGTCACCAAGGCCAAGGAGGAAGGCATCGTCGCCCATCTGATGGCGATCATCCCCGACAGCTATGTGGGCGCCATCGCACGAGGCGATTTACTCCAGGTGCTGCTGATCTCGATCCTCTCGGGCTTCGCCATCGCCTTCCTCGGCAAGGCCGGCGAGCCCATTGCGGATGCGATCGACAAGGCCGCGAAGATGTTCTTCGGCATCATCCGCATCATCGTGCGCGTCGCTCCCGTTGGCGCGTTCGGCGCGATGGCGTTCACCGTCGGCGCCTACGGCCTCGGCTCGCTGCTCAACCTCGCCGCGCTGATCGGCACGTTCTACCTCACCAGCATGCTGTTCGTGCTGATCGTGCTGGGCGCGATCGCCCGGCTCGCCGGCTTCTCGATCCTGCGCTTCATCGCCTACATCAAAGACGAGCTGCTGATCGTGCTCGGCACGTCGTCATCGGAGACCGTGCTGCCGCAGATGATCCAGAAGATGGAGCATCTCGGCGCCTCCCGCTCGGTGGTCGGCCTCGTCATCCCGACCGGCTACAGCTTCAACCTCGACGGCACCAACATCTACATGACGCTGGCAACGCTGTTTCTGGCGCAGGCGACCAACACGCATCTGACGATCTGGCAGGAGCTCGGCATCCTCGGCATCGCCATGATCACCTCGAAGGGCGCCTCGGGCGTGACCGGCGCCGGCTTCATCACGCTCGCCGCGACGCTCTCGATCGTGCCTGATATTCCGATCCAGTCGATCGCGATCCTGGTCGGCATCGACAAGTTCATGAGCGAGTGCCGCGCGCTGACCAATCTGATCGGCAACGGCGTCGCCTGCGTCGTCATCAGCATCTCCGAGGGCGAGCTCGACCGCGACGCGCTGCACGAGACCATGGCCCATCCGCTGGAGATCGGCGAGGCGCTGGAACCGGGCGGCGGCGCGTAAAGCGACACAGATCGAGCAGGAGCAACCCGGTTCCGACGCGGTAGTTTCCCGGAGTGGAAAAGTGGTGAGATACGCGTCACAACAATGGCATTGCGATTACCGATTGATAGTCAATCTTTCCGCCCGACGCGCTGGGGGCAGGGCGTCGGGCTTTTGAAAATCTCCGCGATATCCGGACGGCGAGGCGGGATCAGAGGATCCGGCCATCGGCGCCAGGCACCTCGGCGGCCAAATCGAGCCGCCGCGTAATCCTTATCGCCTGCAAGAATGCCTCGTCATGACTGACGACAAGCAACGCGCCATCATACGCCCGCAAGCCCGCTTCGACGGCTTCGATGGACGCGATATCCAGATGGTTGGTCGGCTCGTCCAGGATCAGCAGTGAGGGCGGCGTCGCCCCGCCGAACACGCAAGCAAGACCGGCACGAAGCAGCTGTCCGCCGCTCAGGCTCCCGGCGATCTGCAAGGCAGCGTCGGCGCGAAACATGAAGCGCGCAAGGGCGGCATGGCACGCATTCATGCCCGCCTCTGGATTGAGGCGCCTGAAATTGTCCAGGATCGAGATCGCGGGATCGAGCAGGCTGACCGTCTGGTCGAACAGCGCGAACTCGGGCTTGACCCTCACCGTGCCCACGAGGGGGCACATCTCGCCGGCAATGAGCTTCAGTAGCGTCGTCTTGCCTGAACCATTTGGCCCGACCACCGCCACACGCTCCGGCCCGACGATCGTGAACGACAGATCCCGCAGGATCGCGCGCTCCGGACGATAGCCGGCGCTGACCCGATCGAGCCAAACCACCTCCCTCCCCGCCGGCAGGTTTGTCGACGGCAATCTCACGGACAACGGCTGGAGAATCTCGATGCGCCGGCGCGCCGTGTCGACGGCCTCGAGCGCTTCCGCGCGCCGCCGCTCGGCAACTTGCGCCGTCTTTCCGCCGGTGTCCTCGCTGCGATCCTTGCGCGCGCCGGCCAGGATGCGCGGCATGTCGCCCTTGGCACGCTTCTTCCTGCCGCCGCTGTCCTTGCGCGCCTTCCTCTCCACAGCCTCCTGCGCCTTGCCGTCGATCTCGGACAGCCGCTTCTCGGCATAAGCAAGGTCGTGCCTGACGGCAGCGAGCTCGACGGCCTTCTGCTCGCGGTACCTGCTCCAATTGCCGCCGTATCGCGTTGCTCCGAGCGACGTCAACTCGACGATCGCGTCCATGGTTTCGAGCAGGCCCCGATCGTGGCTGACGACGATCGCGCCGCCGCGCCAAGCGGCGAGGAGATCGATCACGGCCCTGCGTCCGTCCCGGTCGAGGTTGTTGGTGGGCTCATCCAGCAGCAGGAAGTCGGGCTCGGCGAACACCAGCGCGGCAAGACGAACCCGCGTCGTCCGGCCACCGGACAGGCAGGACAGCTCCGTATCGGGAGCAAGATCGAACCCGACGCGCGCCAGCGCGGTTTCGAGCCGCGCTTCGAGAGTCCAGTCGATCGCAGCGATGTCGTCGGCGGAGGCATCGCCCCGCGCCGCACGGCCAAGCAGCTTCAGCGCTTCCCGCACGCCGAACAGATCGGCCACGGTCGCACCCGCAAGCAGTTGAACGTCCTGGCGCAGCAGGCCGACGGTTCCGTTGGTCAGAATGCGCCCGGACTGAGGAACATGTTCCCGGCAAATCGACGCCAGCAGTGTGGATTTCCCGACGCCGTTGCGGCCGACGAGACCGGTTCGCTCGGCCGCGAATGTCAGATCGATATTGGAAAAAAGAGAACGGCCGTCAGGCGTGGACAGCGACAGGTTCGACAGGATGATGGAAGCAGGCATGAAATTCCCCGTGAGCAAGGCGGATCGGCGTTGCGGTCGGGGTGAAATCCATGGCTGCGAAGTTCCTGATTGAGATGCCTCTACCTAGTCCGGCAGAGGCGCAAGATCAAGCCAAAGGGACGACAGCGCGTCGCGCGCTGCCGTCCTCGTCGAAGAATGCCGTCAACCCTTGAGGGCGGTGACCACGACTTCGATCAACGCGCTGCCGCCGAGATCGGCGACGCCGACGGTGGCGCGGGTCGGCAGATTGTCGCCGAAGAACTCGGTCCAGGCCGCGTCCATCTCCTTCTTCTTGGAAAGATCCGTGACGAAAATCGAGGCGCTGACGACGCGGCTCTTGTCGGTGCCGGCCTCTTTCAGATAGCCGGCGATCTTGCCGAGAATATTGCGGGTCTGATCGCCCATCGAAACCGACGTGTCGTCGGCGATGGTGCCGCCGAGGAAGATGAAGCCGTTGGCCTCGACGGCGCGGTGCATGATGGGCGTGCGGATGCTGCGGGTGATGCTCATGATGTCCTCTTGTTGCTAGAGCGTGGAAGGGTGGAAACGGTCGATGCCGAGATCACTGATGCGTGTCTGGGTGCCACCGTTGACGATCAGCTCCGCCATCACGGCGCCGGCGCCGGGACCGAGCTGGAAGCCGTGCAGCGAGAAGCCGAACTGGTGATAGAGACCCTTGTGCCGCGAACTCGGCCCGAACACGGGGATGTCGTCCTTCATCTTGGCCTCGATGCCGGCCCAGGCACGAACGATCGTCGCGCTGCGCATCACCGGAAACAGCTCGAACACGGTGCGCGCGCTGATCGCGAGGCTCTTCCAGTCCAGCACCGTCTCATTGCGGTCCTGATAGGGCGTCGCGAGATGCCCGCCGCCGATCAGCACGGTGCCGTTCGAGAACTGCTTGAAGGACAGCTTGCGGCCACGCAGGATCACGACGGGATCGATGAAGTGCGGCACGCGCGAGGTGATCATCAGCATCGGGGCCACGGTTTCGACCGGCACCGGTTCGCCGAGCGCGGCGGCGATCTTTCCAGCCCAGGCGCCGGCTGCGTTGACCAGCACCGGCGCGGCATAGGTGTCGGAGCCGACATCGACGTACCAGAGGCCGTCGCTGTAGCGGATGTTGCTGGCCGCCACGCCCTCGCGCACGGTCGCGCCGAGCTGTTCGGCCTTGCGGCGGAACGCGGTCGTCGTTTGCGCAGGATTGGCCGCGCCGTCACGGCGCGAGACCACGCCACCGGGACAGGTCTCGGCCACCGCAGGCACCAGCCGCCGCAGCTCAGTGGCGTCGATCAGCTCTTCATGGGTGAAGCCGAGCGCATTGAGCTCGGCGACGCGCGCGCGGCAGACCGCGAGCTCTTCCTCGTTCTCGGCGACCAGCACCTGGCCGTGGCTCTCGAAGCTGCAATCGTCGTCGAGGAGGTCGGTGATCCTCTCCCAGATCCCCATCGAGCGGATCGAGAGCGGGATCTCCGGGATGTGCCGCGCAAGCTGGCGCACGCCGCCGGCATTGACGCCGGAAGCATGCCGGCCGGCATAGTCCTTCTCGATCAGCACCGGCTTCAGGCCGGCGAGGCACAGATGCAGCGTGGTCGAGCATCCGTGGATGCCGCCGCCAATGACGATCGCATCCACGTTTCCAGTCATCCGCGCACCACGGCCTTGACGTCGTCCTCGGTCTTGGGAACGGCGGCAAGCTCGGCGAGCGTGATCGGCTTCACTGGCGCACGCAGCCGGTAATAGCCGATCTCCTGCGGGCTCTTGGCCCGGGCCTGCGCCATCAGCTCGGTGACGGTGAGGCCGCAGAGCCGGCCCTGGCACGGGCCCATGCCGGTGCGGCGATAGGCCTTGAGCTGGTTCGGCCCGGTCGCGCCGATCGCGACGGAATCGAGAACATCCTTTGCGGTCACCTCCTCGCAGCGGCAGACGATGGTATCGCCTGAGGGAATGCGGAACTGCGGCGCCGGGCGGAACAGCGTGTCGAGAAAAGTGCGGCCGCGCTCGGCCTTGGCGAGAGCGGCGCGGAGCGTTGCCATCGATGCGAGCTTCGCGGCAGCCGCGGGCGCCAACGCTTCCACCGCCGCGCGCGCCGCGATGCGGCCGCGGACCACGGCGGCATTGGCACCGCCGATGCCGGCGCCGTCGCCGGCGATCGCGATACCAGCGACCGACGATGAGCCGTTCGCATCGAGCACGGGCGACCAGCACAATTGCAGCTCGTCCCAACGATGCTCGACACCGGCTGCCATCGCCAGATTGACGTTGGGCACGACGCCCTGATGCAGCAGCAGAAGATCGACCGCAAGCGTCTCGCGCTTGCCGCCGGCGACATAGCTCACATTGGCAAGCTGGCCGTCACCCGACGCGGAGAGCTCCGTGACGCCGGAGACGACCTGCACCTTCGCCTTCACCTCGCGCATCATCGACAGGCCCTTGGCGAAATAGGGCGAGGTCAGGAAGGCGAAGGCATGCGGCAGCGCCGCGAAATAATTGCCGCGCTCGGTGGTGTCGAGGATGCGGTCGATGCGGCCGCCAAGCCGCAAAATCTGCGCGGCGAGCAGCCAGAGCAGCGGCCCCTGCCCCGCGATCACGGTGCGGCCATCCGGCACCAGCGCCGATGATTTCAGCATGGTCTGCGCGGCGCCCGCGGTCATCACGCCTGGCAGCGTCCAGCCCGGAATCGGGAACGGCCGCTCCAGCGCGCCGGTCGCCAGGATCACGCGCTTTGCCTTGACGAAGGCCGAAGCACCGCCGACGGAGACGGCGATGTCGAGATTGCGGTCGAGGCTCCAGACCGTCGCACGCTGAATCACTTCCGCATTGCTCGCGCGCAGTGACTGCACGAGATCGGCTCCGACCCAATAATCGGCGCCGAGCTGGTTGCGGTCGGTCACGGGTGTCGAGGAGATCGCACGAAATACCTGACCGCCGGGGCCGATATTCTCGTCGAGCAGCAGCGTCGACAGGCCGGCCTCGGCCGATGTCGCAGCGGCGGCAAGTCCGGCGGGCCCGGCGCCAATCACCACGACGTCGTAATCTTCGCGCTTGGGAGCCACAGTCATCTTCCGATCTCCCGCTTGCCCTTCTGGATCTCGATCTGCATGCCCTCGGCAACGGGCACGATGCAGCCCTGCCGGTTGCCGACGCCGTCGATGGTGACGAGGCAGTCGAAGCACACGCCCATCATGCAGTAAGGAAGACGCGGCGCGCCGCTCACCGCGGTGGAACGCCGTGCATCCTGGCCGGAGGCCAATAGCGCGGCGGAGACGGTGTCACCCTGGCGCGCCGCGACGGCAACGCCATCGACGAAGATCTGCACTTGCGGGCGTTTGTCCTGTTCGGATCGTCTAAACATGGGATGCCTCTTGGCTCCTTGATATCTCTAGTAGCCGCTGTTGTTCGCAGCGCCATCGCCGCCAAAACGGCGCGCGGAGAACGCGCCGATCAGCTCCGGCTCGAGCGCGCCCTGCGCCACCATGCGCGCGATCTCGAAGGCGTGGTTGGAGGCGAGCGTCACGCCGGAATGGCAGCAGGCGACGAAGGCGCCGGGATGCGTTTCCGACTGGTCATAGATCGGAAAGCCGTCCTGCGGCATGACGCGGATGCCGGCCCAGCTTCTGACCACGTTGAGCCGCGACAGATGCGGGAACATGCGCTGCGCGCGATCGGTCATCACCGCGCTGATCGAATGCTTCAGCGTGCGATCGTCCAGCTCGTCCTCCTTGCTGTCGCCGATCATCACCGTGCCCTCGTCGGTCTGGCGGATCGTGGTCAGCGGATGCGGCAGGAACGGCATGGTGCGTTCGGTCACCACGATCTGGCCGCGGGTCGGGCCCATCGGCGCGTAGAGGCCGACCATCGGCGCGAGCGTCTGGTTGGCATTGCCCGCGGCAAGCACGATCTTGGCGGCACGAAGCTCGCCTTTCGGCGTGGTCAGGCGGAATTCGCCGCCGCTCTTGCTGATCGCCGAAACCGGTCGCTCCGGAAGATAATCGATGCCGAACGCCATAAAGCCGGTGTGGAAGGCGCGGAACGTGCGCAGCGAATTGACGTGGCCGTCGAGCGGACAATAGCTGCCACCGGAAACTTCCGGCCCGATCAGCGGCAGCGCCTTCTTCACCTCGGACGCCGGCAGCATCTCCATCTTGTAGTCGGCGGCGCCGACCTGGTTGTGCATGCGCTTGACGAGCTCGGTGCGCTGGCCGAATTCGTCCTCGCCGAGGGTGAGATGGAAGCCGCCATTTTGTTGCAGCGAGACATCGAGGCCGGTCTGCTGCTTCAGCTCGGAGGCAAGCCGGCCCCATGCCTGCGACGCCTGCACGGTCCACACCGTATAGGCCGGCATGCCCAGGCCCTTGCTCTGCACCCAGACCAGCGCAAAATTGGCGCGCGAGGCGCGCTTGGTGATGTCGCCTTCGTCGAGCACGGCGACCTTCTTGCCGAGCCGGCCGAGGCCCCAGGCAATGGCGGAGCCGAGCAACCCGCCGCCGACGACGGCGACGTCGTATTCTCCTGACATGAGTTCTCCTATCGTCCCGTATCGCCCTTGCCGGCGAGCACACGGTCGAGCCCGTAGAAGCGGTCGAGCAGAATGAGGGCGGTCATGGTGATCGCGATCACGCAGGCCGAGACCGACGTCACCAGCGGATCGATGTTGTCCTGGATATAAAGGAACATGCGCACCGGCAACGTCTCGGTTCCGGGCGCCGCGAGGAAGACGGTCATGGTGAGATCGTCAAAGGACTGGATGAAGGCCAGCGCCCAGCCGCTGATGACGCCGGGCAGGATCAGCGGCAAGGTCACGCGGCGGAACAGCGTCCAGCCGCCGGCGCCGAGCGAGACCGCCGCCATCTCGACCGAAAGGTCCATGCCGGTCGCGGCCGCAAGCGTCAGCCGCAGCGCGAACGGAAACACGATGATGACATGCGCGATGATCAGCGCCGCGAAGCTGCCGCCGAGGCCGGCGGAGGTGAAGAAGCGCAGGAAGGCGATGCCGAGCACGACATGCGGGATCATCAGCGGCGACAGGAACAGCGCCGCCAGCGCATCACGGCCGCGGAAGCGATAGCGCGCGATCGCGAGCGCCGCGGGCACCGCGAACAACAGCGCCACGAGGGACGACAGCGCGCCGAGCCCGAGGCTGACCCAGAAGGCGTGAATGAATTCAGGATAGTTCGCGATGGTCCTGAACCAGCGCAGCGAAAAGCCGTTGGTCGGCAGCGACAGGAAGCCTTCGGGCGTGAAGGCGACGAGGCAGACCACCAGGATCGGCGCCACCATGACGATGACGAAGACGGTGTGGAAGATCAGCGCCAGGGGGCCGTTCCGTCTCATCGGAACACCTCCGCGTAGCGTCGCTCGATCAGCGCATTGCTGCCGACGACGATCAAGACCAGCGCAACCAGCAGCAGCGTCGCGACAGCCGCACCGAGCGGCCAGTTCAGCGTGTTCAGGAACTCGTCATAGGCCAGCGTCGCCGCAACCTTGAGCCGACGGCCGCCGATGATCGCGGGCGTCGCAAAGGCGCTGGCCGAGAGCGAGAACACGATGATCGCGCCCGACAGCACACCCGGCATGATCTGCGGCATGATGATCCGGCGAATAGTGGTGATCGGACCTGCACCAAGCGACATCGCGGCGTTCTCGATCTGCGGATCGAGCCGCTGAAGCGCGGCCCACACCGACAGCACCATGAACGGCATCATCACATGCGCCAGCGCGATCACCATGCCGGTCTCGGTGAACATGAAGGGAATCGGTGCACGGATCAGCCCGGCCGACATCAGGAGCTTGTTGACGAGCCCGTTGTTGCCGCCGAACAGCAGCGCCCAGCCGAGCGTCCTCGCCACCACCGAGATCAGCAGCGGTCCGAGGATCACGAGCAGGAAGAAGCTCTTCCAGCGTCCGCTCATGCGGTTGAGGATATAGGCTTCGGGCGCACCTAGCAGGGCCGTGAGGAGAGTCGTCAGGATCGCGATGCGAAACGTCCGCCAGAACATTTCGGCGTAGTAGGGATCGGTCGCGATCTCGTGCCAGTTCTTCAGGATGAAGACCGGCTCGATGCCCTTGTACTGGCCCCAATCGTGGAACGACAACATCACGGTCATCGCGAGCGGAATCAGTAGCACGCCGACGAACAGCATCAAGGCGGGCGCGGAGAGTACCCATGGCGCGCGTGCGATGCGCGCATCGGCGGCCCCCGGCGGAGCCGTGTCTGCGACCGCACTCATGCGGCAGCTCCGCGCACGCTCATGTCCTCAGGCCGCCAGGCAAGACGAACGGTCTCGCCTTCGGCCGGCTGTGACTGGCCGTCATTCTGGCGGATCACGATCGCAGGACCGCATTCGCTGTCGCACTGGAACAGCCAGTGATTGCCCTGGAAAATGCGCGTGACGATCTTTGCGCTGAGGCCCGCATCGCCAAAACCAATTCTTTCAGGGCGAATGCTGACGGTGACGGGACCGCTGAGGCCAACTGGTGCCGGCGCGCTCCAGGAGCCCGCCACCAGCTTCGCGGGCGCCGTGGCCCGATCGATCGTCGCGGCAAAGTCGTTGGTCTTGCCGAGAAACTGCGAGACGAAGGCCGAGGCCGGCTTCTCATAGGTCTCCTGCGGCGTGCCGATCTGCTCGATCTTACCCTGGCTCATCACCACGATGCGGTCGGACAGCGACATCGCCTCGTTCTGGTCGTGCGTGACCAGGATCGTGGTGGTGCCGATGGTGCGCTGGATCTGGCGCAGCTCGATCTGCATCTCCTCGCGCAGCTTGGCGTCGAGGTTCGACAGCGGCTCGTCGAGCAGCAGCACGCTCGGCTTGATCACCAGCGCACGCGCCAGCGCCACGCGCTGTTGCTGGCCGCCGGACATGCGGCGCGGATGGCGATCCTCGTAGCCGGCGAGGCCGACCATCGCGAGCGCAGCGCGAACGCGCTCGGCCCTTTCGGCGCGCGGCACCTTGCGCATCTCGAGGCCGAAGGCGACGTTCTCCGCCGCGGTCATGTGCGGAAACAGCGCGTAGCTCTGGAACACGATGCCGAGGCCACGCCTGGCCGGATGGATCGCGGTCAGGTCCTTGCCCTCGAGGCGAATCGCGCCGCGCGTGGGATCGAGGAAGCCCGCGATCATCTGCAGGGTCGTGGTCTTGCCGCAGCCGGACGGGCCGAGGAAGGAGATGAACTCCCCCTTCCCCACCGACAGACTGAAGTCATCGACCACAGTCTGTGCTCCGAACTGCTTGGCGACCCGATCGAGCTCGAGATAGGCCATGACGCTGTCTCCGCCGCGAACGATTAGCGTTCGACTTCGCGATTCCAGCGCTTGGTCCACTCCTCGCGCTTCTCGTTGATGACCGTCCAGTCCGGATTATAGAGCTTTGCCGCGCGCTCGCCGATCGGCGCCATCTTGCCGAGCTCCGGCGGGATCGCCAGCGATTTCAGCACCGGGCCATAGCCGTAATCCTTGAGCATCACGAGCTGGATTTTTGGATCGAGCAACATCTTGACGAAGCTGGACGCGAGCGGCGAAGCGTTCGGCTTGGTGATCGGACAGGCCGTCGTCAGCAGCGTCGCCGCGCCTTCCTTGGGATAGACGAAGTCGACGGGGAAGCCGGTGTTGGCGAAGCTCTGCACACGGCCGGTGCCCCACACCGCGATCACGGCCTGGCCGGACTGGAACAGCTCGGTCATCTTGCCCGGCGACGGCTCATAGGCGAGCACGTTCGGATTGATCTGCTCCTTGAAGATCTTGAAGCCGGAATCGACGTTGGACTCGCCGCCGCCGTTCATCTTCGACAGCATCACCAGCGCTTCGAGACCGTAGGTGTTGTTGATCGGCGGGATGACGAGCTGCTTGGCGTATTTCGTGTCCTTCAAGTCGTTCCACGAGGTCGGCGGCGCCCAACCTTTCTCGGCAAACACCTTGGTGTTGTACATCAGCCCGGTCGCGACGATGCCGATCGCTACAGCGCGATCGTCCTTGAAGCGGGCGGTGTCGTAGAGATCGGTGGGCAGGCCCTCGAGCTTGCCGCAGAAGCCGAGCTGGATCGCCTGGTACATCGGGCCGTCATCGACGATGGCGACGTCGATCTGCTGGTTGCCCTTCTGCGCCTGAAGCTTGGCCAGCGTGTCGGTGGAGTTGCCGGCGACGTATTCGACCTTGACGCCGTTCTCCTTCTCGAAGGCCGGGATCACCTCGTCGCGAATGGTCTTCTCGAACGAGCCGCCATAGCCGGCGACATAGAGCGTTCTCTGCTGGGCCGAGGCGGCCGAAGAGGCGGCAACGAGAGCCGCGATGCTGACCGCTGTCAGAAGGCGAAAAGTCTTCATGTGGACCGATCTCCAATACCGGAATGAGGTGACGCGCCGACGTGTCTCGCTGACTGAAGCGCCTTCCGCATCTCCTTCCGCGCAAATTCCTCCCCGATCAGGGCTCCGGCCCCCGTTCGGCGGGTTTTGGCGCGATCTGGAGGTCCAAACCCCTCCAATCTGCCGAAAAAGCGGGCTGTCTCCAGTCCTGATGAAAAAGATCGCAAACCTATACTTCCATCGTCCAATGAATAATGGCACCCTCTGCATGCCTAAATGTTATGAATGGAATTTGGTATGGCCCGGATCAATTCGCGGCAGGTGGAGGCCTTCCGCGCGACGATGCTGACCGGCAGCGTGACCGAGGCGGCGGCGCTGATGACCGTGACGCAGCCGGCGGTCAGCCGGCTGCTGCGCGACTTCCAGGCGCTGTTGAAAATGGAGCTGTTCGAGCGGCGCGGTACCGGCCTCGTACCGACTGCCGCGGCGATGGCGCTTTACACCGAGGTGGAGCGCTCCTTCGTCGGACTCGAACGCATCACTGCCGCGGCTGAAGAAATCCGCGGCCGCCGCACCGGGTCGTTGCGGATCGCCGCGCTGCCGGCGCTCTCGAACGGCTATCTGCCGCGGCTCGCCGGGCATTTCCTGAAGGAGCGCCCCAACCTCAACCTCGCCTTCTTCGGGGTGATCTCGCCGATCGTGGTCGACTGGGTGCTGAACAATCAATGCGACATCGGCTTTGCCGAGGTGCCGATCGCCCATTCCGGCCTGCCGAGTCTGCGGCTGCCGGCGCTGGCGCGCGTCGCAGTGCTGCCGACCGGTCATCGCCTCGCGGAGAAAGAGGTGCTGGAGCCGCGCGATTTCGAGGGCGAGACGTTCATCTCGCTGTCGGCGGGATCGTCGAGCCGGCACCTCGTCGACCAGGTCTTCCATCGCCATGATGTCCGCCGCGTGCTGCGGGTGGAGACCACGCTGTCGGAGATCATGTGCGGCATGGTGTCGTCAGGACTTGGCGTCGCGATCTGCGATCCCTTCACCGCGCAGGAATTCTCCACCCGCGGCGTCGTGGTGCGCCGCTTCCTGCCGCGCATCGACTTCGAATTCTCCGCGGTCTTTCCGGCGCAGCGCAGCCCCTCGCCGGTGGCGCTGGATCTGGTCGAGACCATGCGCAAGGCGCTCGCGGAGTTTGAGGATTAGAATACCTTTGGATTGAAACGATTTGGGGATTGAAACGATTTGGCCACAGGCTCGCTTCAACCTCTCCCGCTTGCGGGGGAGGTCGGCGCGAAGCGCCGGGTGGGGGCTCTCTCCACACGGGGAGTGTCCCTGTGTGGAGACAACCCTCTCCCCTGCCCTCTCCCGCAAGCGGGAGAGGGAGCGCACCGTCTTCGTAGCACCGGCAGCCTCTCAGCCGTTGAACGCCGCCTGCGCCTCCGGCAGGTCCCAGATCTTGCCGATCGCAGCGCTGCCGGCGGCGGTGATCGCCGCTTCGTCGGCGCCGAGATAGCGGCCGCCTTCAACCAGCACGCGGCCGTCGACTATGACCTGATCGATATTGGCGCGGTTGGCGAGCGCGATCAGCGCGCGACGCGAATCGAACAGCGGCTGGAGATGCGGATGGGTGAGATCGACCACCGTGAGGTCGGCGGTCGCGCCCGGCTCGATCCGGCCGAGGTCCGGCCGCTTGACGACGTCGGCGGCGACCGCCGTGTTCGCTTCGATCAACTCCGGTGAATTGGCGACATCGGCGCGCTTGGACGTGATCTTGGAGATCAGCGAGGCCGCATTGAGTTCGCCGAGCAGATCCATGTTGTAGCCGTCGGTGCCGACCACGGTGCGCACGCCGTGCTCGGCGAAGCGGCTGAATGCGGCGGTGACGCCGGCACGCGCGAACACGCGCGGGCAATTCAGCACGGTCATGCCGCGCGCGGCCATCAGCTTGAGATCGTCGTCGGTGCTGAACATGCAATGCGCCGCCATCAGGTCGGGCGCGAGCAGGCCGAGCCAGTCCAGATACTCCGCCGGCGTGCGGCCGCCATAGCGCTTGCCGATGGTCTCGACCTCGCCGCGGCTCTGCGCCATGTGCGTCGTGATCGGCACGCCGAGCTCGCGCGCCCGCGCCGCGCAGGCCTTGAGCAGATCGGGGCCGCAGGTGTCGGTGGCGTGCGGGCTCATCGCGAGGCTGATGCGGCCGTCGCCGCGATTGTTCCAGCGCTGATAAAGCGCATCCCACGTCGCCATGTCGGCGGCACCGTCATCGCCGGAGTACTGAACCACACCATCCGAACCCGCCTTGGCGTCGGAGGTGGAGAACAGGTAGGGCGCGCCGTAGAAGCGGATGCCCATCTCTTCCGCCGCGTCGAACATCTCGGGGATCGAATTGCGGAACGGCTCCATCACCGTGGTGGCGCCGCCCTTGAGGAGCTGGAGGATGCCGAGCCGTGCGACCGCCATGCGCTCTTCCGCCGACAGGATATCCGCACCGCGCTTGGTGAGCGGCAGCAGCACCGTGTAGACGATGCTTTGATTGTTCTTGCGACCGTTGCCGTCCTCGCTGTGGCTGCGCGCCACGGCTTCAGAGAAGCAGTGATTGTGCAGGTTAAACAGGCCCGGCAGCACGAAGCGGCCGGGCCTGTCGTAGACCTCGTCCGCGCTCGGCTTGTCGCGCGTGACCGCGGCGATCTTCTTGCCTTCGACCAGGACCCAATGGTCGCGCAGCACATCCTGCGCGCCGTCTTTCCGTGACAGCACATAGCTGCCGAAGATTGCGATCGTGCTCATGCGGGGCGTACGTTCCAGAACACGGCGGTGCCGTCGAGAATGCCGGTGATGGCCTTGCGATAGGCGGTCGGCTGCTTGTACAGGCCGATCGGAATATAGGGGATTTCCTCGAACGCCACCGCCTGGATCTCGCGGCAGATGCGCTGCTGCTCGGCGAGCTCGGAGGCCGCCAGCCACTGGCTGCGCAAGGCCCCCATCTTCTCGCTCGCGTACCAGCCGGCGACTTTGCCTTCGCCGCGGATGTTGGTGTTGCCGGCCGGATTGAGCCAGTCGATGCCCTGCCAGTTGCCGACCGCCGCGCTCCAGCCACCCTGCGGAAGCGGGTCCTTCTTGAGCTGGCGCTGCAACACGACGGCGAAATCAAGCCCGGCATATTCGACGTTCATGCCGGCCTTGCGCAAGGAGTCCACGGCGATCTCGCCGAGCGGCTTCTGCGCCAGCGAGTTGGTGGGGACGAGCAGGACGATCTTCTCGCCATTGTAGCCGGCGGCCTTCAGATCCGCCTTGACCTTGGCGTAGTCGCGCGGGCCGCGGAAGACGTCGAGACCGACCTCGCTGGCCATCGGCGTGCCCGGAGCGAAATAGCCGATGGGCGACACCTGGAAGGCCGGATCGGTGCCGGCGACCGCCGTCATGAAGGCAGACTGGTCGATCGCGCCCAGCAGCGCGCGACGCACGGCGGGATTGTCGAACGGCGGCTGGAGATGATTGAGGCGCAGCATGCAGGCGTAGCCGCGGGGATCGAGGATGCGCGTGTCGATGTCGCCGGCGGCCTTGATGATCGGCAACAGGTCGTGCGGCGTGGTCTCCTGCCAGTCCTGCTCGCCGGTCTGGAGCGCGGCGACGCCGGTGCCGGCATCGGGCGTCGTGGTCCAGACCACGCGGTCGTAATGCACGATCTTCGGGCCGGCCGTCCAATCCGGCTTGCCGTCGGTGCGCGGTTGGTAGTGCTCGAACTTGGCATAGGCATTGCGGGCGCCCTGCACGCGCTCGTCGGCGAGGTAGCGGAACGGGCCACTGCCGATGACCTCGGTGAGCGGCTTGAACGGGTCCTGACTCGCCAGCCGCTCCGGCATCATGAAGCAGGCGTTGATCGCGGCCTTGCCGAGCGCCTGCGGCAGCAGCGGGAACGGACGCTTGAGGCGGAAGCGGATGGTGCGGTCATCGGCGGCGGAGAGCTCGGCGGTCGCCTCCATCAGCTCGCCGCCAAAGCCGTCGCGCGCCGCCCAGCGGCGGATGCTCGCGACGCAATCGCGGGCGAGCACGCGATCGCCGTCATGCCAGAACAGGCCGTCGCGCAGGCTCAGGTCCCATTGCAGCCCGTCACCGGAGATGACATGGCCCGACAGCATCTGCGGCGAGACCTGGAGCGAAGAGCTCATGCCGTAGAGCGTGTCGTAGACCATGAAGCCATGGTTTCGCGACACCTGTGCGGTCGAGTAGATGGGATCGACGAAGGCAAGGTCGATGACGAGAATGAAGCGCAGCGTGGACTGAGATTCAGCGCGGACGATGCCCGGCAGCGACAGCGCCGGCATGGCTGCGGCGGCCTTGAGGAGCGAACGGCGGGAGATGGGCATTACGAAGGGCTCCTGAAGGATATTACGTGTTCAACAAGACCGCGCCGATCGCAGCGGCCACCGCCTGCTGCGCCGGCTCAACCACGGGCACGCCGATCGCATCCGCGATTGCCGCGCGGTGGGACGCCATGCCGGCGCAGCCCATCACCACGACATCGGCGCGGCATTGGGTGACCAGCGCGCGGCCGGCGTCGATCAACCGGCCGCGGATGTCGGCGGCTGCCGTCTCCGCCGCGCTCGCGCCGACCGACCAGCTTCCGGCATAGCGGCTGTCCACGCCCATCACCCGCGCCATGCGCTGCTGGCGGCGGATGCTCGACGGCGACAGCGCGATGATGCCAAAACGTTCGCCCAGCATCAGCGCGCGAAAGATGCCGCATTCGGCGATACCCAGCACCGGGCGGCCACCGGCCGCCTCACGCACCGCATGCAGGCCGGGATCGCTGAAGCAGGCGAGCACGAAGGCATCCGCATCGTCGCGCGTGACGCGATTGACCAGCGGCATGACCACGCTGTCGGCATCGCGCTGCGAGCTGATGCCGGGCGGGCCCTCGGCAAGGCCGACCACCTCGATGTCAGGCCCGCCAACGATCCGCAGCGGCGCGACCGCGTCGTCGATCGCCGCCGTCACCGATGTCGAGGAGTTGGGGTTGATGACGAGGATACGGCGACGGGTCATGGCGTGGCTCAGCGGCTGCCGGCTTCGTGGCGCAGGAAGTTTTCCGCGATCTTCTCGCCGGTGGTGATCCAGACGTCGGGGCAGGACTTTGCGTAGGTCAGGAACTCGCGCAGCAGGCGCAGTCGCATCGGACGGCCGCTGCATTGCGGATGCAGCACGGTCGTCACCATCGCCCCCCAGTCGCGGACCTCATCCAGCTCGTCCTTCCACATCGAGAGCACATGCTCCTTGGGGAAGATCGAGCGCGGGCTGAAGCGCGCGGACAGGCCGTGCATCCAGTCGTCATAGCTCGCGGTCACCGGCAGCTCGATCGTGCCCGGCTTGCCGTCGGCGAGACGATGACGATAGGGCCTGACGTCGTCTCGGAACGAGGACGTATAGACGATGCCATGACGCACCAGCGCGACGCGCAGCTCCTCGGTGAACTCGCCGTAAGGCGCGCGATAGCCGGTCGGCCTGACGCCGAGCCGGCGCTTCAGCGCCTCGAAGCCACGCTCCAGCTCCTCCTCGATCCAGGGATCGCCGGGATCGGGCAACAGATGATGATAGCCGTGATGGCCGATCTCGTGGCCGGCCTTGAGGATGGATTCGGCCATCGCCGGATGCGCATCGACCGACCATCCCGTGACGAAGAACGTCGCCTTGAGATCGAGCTGGTCGAGCAGTTCCAGAAGTTTCGGCGTGCCGACACGGGCCTCATAGCCGCCATAGCTCATGGTGATGAGCCGCTGGGCGTGCACGGCGTCCTTGCTGGTCCAGGCGCTCTCCGCGTCCACGTCGAACGACAGGAACATCGCCGACTTGTATGGCTTCGGCCAGGGATAGTCCGGCGCGGGATCCGCGGTGTTGGCCGGAACGAGCGGAATGCTCTTGAGTGCCTTACTGTCCAGCATTGATGGTCGCCTTCTCTATTGCGTTATCGCTCAGTTTCCACTTCGCCAGCAGCGTACGATAGGTGCCGTCGGCGATCAGCGCATCTAGTGCCTCGACCATCGCCTGCTGCAACGCCTTTTCCTTGACCGGCAGCGCGATGCCCGTGAACTGCGTCGCGAAGGGATCGCCGACCGGCGCATAGGTGCCCGGCTCGAGGTCCATCAGATAGGGCAGCGTCTCGTTGCCCTGCACGGCGGCATCGATACGGCCCTGCCTGAGCTGCGTGCGTGCATCGGCCGAGCCGTCGGTGCCGACGAACTGGACGGGATTGCTGCCGCAGTTCTTCTGGCTCCACTTGTCGATCTCTGCGGGAAACATGGTCCGGCGGCTGGCGCCGACCTTCTTGCCGCAGAGCGCAGCCATGTCCTTGAACTCGGACGCGCGGGACTGCTGCACGAAGAATTTTGGGCCGCTGCGCAAATAATCGACGAAGGACGCGATCTCGTGCCGGCTCGCATAGTCGGTGAAACCGGACAGGATGGCATCCACCCGCCCCGTCGAAATCGACGGCATGAATTCGGCGAAGCTGGTCTCGGTCCATTCGATCTTCACACCGAGCTTGCGCCCGAGCGCCTCGCCAAGATCGATGTCGAAGCCCGTGAGCGCGCTGGTGGCGGGATCGCGGAATTCCATCGGCGGATAGTTCGGCACCAGCGCCACCTTGATGCTGCCGCGCTTGGCGATCTCCGCCGGCAGCTCGATCGCCATCACCGATGCGCTCATGGCGGCCAAGAACGCCGCCGCAACCAAAAGCCTCTTCATCACCACACCCCCAATGTCAGATCACTGCCGAAAGAAATGCCTTGGTGCGCTCCTCGCGCGGCGCGCCCAACACGTCGGAGGCGCGGCCCTGCTCGACGATCGCGCCCTGGTCCATGTAGACGACGCGGTCGGCGACCTCGCGCGCGAAGCCGAGCTCGTGCGTCACCACCATCATGGTCATGCCGCTCTTCGCCAGTTCCTTCATGACCGCGAGCACCTCGCCGACGAGCTCGGGATCGAGCGCGCTGGTCGGCTCGTCGAACAACATCAGCATCGGCTTCATGGCGAGGGCGCGCGCAATCGCGACGCGCTGCTGCTGGCCGCCGGAGAGCTGCGCGGGATACGAGTCCGCCTTGGCCGCCAGCCCGACGCGACGGAGCAGTTCGAGCGCCTCAGTGCGCACTTCGTCGGCTTTACGCCCCTGCACCTGGGTCGGGCCCTCGGTGATATTCTCCAGCGCCGTCTTGTGCGGAAACAGATTGAAGCGCTGGAACACCATGCCGGTCTTCAGCCGCTGCCGCCCGATCTCCCGTTCGGTGAGCCGATGGAGCCGCCCGCCCTGCTCGCGCACACCCAAAAGCTCGCCGTCGAGCCAGATGCCGCCGGCATCGATCGCGGCGAGCTGGTTGATGCAGCGGAGCAGTGTGGTCTTGCCGGATCCCGAGGCGCCGATCAGACACATCACCTCGCCGGGCCAGACGTCGAGCGAAACGCTCTTGAGAGCCTGGAACTCTCCAAAGCTCTTGCTGACGGAGCGGATCGCGACGAGAGGCTTTGTCATTGCGCCAGCCGCAATGTGCCGCGTGCAAAACGGCGTTCGAGCAGCATCTGGAGCGGGGTCAGGATCGATACCACGAGCAGGTACCAGAGCCCGGCGACGATCAAGAGCTCGATGACGCGGGAATTGGCGTAGTAGATGTTCTCGGCGTTGTGCAGCAGTTCCGGATACTGGATGACGCTCGCGAGCGAGGTCGCCTTCACCATACCGATGAACTCGTTGCCGAGCGGCGGGATCACCACGCGCATCGCCTGCGGCAGGACGATCCGGCGCAGCGCACGCAGCCGCCCCATGCCGATCGCCTGCGCTGCCTCATATTGCCCGATGTCGACCGACAGCATGCCGGCGCGCATCACTTCGGAGGTGTAGGCGCCCTGGTTGATGCCGAGCCCGAGCAGCGCGGCGAGGAACGGCGTCATGACGTCGACGGCGCGCGCGCTCCACAGGCCGGGAATGCCGATGGTCGGAAACACCAGTGCGAGGTTGAACCAGAGCAGCAGTTGCAGGATCAGCGGCGTGCCGCGAAACAGCCAGGTGTAGCCGGCGGCCACCGTCTTCAGCACCGGGTTGGGCGACAGCCGCATGATCGCCACGACGATGCCGAGAAAGATGCCGAGCATCATCGCCAGCACCGCCATCACCATGGTGTTGACGATGCCTTCGAGGATAACCTTCACGGTCAGGAAGCGGCTGACATAGGACCATTCGATCTGACCGTTCGCAAACGCGCGCACGATCGCCGCCAGCACGAGGACGATCAGGGCCGCGCTGAGCCAGCGGAACCAGTGCGGCTCGCGCGCGATCCGCATCCCCGACAAATCAGGGAAACCCTCCGCGAGTGCCGGCGCCGGCTTCATTGCGGCGCCGCGTTCAGCATGGGCTGGGCGACCGCGTTCGCGCCAAGGCCCCATTTGTCGAGAACGGCCTTGTAGGCGCCGTCGGCGATCATCGCCGTGAGCTTCTCGGTCACCACCTCGCGCAGGGCCGCATCGTCCTTGCGGAACATGATGCCCTGGTAGCCCTTGGCGAAGGCCTCACCGACAATGCGGTATTTGCCGGGCTCCTGCGTCTGCGCATAAGGCAGCGTCTCGCTGCCCTGCACGGCGACGTCGATGCGGCCCTGCTTGAGCTGGTTGCGGACGTCGATCGAGTTCTCGCCCGGCACGTACTGGATCGCCGGCTTGCCGGCCGCCTCGCAGTTCTGCTTGCTCCACTTCTCGATCTCGACCGGGAAGCTGGTGCTGCGGGTGGTGCCGACCTTCTTGCCGCAGAGATCCGTCGCGGCCTTCGCCTCGCTCTCCGCCATCACGAAGAACTGCGGGCCGGTCTGGAGGTAATCGACGAAATCGGCGGTCTCGCGCCGCGAGGCGCGGTCCGAGATGCCGGAGATGATGAAATCGGCGCGCTTGGTCTGGAGCGAGGGGATCAGCTCGGCGAATGGCGTCTCGCTCCAGACGATCTTGAGGCCGCCGAGCCGCTTGGCCAGCTCGCCCGCCAGATCGATGTCGAGCCCGACCAGCTCGTTGGTCGCGGGATCGCGATATTCCATCGGCGCGTAGGTGGAGTTGACCGTGAGCTTCAACGCGCCCGCCTGCTTGATCTCCGCCGGAAGCTCGGCCGCCTGCGCCGACGTCACGGCAGCCAAGGCTGCTAGGCTGAGAAAATGCGAGAGGCGTGTCATGTCAGCTCCTTTGCTAACGCCGTGCCATTTGGTCAGTCCGCATCGAGAACGGCCGGCTCGATGACGCCGGCGCGTTCGGTGATCACCCTGTATTGCTCCGGCCGCCGGTGGGCGGCGAAATTGAACATCTTGTCCTTGCCCTGGCGGCAGAGGTCGAGATCGATGTCGGCGACGACCACCTCGTCCGCCAGCGTCTGGGCCTGCGCGACGATGCGACCATTGGGATCGACGATGCAGGAGCCGCCGATCAGCCCGGAGCCGTCCTCCTCGCCCGCCTTCGCCACCGAGATCGCCCAGGTCGCGTTCATGTAGGCATTGGCCTGCGTCACCAGCGTCGAATGGAAGGTGCGCAAGGCACCGTCTTCGGTGGCGCCACCATTCGGATCGTAGGCAGCGGAATTGTAGCCGATGCAGACGAGCTCGACGCCCTGCAGGCCGAGCACGCGCCAGGATTCCGGCCAGCGGCGATCGTTGCAGATCATCATGCCCATGATGGCGTGGGCCCAGGCCGAACCGGCCCGGAAGGCGGGAAAACCGAGATCGCCATATTCGAAATAGCGCTTCTCCAGCTGCTGGTAGCGCGCACCCGGCCGCGGCTCGACCGAGCCCGGCAGATGCACCTTGCGATAGCGGCCGAGAATCTCGCCGTCACGATCGACCAGGATGGCGCAATTGTAGCGGCGGCCGTCCGGCGTCAGCTCGGCATAGCCGACATAAAAACCGACACGGAGCGCACGTGCGCGGTCGAACAGCTTGGCCACCGCCGGGTTGGGCATGCCGCGCTCGAAATATTGGTCGAGCGCCTCGCCCTCCAGCAGCCAGCGCGGAAAGAACGTGGTGAAGGCAAGCTCTGGAAACACCACGAGGCTGGCGCCGCGGCCGGCGGCCTCCTCCAGCAGCGCGAGCATGCGCGAGAGCGTATGCTCACGCGAGTCTGCTTTCTGCGTCGGGCCCATCTGGGCGGCGGCGGCGCGAAGGACACGAACCAAGATTGCCTCCAATCTGTGCGCAGTGCCGCCTCAATGGGCGAATGAACCCCTTGATGCGACGTGCAAATCCGCCGCCATTACGCGGAAACGGGGCTGCAAAATCAATTCGTTCTGCTATGATGTTTTGGCCCTGAGTATAATCGGCAGTGATATGAACCTGCGTCAGCTCGAGATCCTGCGTGCCGTCATCCGCCACCGCACCACGGTGGCGGCGGCGGATGAGCTGGCACTGTCGCAGCCCGCGGTCAGCAACGCGCTGAAGACCATGGAGGCGCAGGCGGGTTTCGCGCTGTTCGAGCGCGTCAACAACCGGCTGTTTCCGACCGCCGAGGCGATGGCGCTCTACAAGGAGAGCGAGGCGATCTTCGCGCTGCACGCAAAACTCGAGAACCGCGTGCGCGATCTGCGCGAGAACCGGTCCGGACATCTTGCGATCGTGGCGACGCCGCCGCTTGCCTATAGCATCATCCCGTCCGCGCTGTCGGGCTTCCTGCGCCGCCGCCCGGAGACGCGCGTCTTCTTCGACGTGCGGCGCTACGAGGGCATCATCGAGGGCGTGCTCAGCCGTGTCGCCGAGCTCGGCTTCGCGCTCGGGCTGACGCATCATCCCGGCATCGCACACGAGGTGGTGCACACCGGCGAGATGGTCTGCGTGCTGCCGCCGCGGCATCCGCTCGCCGACCGGCCCGTGATCTCGGCCGCGGATCTGTCCGGCCTGCCCTTCATCGGGCTCGAGCGCGGCACACGCCTCGGCGAGGCCGTGCGCGACAGTTTTGCGCGGGCCGGCGCGCCATTCCGGCCGACCGTCGAGGTGCGCTACTGCAACACCGCCTGCGTGCTCGCGGCCGCCGGCGTCGGTGCCGCGGTGGTCGATCCGTTCTCGCCGCGGCAGAACGGCGGCAATGGCCTCGTCGTCCGGCCGTTCACGCCGACGACCCATGCGGTCGCCTACATGCTCTGGTCGGAAGCCGAGCCGCTGTCACGCCTCGCCAAGGCCTTTCTGAGCGAGGTGCGGAAGCAGAGCGCGCTGCTGGAGGGCCCAGCGCCACACCAGCAACATGGGGCAGAAAGCGACTGAGCATCGCAACCTTTGACCTTGTCCTTTTGACCTTGGGGGCACATGGCACGCATCACCATCATCGAGACCGGGCAGGTCCCGCAAGAATATCGCGAGCAGCACGGCTCGTTTCCCGACATGTTCGAGCGGATGGTCCGCGCCGAGGATCCGACGGCCACGGTCGACGTGATCAGCATCCCGAATGGCGATGCACTTCCCGATCCAGGCAAGCTCGAAGCCGTGCTGATCACCGGCGCGGCCGCCGGCGTCTATGACGGGCTCGACTGGATCGCGTCGCTGGAAGATTTCGTGCGTACGGCTTACGCCAACAAGACGCCGATGGTCGGCGTGTGCTTCGGCCATCAATTGATCGCGCAGGCCCTGGGCGGCACCGTGCGCAAGTCGGAGAAAGGCTGGGGCATCGGCCGGCACGTCTATCAGGTGCTGCCCGAGAACGGCGTCGTCGAAGGCGAAGCGGTCGCGATCGCCGCCTCACATCAGGACCAGGTGGTCGAGCCGCCGACCGACGCGCTGACGATCCTCTCGTCCGAGTTCACCCCGCATGCCGGCCTGCTCTACGCCAACGGCGCGACGCTGACCGTGCAGCCGCATCCGGAGTTCGACGTGGAGTTCGCGCAAGTGTGCTGCGAGCTGCGCGACGGCAAGGCGCCGGATGACGTCGTCGCCACGGCGCGCGCGTCGCTGGCGCAGCCGCTGGACAACGCGAAGCTCGGTGGGGCGATTACGCGGTTTCTGGCGAGGCGGTGAGACTTCACCTCGCCCCGCTTGCGGGGAGAGGTCGGATTGCATCGAAGATGCAATCCGGGTGAGGGGGACTCTCCGCGAGTCCGTCTGCCATCGAATTTGCTGAAGCAGCCCCTCACCCCGACCCTCTCAGCGCGAGCGAATCTCGTCGCGGCCCCGTAAGAACGGGGAGAGGACAGGAAGCGCTTCAGAACGGATCCGTCCCCAACCCCGCCACATCCGCCGGCCGCGGCCCCGGCGCGGGCCAATGAAACCGGCGGTCCTTCTCTGCAATCATGATGTCGTTGATCGACGCCTCGCGCCGCTTCATCAGGCCGTGCTCGTCGAACTCCCATTGCTCGTTGCCGTAGGAGCGATACCACTGGCCGTTTCCATCGTGCCATTCGTACTGGAAGCGCACCGCAATGCGGTTGCCGTCGAAGGCCCAGAGGTCCTTGATCAGGCGGTAGTCGTGCTCCTTCTCCCATTTGCGGGTGAGGAAGGCGACGATGGCCTCGCGGCCTTGGAACACCTCGGAGCGGTTACGCCAGCGGCTGTCCTCGGTATAGGCGAGCGAGACACGTACCGGATCGCGCGAATTCCAGGCGTCCTCGGCCATGCGGGCCTTTTGCGCAGCGGTCTCGCGGGTAAAGGGGGGAAGCGGCGGACGCGACATGGTGGCCTCATCGGTTGGTCGGGGCCGCAAATCTATCGCCGCAGCCGGCGGAGTCGAGAGGCCATCACCAATCGGGCGATCACGAAATCAGATCAGCCTTCATCAGCGTGCGGATCGACTTCGGGATCGGCTGGGCACGGCCGCCGCTGATGAAGGCGACGCGCACTTCGGCCTTGACCAGCACGTCCTCGCCGCGCCGGACCTCCTGTGCGAGCATGATGGAGGCGCCTTTCACCGCGATCGGCCAGGTCACGACGTCGAGCACGTCGTCCATCCGCGCGGGCTTGAGGAAATCCAGGTGCATCGAGCGCACCACGAAGGCGAAGCCGGAGTCCTCCGTCGCGGGCTGCTCGAACAGCGCCTGCTGCTCGGCGCCCATCAGCCGCAGATGATTGGTCCGCCCCCGTTCCATGAAGCGCAGATAATTGGCGTGATAGACGATGCCGGAGAAATCCGTGTCCTCGTAGTAGACGCGGACCTGCATGTGGTGGCGGCCGTCGCGGATCTCGCCGTCGAGATGGGCAGTCACGTCGCGAGCCTCTTCGCTTTTTGCAACCAGCCCGTTTTGCGCAAAAACAGCCGGCCGTGCAAGCGCGGGTTACGCCACCGCCGGCCCCGTCCTTCCCAGCGTCACCTCGACGATCTCCGGCGGCACGCCGACACGGAGCGGCATGAAGCTGCAACCGAGGCCGCCGGAGATGATGACGTCGCATTTCAGCCTGACATGACCATAGGCGAGCCGGAGGCCGTGCTGCCGCGGAACGGCGGGCGACCAGCCGAGCAGGCGAACCTGGCCGCCATGGGTGTGGCCGGACAGTTGCAGCGCGACGCGCGCGGGCACGCGCGGCGCGATGTTGGGCTCGTGCGCGAGCAGGATGATTGGCGCATCGTCCGTGACCTTGGCGAGCGTCGCGGCGAGATCGTCGGCACCGAAGCGCCCCGTGCTCCGGAAGCGCCGCGCCGGCAGAAAAGCGAGCTGATCGCCGAGGCCGGCGAGCCAGAACGGGCGGCCGTCCTTGGTGAGGCGCACGGCGTCGTTCTCGTAGACGGGAATGCCGGCCGCCTCGAGCGCACGATGCGCCACCGTCGGGCCATGCCCGGCCTGCTGCACGGCCGTGTCCACCCAATAATCGTGATTACCCATGACGGCGTGGACGCCGAGCGGCGCCTTCAGGCCCGCGAGCACCCTGGCCCATTCCTTCGCGGGAATGATGCGCGTGACCTGGTGAAGACCGGCGACATAGTCGCCGAGCAGCACGACGAGGTCGGCGTTCAAACCATTGGCGCGGTCGACGATGGCCTCGATCCGCTCCAGCGACATCCAGGGATCGCAGGCATGGACGTCGGCGATCACAGCGATCTTGAGCGGCAGATCCGCCGGCCATTGCCGCGGGGTCGGATGATAGCGGGTGACGCCGAGCCGGTGGGGCTCGATACCGACGCCGTAGGCGGCGGTCGAGAAGCCGAGAGCGGACAGGCCGCCGAAGGAACGGATGAGATGACGGCGCGTGATCATGGAAGCCCGCTTCTGCTACGGCGTCTTGATGCGGTCCGATTGAAGCGGAATTGGGGTACTCTTGTGCAGACCGTCTGCACAAGCGCTACCATCGGCTCTCGCCGATAAGCGCATCCAGCCGCGCCTTCAATTCGTCGGGCGCGCGGTAGTACCAGACGCCGCCGACCAGGTCGCGAAAACGTGCGTCGGCGCGCGCCTCGCGCTCGATGCGGTCGATCGTCCCGGCGCTGATCACGTCCTCGAGGGGACCGGCGGCCAGCAGCGACAGCAGCACCGGGTTGGACTCGATCTTGAGGATCTCCAGGATCAGGTCGATCATCCTGTCGGGATCGTCCTCGCGCAGGTCGCGCTCGAAATCCATGATCGCGAACAGATTGTCGTCCTGGTCGCGCTCGGATCTGGAATATTGCTCGACCCAGGCGCCCGCGAGCTCGGCAACCGACATGTTGGCGCAATCGAGCGGCTCGCGCGGCGTGCGCTGCGCCAGATGGTCGGCATGCCACGCCTCGCGATCGGCCAGGCTTGCAATACGCGACATCAAGGGATCGTCGGGACCGACATGCACGCCGCCTAGCAGCCAGCGCAGCCTGTCATTGTGCGCGGCTTCCTGCTCGACACGCGCCATCATCTCCTTGCCATGCGCATAGAATAGCGCCAGCAGGAACTTGTCGTTCAGCTGCATCACCGTCGGCTTGTCGGCCTCGGTCTTGAGCACATCGAGCACGAGATTGAGCGCGGCTTGCGGCTTGCGATGCGGCAGATGGTCGAAATAGACCTTGATGGCCCAGATGCTGCCGATCTGGTCGCGACGGCTGACGCGCTGAAGCGCGCACCACATCGACGCCAGCTCGCCAAGCGGCATCGAATCCAGCAACGCCTCGGTTTCGTCAGGCGTGCGCAGCTGCGGCGCGGCCGCGATGGTCTTGAGCAGCCTCGTGTCGTCCGTCGGCTCCATTCCTTCCCACTCCAGTCCGTGTACGGCGATCCCGTTCGCCGCGCGTTCGGATTAGTGCTGGGATGGAACCTGCGGGTTCATCGACTTCGGCGATCAGTCGTCGCTTTCGTCGGTGCCGAACAGGCCGAACTGCGCCGCATCGCGATTGGGTTCGGCGAGACCGAGATGGCGGAAGGCGTGCGAGGTGAGCAGGCGGCCGCGCGGGGTGCGCTGGAGATAGCCGCACTGGATCAGATAGGGCTCGATGATGTCCTCGATCGCATCGCGCGGCTCGGAGAGCGCTGCGGCCATCGTCTCGACACCGACGGGACCGCCGCCATAGTTCATCGCGATGGTGGTGAGGTAGCGGCGGTCCATGGCGTCCAGGCCCGCGGCGTCGACCTCGAGCGCGCTCAGCGCGTGATCGGCGATCTTGCGATCGATCGTGTCGGCATCCGCGGCGGAAGCAAAATCGCGCACGCGCCGGAGCAGGCGCCCGGCGATGCGCGGCGTGCCGCGGGCGCGGCGCGCGATCTCGTTGGCGCCGTCCGCGCTCATGCCGACGTTCAGCACGCGCGCGCCACGGCTGACGATGCTTTCGAGCTCCTCGATCGTGTAGAAATTCAGCCGGACCGGAATGCCGAAACGGTCGCGCAAGGGATTGGTGAGGAGGCCCGCACGCGTGGTGGCGCCGACGAGGGTGAATTTCGACAGCTCGATCTTCACCGAGCGCGCCGCCGGGCCCTCGCCGATGATGAGGTCGAGCTGAAAATCCTCCATCGCGGGATAGAGCACTTCTTCCACCGCAGGGCTCAGGCGATGGATCTCGTCGATGAAGAGCACGTCGCGCTCTTCGAGGTTGGTCAGCAGGGCGGCGAGATCGCCGGCCTTGGCAATCACGGGACCCGACGTGGCGCGGAAGCCGACGCCGAGCTCCTTGGCCACGATCTGCGCCAGCGTGGTCTTGCCGAGGCCGGGGGGGCCGACGAACAGCACATGATCCAGCGCCTCGCCGCGCTTGCGCGCCGCCTCGATGAAGATCGAGAGGTTCTTGCGCGCCTGCTGCTGGCCGACGAAGTCGGACAGCGATTGCGGGCGCAGCGCGGTGTCGCCGACATCGTCGCTGCGGCGCTCTGGCGAGACCATGCGGTTGGCCTTGGGATCGCTCACTTCGCGAGTTCCTTCAGGCCGAGGCGAATGAGCTGCGCGGTCTCGGCGCCTTCACCCGCACTGCGCGAGGCCGATGCAATGGCCGCGGCGGCCTGCGGCTGGCCATAGCCGAGATTGACCAGCGCGGAGATCGCATCCGCCACCGGGCGCGGCGCGCGCTGGTCGTCGACGGCACCGGCAAGATGCACCACGGCGGGATCGACATTGGCGAAGGCCGGCGCCTTGTCCTTCAATTCGGTGACGATGCGCTCGGCCACCTTGGGGCCGACGCCCGGCGTGCGTGCCACCGCGGCCTTGTCGCGCAGCGCAATCGCATTGGCGAGGTCGGAGGGCGCCAGCGTGCCGAGCACGGCGAGCGCGACCTTGGCGCCGACGCCCTGCACGGTCTGGAGCAGGCGAAACCATTCGCGCTCCTGGTCGGTGCGGAAGCCGAACAGCTTGATCTGGTCCTCGCGGACATAGGTCTCGATCGACAGCACGGCGGCCTCGCCGGGCGACGGCAGATGCTGCAGCGTGCGCGTCGAGCAGTGCACCTGGTAGCCGACGCCGCCGACGTCGAGGATGACGAAATCCTCGCCGTAGGAATCGATCAGGCCCTTCAGCTTGCCGATCATGATTGCGCAGCGCTCTTCTTGTTACCTCCCCCCTTGTGGGGGAGGTCGGATCGCCGAAGGCGATCCGGGAGGGGGGTAAGCCACAGACGCCGGCGCCCGGGGCTACCCCCCTCCCCAACCCTCCCCCACAAGGGGGGAGGGAGAAGAGTGTGCGTGCGGCTCATGTTGCGCCTCATGACTCGAACTTAAACTCCCACCACCTTCAGCCTGAGCGCCGTGCTCTGGCGGTGATGGGCGTGGGTGATGGCGATGGCGAGCGCGTCGGCAGCGTCGGCTGACGGCGGTTCGGCCTTCGGCAGCAATATCTTCAGCATCATCGCGATCTGTTGCTTATCGGCATGGCCGGCGCCGACCACAGTCTTCTTCACCTGGTTCGGCGCATATTCGGCGACGCTGATGCCGAACATTGCGGGCGCCAGCATGGCGACGCCCCGGGCCTGGCCGAGCTTCAGCGTCGCAACGCCGTCCTTGTTCACAAAAGTCTGCTCGACGGCGGCTTCCATCGGCTTGTGATCGGATAGGACAGAGGCGAGCCCTTCGTGGATCGCGAGCAGGCGGCTGGACAGCGGCAGGTCGTCCGGCGGTTCCACCGAACCGCAGGCGACATAGATCAGGCGGTTGCCCTCAGCCTCGATCACGCCCCAGCCGGTACGGCGGAGGCCAGGGTCGATGCCGATGATGCGAACGGGGCCACGAATCGGGAGCGCAGTCATGGGCCAGTGATAGCGGCTGGCTGCGGCGGGGGAAACAGAAACAGAACGGAAGTAACAGGGGAAGTGTCGCTCTTCGCCTCTCCCCGCTTGCGGGGAGAGGCCGGAATGCGCGCGAAGCGCGGATTCCGGGTGAGGGGGACTCCACGAGTCCCTCTATCACCGCCGACGCGGAAACAGCCCCTCACCCCAACCCTCTCCCCGCAGAGCGGGGCGAGGGCGCACACCGTTCGTGTGTCCCCTACCCGCCCATCTTGGCAATAAGCGCGTCCGACACCTCGAAATTGGCGTAGACGTTCTGGACGTCGTCGTGCTCGTTGAGCAGGTCCATCAGCTTGAGCAGCTTCTCGCCGGTCTCGTCATCGACGGCGACCGTGTTCTGCGGCTTCCAGATCAGCGCGGCCTTGCGCGGCTCGCCGAACTTGGCTTCCAGCGCCTTGGCGACGTCGCGATAGCCTTCGGTCGAGGCGTAGATCTCGTGTCCGCCTTCGCCGGAGACGACGTCGTCTGCGCCGGCCTCGATCGCGGCATCGAGCACCGCGTCGTCGGAAGCGACGCTGCGGTCGTATTCGATGATGCCGGTGCGGTCGAACATGAAGGAGACCGAACCGGTTTCGCCGAGATTGCCGCCCGACTTGGTGAAGAAGGAGCGGATGTCGGAGGCGGCGCGGTTGCGGTTGTCGGTCAGCGCCTCGACGATGACGGCGACGCCGCCGGGGCCATAGCCCTCGTAGCGGATCTCGTCATAGTTCTCGCCGTCGCTGCCGAGCGCCTTCTTGATGGCGCGCTCGATATTGTCCTTCGGCATGTTCTCCGCGCGCGCGGCGATCACGGCGGCGCGGAGGCGCGGGTTCATGGCGGGGTCGGGCGTGCCGAGCTTGGCGGCGACGGTGATTTCCCGCGCCAGCTTGCCGAACAGCTTCGACTTCTGGGCATCCTGCCGCCCCTTGCGGTGCATGATGTTCTTGAATTGGGAATGTCCGGCCATGCGTGGTCTCGTAAAGGAATCGTGCGCCTAAGGTGAGCGTGGGAAGCGCGGCCTTATAGGCCGCCAACCCACCGGAATGAAAGAGGCTCTACGACTTTAAGGTAACACCGTAGTGGCCCTTGCCCAGATGTCAGGCATCGTTAACCCTGACTTCATTCCGGCCTGCGAAAATAGCGTACGACCGTCCCCCGACAAGAGAGACTTGATGGCGTTCGGACTATTTCGGAAGCCTCTGCCGGACATGGCTGCGCCCGCGGCCGCCCCGCAGGCTGCGGCGCCGCCGGCCCATTCCGAGCCCGGCCCGGCCGCTGAGAGCGATTCTGCCAGGGAAATCCTGGAACTGCTGGAACTCGAGCTGGGCGCGATGATTCGCCAGCTCGAGCGCGCCGCCAATTCGGTGGCCGGCGGCGCCGAAGCGACCGCCACGACGCTTGCGGCCATCCGCGACCGGACCGACGCCCTGACCGGCCGCACCAACGCCGCACAGTCGACCGCATCCACCTTCGCCCATGCCGCCGACAAGTTCACCCAGTCCGCGCTGGGCATCGGCGCGCAGGTTCGCGCGGCCGGCAAGCTCGCCGACGAGGCCAGTGCCGCGGCGCAGGAAGCCCGCGCCAATGTCGACCGACTGCGCGAGTCCTCCGCCGCCATTGGCAACGTCGTCAATCTGATCGCGCAGATCGCGCGGCAGACGACGCTGCTCGCGCTCAACTCGACCATCGAGGCCGCGCGCGCGGGCGCTGCGGGCAAGGGCTTTGCGGTCGTCGCGACCGAAGTGAAAGCACTCGCGGTGCAGACCCAAGGCGCGACGGAAGAGATCACCAAGAAGATCGACGCGCTGCAGCGCGACGCCGCCGGCTCCGCCGATGCCGTGCACCGCATTTCGCAGGCGATCGAGGCGATCCGCCCGGTATTCGAAACCGTCAATGGCGCGGTCGCCGAGCAGAATGCCACCACGAGCGAAGTCTCCGGCAATGCCGCCAGCGCCTCGGAGTTCATCGTCTCGGTCGGCCAGAGCGCGGCCGAGATCGATGCCGCGACCAAGGCGGCCGAGACCCATGGCGAGAACGTCGCCAGCGCCGGCAAGGCGGTCACCACCTTCGCACAGAAGCTGAAATCGCGCTGCGCGGTGCTGCTGCGCCAGAGCGAGCACGACGACCGCCGCAAGACCGAGCGGCTGCCCTGCCATCTCAAATTCGAGAGCGCGCGCGGCGTGATGCCGGTCTACGAGATCGCGATGGACGGCGTGCTGATTGGCGGTGCGGGCTCGGGCCGGCTGACGCCGCAAGCGATCATCGAAGGCAGCCTCGAACTGGTCGGCGCCTGCCGCCTGCGCGTCGTCGAGCAGTCCAAGGCCGGAGCCCGCGCGCATTTCGTCAATCCCGATGCCGAGCTCCGCGAGAAGATCGAAGACCGGCTGTGGTCGATCCACGAGGAGAACACGGAGTTCGTCACCCGCGCGATGGAAGCGGGCAACGCGCTGACCCAAATCTTCGAGCAGGCGGTTGCACGCGGCGAGGTCGGGATCGACGACC
The DNA here is from genome assembly GCF_028128655.1 of Bradyrhizobium sp. CCBAU 45394. Lineage (NCBI taxonomy): Bacteria > Pseudomonadati > Pseudomonadota > Alphaproteobacteria > Hyphomicrobiales > Nitrobacteraceae > Bradyrhizobium > Bradyrhizobium sp. CCBAU 45394. Next base: position 266,650 of record NZ_LBIX01000012.1, on the reverse strand, counting down.
TTTTCGACACCGACTATGTGGAGATCGCAGGCACCAATCCACAGCAATACCGCACCAGGTATCTGGACTGGGCTGACCGCGCACTGCCGCCGTTCCAGGAAGCGTTTCTCGCCAAGGAACCGCGCATGGCGTTCTGCGCCATGGTCGACCGCAACGGCTTCCTGCCGGTGCACAACAAGATCTATTCGCATCCGCAGCGGCCGGGCGACGCCGCCTGGAACACGGCCAACAGCCGCAACCGGCGCATCTTCAACGATCCGGCGGGGCTCGCGGCCGCGCGCAACCTGCGCTCGTACCTGGTCCAGAGCTATGCGCGCGACATGGGTAACGGGAATACGGTGATGATGCGCGAAATCGACGTCCCGATCCGCGTGCAGGGCCGGCACTGGGGCGGATTCCGCACAGCTTACAAGCTGTAGTGCCCGCTCTCGTGCACTCCTGGGCAAGACGCCGCTCGCGAATCATCCTCTAAGGTCGAAACTGGAATGGGAATGCCGCCGAGAGCCAATCCACGGCTCTGACTGGAGAAAACCCGTACATGTCTCTGGCACAACTTGCAGTATTGGACACCGGGTCGGACCGGACGCTGGCTGAACGCCTGATCGACCAGCTCGCCGACCGCATCGGCGGTCTCGGCGTCGAGCTCGCCGACATCGCCGGCAACGTCCAGGAAGTCGCCAACCGCGTCGCGAACCAGTCGGAACGGTTCCATCACCTCCAGGAGACGGCGGAGACGATGGTCTCGGCCAACCACGACATCGCCAATGCGTCGCAGGCGGTGCAAACGACGACGTCCGCGGCGGTCGGCGAGATCGCGCAGTCGCGCAGCGCGGTCGATACCGCCGTCAGCCACATCTCCGAGCTTGTCGCGGCCGTTGGACGGATCGAGGCGCGCCTGAGCGCGGTCGGCTCGGCGCTGGCGCAGGTGGCCAAGGTGTCCGGCTCGATCGAGGCGATCGCGAAGCAGACCAACCTGCTCGCTCTCAACGCCACCATCGAGGCAGCGCGGGCCGGCAATGCCGGCCGCGGCTTCGCGGTGGTCGCAAGCGAGGTGAAGAACCTTGCCGAAGCCACCCGCCAGGCGACGCACCAGATCTCCGACACCGTGCGCGATCTCGACGGCCAGATCGAAGGCCTGATCGGCGAGAGCAGCGACGCCTCGCAGCGCGCGAAGACCGCCGGCGAAGGCGCCCAGCAGATCTCAAGCATCATCTCGCGCGTCCAGCAGGGCTTCGCCTCCGTGGAAGCGGAGATCGACAGCGTCGCGCGCGCGGCGACCTCCAATCTCGGCCATTGCGACACCGTCATCAGCGAGCTCAACGAGCTCGCCAAGGGCGTCGACCTCTCCTCGCGCGACCTCAAATACGCCGACGAGCGGGTGGCCAAGCTGCTCGACACCTCCGAAGGCCTGATCGCGATGATCGCCGACAGCGGCGTGGAGACGTCGGACGCGCCGCTGATCCGCGCGGTCGTCGAGACCGCCAAGCGGATCTCGGCCGAGTTCGAGGCCGCGATCGATCGCGGCGAGATCACGCTCGACCAGCTCATGGACGAGAAGTACCGCGAGATTCCCGGCACCGATCCAAAGCAGTATCTCACCAGCTACGTCGACTTCACCGATCGCGTGCTGCCCGCCATCCAGGACCCGATCCAGAAAGCCGATCCCCGCATCGTGTTCTGCGTCGCCTGGGCCAAGGGCGGCTACCTGCCGACCCACAATCCGAACTACCGCCTGCCACAGGGCAAGGACCCGGTCTGGAACAACGCCAATTGTCGCAACCGCCGCCTGTTCACCGATCGCGCGGTGAAGAAGGTCGCTGCGAACACCAAGCCGTTCCTGCTCCAGACCTACCGCCGCGACATGGGCGGCGGGCAGTTCGTGCTGATGAAGGATCTGTCCTCGCCGATCATGATCCGCGGCAAGCACTGGGGCGCGTTCCGGATGGGCTTCCGGCACGGCTGAAGGATCTCGCGACGGCCGCTCCTGCGGCCCTTCAATCAAAAACCTGAAAAACAACCCCATGCACAGTAGCCGGGGCACGCGGAATCAATGGCTTAGAAGCCTCATGGGATGAGATCGAAGCTAGTGCGGCCGACAGCAGCACCCTCTCCGTTCCCTCCCCCCTTGTGGGCAGGGCTATCGCATGTGGTGTGCATGATGCGGCGGCATCGGCACTCGGCTCCCTCTCCCGCTTGCGGGGGAGGGCTGGGGTGGGGGTGTCTCCGCGTCGGGATTGCCAGGGATTGCGGAGAACGTTCCAAGCGCCTAGTGCGGCCATTGCTCCGTCGGGCAAAACAGGAGCATGATGTCATCATCGCGCACGTCGGCCATCCGGCTATTGGCCGTTGCAATTGATCCCGTGCACCGTGCTTGCCGTCGCTCGCTTTTCCCAATCGCACGAATTTCGTGATCGCATGATTTTGCGCATTCGCACGATCATCTGCGGCGATTCACGGCGCGCGCGGCGAAAATGCGCCACAATATGACGATTATCATACCAATGAGCCGCCGCACAAATTCGTGAACGTCATGGCCTGACGCGTCAGTCGCGCAAATATGCATTGCCGGGAATTTCGACGCTTCATCGTTTCGCGTCGTTATGATTATGGTCGCGCGGAAATTCGCCGAATTGATCGCCGCAAGCGATCGTCGAGCAAGGGGATGCATATGGCAACTGTTCTCACCATCAATGGCGAAACGAAATCCTTCGACGCGCCGCCGGAAATGCCGCTGCTGTGGGTGCTGCGCGACATCCTCGGGATGACCGGCACCAAGTTCGGCTGTGGCATCGCGCAATGCGGCGCCTGCACGGTGCATGTCGACGGCAAGGCGGTGCGCTCCTGCGTGCTGCCGGTGAGCGCGGTCCAGAACCGCACCATCACCACCATCGAGCATATCGGCAGCACGCCTACGGGCGCGAAGGTGCAGAAGGCCTGGCTCGATGCCGAAGTGATCCAGTGCGGTTACTGCCAGTCCGGCCAGATCATGTCGGCCGCGGCACTGCTGGCGGCAACGCCCAACCCTGATGATTCCGACATCGACGCCGCCATGGCCGGCAACATCTGCCGCTGCGGCACCTATGTGCGCATCCGCGAGGCCATCAAGCAGGCGGCCTCCGGCCGTCAGTCGTGAGGTCCGCCATGAATGCACACAACAGCGTCTCCCGCCGCACGCTCCTGACCGGCGGCCTTGCCACCGGCTTCCTGCTCGCCTTCCACCTGCCGCTGCGCGCCGCCGTCAACGAGCCGGTGCAGCCGAAGGATACGACCGATGGCAAGTTCGCGCCCAACGCCTTCATCCGGATCGACCCTGAAGGTGCGACCACGCTGGTGATGCCGCAGGTCGAGATGGGGCAGGGAATCTACACCGCGATCTCGATGATCCTGGCGGAAGAGCTCGACGCGGATTGGTCGAAAGTCCAACTGCTGCACGCACCGGCCAACGAGAAGCTCTACGGCAATCCGATTTTCATCATTCAGGCGACCGGTGGCTCCACATCGGTCCGGGCATTCTGGAAGCCGCTGCGTGAAGCCGGCGCCAGCGCGCGTGCCATGCTGGTGCAGGCTGCAGCTGCGCAATGGAACGTCGATCCCGCCAGTTGCACGACGTCGAAGGGTGAGGTGACCCACAAGGCGAGCGGCCGGACGCTCTCCTATGGCGCGCTTGCGGCTGCCGCGAGCGGCCAGACGCCGCCCAAGGACGTCCCGCTCAAGGACCCCAAGGATTTCGTCTATATCGGCCAGCCGTTCAAGCGGCTCGATACACCCGAGAAGGTCAACGGCAAGGCGGTCTACGGCATCGACGCCATCGTGCCGAACATGAAGTTCGCAACGCTGGCGCAGTGCCCGGTTTTCGGCGGCAAGGTCGGCAAGGTCGATGATCGTGCCGCGAAGAAGATTCCGGGCGTGCGAAAGATCGTCGTGCTCGACGATCTCGTCGCCGTCGTCGGCGATCACATGTGGGCGGCGAAAAAGGGCCTGGATGCGCTCGACATCACGTGGAACGAGGGACCGAACGCAAAGCTCAATTCGAAGGCGATTTGGGACGATTTGCGCGCCGCCAGCGCAAAGGACGGCGTGGTCGCCAGATCCACCGGCGACATCGCCAAGGGTCTCGCGAGCGGCGAAAAACTCGAAGCTTCGTTCGAGCTGCCGTTTCTCGCCCACGCAACGATGGAGCCGTTGAACGCCACGGTGCATTGCACGCCCGATTCTTGCGAAATCTGGACCGGAACGCAGATCATGGCGCGCGTGCAGTCGGAGGCGGCAAAGGCGGCCGGGCTCCCGGTCGAGAAGGTGACCGTCAACCAGCACCTGCTGGGCGGCGGCTTCGGCCGCAAGCTCGAGCCTGACATGGTGGTCGCGGCCGTTCGCATCGCCAAAGAGGTCGACGGGCCGGTCAAGGTCGTGTGGACCCGCGAGGAGGACATTCAGCACGACGTCTATCGACCGGTCTATCGCGATACGATCGCGGCGACCTTGTCGGCCGGCAAGATCGTCGGCTGGAAATACAAGATTGCCGGCGCTGCGATCATCGCGCGCTGGCTGCCGCCGGCCTTCCAGAAGGGCATCGATATCGACGCGATCGACAGCGCCACCGACGTGCCCTACGACATCCCGAATGTCCACGTCGAATATGTGCGGGCCGAACCGCCGGCAATACCAACGGGGTTCTGGCGCGGGGTCGGGCCCAACAACAACGTGTTCGCGGTCGAATGCTTCATCGACGAACTGGCGCGCAAGGCGGGCAAGGACCCGGTCGAGTTTCGCCGTGGAATGCTGGCCAATCAATCGCGCTTCCTGTCCGTCCTCAATCTTGCGGCAGAGAAAGCCAATTGGGGTCAACCCTTGCCGGCGCGCGTCGGGCGCGGCGTGTGCTTGCAGCCGTCTTTCGGGAGTTTCATCGCAACCGTTGTGGAAGCTGAGGTCGACGAGCAAGGCGAGATCAATCTACGCCGTGCGACCTCGGTGGTGGATACCGGCATCGCCGTCAATCCCGATACGATCGTGGCTCAGGTCGAGGGCGGGCTGATCTTCGGCCTTACCGCCGCGCTCTACGGCGAGATCACCATCGAAAAGGGGCGCGTCCAGCAATCCAACTTCAATGACTATCGGATGCTGCGGATCCATCAGACGCCCAAGATCGAGGTTCACGTCGTCAAGAGCGGCGAGGCACCCGGCGGAATTGGCGAGACCGGCACGACGGCGGGGCCGCCGGCGCTGCGCAACGCGATTTACGCCGCAACCGGCGTGGCGCTGCGGCGCCTCCCGATCGACCGGAAACTGCTGGCTGCGGGGAAGAAGGCATGAGCGGCACGATGCGTATCCTCACAAGTATCGTTGTGATCGCCATCGTCGCGGTGGCGCTTGGCGTCTTCCTCGTCCGCGGGCCCGGCCCGCTCGACTTTGCCGGCGGCACGAAAGTGGCGCTGGCGGATTACCGCGCCGGAAAGCCGACCGGCGTGCCGGCAAAGCTGGAGAAAGCGAGCCTGGTCGAACGCGGCGAATATCTGGCGAAGGCCGCCGACTGCATGGTCTGCCACACCAAGCCGGGCGAGGAGGACTATTCCGGCGGGCTCGCCTTCAGGCTGCCGTTCGGCACGCTCTATTCGACCAACATCACGCCGGACAAGGACACCGGCATCGGCAATTACAGCGACCAGGATTTTCTGAACGCGGTCCAGCACGGCAAACGCAATGACGGCGCGCGGCTCTATCCGGCGATGCCGTACACGTCCTACACCTTCATGACCGACGAGGACGTGCTCGCGGTGAAAGCGTATCTGTTCAGCCTGCCGGCGGTGCGCGCCAAGGCGCCCGACAACACGCTGTCGTTCCCGTTCAACCAGCGCTGGGCGATGACCTTCTGGTCGGCCGTGTTCAATCCGGACACGCGCTTTGCGCCGGATACGTCGAAGAGCCCGGAATGGAATCGCGGGGCATATCTCGCCGAAGCGCTGGCGCATTGCGGCGAGTGCCACACACCGCGCAATCTCGGCTTCGCGCTGGATAACCGCAAGAAGTTCACCGGCGCTATCACGGCGGGCTGGCGCGCCTTCAACATCTCGTCGGACAAGGCGACAGGTCTCGGCAACTGGAGCGACGCGGATCTGATCTCGTATCTGTCGCTCGGCCATGCGCCGGGCCACGGCTCGGCCTCGGGTCCGATGGGTGAAGCCGTCGACCACAGCTTCAGCCAGTTCGCCCCCGAGGACATAAGCAGCATCGTTGCTTACCTGCGCAGCGTGCCGCCGCAGCCCTCGCCCGACCTCCCCGCCACCACGGCGCCGGTCGCGCCCGCCTCGCACAAGGACGGCGTGACGGCCGACGCCCGCGGCAAGAAGGTGTTCGCCAGCGCCTGCGCCAGCTGCCACGGCTGGAGCGGCGAGAGCCCGGTGTCGCCGATGGCGACACTCACCGGCACCTGGGCCGTCAACGACCCCACCGCCACCAACGTCGCGCAGATCGTGATCTCGGGCACCAGGCGCCATACGCCTGATGGTGCGCTGTCGATGCCGGCGTTCGGCAACGCCTACACCGACGACGAGATCGCGGCGGTGGCGAACTATGTGACGGCGCGGTTCGGCGCGAAGGGCTCGAAGCTGACGGCGAAGGATGTGGCGGAGCTGAGGGAGCAGACGGCGGAGTAGCGCGCAGCCATCCGCCGCGAGATTGATGCGCAATCGCGCGCATCAATCTCCGCCGTCGTCCCGGACAAGCGAAGCGCAGATCCGGGACCCATACCCACAGGGAGTAGTGTGGCGAAGACTCGGAGTGGGAGCTGTGCCCCACACTTCTCCCTGGGGTTATGGGTCCCGGCCTTTCGCCGGGACGACAGCGAGTGTGTAGCGCGACCGTCAGCTCAACCAGAACCTCGGTGTCGCCGGCTCCAGCCGGCCGCCCACGCGCACCGGCGCGATCCGCAGCGCGAGGCCCGTTGCATCGTCGGTCTCGATCGCAACGCCGCTGAGCGTCGCCACTCCGGCCGCCGGCTCGAACCGGCCGGAGGGAATCCCCGACGTGAACCGGCGCAGCGGTTCTTCCTTCTGCATGCCGATGATGGAATCGTAGTCGCCGGTCATGCCGGCATCCGTCATGTAGGCGGTGCCGCCGTTGAGGATCTGGTGATCGGCGGTCGGCACATGGGTGTGGGTGCCGACGACGAGGCTGGCGCGGCCGTCGCAGAAGAAGCCGATGCCCTGCTTCTCGCTGCTCGCCTCGCAATGGAAATCGACGACGATCGCATCCGCTGCAACGCCGAGCGGACAGGCGCCGAGCTCGCGCTCCAGCGCCGCAAAGGGATCGTCGAACGGAGTCATGAAGACGCGGCCCAAAGCATTGACGACGAGCGCATGCTTGCCGTTCTTGGTCTCGACCAGCGCCGCGCCGCGGCCGGGCGTGCCGCGCGGATAGTTCGCGGGCCGCACCAGGCGGTCGGCGCGCTCGATGAACACCAGGGCCTCGCGCTGGTCCCAGGAGTGATTGCCGAGCGTCACCGCGTCGGCGCCGGCATCGAGAAACTCCTGATAGATCGCTTCGGTGATGCCGAAGCCGCCGGCGGAATTTTCGCCGTTGACGACGACGAAATCGAGCGACCAGTCCTTGACCATGCCGGGCAGATATTCGGCGATGGCCGTGCGCCCCGCACGGCCGACGACATCACCCACGAAGAGAATGCGCAACTTCAGAACTCCGGAAATCGAACACGTCCGATTCCGTTAGCACATAATCCAGCGCGACGTCGTGGGATAGTGCCGGAACCGCCTCGATCTCCTGCGCGGCAAACGCAAGCCCGATGCCGACGATTTGCTTGGTCTTGCGCAAGTGAGCGAAGGTGAAGTCGTAATGCCCGGCACCATAACCGATGCGGTGGCCGAGCCGGTCGAAGGCCGCGAGCGGCGTCAGCATGATGTCGGGGATGACTTCGCTTGCTGCCGGCGACGGCTCGGGAATGCCGAGCGGGCCGAGCATCAGCCGGTCGTTCGGATGAAAGATACGGAAGACCAGCGACTGGCCGCGCGCGGTGACACAGGGCAGCGCCAGCCTTGCGCCCTCCTCGGCGAGCTTCCTCAAGAGCGGCATCGGGTCGATCTCGCTGCGGATCGGCGAATAGCCGGAGACGATGCTGCCGGGCAGCAGCTTGAACGGCAGCCCGCGCTTGGCGAGCTTGGTGGCAGCGGCGGCGCGCTTCTTCTCGCTCAGCGCGTCGCGTTTGGCGAGGGCTTTGGCACGGAGCTCGGCTTTCGAATTGGACATGCGCGCTTTCCCCCGAAGGCAGAGCCTCGCTCCGCTGTCATCACCCGCGAAAGCGGGTGATCCAGTATTCCAGAGACGCGAGTTGCAAGAACCGAGACGCCGCGGCGTACTGGATGCCCGCCTTCGCGGGCATGACACCGAGACTCAATTGAACCGCAAGCGTGTCGGGGACGCAATTTCGACAAGCACAAACCAAGCAAACAAAAGTGCGAAGCCGCGGACGCCGTTGAAGCACTCGATCCCGGAGTTCCCTACGAAAGTAGGTGGGCACCATATGTCCGGGCCCACGGGCCCGGCCAGGGACAGTTCCCTAAAGGATCGATAAGGCCCCGGGGATATATGGCTCCGGACGCGCGTCGCAGCCTCGCCTTTGCAATGTAACAACGATACTGACGAACCGCCAGCCCGCCGACGGGCTGCCGAGCTTCGGTGCAATGAAATCAGTCCTTCCTGCCGCCACGGCGGAAGTGCGCTCCCTCCCCCGCTTGCGGGGGAGGGTTGGGGAGAGGGTGTCTCCGCACTGAGATTCCCCAAGAGGTGAGAGCCCTCACCCGGCACTTCGCGCCGACCTCTCCCGCAAGCGGGAGAGGTTGAGCCCGCGGTTACATCGAGCGGACCAACTGATCGAGTCTTCCGCGGTCCCTACCCGATCGCGATGCCGCCTCCGACGGTCCGGTTCAGGACCTGGGTCGACTTCTCGATGCGTTCGGCTGCGGCGTTCAGCGCGTTCACCACCGCGGTCTGCGTCATCCTGGCGCGCTCGACGGCGGCATTGCGGAAATCCCGCAGCTCGGTCAATTCCTGCTCCATGGTGCGGACGCGGTTGCCGGCGTCGACCAGCTCGTCGCAGACGGTCAGCGCCGCCATCACAGTCAGGCGCGCATCGCCGATCTCGCCGAATTTTCCGCGCAGCGACTGAATCCGCGTCTCCAGGCTTTCGGCGAGCTTGAGCAGCCGCACCTCCTGGCCCTCCTCGCAGGCCATGCGGTATTGCCGGCCGTTGATGGTGACGTTGATGTGGCTCATCCATCCTCTCCGGTATCGAGCACCGAGCGTATCGTGACGATCGCGGAATCCAGCCGATCGGAGATCTCGCGATTGGTGCGCTCGAGCTTGCGCGCCTTCACCAGCGCACCATCGAGCTCATCGGCAAGCCGCGAGCGGTCCGCGCCGAGCGCCTGGATTCGCGCGGCGAGCTCGTTCTCGTCGCGATCGGCGTCGCGCCGGCGCTCCACCGCGCTCTCGAGCGCGTCGAGCGCCGCCATGAGCCTGCGGGTCGCGATCTCGATCTCGACGGCGGAGGACTCCGTCATGGCGGAACTGTTGGATACGCGATCGTTCATGCGGTCAGCGGCGGACCTTGGTGGCCTTTGCATCGGGGCTTGCCGCCCGGCAAAAGACTCGGTTCGGCAAGCGGTTAGAAGCAGAAATTTACGTGGCAAGCTAGCCCAGCGCAATGTCGCCGCGAAACTATGCACCGCTAGATCGGCCCTCGGCATGGCGGCCGGCTGGTTCCAGATCTGCATGATCCGCGGCTGCGGCTTTTCCGGATCATGCCCCAGGCAACTTTTGCGGCCAAACCGGCGTTTGATTGCCTTGGACTCCCGGAACCGAGATGCTATCCAGCCCCCAACCTCCCGTGACCGCCAGGCTCGATCCAGCGCGGCGCACACGGCCATCAAGCACCTCATTCCAGACGGATTTTCATCATGATGCAGCTCGATGCCTCCCGTATGGCCCATACGCAGGTCGACCACTCCCGTATGGCCAACGCGATCCGCGGCCTTTCGATGGACGCTGTCGAGAAGGCGAAATCGGGCCATCCCGGCCTGCCGATGGGCGCCGCCGACATCGCCACGGTGCTGTTCACGCAGTTCCTGAAATTCGACGCCGCCGCGCCCGCCTGGCCGGACCGCGACCGCTTCGTGCTGTCGGCCGGCCACGGCTCGATGCTGCTCTATTCGCTGCTGTACCTGACCGGCAATGCCGACATGACGCTGGACCAGCTCAAGCAATTCCGCCAGCTCGGCGGGCTGACGCCTGGCCACCCGGAGAACTTCCACACCAAGGGCATCGAGACCACCACCGGTCCGCTCGGCCAGGGCATCTCGACCGCGGTCGGCATGGCGCTCGCCGAGAAGATGCTCGCCGCCGAGTTCGGCAAGAAGATCGTCGATCACCACACCTTCGTGCTCGCCTCCGACGGCGACCTGATGGAAGGCGTGTCGCAGGAAGCGATCGCGATGGCCGGGCACTGGAAGCTCAACAAGCTGATCGTGCTCTACGACGACAACGGCATCTCGATCGACGGCCCGACCTCGATCGCCGATTCCGTCGATCAGGTGAAGCGCTTCAAGTCCGCCGGCTGGGCCGCCGAGAAGATCGACGGCCACGACCAGGCCGCCATCACAGCGGCCATCACGCGCGCGAAGAAGTCCAACAAGCCGACGCTGATCGCCTGCCGCACCACCATCGGCTTCGGCGCGCCGCACAAGGCCGGCACGTCGAAGGTGCACGGCGAGGCGCTCGGCGCCGAGGAGCTCAAGGCCGCCAAGGAAAATCTCGGCATCTCGCTCGAGCCGTTCTCGGTGCCCGACGACGTGCTGAAAGCCTGGCGCGCGGCCGGCAGCCGCGGCGCTGCGGCTCGGCAGGAATGGGAAGGACGGCTCGGCGAGCTCGGCAGCCGCAAGCGCGCCGAGTTCGAGCGCCGCCTGCGCCATGAGCGTCCGGCCTCGCTCGCAAAGGCGGTGCGCGCGTACAAGAAGGAGCTACTGGAAAAGCCGTTGGTTGCGGCCACCCGCAAATCCTCGGAAGCGGTGATCGAAGTCATTGCCGGCGCCATGCCGATGGAATTCCTCGCAGGCTCGGCCGACCTCACCGGCTCCAACAACAACAAGGCGAAGTCGGCGACCGCCTTCTCGGCCAAGACGCCGAAGGGCCGCTTCATCCATTACGGCATCCGCGAGCACGGCATGGCCGCCGCGATGAACGGCATCTTCCTGCACGGCGGCTTCGCGCCGAACGGCGCAACCTTCCTGGTGTTCACCGACTATGCGCGTCCGGCGATGCGCCTTGCCGCGCTGATGGGCACCGGTGTCGTCTACGTGATGACGCACGATTCCATCGGCCTCGGCGAAGACGGCCCGACCCATCAGCCGGTCGAGCATCTCGCCGCGCTTCGCGCCATTCCAAACATGCGCGTGTTCCGTCCCTGCGACTCCGTCGAAGTCGCCGAGTGTTGGGAGCTCGCGCTCAACCGCATCGACGGCCCGACGGTGCTGGCGCTGACGCGGCAGAACCTGCCGCAGCTCCGCACCACCGCGCCGAACGACAATCCTTGCGCGGCCGGTGCCTACGAGCTGGTTCCGGCGCAGGGCGAAGCCAAGGCGACGCTGTTCGCCTCCGGCTCCGAGGTCGAAATCGCGGTCGCCGCCCAGAAGCAGCTCGCCGAGCGCGGCATCCCGTCACGGGTGGTGTCGGTGCCCTCGCTCGAGCTTTTGTTAGCGCAACCAGAAGCCAAGCGCGCCGAGATCATCGGCAACGCGCCGGTGAAGGTCGCTATCGAGGCCGCCGTGCGCTGGGGCTGGGATGCTGTGATCGGCCAGGATGGCGAATTTGTCGGCATGCATTCCTTCGGCGCGAGCGCGCCGGCGAAGGACCTGTACAAGCATTTCGGCATTACCGCCGAGGCTGCGGTTAACGCCGTGCTGAAGCGCGTATCCTGAGAGTTGAGCTTGCCAAAAAAAAGGACTACGTAACGTCCCATATGATCAAGCACCGCCCGGCCGAACCGGGCGTCCGCCCTAAAAAACCCTCGCTGACGCGTTAGCCGCGCGTCCGGCGGGACGACAACGGTCATTGAAGGAGACGAAAGATGGCAGTCCGCGTTGGAATCAACGGTTTTGGTCGTATCGGCCGCAACGTCCTGCGGGCGATTGCAGAGTCCGGCCGCAAGGATATCGAGGTGGTCGGCATCAACGACCTCGGCCCGGTCGAGACCAATGCCCATCTGCTCCGTTTCGACAGCGTTCACGGCCGCTTCCCCGGCACCGTCACCGTCGACGGTGATTCGATCAGCCTCGGAGGCGGCAAGATCAAGGTGACCGCCGAGCGCGATCCCTCGAAGCTGCCCTGGAAGGATCTCGGCGTCGACATCGCGCTGGAATGCACCGGCATCTTCACCTCGAAGGACAAGGCCTCCGCACATCTGACCGCCGGCGCCAAGCGCGTGCTGGTCTCCGCGCCCGCCGACGGCGCCGACGCCACCATCGTCTACGGCGTCAACCACGACACGCTGACCAGGGATCACCTGGTCGTCTCCAACGGTTCCTGCACGACGAACTGCCTCGCGCCGGTCGCCAAGGTCCTGAACGATCTCGTCGGCATCGAGACCGGCTTCATGACCACGATCCACGCCTATACCGGCGACCAGCCGACGCTCGACACCATGCACAAGGATCTCTATCGCGGCCGCGCGGCGGCGATGTCGATGATCCCGACCTCGACCGGCGCCGCCAAGGCGATCGGCCTCGTGCTGCCGGAACTGAAGGGCAAGCTCGACGGCGTCGCGATCCGCGTGCCGACCCCGAACGTCTCGGTCGTCGATCTCAAGATCATTGCCAAGCGCGCCACCGACGTGAAGGAAATCAACGCGGCGATGAAGCGCGCCTCCGAGCAGCAGCTCAAGGGCATCCTCGGCTACACCAATGCGCCGAACGTCTCGATCGACTTCAACCACGATCCGCACTCCTCGACCTTCCACGAGGACCAGACCAAGGTGCAGAACGGCACGCTGGTGCGCGTGATGTCCTGGTACGACAACGAGTGGGGCTTCTCGAACCGCATGGCCGACACCGCGGTCGCGATCGCGAAGGTGATCTAACTCCGCAGCGGTTTCGTCATTCCGGGATGGTCCGTAAGGACCAGACCCGGAATCTCGAGATTCTCAGGTGCGCAACTGCGCACCAGGGTTCGCGCTAAGCGCGCCCCGGAATGACAGTCCAAATGGTTGAGGCCATCCCATGGCGAACAAATTCCGCACCCTCGACGACGTCGACGTGAAGGGCAAACGCGTGCTGCTGCGCGTCGACCTCAACGTGCCCATGGAGAACGGGCGCGTCACCGACGCAACCCGGCTCGAGCGCGTCGCGCCGACCATCACCGAGCTCGCCGACAAGGGCGGCAAGGTGATCCTGCTCGCGCATTTCGGCCGGCCGAAGGGACGCGACGCCAAGGAGTCGCTCAAGCCCGTCACCGAGGCGCTGTCGAAGGTCCTGAACAAGCCCGTTGCGTTTGCCGACGACTGCATCGGCGAGCCCGCGGCCACGGCCGTGGCGGCACTCAAGGACGGCGACATCCTGTGCCTGGAAAACACCCGCTTCCACAAGGAAGAGGAAAAGAACGATCCCGCCTTCGTCGCGGAATTGGCCAAGCTCGGCGACATCTGGGTCAATGACGCGTTCTCGGCCGCGCACCGCGCCCACGCCTCGACCGAAGGCCTCGGCCACAAGCTGCCGGCCTACGCCGGCCGCACCATGCAGGCCGAGCTCGATGCGCTGGAGAAGGCGCTGGGCTCGCCGACCAAGCCGGTCATCGCGATCATCGGCGGCGCCAAGGTCTCGACCAAGATCGACCTGCTCGAAAATCTCGTCAGCAAGGTCGACGCGCTGGTGATCGGCGGCGGCATGGCCAACACCTTCCTGCACGCCCAGGGCGTCGGCATCGGCAAGTCGCTGGCCGAGAAGGATCTCGCGCCGACCGCGCTGCGCATCATTGAGAAGGCGGAAGCCGCCAACTGCGCCATCATCCTGCCGGTCGACGCCACCGTCGCCTATCATTTCGCGGCCAACGCGCCGTCCCACGCCTACGGCCTCGATGCGATCCCGGCCGACGGCATGATCCTCGACGTCGGCCCGCAATCGGTCGCGCGCGTGCACGCGGCGATCGACGACGCGGCGACGCTGGTCTGGAACGGGCCGCTCGGCGCCTTCGAGATGCAGCCGTTCGACCGCGGCACGGTCGCGGCCGCCAAGCACGCCGCCGAGCGCACCAAGGCGAAAAAGTTGATCTCGATCGCGGGCGGCGGCGACACCGTCGCGGCCCTCAACCAGGCCCACGTGGCCGGTGACTTCACCTATGTCTCGACCGCCGGTGGCGCATTTCTTGAATGGATGGAAGGCAAGCCACTGCCCGGCGTCGAGGTCCTGCGCATCAAGTAGTCAGTCGACAAGTAGCTAGCGGGCCCTGAAGGCCCAAACCGGAGAAAAAGACACATGGCTCGGATCACGTTACGTCAATTGCTCGACCATGCGGCTGAGAACGATTACGGCGTACCGGCCTTCAACATCAACAACATGGAGCAGGCGCTGGCGATCATGGACGCCGCCAACCAGGTCGATGCGCCCGTCATCATCCAGGCCTCGCGCGGTGCGCGCTCCTACGCCAACGACGTCATGCTCAAGCACATGATGGACGCGGTGACCGAGATCTACCCGCACATCCCGGTCTGCGTGCATCTCGACCACGGCAACGAGCCGGCGACCTGCATGACCGCGATCCAGGCCGGCTTCACCTCGGTGATGATGGACGGCTCGCTCAAGGCCGACGGCAAGACCCCCGGCGACTGGGGCTACAATGTCGGCGTCACCAAGACCGTGACCGACATGGCCCATCTCGGCGGCATCTCGGTCGAGGGCGAGCTCGGCGTGCTCGGCTCGCTCGAGACCGGCATGGGCGACAAGGAAGACGGCCACGGCGCCGAAGGCAAGCTCAGCCACGACCAGCTCCTGACCAATCCGGACGAGGCCGTGAAGTTCGTGCAGGAGACCAGGGTCGACGCGCTCGCGATCGCGATGGGGACTTCGCACGGTGCTTACAAATTTACCCGCAAGCCGGACGGCGACATCCTCGCCATGAAGGTGATCGAGGAGATCCACCGCAAGCTGCCGAACACGCACCTCGTCATGCACGGCTCGTCGTCGGTGCCGCAGGACCTCCAGGACATCATCAACACCTATGGCGGCAAGATGAAGCCGACCTGGGGCGTGCCTGTTACCGAGATCCAGCGCGGCATCAAGAACGGCGTGCGCAAGATCAACATCGACACCGACAACCGGATGGCGATGACCGGCCAGATCCGGAAGGTGCTGAAGGACAATCCGGAAGAGTTCGACCCGCGCAAGTACCTGAAGCCGGCGATGGAAGCGATGACCAAGCTGTGCAAGCAGCGGCTCCAGGAGTTCAACACCGCCGGCCAGGCCTCCAAGATCAAGAAGGTCCTGACCACCGCCGAGATGGCCAAGCGCTACGCCAAGGGTGAGCTCGACCCCCGCGTCGCGTAGCGATCGCGCGGTGGCGTAAGGCCTCCGGACACACCCTCCCGTCATTCCGGGACACGCGAAGCGTGGGCCCGGAATCCATAACCACAGCCTGGGGTTATGGATTCCGGGCCTGCGCCTTTCGGCGCATCCCGGAATGACAGAGAACCCCCTTACCCCTGCGACGAACGTTAACTCGGCATTTGCCCGAGAACGGTCTATTTTCACGGGCAAGGGCAGAATCGTTTTGGGAGGACCTCTCGATGGATCTGACTGAGCTCAACAGGATCGCGACCGCCATGGTCGCGCCCGGCAAGGGCATCCTTGCCGCCGACGAATCCTCCGGCACCATCAAGAAGCGCTTCGACGCGATCGGCGTGGAATCGACGGAATCGAACCGGCGCGACTACCGCGAGATGCTGTTCCGATCCAGGGAAGCCATGAGCCAGTACATCTCCGGCGTGATCCTCTATGACGAGACGATCTGGCAGGATGCGAAGGACGGCACGCCGCTGGTGAAGCTGATCGAGAGTAGCGGCGCCATCCCGGGCATCAAGGTCGACGAAGGCACGCAAGGCTTGCCGATGTGCCCGGGCGAGCTCGTGACCGTCGGGCTCGACAAGCTCGCCGAGCGGCTGAAGAAATATTACGAGCGCGGCGCGCGCTTCGCCAAATGGCGCGCGGTGATCGACATCGGCAGCGGCATTCCTTCGATGACGGCGATCAGCGTCAACGCCCACGCACTGGCGCGCTATGCGGCGCTGTGCCAGGCCGCGCGGATCGTGCCGATCGTCGAGCCGGAAGTGCTGATGGACGGCGATCACGACATCGACCGCTGCTACGAGGTCACGCAGCGCGTGCTCAACAAGACGTTTCAGGAATTGCGCGTGCAGCGCGTCGCGCTCGAAGGCATGGTGCTGAAACCGAACATGGCGATCTCGGGCAAGAAGTGCGCGAAGCAGGCCCCCGTCGAGGAGGTCGCGGAGAAGACGATACGGCTGCTCAAGGCCTGTGTGCCGGCGGCGGTGCCCGGCATCGCCTTCCTCTCCGGCGGCCAGTCGGACGAAGAGGCAACCGCGCATCTCAACGCCATGCACAAGCTCGGCCCGCTGCCCTGGGGCCTGACCTTCTCCTACGGCCGCGCGCTTCAGGCCGCGCCGCAGAAGGCCTGGTCCGGCAAGGCCGAGAACGTCGCGGCCGGCCAGCGCGCCTTCAGCCATCGTGCACGAATGAACGGCCTCGCCTCCAAAGGCGAATGGCAAAGCAGCCTGGAAAAGAAAGCGGCCTAGACCTTGTCGAACAAATCGCCTCCGCCGCGCCCGGCGCCGCGCCTTTATCTCGCGACGCCTGTTGTCGATGACCCAGCTTCGCTCGTCGCCGAGTTGCCGGGCCTGCTCGCGGCCGCCGACGTCGCGGCCGTGCTGGTGCGGCTGAAGGAGACCGACCAGCGCACCATGATCTCGTGGATCAAGGCACTCGCGCCGCCGGTCCAGAAGGCCGGCGCCGCGCTGCTGATCGACGGCCATGCCGAACTGGTCGCGCGCGGCGGTGCCGACGGCGCGCACCTGCCCGGCATCGCCGCGCTGAAAGAGGCGCTGCCATCGCTCAAGCCCGATCGCATCGCCGGCGTCGGCGGGCTGACGACACGGCACCATTCCATGGATGCGGGCGAAATTGGCGCGGATTATTTGCTGTTCGGCGAGCCCGATGCAAAGGGCCAGCGTCCGTCGTCCGAGGCGATCGCCGAGCGGCTGGATTGGTGGGCCGAGCTGTTCGAGCCGCCCTGCGTCGGCTTTGCGACCTCGCTGGAAGAGGCCTACGATTTCGCCGCCAGCGGCGCCGATTTCGTGCTGGTCGGCGAGTTCGTCTGGGCCGATCCGCGCGGGGCCAAGGCCGCACTGATCGAGGCCGACGCCACGATCAAGAAGGCCCATGCGGCTGCGCTCGCAAGCCAAAATCCCGCGGGCGAGCACGGCTAGCGCCCGACATGAAGCTCCCGCGCATCACCATCCTGGCCACGCTGCTGCTCACGGTGCCCGCGGCCGCGCAACTCCAGATCGCGCCGCCGGCCACAACGCCGAGCCCGCCGGCCGAGAAGCAGAAAGCCAAGCCGCCCGCGCCCCCCAAGAAGAAGGAGGCCGCGCCGGCGCCGAAGCCGTCCGCCTCCCCCAAGCCGGCGCTGCCCGCGACCGTGATCCCGGCGCCTCCGACCGACAATTCCAATGTCGACCTGGTGTTCGGCGCCTACCAGCGCGGCCAGTACAAGACCGCGTTCGAGCTCGCCACCGCCCGCGCCCAGGCGGGCGATCCCAAGGCGATGACCATGCTGGGCGAGCTCTATTCCAACGCCATGGGCATCAAGCGCGACTACGCCAAGGCGCTCGAATGGTACAAGCGTGCGTCCGACGCCGGCGACCGCGAGGCGATGTTCGCGCTCGCCATGATGCGCATCGCCGGCCGCGGCGGCCCGGTCGACAAGGGCGAGGCGGTGAAGCTGATGGCTTCCGCCGCCAAGCTCGGCGAGCCCAAGGCTGCCTATAACCTCGCTTTGCTCTATCTCGACGGCCAGACCCTGCCGCAGGACGTCAAGCGTTCCGCCGAGCTGCTGCGGCAGGCGGCGGACGCCGGCCTGCCCGAGGCGCAATACGCGCTGGCGACCTTCTACAAGGAGGGCACCGGCGTGCCGAAGGACCCGGAACGCGCGGTGCGGCTGCTCCAGGCGGCCTCGCTGACCGACAATGTCGATGCCGAGGTCGAATACGCCATCGCGCTGTTCAACGGCACCGGCACGCCGAAGAACCAACCGGCGGCCGTAGCCCTGCTCCGCAAGGCGTCCCGCCAGGGCAGCGCGATCGCGCAGAACCGGCTGGCCTGGGTGCTGATCAACGGCATGGGCACGCCCGTGGACAAGGTCGAGGGGTTCAAATGGCACCTGGTGGCCAAGACCGGCGGCAAGGGCGATCCGGAGCTCGACAAGCAATTGTCCGATCTGCCGGCCGAGGACCGGGCCAAGGCCGAGGCCGCCGCCAGGAAATGGCTCGGCGCCAAATGACCTGACGCAATGACTTGACGTTGGGCCCCCCACAGGGCACCCAATCCCCCAAACAGGCGCGTTTTCGCGCCATTTCCCCCGATCAAGACCGGAAGCTCATGCTGTATTCCGCCACTATCAACGTCATGGTCAAGGCCGCGCGCCGCGCCGGCCGCAGCCTCAAACGCGATCTCGGCGAGATCGAGCATCTGCAGGTCTCGCTCAAGGGGCCGGCGAATTTCGTCTCGCTCGCCGACAAGCGCGCCGAGGAGATCCTCTATCAGGACCTCGCCAAGGCGCGGCCCGGCTACGGCTTCATCGGCGAGGAAGGCGGCACCCGCGAGGGCACCGACAAGAGCCACACCTGGATCGTCGATCCGCTCGACGGCACCACCAACTTCCTGCACGGCATCCCGCAATTCGCGATCTCGATCGGCCTCGCCCGCGAGGGTACGATCATCGCCGGCGTGATCTACAACCCCGCCAATGACGAGCTCTACATCGCCGAGCGCGGCAAGGGCGCCTTCCTCAACGACCAGCGCCTGCGCGTGGCCGGCCGCCGCCAGCTCAACGAATGCGTGGTGGCCTGCGGCCTGCCCCATATCGGCCGCGGCGACCACGAGGAATTCCGCCGCGAGATGACCGCGATCCAGGACCGCGTCGCGGGCCTGCGCCGCTTCGGCGCCGCCTCCCTCGACCTCGCCTTCGTCGCCGCCGGCCGCCTCGACGGCTATTGGGAGCGCAACCTGCAATCCTGGGACATCGCCGCCGGCATGATCATGGTGCGCGAGGCAGGCGGCACGGTGAGCGACATCGACACGACAGGCGATGCGCTGGTGACCGGGCATGTGGTGTGCGGGAACGAGTTCGTGCACGGGGAGCTGGTGAAGATTTTGCGGAAGCCTGCGTAGCGCGCCGCCCCGTCCACGTCGTCATTCCGGGGCGCGCCTCTTGGCGCGAGCCCGGAATCCATTGATCCGAGTCAATGGTGGCGCGATGGATTCCGGGTTCGCGCGATGCGCGCCCCGGCATGACAGTTTGCCCTATAGCTTCACCGGCGCCGGGGGCCCGTAGGCCTCGCCTTCCGCCGCCACCTTCTCCCGATCACCCGCCAGCACGCGCTGCACGGAGACGAAGAACACCGGCACCATCAGCAGCGCCAGGATCACCACCGCGATCATGCCGCCCATGACGATGCTGCCGAGCGCCTGCTGGCTGGCGCCGCCGGCGCCGTGGGCGATGGCCATCGGCAGCACGCCGCAGATGAAGGCAAGGCCGGTCATCAGGATCGGGCGGAAGCGCAGGCGGCAGGCCTCGATGGTCGCGTCCACCAGCGGCTTGCCTTCTTTGCGCAGATCCTTGGCGAACTCGATGATCAGGATCGCGTCCTTGGCCGCAAGCCCGATGATGGTGATCAGGCCGACGGTGAAATAGACGTCGTTGGGCAGGCCGCGCAGCATCGCCGCGATCACGGCACCGACGATGCCGAGCGGCACGGTGAGCAGCACCGCGAGCGGAATGGTCCAGCTCTCGTAGAGCGCGGCGAGGCACAGGAACACCACGAACACCGAGAGCGCGAGCAGGAACGGCGCCTGCGAGCCCGACAGCTTCTCCTGGAGCGACTGACCGGTCCATTCATAGCCGAAGCCGCGCGGCAGCTTGCCGGCAAGGCGCTCCATCTCGGCGATGGCGTCGCCCGAGGTGAAGCCGGGCTTGGCCTCACCGGAGATGCGCACCGCCGGATAGTAGTTGAAGCCGGCGATCTGTGTCGGGCCGCGTGCCCACTCCACCGTGGTGAACGACGAGAACGGCACGAGCTGGCCGCGGCTGTTCTTGACGTTGTAGTTGAGGATGTCCTCGGTGCGCATGCGGTCGCGGGCGTCGGCCTGCACCACGACGCGCTGCATGCGACCGCGGTTCGGGAAGTCGTTGATGTAGTTCGAGCCGAGATTGGTCGAGATGGTGTTGTTGATGTCCTCGAAGGTGACGCCGAAGGCGCCGGCCTTCTCGCGATCGATCACGAGATTGACGACGCCCGCCTCGGGCAAGCCCTCGACATAGACTTTCTGCAGCACCGGGCTCGCATTGGCTTCCGCGATGAGCTGGTCGGCGGCGCGCATCAGTGCCGGATAGCCCTTCTGGCCGCGGTCCTGGAGACGGAACGAGAAGCCCGAGGAGTTGCCGAGATTGTCGATCGGCGGCGGCTGCAGCGCGGAGATCTTCGCATCGCGGATCGACGACGACAAATCGCGGTTGATGTCGGCAACGATCGCGGCGGCCGACTCCTTCGGCCCACGCTCCGACCAGTCCTTCAAGGTGATGAAAGCCTGCGCGGTGTTCATGCCCTGACCGGAGAAGCTGAAGCCGGTGAGGAAGGTGACGTTGTCGACGCCCGGCCGCTGCGCCAGATATTTTTCCACCTTCTCGATCACGGCTTCGGTGCGGGCGTAGGAGGAGTCCGACGGCGTCTGCACGTCGGTGGTGACGAAGCCCTGGTCGTCGACGGGCAGGAAGCCGCCTGGCAGGTTGACGAAGGCCCAGGACAGGCCGACGAGCAGCGCGACATAGACCAGCATCAGGCGGCCGGTGCGCTTCAGCGAGAAGCCGACGGTGCGCCCGTAGTGAAACCGAGCGGCCTCCAGCATGTGATTGAACCGGCTGAACACGACGTTGCTGGAATCGCCGTGCCCCTTGGCCACGGGCTTCAACAACGTGGCGCACAGCGCCGGCGTCAGCGACAGCGCGAGGAAGGCGGAGAAGCCGATCGCGGCCACCATGGTCACCGAGAACTGGCGGTAGATGATGCCGACCGAACCGGGGAAGAACGCCATCGGCACGAACACGGCCATCAGCACCAGCGTGATGCCGATGATGGCGCCCGATATCTGCGACATCGCCTTGCGCGTCGCCTCCTTCGGCGGCAGCCCCTCCTCGCTCATGATGCGCTCGACGTTCTCGACCACGACGATGGCATCGTCGACGAGGATGCCCACGGCAAGCACCATGCCGAACATCGAGAGCATGTTGATGGAGTAGCCGGCGAGCAGCAGCGTGGTGCAGGCGCCCAGGAGCGCCACCGGCACCACGATGGTCGGAATGATGGTGTAGCGGATGTTCTGCAAGAACAGGAACATCACCACGAACACCAGCACCACGGCTTCGACCAGCGTCGACAGCACCTTCTTGATCGAGGCCTCGACCACGGGCGTGATGTTGTAGGGGATCTCGTAGGAGATGTTGGCCGGGAAGAAGCGCGACAGCTCCTTCATCTTCTCTTCGACCGCGCTCGCGGTCGCCAGCGCGTTGCCGGTCGGCGACATCAGCACGGACAGGCCCGCGGTCGGCTTGCCGTCGAGGCGGGTGTTGAACTGGTAGCTGAGGCCTCCGACCTCGATGCGCGCGACGTCGCGCAGGCGCACGGTCGAACCGTCGGCGTTGGCACGCAGGATGATGGCGCCGAATTCATCGGGGGACGAGAGCTGGCCCTTGACCAGCACCAGCGCGGAGGTGCGCTGGGTCGAGGTCGACGGCTCGGCGCCGATGCTGCCCGAGGCGACCTGCGCATTCTGCGCCGATATCGCCTTGTTGACGTCGTCGGCGGTCAGTCCATAGCCGACGAGCTTGGCCGGATCGACCCAGACGCGAAGCGAGCGCTCGGTCGAATACAGCGTGGCGCGGCCGACGCCGGGGATGCGGCGGATCTCGCCGAGCACGTTGCGGATCATGAAGTCGCCGAGGCCGACCTCGTCGAGGCTGCCGTCGGTCGAGTTCAGCGTGATGATCTGGAGCACCGCGCTCGAGGCTTCCTCGATCAGAATGCCCTGCTGGATCACCGCGCGCGGCAGCCGCGCCTCGACGCGCTTGATGCGGTTCTGCACCTCGACGGACGCCGCGCTGGTATCCGTGCCGGGCTGGAAATTGGCGATGATCTCGACCTGGCCGAGCGAGTCGCTGGTCGATTCGAAATTGAGGATGCCGGAGGCGCCGTTGAGCTCCTCCTCGATCAGGCGCGTGACGCTGTTGTAGAGGTTCTCCGGCGAGGCGCCAGGATAGCTGGTCGAGATCGAGATCGAGGGCGGCGCGATGATCGGATATTGCGCGATCGGCAGCAGCGGCACCGAGATCGCGCCGATCAGACAGATGAACAGCGCCACAACCCAGGCGAAGATCGGCCTGTCGATGAAGAAACTCGCCATGGCACGTTACCGCGTCAGCTTCTGAGCGTGACGGTTATCTGCGGTCGCGTCCGCCTCCGACCAGGATTGCGGCTTGACCTTGTCGCCGGCCGCGAACTTCTGGAAGCCTTCGACCACGACCTTGTCGCCGGCCTTGAGGCCATCGGTGACGAACCAGATGCCGTCCTGCACCGAGCCGGTGCGCACCGGCTGCACCGCGATGCGGTTGTCATCCTTGACGACGAACACCTCGCTGCCGCCGCCGCCATTGCGCTGGATCGCCTGCTGCGGCACCGCGATGGCGTCGCTATCGAGGCCCTGGTCGAGGCGGACGCGGACATACATGCCCGGCAACAGCTCGCGCTTCGGATTGCGGAACTCGCCGCGCAGCGTCACCTGGCCGGTATGGGCGTCGACCTTGGCTTCAGAGAACAGCAGCTTGCCGTCGAGCGAATAAAGGGTGTTGTCGTCGAGCACGAGGCGCACCTTGACGGCATCGGCCTCGATGCGATCGAGATCGCCGCTCTCGAAGGCGCGGCGGAGCTGGTTGAGCTCGTTCACCGACTGGGTGAAGTCGGCATAGATCGGATCGAGCTGCTGGATGGTGGCGAGGTTGGTCTCGTTCTGCACGGCGAGCGCGCCTTCGCTGACGAGCGCTGCACCAACCACGCCGTCGATCGGCGCGCGCACGGTGGCATAGTCGAGATTGAGCTTGGCACGCGCGAGGTCGGCCTTGCGGCCCTCGACCTCGGCATGGGCCTGGCGTTCGGCGGCAACCGCCTTCTCGTTCTCGGCTTCGGGCGCTGCACGCTGGCTGGTGAGCGTGGCGATACGGTGCGCCTGCTGCTTGGCCTGCATCAACCCGGCTTCGGCCTTGGCGACCGCCGCCTCGTTGGCCATCACCTCGACCTCGAACGGACGCGGATCGATGCGATAGAGCGCATCGCCCGCCTTGACCTCGCTGCCCTGGCGGAACAGGCGCTCGACCACGATGCCGGAGACGCGCGGCCGCACATCGGAGACGCGCGTCGGCGCGATGCGGCCGGGCAATTCGCGCACCACGGCGCGGGCTTGCTGCTTGACGACGACGATGCTGACGTCAGGATCGGCAGGCTGGGCGGCGGACACGGCCGAGCTGGATTCCTCGCAGCCCGCGAGCAGCGGCGCAAAGGCCGCGAGCATCATTGCAACGCATGCCGATCGCGCACGAAGTCCTGACATGAAGTTAAGTGCCCCGATGTTGTTGAAACTGGTCACGCTCCGCGCGGGCCCGTTCTGGGCAAATCACGCGCGGCTGATGTCGTCAAAATAGAATGCGCCTGCTGCGATGCAACGCGTGGCGCGGGCGGCCCAATGTCACATGACCTATCGTGCTGAGTTCAGGTCACTTTCCGGCTCTCACCGGATTGTGAGTCGAGTTCCATCGCCGCGCGCTGCGACAGAACATCGCAATCAAACGTTTCGAGCCGGGACGTGCGTTCACGAGGGCGCAAACGATATTCAGCTACTGACGGCCAAGCGGAAGTTTTGCGATCAATCATAGCATCACGCTCGTGACCCGAAGCGGTCCTGCACGCGGATGGCGCGTCCTCGCATGCGCCATCCGCTCCCACAATAGATCTCTTGCGAAGAAACGAGACTTAAGCTTTCAGGTCGGTGATCCGCATAATCGCGACCACATTCCCGTCGTTGTACGCCTGTTCTTTTGTTTCCTTGTTGCAGGTCCAGACAAAATTCTTCTTGCCCGTAAAGGTCTTTCCCTCCTGCTCAAGCCGAAGCTCCCCTTCGGTGACATGGCAGACCATGGCATTCATCATCGGGGGGCCCATGGTCTTCGACCCCGGCTGCATAATGATATCGCGCATTGAGACGGTCTTAAAACCTGGGATCAGGGATGGTGTTTCGCCTTCATATTCACGCACCACGACACCTGGCCAAGGCGTCGTATCCTTGTAGCTTGTGGCTTGAGCGGCCGCTGGCTTGACCATGGCAGCCGAAACTGCAGCCAACCCGATTCCCAGTGCGGACCTTCGATTGACCTTGCTCATTGCTTTCCTCCCGACATTACTCGAACGAGCCGCCGCAAACGCAGCGCGCAAAGTTCGTGGTGAACGGTGGTGCGAGACCGAAAAAAGAACGGTCTCTAAGAGGAGTGTGCCTGCCGATAGCACCCGTGCTCTCGTTTGCCCGGACGGTGATTTCGGCACGTCCCGCTTCAAGGGGCAGTGACATTCTACGTCACCTGACGCATCCGGGAAACAGGTGGCGTCGCACGAAGACACTGCGGCCCCTTAGGAATGTCCGGAATTGGCCCCAATTCGGACCTCGGATGAGGTCTGCCATCGCGCCGCTATGGGGGCACAGCGGACCTCATGCATGCGCTGGGCACGCGGGACTATGAGACCCCCTCATCCGCCGCCTTCATCCGGTAGTGGCTGACGCCCCATTCCGTTCCGCCGGCGTAGCCGAACAGGCCCGATGTCGCGAGGAAGAACCAGCGCCAGCGTCGCATCCATAAGGCGGTCTCGTCGCCATGGACGTTGCGCAAGGAAGCCTCGATCGCGTCGCGATGGGCATCGAAATTGGCGAGCCAGTCGTTGGCGGTGCGCTGATAATGCGTGCCGCTCCAGCACCATTCCTTCTCGACCGTGAAGATGTCGTCGAATTGCCTGACGAGGTGATGGCTCGCCATCAGCCCGCCGGTGAAGACGTGCTGCGCAATCCAGTCCTCGCGATTGGCCCGGTCGAACAGATGGGAGCCGGAACGATGGGTAACGATGTGCATGAACAGGCGCCCCTCGGGCGCGAGCCATGACCGCAGGCGCGTCATCAGCTTGCGCCAGTTCATCACGTGCTCGAACATCTCGACCGAGACGATGCGGTCGAACTGGCCCTCGGGCGCGAACACGTTCATGTCGGCGGTGACCACGCGCAGGTTCAAAAGCCCGCGCAGCCGCGCCTGCTCCTCGACATAGGCCCGCTGGCCTTGCGAGTTCGACACCGCCGTCACCTTGGCATGCGGAAACTGCCGCGCCGTCCAGAGCGACAGCGAGCCCCAGCCGCAGCCGAGCTCGAGGATGGTCTGCCCGTCGGCGAGACCGGCATGCGCGACGGTCTGGCGCAGCGCCTCCTCTTCCGCCTCCCGCAGGGTGGTCGCATCGGTCGTGTAGAAGCAGGACGAGTATTTGCGGTTGGGGCCGAGCGCCTGCGCGATGAAGGATGCGGGCGCCTCGTCGTGCCCGGCATTGGCGGCATCGATGTCCTCGGCGATCGGCCGCAGCATCATCCGCCCGGCGAAGGCGGCCTCGTCGTCCGCGCCGAGGGCGGAGATGCGGGTCGCCGTCCGCGAGCACAGACGCTGGATCGCGGCGCGGATCACGACATCAGGCAGCGGCACGCGTTCGGCAGTCCCGATGATCGCGGAAACGACGCTCATGCGGCCACTCCCCTGGTCATGTCTGGTTCGGGACGCGGAAGAAGCAACGGGCAGGTTCGGGCGTTGCCGCCCGGCCGGATGCAGGCGAACGCCATCAGGACCGCGAGCAACGGCGCGATGACGTCCAGTCCCCCGAGATCCGTCACCATGCAAAAAATCCGACCTAAGCCTGCGGATTGCCGAAGTTTTGCAAAATACGTCCTTATCAAAGCGCGGTTTCGGCTTTGGGTTCCGGAAGCTCTCCACGGAATCCGCGCATCCGGCGCTTTTTTTGGGCTGGCGCTGTGCCATAGTGCGCGCCGCAAGCAAGCTTTCGTAACGGATGATACCGGACATGCCGTCAGGCGCCTCGCCCCGCTCCCCCATGGACATCGAATACACCAAGCTATCCTCGCCCAGCGTCTTCCTGGTGCGGATGCTGGTCTTCCTCGTGCTCTGCGCACTGGTGGGCGTGGTGCTCTACAAGCAGATCATCCAGGCTTTCTTCGCCAATCCGGGCCTCAACGCCCTGATCGGGGCGGTGCTGTTCATCGGCATCGTGCTGGCCTTCCGCCAGGTCATCCGGCTCTACCCAGAGGTGTCCTGGGTCAATAATTTCCGCATCGCCGATCCCGGCCTTGCCCCGGCCCGGCACCCCAAGCTGCTGGCGCCGATGGCGATGATCCTGGGCGGCGAGCGCACCGGGCGGATGACGATCACCCAGACCACGATGCGGCACCTGCTCGATTCGATCGCGACCCGCCTCGACGAGGCCCGGGACATCTCCCGCTACATGACCGGCCTGCTCGTCTTCCTCGGCCTGCTCGGCACCTTCTGGGGTCTGATCGAGACGGTCGGCTCGGTCGGCAAGGTGATCGACGGGCTCAAGGTCGGCGGCGATTCCGGGGCGCTGTTCGACACGCTGAAGGAGGGCCTCGCCGCCCCGCTCGGCGGCATGGGCATCTCGTTCTCGAGCTCCCTGTTCGGCCTCGCCGGCTCGCTGATCCTCGGCTTCCTCGACCTGCAATCGAGCCAGGCCCAGAACCGCTTCTACACCGACCTCGAGGACTGGCTCGCCACCACCGTGCGCGAATATGGCCGCGGCGAAGTGACCGTGGCCGCCACCGGCGGGGGTGTTGCCAGCGGCGAGCTTCAGGCCGCCGTCGAGCGGCTGCGCTCCGTGCTGGAGGAAGGCAGCGCCAGCCGCGGCACCACGGCGGCGATGGCGAGCCTTGCCGAAGCCATCCAGGCGCTGGTCTCGCACATGCGCACCGAGCAGCAGATGATCCGCGAATGGGCCGACGGCCAGGGCGAGCAGAACCGCGAGATCCGCCGCCTGCTGGAGCGGCTCGCGCGCCAGCCCGAGAAGGGTTAGCGACATGGCTCTAGCGCGCGGCCGCCGCAGCGACGGCGCCTTCAACTACTGGCCCGGCTTCGTCGACGCGCTGTCGACGCTGGTGCTGTCGATCGTGTTCCTGCTGTCGGTGTTCCTGGTCGTGCAGTTCTTCCTGTCGCAGGAGGTGAGCGGCAAGGACAAGGCGCTGGAGCAGCTCAACGCCAAGATCGCCCAGCTCAACGAGCTGCTGTCGCTGGAGAAGCTCGGCAAGCTCACGCTCGACGACCAGGTCTCGCAATTGAAGGCCGGCCTCGCCTCGGCGGAGTCCGAGCGCGACCGCATCAAGGGCCTCTATGACGGCCTGGCTGCCGCCGGCAACGACGCGCAGGGCAAGTCCACCGAACTCGGCAAGGCGTTGGACTCGGAGAAGGCGGTCTCGGCGCGGGCGCTGGCGCAGATCGAGGTGCTGAACCAGCAGATCAGCGCGCTGCGGCGGCAGCTCGCCGCGCTGGAAGAGGCGCTCGATGCCAGCGAGAAGCGCGACAAGGAATCGCAGAACCGGATCGCCGATCTGGGCTCTCGCTTGAATGTCGCCCTGGCGCAGCGCGTGCAGGAATTGTCGCGCTACCGCTCGGAATTCTTCGGCCGTCTGCGCGCCATCCTCGGCAACCGCCCCGACATCCGCGTCGTCGGCGACCGCTTCGTATTCCAGTCCGAGGTGTTCTTCGACACCGGCCAGGCGACGCTCCTGCCCGAGGGGCGCGCCGAGCTCGACACGGTGGCGAACGCGCTGATCGAGCTCGACAAGAAGATCCCGGCCGAGATCGCCTGGGTGCTGCGCGTCGACGGTCATACCGACGTGCGCCCCGTGAGCGGTGCGAGCTTCAAGTCGAACTGGGACCTGTCCGCGGCGCGCGCGATCTCGGTGGTGCAGTACCTGATCTCGCTCGGCGTGCCGGCCCAGCGCCTCGTCGCCGCCGGCTTCGGTGAATTCCAGCCGCTCGACACCGCCAACACGGAGGACGCCTACAAGCGCAACCGCCGCATCGAGCTGAAGCTGACGGAGCGGTAGTGAGCGCCCTCCACCTCCGCCCCTATCGCGCCGAGGACGAGGCTGCCGCCATCGACCTCTGGCATCGCACCTGGCAGCAGGCCTACCCGCAGATCGACTTCGCGGCGCGGCTGGACTGGTGGCGCGAGCGCTGGCGCAAGGATCTGGTGCCGAAGGCCTCGATCGTGGTTGCGGAGGCGGACGGCGCGCTAACCGGCTTCGTCACCATCGACGGCGAGGGCTATCTCGACCAGCTCGTGGTCGATCCCGCATCCTGGGGCTCGGATGCCGCGCGGCTGCTGGTGGAGGAAGCCAAGCGCCTGTCACCTTCTGGCGTCACGCTGCTCGTCAACAAGGACAACACGCGCGCCATCCGCTTCTATGAGCGCAACGGCTTTGCGCATGCCGGCGACGACGTGAATCCGACCTCGGGACGGCCGGTGCTGAAGATGGTGTGGAGGCCGTAGGCGCGCGCCAATCTCTCCGGCGTCGTCCCGGCGAAGGCCGGGACCCATACCGCGTGATCTATCGATAGGCGCAGGTGACCGTACCGTGAGAGGACTCTTCACTACGAGTCTTCGACAAACTTCTTCTTGGGGTTATGGGTCCCGGCCTTCGCCGGGACGACACCGAATTTAGGGCAGCCGGCGGGTGTCTCGCTCGTCACGCCCCCTCGAACTGCAGCCTCGCGAGCCTCGCATAGAGCCCGTTCGCAGCCACCAGCTCGGCATGCGTGCCCTGCTCGACGATCTTGCCCTGGTCCATCACCAGGATGCGGTCGCAGGACAAGACGGTTGCCAGGCGATGGGCGATCACCAGCGTGGTGCGGTGCTTCATCAGCTCTTCGAGTGCGGTCTGAACCAGCGTCTCGCTTTCGGCGTCGAGCGCGGAGGTGGCTTCATCGAGCAGCAGCAGCGGCGCATCGCGCAGGATCGCGCGCGCGATCGCGATGCGCTGGCGCTGGCCGCCGGACAGCGTCACGCCGCGCTCGCCGAGCGGGGTGTCGAAGCCTTCGGGCAGGCGACGGATGAACTCGGCGGCATGCGCGAGCTCGGCGGCGCGCTCGACCTCGGCGTCGGTCGCATCGGGCCGGCCGAAGCGGATGTTCTCGCGGGCACTCGCGGCGAACACGTTCGATTCCTGCGGCACCAGCGCGATGCGGGAACGGAAATCACGCGGGTCCGCCGACCTGACCGGCACGCCGTCGAGCGAGATCGCGCCGCTGCGCGGATCGTAGAAGCGCAGCAGCAGATGAAAGATCGTGCTCTTGCCGGCGCCGGAGGGACCGACGATCGCGACCTTCTCGCCGGGGCGCACGGTGAACGACACGGCGTCGAGCACCTTGACGTCGAGCCGTGCCGGATAGGCGAAGCTGACCTGGTCGAACCCGACCTCGCCGCGCGCCGGCACCGGCAGCGCGCGCGGTGAGGCGGGCGCCTTGATGTCGGGCTGCACATGCAGGATCTCGAACAGCCGCTCGGCAGCGCCTGAGGCCGCCGAGACTTCGCCCCAGACCTCGCTGAGCTGGCCGAGGCCGGCGGCCGCGAACGCGGCATAAAGCACGAACTGGCCGAGCCGGCCCGGCGAGATCGCGCCGGTGAGCACGTCATGCGAGCCGATCCAGAGGATCGCGACCACGCTTGCGAACACGATGAAGATGATGATGGCGGTGAGCACGGCGCGCGCCTGCGTCGAGGTGCGCGCGGCTTCATAGGCTTGCTCGACCTCGCCGCCGAAGCGCTTCGCAGCCAACCCTTCGCTGGTATAGGCCTGCACGGTGCGGATCGCGCCGACCAGCTCGCCCGCATAGGCGGAGGCCTCGGCGAGCGTGTCCTGCGCATTGCGCGACAGACGCCGCACCCAGCGCCCGAAGGCGACCAGCGGCAGCACGATCAGGGGAATGGCCAGCAGCACGAAGCCCGACAGCTTCGGGCTGGTGATGACCATCATCGCCACCGCGCCGAAGAACATCATCAGGTTGCGTAGCGCGATCGACACCGAGGCGCCGACGGCGGATTTGAGCTGGGTGGTGTCGGCGGTGAGCCGCGAGATCAATTCGCCGCTGCGCGCGGAATCGAAGAAGGCGGGCGACAGCGACAGCAAATGGGCGAAGACATCGCGCCTGAGGTCGGCGACGATGCGCTCGCCGATCGTCATCACGAGGTAGTAGCGCGCGGCGCTTGCCAGCGCGAGCACGGCGACGACCGCGATCATCACCGAGAAGTAGCTGTTGATCAGCTCGATGCCCTCAGGCGTCAGGCCGAAATCGATCATCCGGCGCACCGCGACCGGCACCAGCAGCGTGGTCAGCGCGGCGATCGTGAGCGCGACGAAGGCGAGCGCGGCCCGGCCGCGATAGCGGGCCACATAGGGCGCGAGCGCGAGCAGCGGCCGCAGCTTGGCGCGGCCCTTGGCGGGCTGCTCGATCAGCTCGGCTTCGATGGACGGGGCCTCAGGCGGCGCGGCATCGCGCTCGTCGCGGTACTGGTCGTCAAGCCGTTCCACAGCGCTCATGAGATCGGACCCAGGGAGACAGATGTGCTCCACATAGGCCGGTGCGGGGGGAGTGGCAAATCCGGGATGTCCCTTAGGGGACGGCCCGGTTCTCCTTTGCCCACAATGGCTTGTTTTGAAGGGTCCGCTGGGGTATAGAGCCGGCCAAATCCGTCATTCGATAGCCACTCAAGCAAGGCGCAGGTCGCCCTAGGAATTGCCATGAAAGCCGAAATTCATCCGGATTATCATACGATTAAGGTCGTGATGACCGACGGAACCGAGTACCTGACCCGCTCCACCTGGGGCAAGGAAGGCGACACGCTGAACCTCGACATCGACCCGAAGTCGCACCCGGCCTGGACCGGCGGCAACGCCCAGATCATGGATCGCGGCGGCCGCGTCTCGCGTTTCCAGAAGAAGTTCTCGGGTTTCCTCAAGAAGGATTGATCCGGCCGTTTCGGCCGCGACGAAAAACGCCCCCGGGAGACCGGGGGCGTTTTTGTTTTTCCGGCTGTCATTCCGGGACGCGACGAAGTCGCGAGCCCGGAATGACGACCGAGATTGTCGATAGAGCTTACCGCTCGAACGCGGCCTTCAGCGCGTTGAGGTGCGGCACCAGCGGGTTGCCGATCGCGATGTGCTCGGCCGGCGGGGTGTGGATGGTGGTGTCGAGGCGGCGCACGCGGGTCTGCAGGCTCATCGAGCGATGGATCAGATCCTGCAGCTGCGAGGGCAGCTTCTCGATGGTGTCGGCGGGACCGGGATCGGCCGCGCTGAGCTTGACCTTGGTCTTCTCGCGGTTGGCCTGGACCAGCGTCATCTCGCCTTCCTTCACCGCGCGGTGCAGCAGCAGCCAGGAGGCGAGCTGCATCAGGCGGGTGGTGAGGCGCATGCTCTCGGTCGCGTAGGTGAGGCTGACGGCGCGATCGAGTGCCTTGGCCTCGGTGCGGCCGGCGCCGTCGAGATAGGCTGCGGTCTCTTCGACGAGGTCCATGCCCTCGCGGAACAGCGTGCCGAACGCAGCCGAATTGGTGAACCGCTCGCTGAGTTGAACGAGAGCGCCGTCGGCTTGCAAACGTTCCATGGTTAACGCCCCTTACGCAACTGTTTACCTGTCCGGCTTTGCGCCGGCTTTATGATGAACAAATCATTGCGCGGGCGGGACGCGGAGTCCAGCGACAAGCTCGGATATGGTTTCCGCGGGTCTTTCCTCGGAATTCAACCGCAACGAGACGCAAAAAAGAGCCGCCGGAAGACCGGCGGCTTTGAAAGTTGATAACAGGGAGGCGTCAAACAGAGTGGACAGGAGCCACTCGGTGTCCAAACGAGGACAGTTCCAGTCATAAAGCCGAAAGCTTAATCGACGGTAAACGAGCGAATTTTTTGAGGGTTCGTTAGCCATGTCGGTCAGTGGCCGAGTGCACTGCGGAACAAACTCCCCCTCGTCATTCCGGGGCGCGCCGAAGTCGCGAGCTATGATGCGCAATTGTGCATCTGAGAATCCATAACCACGAGCGGATGAGGCGACCCGGCTCTGTCAGCCTGCCCCCTGCAAAAGCCGGTGGTTATGGATTCCGGGCTCGGCGCTATCGCGCCGCCCCGGAATGACGACGAGGAGAGTTCGGGCGCCACGTCCTGGACACGAGAGTGGAGCGACAGCCGCTACGACTTGAAAATACTGTTCGCCGCGTCGCGCGAGGCGCGCTTCTTGGCGGCGGCTTCTTCCAGCCTTGCGATCTCGGTCTTGAGCAGGGCGACGCGCTCGGTCAGTTCCTCCACGGACAACAGTGAGAGATCCTGTCCGATTTCATGCGTGATCTTCTTGCGCGGGCGGTCGTCGTCTTCCGTCGCCATGATCGTTCCTCCTGCGTTCGCACCGGGCACACGGCTGAGGCGGTTGCCAGCTTGGACCGCGCTGGCTAAGCAATGGCCTCGTCTCCTCCCGCACCTTTGCTCAAGGACACATCATGGACAAGCTGCCCGCGCAAATGACCGTGGTCGCCATCTCCAAGCCCGGCGGACCGGAGGTGCTGGTGCCGGAACAACGGACCGTGCCGCAGCCCGGTCCCGACGAGATCCTGGTCAAGGTGCAGGCCGCCGGCGTCAACCGGCCCGACGTGGCGCAGCGTTCCGGCGCCTATCCGCCGCCGCCCGGCGCCAGCGACCTGCCGGGCCTGGAAATCGCCGGTGAAGTCGTCGCCGTCGGCAGCAATGCCAAGCGGCACAAGATCGGCGACAAGGTGATGTCGCTGGTCGCCGGCGGGGGCTATGCGCAGTACTGCATCGCCCAGGACGCCCAGGCGATGAGCGTGCCGCCGGCGCTGTCGATCAAGGAAGCCGGCGCGCTGCCGGAAACCCTGATGACGGTCTGGCACAACGTGTTTGAGCGCGGCGGCCTCAAGGCCGGCGAGACGCTGCTGATCCACGGCGGCTCCTCCGGCATCGGCACCATGGCGATCCAGCTTGCGAAGGCGTTCGGCGCGAAGGTGTTCGTCACCGTCGGCTCGCAGGACAAGATCGATGCCTGCCTCAAGCTCGGGGCCGACCGCGCCATCAACTACAAGACCGAAGACTTCGTCGCCGTGGTGAAGGCGGAGACCGGCAATGCCGGCGTCAACCTGATCCTCGACATGGTCGCCGGCGAGTATGTGGACCGCAACTACGACGCTGCCGCGGTTGACGGCCGCATCGTCCAGATCGCGACCCTCAACGGCCCCAAGGTCAGCGTCAACATCGCCAAGGTCATGGTCAAGCGCCTGACGCATACCGGCTCGACGCTGCGCCCCCGTAGTAATGCGGACAAGGCGGCGATGGTGGCCGCGATCGAGGCGAAAGTGATGCCGCTTCTGCGCGAAGGCCGGGTCAAACCGGTGATGGACAGCGCTTTCCCGCTGGAAAAGGCGGCCGATGCCCACCGGCGCATGGAGACGAGCGCACATATTGGCAAAATTGTGTTGGAGGCCTAGGCCTCTGACCCATAGGGGACGCCGGAAACCCTTTGATTTTCCTTGCTTTCGTGGCATCTATCGCGACGCACCGAACCAATTCCGTCCGGTCTGAAATCGCCTTGCACACGAAGTTTGCGTCGAACGCGGAGAACTGACCTTGCGTCTGATCAGGTGCCTCGCGCCCATCGCGCTGGGCCTCATGATTCTTGTCGCCGCGCTTCCGGCGCGCGCGCTCGACGCCGTCAGCGTCCGCGGTGACGCGCCCGCGATCGACCTCACCGGCGTGCTCGAGCATCAGCGCAGCGATGCCGACCGTATCCAGGTCTCGACCGCGCCCGGCACCGACGGCATCGTCCGCCGCATCGAGGTGCGCGCCCGCGAGGGCGGCCAGAACTGGGTGGTGTTCGCGCTCGCCAACAACACCGACGACCAGCTCGACCGCCTGATCGTCGCCCCGCATTACCGCATCGTCTCGTCAGGCCTGCTGTGGCCCGACCTCGGCCTATCGCGCATCGCGACCATCACGCCCTCGACCGGCGACCGGCCGGAGCGGCAGGAAAGCCCGACCGCCGACGTCTTCCGCGTCACGCTCGATCCCGGCGCCGTCATCACCTTCGTCGCGGAGCTGCGCACCGACAAGCTGCCGCAGCTCTATCTGTGGGAGCCGGAAGCCTACAAGGACAAGGTCAATTCCTTCACGCTCTACCAGGGCATCGTGATCGGCATTTCGGGGCTGCTGGCGCTCGTTCTCACGATTCTGTTCGTGGTGAAGGGCAGCATCATGTTCCCGGCGGCCGCGGCGCTGGCCTGGGCGGTGCTGGTCTATATCGGCGTCGATTTCGGCTTCTGGGGCAAGGTGCTCGACATGTCGAACAACGCCGAGCGCATCTGGCGCGCGGCGGGTGAAGCGATCCTGGCGGCGACGCTGCTGGTGTTCCTGTTCGCCTATCTCAACCTCAGTCGATGGCATGTGCGCTATTCGCACATCACGGTGGGCTGGCTCGCCTTCCTCGGCTCGCTGGTCGCACTGGCGCTGTTCGACCCGGCGGTGGCCTCCGGCATCGCGCGCATCTCGCTGGTGCTGATCGCCTTCGCCGGCTTCGCGCTCATCGTCTATCTCTCCACCCACGGCTTCGACCGCGCGGTGCTCTTGATTCCGACCTGGTTCCTCCTGGTGGTCTGGGTGGTCGCGGCCGGCATGACGGTGGCGGGCTCCGTCACCAACGACATCGTCGGCCCGGCGCTGCTCGGCGGCCTCGTGCTGATCGTGATGCTGATCGGCTTCACGGTGATGCAGCACGCCTTCGCCGGCGGCGGCGCCACCACCGGCGTCGTCTCCGACATCGAGCGGCGCGCACTGGCGCTCGCCGGTTCCGGCGATTTGATCTGGGACTGGGACGTTTCCGCCGACAAGGTCTTCACCAGCCCCGAGACCGAAGCCCTGCTCGGCCTCAAGCGCGGCACGCTGGAAGGCCCGGCGGCGTCCTGGCTGGAAGTGCTGCATCCGCTTGACCAGGACCGTTTCCGCGCCGCGCTCGACAGCGTGCTCGACCAGCGCCGCGGCCGCCTGGTGCAGGACTTCCGCCTGCGCACCCCGGACGGTCATTTCATGTGGTTCGCGCTGAAGGCGCGTCCCGTGGTCGGCTCCGACGGCGAGGTCTCGCGCGTGGTCGGCACGCTCACCGACGTCACCGAGCTGCGCAATGCCGAGGAGCGCCTGCTGCACGATTCCGTGCATGACAACCTCACCGGCCTGCCCAACCGCAAGCTGTTCATGGACCGGCTGGGTGCGGTCGCGCATTTCGCCAAGACCATGCCGACGCTGCGGCCGACGCTGATGGTGATCGACCTCGACCGCTTCAAGCAGGTCAACGATTCCGTCGGCATTGCGGTCGGCGATTCCATCCTGCTGACGCTGGCCCGCCGCCTCACCCGCATCCTGAAGCCGCAGGACACGCTGGCGCGGCTCGCCGGCGACCAGTTCGGCCTGATCCTGCTGTCGGAGCAGGATCCCGCCCGCATCACCGCCTTCGCCGAGACCATCCGCAAGACCATCCGCGCGCCGATCGCCTTCAACGAGCGCGAGATTTTTCTCACGGCCTCAATCGGGCTCGCACTTTCCGATCCTCAGACGCAATTGACGGACGAGATCATCAAGGATGCCGAGCTGGCGATGTATCACTCCAAGCGCATCGGCGGCGATCGCATCGACGTCTACAAGCCGGCGATGCGCGCCCGCAAGACCGACCGCCTGACGCTGGAAAGCGAGCTGCGCCGCGCCATCGAGCGGCAGGAGCTCACCATCCTCTACCAGCCGATCGTCCGGCTGGAGGACCGCTCCGTCGCCGGCTTCGAGGCGCTGGCGCGCTGGGACCACCCCAAGCTCGGGCGCATGGCGCCGTCGGAATTCATCACCATCGCCGAAGAGACCGGCCTGATCGTCGACCTCGGCATGTTCGTGCTCGACCAGACCGCAAAGCAGCTCTCTATCTGGCAGCGCGCGATGCGCTCGCGCGAGCCGATCTTCGCCTCCGTCAACGTCTCCTCGCGGCAATTGCTGCGCCACGACCTGATCCACGACATCCGCACCGTGCTGTCGCGCTCGTCGGTGGCGCGCGGCACGCTGAAGCTGGAATTGACGGAATCGCTGGTGATGGAGAACCCGGAGCACGCGGCGCAGATGCTGACGCGGATCCGCGAGCTCGGCACCGGGCTGTCGCTCGACGATTTCGGCACCGGCCATTCCTCGCTGGCCTATCTCCAGCGCTTCCCGTTCGACACCATCAAGATCGACCAGTCGTTCGTGCGCACCACCAACCGCGGCACCCGTCCGGTGATCCTGAAGTCGATCATCGCGCTCGCGCACGACCTCGGCATGGACGTGGTCGCCGAAGGCGCCGAGACCGATTCCGACGCGGTCGAGCTCTACCAGATGGGCTGCGAATACGCGCAGGGCTTTGCCTTCGGCGAGCCGATGGACGCCGATGCGGCGATGCGCCTGCTGACGGAAGTGCGGCTGGAAGCGGCGAGCTGAACTCGCGACTCGCGCGCCACATCAACCTCGAGGTCGGCACTCACCGCCGCCGGTCGTTCTTCTTCTTTTTCGTGAACCTGACGCTCGCGCCGTCCGGCATCCGTGTCGCCACGAACCCGGCGGCGAGGCAGGCCTCGCGCTGCGGCATCTGGATGTCGGGGCTGCGCAGGCTGTCCCACCACGAGGCACGATTCGCCGCACGCGGCAGGGCCGCGCCGATGATCTCCTCGATCTGTTCAAAGCTCAGCACGAATTCGTCCTGCTTCTGCCGCAGCAGATAGTCGCGCAACGCGTCGTAGTCGTTCACCGTCGTCCTCTCGTCCGAAGCCGGATTTGCCCGATCGGGCCTGCCCAAAACCGTGAGCCGCATCAACCGTTTCTTAACTCATTGCGGCAGTGCCGTCCTACCTTAAACACTACTCAAGCTTTCGGGCGCATCCACTAGGATCGGGAGCAAACGATGCTGTCTGGATGGCGCGAAGTCACGGCCCGCCGGCCGTGGCGGATCTCGGCGAAACTTCTGATCATCTCGTCCGTCGTGACGGTGATCGGCTTTTCCACCATTTGCGTCAACGTCATGCTCGACATGCGCCGCGGCGAGGAGGCACTCGCCCGCCAGACGCTGGAAAACCTGGCGACGACCATCGAGTCCGACGTCAGTCGCAACATCGAGATCTACGACCTGTCGCTGAAGGCGGTCGCCAACAACATGCTGCTGCCCGAGCTCGCGACGGTCTCCAAGACGGTCCGCCACCTCATCCTGTTCGACCATGCGACCACGGCACGGCATTTCGGCGCGATCCAGGTGTTCGATGCCGAGGGCAGGCTGACCATCGACGCTTCCACGCTCGATCCCCTGCCGGAGAGCCGGAGCGAGGAGGACTACTTCAGGGTTCATCACGACAATCCGGAAGCGGGCCTCTTCATCAGCCGGCCGATGCTGTTCCGCGGCACCTATTCCATCGTGCTCAGCCGGCGCATCAGCGACACCGACGGCGGCTTCCTTGGCGTCGTCGCCGGCTCGATCCGCTTCAGCTATTTCCACGAATTGTTCGAGCGCCTGAGCCTCGACCCTGAAGACACCATCACCGTGCTCAGGCGCGACCGCACCATCATCATGCGGCGGCCGTTCGATCTCGACGTCATTGGCAAGAACCTCGGCACGCGACCGGACTGGAAACCGGAAAACCTCCAGGTCGGAGGCTCCTTTGCGGGCAAGGGCCCGGTCGACGCGACCCCGCGGCTCTATGTCCGCAGCGGCGGGTCCAGTCCGCTGTTCGTGGTGGCCGGCAAGCCGCTGAGCGCCGTGTTCGCGCTGTGGCAGAAGGAAGCTTATCGCATCGGCGCCGTGGTGCTGGCGCTTGCACTGTTCGTGCTGGGATCGACGCTCGTGCTCGCACGCGAGATCGACCGACGCGCCGAGGCCGAGCGCAAGCTCGAGGAGATGGCAACGACCGACGCGCTCACCGGCCTGAAGAACCGCCGCAAGTTCGATGCTGTCATCGATGTCGAATGGCGGCGCGCGATGCGCCAGAAGACGCCGGTCGCGCTCCTGATGATCGATGCCGATCACTTCAAGGCCTACAACGACACGTTCGGCCACCAGGCCGGCGACCAGCTGCTGGTCGGCATCGCCATCTGCATTTCCGATTCGGTGAGCCGCGCCGGCGACTGCGCCGCGCGCTATGGCGGCGAGGAATTCGCCGTGCTGCTGCCGAACACCTCCGCCACCGAAGCCTTCGGGATCGCCGAGGCGATCCGCGGCAAGGTGCAGGGCTGGTCCGACGATGCGGCGACCTCGACGGTCTCCTGCGGCATCGCCAGTCTCGTCCCCGCCGCCGGCATGGACTGGTCGATCCTGGTCGCCGCCGCCGACAAGGCGCTCTATGCCGCGAAGGCGGGCGGGCGTAACCAGTCCGTGGTCGCGAGCTTGCCGAAGCTGTCGCTGGTGGCGTGATCTAGGCTGTCATTCCGGGGCGGCTCGAAGAGCCGAACCCGGAATCTCGAGATCCCCCGGTGCGCAATTGCGCACCTGAGGTCTGGTCCTTCGGACCATCCCGGGATGACATCGACGGCGTCCGCCTTCGATGTCACTGCCCCAGATACTTCTTCATCTCCGCGATCAACCCGTCGCGCAGCTCGGGGCGCTTCAGGCCGTAGGCGATGTTGGCGCGGAGGAAGCCGGGCTTGGAGCCGCAATCATGGCGCTCGCCCTCGAACTCGACGCCGTAGAATTTCTGCGACCTGGCGAGGCCGATCATGGCGTCGGTGAGCTGGATCTCGCCGCCGGCGCCGCGCTCCTGGGTCTCCAGGATCTTGAAGATCTCCGGCTGGAGGATGTAGCGGCCGGTGATGGAAAGGTTGGAGGGCGCGGTGCCCTTGGCCGGCTTCTCGACCATGCCGTCGACCTCGAACATCTTGCCGGTGCGCTTGCCGACGCCGCAGATGCCGTATTGATGGGTGAGATGGTCGGGCACCGCCTCGACCGCGATCAGGTTGGATTTGTCGCCGAGCGAGGACGCGGTTTCGATCATCTGCTTCAGGCAGCCGGGCGTGTTGAGCACGAGCTCGTCGGGCAGCACGACCGCGAACGGCTCGTTGCCGACGATGTCGCGGGCGCACCAGACCGCGTGACCGAGACCAAGCGGCGCCTGCTGGCGGGTGAAGCTGACGGCGCCGGCTTCCGGCTGGTTCTGCGCCAGGATCTCCTGCTCGGCCTTCTTGCCGCGCGCAGCCAGCGTCGCGTCGAGCTCGAACATCTTGTCGAAATGATCTTCGATGACATTCTTGTTGCGGCCGGTGACGAAGATGAAGTGCTCGATGCCGGCTTCCCTCGCCTCGTCATAGACGTACTGGATCAGCGGCTTATCGACGATGGTCAGCATTTCCTTCGGCATCGCCTTGGTGGCGGGCAGGACGCGGGTGCCGAGGCCGGCGACGGGGAATACGGCTTTGCGGATTTTCATGGGATCGATCGAATACCTGAGGACGTGAACGGAGCAATGTGATCTTGCTAGCTTGTTTGCAACCGCTAACAAAGGCGGATGTGGGGCCTCGCCGTTACAGAGTTGAGAAAAAGGCCGACACCAAAATTTCATCTTTGTTAAGCTATTGGCAACCGCAACCGGGCCTCCTGATGGCGGATTTTTGGCCTGACAGGTGGGACATGATGCAATCAGTGGCAGGACTGGCAAAACGTGCTGGATCCGTGACCAGCGTGGCGTTGGTTGCGGCTGCCTTGCTGCTGCCGGCTTGCGCGCAGGCACAGGCGCAGAACGGCCTGTCGAACCTGTTCGGCGGTATTTTCTCCGGCTCGAACCCTGCTCCCTCGCAAGCCCAGCCAGGTCCCGGCGGCGCGCAACCCTGGAGCGGCGAGGACGGCGCTTCCGGCCATCCGCTGATGACGGCGGCCGCGATCCGCGAGGCCGCCTCCAATTTCAACAATTGCGTTGCGGGGATGTGGCCCGATGCCGCACGCCGCAACATCACCCAGGAGAATTTTCAGCGCTTCACCGCAGGGCTCGCGCCCGACCTGCGCATCATGGACCTGATGGACTCGCAGCCGGAGTTCACCAAGTCGATCTGGGACTATCTCGACATTCTCGTGAACGACAACCGCCTCGCCAAGGGCCGCGAGGTGCTCGCCAAGTACAAGGCGCAGTTCGACGCCACCGAAAAGGCCACTGGCGTCGATCGCTACATCATCGCCTCGATCTGGGGTATCGAGTCCAATTACTCGACGCAGATGGGCGACCGCAGCGTGCTGCAATCGACCGCGACGCTCGCCTGCATCGGCCGCCGCCAGGCATATTTCAAGGACGAATTCCTCTCCGCACTGGAGATCCTCAATCGCGGCGATCTCAGGCCCGAGCAGATGCGCGGCTCCTGGGCCGGCGCCTTCGGCCCGACCCAGTTCATGCCGACCGCCTTCAAGCGCTTTGCCGTGGACGGCGATGGCGACGGACGGCGCGACGTCGTCGACAATCCCACCGACCTGATCGCCTCCACCGCCAACAACCTGAAGAAGGACGGCTGGCAGGCCGGCCAGACCTGGGGCTTTGAGGTCGTGGTACCCCAGGGCTTCAATTACATGCTGGCCGACCGCGCCAAGGCGATGACGATCGCGCAGTGGGAAAAGCTCGGCCTCAAGCGCGCGACGGGCCAGCCCTTCCCGCACCCGGCGGAGAAAGCCTATCTGCTGGCGCCGGCGGGCGCGCAGGGGCCGGGCTTCCTGATGCTTCAGAACTACCGGGTCATCATGAAGTACAACCCGGCCGAGGCCTATGCGCTGGCGATCGGCCATTTCGCCGACCGCCTGCGTGGGGGGCAGCCCTTCGTGCAGCCCTGGCCGCGGCAGGAACGGGAGCTGGCCCGCACGGAACGGCTGGAACTCCAGCAATTGCTGGCCCAGCGCGGCTTCTACAAAGGCACCCCGGACGGCCAGTTCGGCGGCCAGACCCGGGAGGCCTTGCGCAACTTCCAGGCCTCGATCGGGGTCCCCGCGGACGGTTTTGCGTCCTCCGACGTGCTGGAACGGCTGCGCGGACGGTGAAATCGCGCCGAAAGTAACCCTGAACAGGGATTTTGCGCGCCGGCCTTGACGGGGGCGGCGGTTCCCCGGTGTATGGCCAAAGAATCTGCGAGAGAATCTGCAATAGAATCTGCCCGTTTGGCGCCTGATTCCGTTATTATATCGAGCCACTTCCAGACCCGTTGCGGGTGCCCGAGATCGCATGTCGAAGAAGTCCCTGTTCAAGGCGCTGACCGAGACCGGCCCGCTGATTGCGCTGGGGACGGCGCTTGCGATTCTGGTATCGGTCGCAGGACCCGCCTCGGCGCAATTCTTCAACTTCCCCGGCTTCGGCGGCCCGCCGCAACGTTCGGCCCCGCCGCCGCGCCAAGGCGGCGGTGGTGGCGGCTGGTTCGGCGGCGACTTCTTCGCACCGTTCCAGCAGCAACAGCCGCAGGCGCCGCGCCAGGATTTCTCGCGCGCGCCGGCACCTAGCAAGCGTGACACCATTCCCGACAAGAACGTGCTGGTGATCGGCGACGCCATGGCGGACTGGCTCGCCTACGGCCTGGAAGATGCCTACAGCGAGCAGCCCGACATGGGCGTGATCCGCAAGCACAAGACCACGTCCGGCCTGATCAAGTACCAGCCGAAGGGCGAACCTTCGGACTGGGCGGCGGCGGCCAAGGGCATCCTCGAGACCGAGAAGCCTGACGTCATCGTCGTCATGCTCGGCCTCAACGATCGTATCTCGATCCGCGAGCCGGTGACTGAGAAATCCGACAAGGCTTCGGACAAGGACAAGAAGAACGACAAGGGCGCGCGCGCCAAGCCGCAAGGAAAGCCTGACGCGAAACCCGGCGACGCCAAGCCCGATATCGCGGCGAAGCCGGACGACAAGCCGGCCGATGCCGACCTGCCGCAGGATGACGCCGACAACGCCGACGCGCCGCAGGTCGCTGCTCCCGAGAAGACCGCACGCAACCCGAACGGCCTCTACGAATTCCGCGACGACCGCTGGGTCGAGCTCTACGCCAAGAAGATCGAGGAGCTGGCCAACGTCCTGAAAGCCAAGGGCGTGCCGGTGCTCTGGGTCGGCCTGCCCGCGATCCGCGGCCCGAAGGGCACGGCGGACATGCTTTTCCTGGATTCGCTCTATCGCGAGGGCGCGGCCAAGGCCGGCATCACCTATGTCGATGTCTGGGACGGCTTCGTCGACGAAGCCGGCCGTTTCCTCCAGAAGGGT
The DNA here is from genome assembly GCF_028128655.1 of Bradyrhizobium sp. CCBAU 45394. Classification (NCBI taxonomy): domain Bacteria; kingdom Pseudomonadati; phylum Pseudomonadota; class Alphaproteobacteria; order Hyphomicrobiales; family Nitrobacteraceae; genus Bradyrhizobium; species Bradyrhizobium sp. CCBAU 45394. The sequence goes on along the minus strand of NZ_LBIX01000012.1, from coordinate 223,836 downwards.
CCTGACTTCGAGGGCCAGATCCGTCAGCTCCGCACCTATGACGGCGTCTTTTTCACCAAGCCCGGCGCGCGCAAGCTGGCGCACTATGTCGAGCGCGAGATCACGCGCCTGCTCGCAGGCCGCTCCGGCCCGATCGCGCTGCCGAGCGAGCCGGCAACGCCCGACACCAGCGTCGAGCCCGGCAAGCCCGCGCCGCGTCCGCTCGCCGGCCCGATCGTGCCGCTGGTCGCGGCCTCGATCTCGACCGATCAATTGCTGGGCGGTCCGGGCTCGCGTCCTGCCGCCGTCGATGCGCTCGCTGCCAAGACGATGGTGAAAGGCGAGCCGCTGACGGCCCCCGCAGGCCGTGCGGACGATTATGCCTGGCCGCGCCGCGAAGTCGGCCGCGAGCAGGCCAAGGGCGATACGCCGATGGCCACGACGACGCCCGACGGCGGCGCTGCTGCTCCCGGCGCGCCGGGCGCGGCGGCTGCTGCGATCGCGCCGCCAAAGCTCGCACCGAAGAAACCGCCGGTGGTGCAGCAGCCGGCCCAGGCGACGCCGTCGTTCCGTGATTTCTTCGGCTTCGGCTCGCCGCAGCCGGCACCGCGTCAGCTGGCGCCGGCACCAGGGCCGCGCAATCCGGCCCAAAACCCCGCGATCCCGCGTCCGCCGGGCAATGTCGGCCGATCGGCGGAAGTGATCCGGTAGCTGGATTTCTGATGTGATGCGATTCCGGGCGCGCGAAGCGCGAGCCCGGAATGACGAGGCGGGGTGGCTCAGCCGTAATAGCGCCAGCGCGGCGGCGGGCGGCGTGCCGGCCGTGACATCAGCAGCGCGAGCGCGAAGCCGATGCCGCCAGCGACGAGCAGTGCGCCGAGCGGATTGTCCTGCACCTTCCTGGCAATCGCCTGCGAACCATCGCGGAAGGTCTCGCCGCTGTTGTCGTAGGCATCCTTGGCGTAGCCGGCCGCGGTCTCGCTGGCCTCACGCACGGCGTCCTTGGCCTGGCCGTAGAGATTCTGCACGGTGCCGGCAGCCTCGCGCGCCTTGCCCGACGCCTGTGTCTGCGCATCGCCCGCCAGATCTCCGACTGCGCCTTCCGCGCGGCCAGCGAATTCCTTGGCCGATCCAACAATTCGATCCTTGTCCATGTGGTCCTCCTCGGGGGTCAGCCGGAGTAACCGATCAGGCGCAGCGCAGTTCCAATCGCCTAGAGCAATCGCCTAGAGAATGAGTCCGCCATCGACGACCAGCGTCTGGCCGATGATGTAGGACGACAGCGGCGATGCCAGAAACAGCGCCGCGCCCGCCATGTCAGCCGGCGTGCCCAATCGCCGCAGGGGAATGCGCGACAAGGCACCTTCGAGCCGCTTGGGATTGTCGGTCGTGACCTTCGTCATTTTGGTATCGACGAGGCCGGGCGCGATACCGTTGACGCGAATGCCGTCCTCGGCCCAGGCCTCCCCTAGCGTGCGCGTCAATCCGACCGCACCGGTCTTCGAGGCGTTGTAGGCGGGATTGCCCATGGTGGAATGATAGGCCGCGGTCGAGGACACCATGATCAGCGCGCCCTTCGCATCCCGCAACATGGAATGAAACCGCGTCGCGCACGCCATCAGGCTCATCAGATTGACCTCGACGACCTTGCGGAAGCCGGTCATTTCAAATTCGCCCCGGCGATAGATCACAGCGCCTTGCGCAAGCACGAGGATGTCGAGCCAGTCGAAGGACGGCTTGAAGGCTTCGATCGCAGCGGGATTGCTGACGTCGAGTTGCGCGTAAGCAAGGCCGGTGAGATCGGAGCCTTCCTCAGCCGAATATTCCGTTGCGTGAGCACGCGTGCCGCAGACCGCGACATGCGCGCCCCTGGCGCGAAAGGCCTGCGCGATGCCGTTGCCGATGCCGCTGGAGCCGCCGACGACCAGCACCTGCTTGCCTGTGAAATCGAGCTCGTTCGCCATCGCGACCTCCCCTTTTATTTTGCTTGTTTGACCTGTCTGCGGATCGATGCCAGCCTTGTCAATCTCATAACAAGAAACAGAAGGACGCGAGGAAACAGCATGTCCGAATTCAAACAGCTGAGCCGGTCCGTGAAGGGCCTGACCGTTCTCGTCACCGGCGCCGCCAGCGGCATGGGACGCGCGACGGCGCGCGTGTTCGCCGCCGAGGGCGCGAACGTCGCGGTGACCGATTACGACGAGCAAGGCGCGATAGCCGTCGCGAGGGAGATCGCAGCGAGCGGCGGGTCGGCGAAGGCCTGGAAGCTCGATGTCGCCGACGGCGGCGAGATCAAGCGCGTGGTCCATGACGTTGCAGCGCATTTCGGCGGGCTCGACATCGTCGTCAACAATGCCGGCATCTCCGTGCGTGTCGCGATCGATGACGAGACGTACGAAAATGCCTGGGCCAAGGGCATCGCCGTGATGCTGACGGCGCATCCGCGCATCATCCGCGCCGCGCTGCCTCACTTGCGCAAATCGAAGAGCCCGCGCATCGTCAACATTGCCTCGACCGAGGCGCTCGGCGCCACCGCGCTGCACAGTCCCTATTCGGCGGCGAAGGGCGGCGTGGCGAGCCTGACCCGCTCGCTCGCGGTCGAGCTCGGCCGCGAAGGCATCACCGTCAACTGCATCTGCCCGGGTCCGATCCACACCGCGATCACCGACCGCATCTCGGAGGAGCACAAGACCATCTACGCCAAGCGCCGGACGGCACTCGGCCGCTACGGCGATCCCGAGGAGGTCGCGCACATGACGCTGAGCCTGTGCCTACCGGCCGCGTCGTTCCTGACCGGCGCGGTGATCCCGGTCGACGGCGGCCTGATGGCGCGCAACGCGTAAGAGGTATGCTGAGCAAGCGTTGACATCTGCGGTTGCCGGAGTAGCTTTTTTGTCAACAGAGCGGGAGCAACCGCTCGCGGTCCGCGGGAGAAAACGCCATGACGATCGCCATCCGGCAGCTTCAGACGCATTTTGTCGGCGAGGTTTCCGGCCTCGATTTGCGAAAGCCGCTCACGCCGGATGAGGCCCGCGAAGTCGAGTCCGCCATGGACAAATACGCGGTGCTCGTTTTCCACGACCAGGACATCACCGACGAGCAGCAGATGGCTTTCGCGCTGAACTTCGGCCAGCGCGAGGACGCGCGCGGCGGCACGGTCACCAAGGAGAAGGACTACCGGCTGCAATCCGGCCTGAACGACGTCTCCAATCTCGGCAAGGACGGCAAGCCGCTGGCCAAGGACAGCCGCACGCACCTGTTCAACCTCGGCAACTGCCTCTGGCACTCCGACAGCTCGTTCCGTCCCATTCCCGCAAAATTCTCGCTGCTGTCGGCGCGCGTGGTGAACCCGACGGGCGGCAACACCGAATTCGCCGACATGCGCGCGGCCTATGACGCGCTCGACGACGAGACCAAGGCCGAGATCGAGGACCTCGTCTGCGAGCACTCGCTGATGTATTCGCGCGGCTCGCTCGGCTTCACCGAGTACACCGACGAAGAGAAGCAGATGTTCAAGCCGGTGCTGCAACGCCTCGTGCGCACCCATCCCGTCCACCGCCGCAAGTCGCTGTACCTCTCATCGCATGCCGGCAAGATCGTCAGCATGAGCGTGCCGGAGGGACGGCTGCTGTTGCGCGATCTCAACGAGCACGCGACACAGGCCGAGTTCGTCTACGTCCACAAATGGAAGCTGCATGACCTTGTGATGTGGGACAACCGCCAGACCATGCACCGCGTCCGCCGCTACGACCAGTCCCAGCCCCGCGACATGCGCCGCGCGACGGTGGCGGGGACGGAGCCGACGGTGCAGCGGCAGGCGGCGGAGTAGGCGCTACTCAGCAATCGGTGTCGTCGCCCGGCTTGACCGGGCGATCCAGTATTCCAGAGGCAGCAGTGAAAGAATCGAGAAGCTGCGGCGTACCGAATGCCCCGGTCAAGCCGGGGCATGACAGCGGAGGCTGAGGCACGACAGCCGACGACGGCACACCAGCTACGCGTGCCCTGCCTCGTTCGAGAGCATGCCGGGATCGATGCCGATCTTGCGAAGCGCGCGGCCGTATTTTTCGTCGACGTCGTCGCCGAAGATCAGGTCCGCATCCGCATCGCAATGCAGCCAGCCGTTGCTCTGGATCTCGGTCTCGAGCTGGCCCGGCGCCCAGCCGGCATAGCCGAGCGCGAGGATGGCGTGCTTGGGGCCGGAGCCGTTGGCGATCGCGCGCAGGATATCGACGGTTGCGGTGAGGCAGACGCCGTCGTCGATCCGGAGCGTCGCGTTCTCGATGTAGAAATCGCTGGAATGCAGCACGAAGCCGCGCCCGGTATCGACCGGGCCGCCGCGCAGCACCTTCATGCTTTCGGCGTTCTCCGGCAGCTTGATGTGCTCGCCCTTCCTGATGATGCCGAGCTGCTCCAACAGCTCGGGGAAGTCGATGCTGCCGGCGGGATGGTTGACGATGATGCCCATCGCGCCTTCGGCCGAATGGGCGCAGAGATAGATCACCGAGCGCTCGAAGCGCGCATCGCCCATCACGGGCATGGCGATCAGGAGGCGGCCGTCGAGGTAGCCGGCCGAACTGGGGGGCGCGGGACCCGTGCTGCGGGTGCTTTCGCCCGTCCTCTTGCCTGTGGGAGCCATCGGTGAAGCACTCCGGTTTCAATTCCTATCCTGATGTTGGGCCCGGCCGCTGTCAAATCAAGGCTTGCAGAGACTTGATTCGAGTGCATCCATCACAAGCAATTCAATGGTTTGACCCGGGTTGCCCCTGTAAAGACGTACCATGCTCACAAGAGTTCCCCTGCGTGCGGCGATCGGCGTCGCGACAACCCTGCTTGCGTCGTCACTGGCCCTCGCAGCCCGCGCCGACGACGCCTCGCCCTGGCAGCACGACGGACATTCCGCGGTGCGCCTATTGGCGGGATCACGCAGCGGCGCCGTGCTGCTCGGCGGTATCGCCTTCCAGCTCCAGCCGGGCTGGAAGACGTACTGGCGTACGCCCGGGGATTCCGGCGTACCGCCGCGGTTCGACTTCTCGAAATCGGAGAATGTCGAGGCTGTGACGATCATGTGGCCGGCGCCGCTGAAGTTCGACGACGGCGCGGGCGGCCATTCGATCGGCTATCACGACCAGATCGTGCTGCCCTTGCGCATCGTCGCCAAGGCCGCCGACAAGCCGGTGACCTTGCGCGCCGAGATCAACTACGCGGTGTGCGAAAAGCTCTGCATTCCCGTCGAGGCCAGCGCCGAGCTCGGCTTCAACAGCGTCGCCTCGACCGAGGACGCCAACCTGCGTGCAGCGCTCGACACCGTGCCGAAGCCCGCCAATATCGGCGACCCCAATCCGTTGACGATCCGCGACGTCAAGCGCGACGGGCCCAAGAACGTGGTGGTCGACGTCGTCGCGCCGGCGGATGCGCGCAAGGTCAATCTGTTCGTCGAAGGGCCGACGCCGGATTGGTCGCTGCCGATTCCCGCGCCGGTCGAGCCCAGCCCGCCCGGCGTGAAGCGCTTCTCCTTCGAGCTCGACGGGCTGCCGCCGGGCGCCAAGCCCGACGGGGCGGCGCTGAAGTTCACGCTAGTCGGGCCGGAGAAGTCGTATGAGTTCAACACGAATTTGGAGTGATGGTCGTCCTGGACAAGCGTAGCGAAGCGGAGCGCCGATCCAGGACCCATTACCCCTGGGAGCAGTCGTGACGCGAAGCTGCTAACCCCGGGCCTTCGCCAAACTTCTCCCTGGGGTAATGGGTCCTGGCTTTCGCCAGGACGACGACGGAAAGCACCCAACCGAATCTTAACGAATGGTTGCTAATTCCCAAGGCTGCTGCAGCAAGGCTGCCGTGGCATGCGGAACGCCCTGGGGATTTTCGAATTGGCCGTGATGGATGCACAACCCGCAACGACCGGACCGGACGGGCTGATCGCGCGGCTGCGGGCTAGGCTCTCGGGCGGATCGAGCGAAGCGTCGCTGACGCGGCGGCTGGCCGGCACCATCTTCATCATCCGCGTCATCAGCGCGGGCCTTGCCTATTTTTCGCAGGTTCTGCTCGCGCGCTGGATGGGCACGTCCGACTACGGCATCTACGTCTATGTCTGGACCTGGGTGCTGCTGCTCGGCAGCATGATGGATTTCGGCATCTCGGCCTCCGCACAGAAGATCATTCCGGAGTATCGCACCGACGGCGAGCATGCGCTGCTGCGCGGCTTTCTCTCCGGCAGCCGCTGGCTGACCTTTGCCGTCTCCGCGCTGGTGTCGCTCGGCCTCGCCGGCATCGTCAGGCTGCTGTCGCCCTGGATCGATCCGGCCGAGGCGCTGCCGCTTTATATCGGCTGCATGACGCTGCCCGCCTTCGTCGTCGCCAACACCCAGGACGGCATCGCCCGCTCGCATGACTGGATGCAGCTCGGCCTGATGCCGCAATTCATCATCCGCCAGGCGCTGATCATCGGCATCACGGCTTCTGCCTTCCTGCTCGGCTATCATATCGGCGCGGTCGCCGCGATGGTCGCGAGCCTGGGTGCGGTGTGGATCGCAATGACCGGGCAGATGGTGGTGCTGAACCGTAAGCTCGCCGGCCATATCGAGCCCGGGCCGAAGGCCTATGACATCAGCGGCTGGCTCGCCGTCTCGCTGCCGATCCTGCTGGTGGAGAGCTTCTATCTGCTGCTGTCCTACACCGACGTGCTGGTGCTTCAGCAGTTCCGCCCCTCCGACGAGGTCGGCGTCTACTTCGCGGTGGTGAAGACGCTGGCGCTGGTCTCGTTCATCCACTACGCGATGTCGGCGACGACCGCGCACCGCTTCGCCGAATACAATGCGCTGGGGGACAAAGCGCGCCTGTCGGCCTATGTCGCACATGCCATCAATTGGACGTTCTGGCCGTCGCTGGCGGCGACCATCGTGCTGCTCGCGTTCGGCAAGCCGCTGCTCTGGCTGTTCGGGCCGCAATTCACGGTCGGCTACGACATCATGTTCGTCGCCGCGATCGGGCTGGTCGTGCGCGCCGCCATCGGCCCGGTGGAGCGGCTGCTCAACATGCTCGGGCAGCAGAAGATCTGCGCGCTGGCCTATGCGCTGGCCTTCGTGATGAACGTCGTGCTCTGCGTCGCGCTGGTGCCGCGCTTCGGCGGCCATGGCGCCGCGGCCGCGACCTCGATCTCGCTCAGCTTCGAGACGGTGCTGCTGTTCTGGATCGTGCGGCAGCGCCTCGGCCTGCATGTTCTGGCGTTTGGAAAATAACCGCTCGCCTGCCCTGCCCCTTGGGGAACGCCTATTGCGTGACAGGCTCGGAAACGAGGCGAAACGACTGCCATTCGCCGGCCGGTAGCATGATTTTTCTTATTTGGTCCAAGAGGTTGCCTCCCAGGGAAAATTTATTCTACGTCATATTGCCCAACTGACGAGATAAACCTAAGATTCCCCAGACCATGATTGATCCGCTTTACGTCGCCTCGGGTTTTGGCGTCGGCCTGCTTGTCGGGATGACCGGCGTGGGTGGCGGCTCGTTGATGACACCGCTGCTGATCCTGCTGTTCGGCGTCCATCCGTCCACCGCTGTCGGCACCGACCTGCTTTATGCCGCCGCCACCAAGACCGGCGGCAGCGTGGTGCATGGCTGGTCGCGCAGCGTGCACTGGCCGGCGGTGCTTCGGCTCGCCTGCGGCAGCCTTCCGGCAAGCGCGCTGACGCTGCTCGTGCTGTGGCAGCTCGATCTCAGGAGCGATGCCGAGCGCAGCCTCGTCAATCTGGTGCTGTGCTTCGCCCTGCTGCTGACCGCAACGTCCCTGATCTTCCGCAAGGCGATCATGGAACGCTACCGCAGGAAGCGGGAGCGCGTCGACGAGCGCACCACGGCGATTGCGACCGTGGTCACGGGAATCGTGCTCGGTGTGCTGGTGTCGATTTCGTCCGTCGGCGCCGGCGCGGTCGGCGTGACCGTGCTGCTGCTGCTCTACCCGCGCCTGCCGATGGCGACCATCGTCGGCTCCGACATCGCCCATGCGGTGCCGCTGACGCTGGTCGCGGGCATCGGACATTGGGCGCTTGGTGACGTCGATTGGGGGCTGATGGGGGTGCTGCTGCTGGGCTCGCTGCCCGGCATCATCGTCGGCAGCTTCAGCGCGACGCGAGTCCCCGAGACGGTGCTGCGCCTGACGCTTGCCAGCGTGCTGTTCGTGGTCGCCGGCAAGATCATGTTTGCGGAGCTGAACCTGTCATCCGCGTTCGTGACGGCGCTGGCCTGGACGCATTGAACGGAAACGTCGTGCGAGAAGTCGTAGGGTGGGCAAAGCGAAGCGTGCCCACCGCCTTTCGTCAATCTGAGAAAGTATGGCGGGCACGGCGCTGACGCGCCTTTGCCCACCCTACGGCATCGAGTGCCTACTCCGCCGTCCAGCCGCCGTCGATCGAGAGGTTGGTGCCGGTGATCTGCGCGGCATCGTCGCTGCACAGGAACAGCGCCAGTGCGGCGACCTGCTCGGAGGTGACGAACTCCTTGGTCGGCTGGGCGTCGAGCAGCACGTCGTTGATGACCTGCTCACGCGTGAGATTGCGCGCCTTCATCGTGTCGGGGATCTGCTTCTCGACCAGCGGCGTCCAGACATAGCCGGGGCTGATGCAGTTGCAGGTGATCTTGTGGGTCGCGACTTCCAGCGCCACGGTCTTGGTAAGACCGGCGATGCCGTGCTTGGCCGAGACGTAGGCCGACTTGAAGGGCGAGGCGACCAGCGAGTGCGCCGACGCCGTGTTGATGATGCGACCCCAGCCCTTCTTCTTCATGCCGGGCACCGCGGCGCGAATGGCATGGAAGGCCGAGGACAGGTTGATCGCGATGATCTGGTCCCATTTCTCCGGCGGGAATTCCTCGATCGGCGAGACGAACTGGATGCCGGCATTGTTGACGAGGACGTCGACCGAGCCGAAGGTCTTCTCGCCGAGCGCGATCATCCCGGCGATCTCGGCCGGCTTGGTCATGTCGGCGGGCGAGTAGATCGCCTTCCCGCCGAAGTCCGCCTCGATCTTCGCACGTTCCTTCTCGATGTCCTCGGCCGAGCCGAAGCCGTTGATGACGACGTTGGCACCGGCCGCCGCGAAGGCACGCGCATAGGCGAGCCCGATACCGCTGGTCGATCCGGTCACGACGGCGTTCTTGCCTGACAGACTACCCATTCTTTTCGCTCCTTTTTGCCGGGGGCGCGGAGACGTCCCCCGTGAGATCGTAGGTCACCATGGTCTCGCCGGATTGCGGCTGATCGAGCCTGTCCTTGTGGCGCATCGAGAGATGCACGTCGCGCACGCCGGCTTCCCAATGCTCGACCATGGCCACGTGCGAGAAATCATAGTCCTTGGACGAGGATTCGTAGTTCTTGCTGCGGTAGATCAGGTGCACCACGGTGACCGTGCTCTCACGAGATGCCTTCGCAAGAAATTCGACGGAAGGGTCGTTCTTGAGATAATCGGGCAATTTGGAAATCAGGTCGCGCACCGCCCTGCGGGCGTTGTGGATCTGCTTGTTCTTGTCGGTGTTCATCCGCGTGCGGCTGGAGAAGCGGATGTCCTTCTCGCGCTCGGTGGCCTCTAACAGCGAATTCGGCAGGTCGCCGCGGGCGCTGAACAGATCCACCTGGAAGATCAGCATGTCGCGAGCCAATTCGGCATCGAGCACGTAGTCGAGCGGCGTGTTGGAGGCGATGCCGCCGTCCCAGTAATGCTCGCCGTCGATGACGACGGACGGAAAGCCCGGCGGCAGCGCGCCGGAGGCCATGATGTGCTCGGGACCGATCTTCTTGCCGAGTTTCTTGAACTCGTAATTGTCGAAATATTTGAAGTTGCCGGAGGTGACGCCGACGGCGCCGACGGAGAAGCGCGTCTTGAGGTCGTTGATGCGGTCGAAATCGACCAGACGCTCCAGCGTCTTCTTCAGGGGCGACGTGTCGTAGTAGCTTTCCGCCTCGGGATGGCCCGGCGGCCACATCGGCGCGGGCGGCACGCGCGGGACGAAGAAGCCGGGGACGCCGAAGGTCGCGATCAGCGCGGCGCTGGTGGAGTTGAACAGCTCGCGACTGTGGTCGCTCTTGCCGATCGGCTTCCACGGCACCGGCGCCGAGACCATCTCCCAGAATTCCTTCATCCGCTTGACGCGGGTGTGGCCCTCATTGCCGGCGATGATGGCGGCGTTGACCGCCCCGATGGAGATGCCGGCGACCCATTCGGGCTCGAAGCCATAGCCGCACAGCGCCTGATAGGCGCCGGCCTGATAGGAGCCGAGCGCACCGCCGCCCTGCAACACCAGGACACGTTGCGCATTTGCGGGGACGCTGGCGGTTTCCGGGCTGGTATGATCTGTCATGCGGGAACAATAGCAGATGGCGAGCGACCGTGGCGACAGTTCGCCGCGGCGTCAATGCATCCCGGGATCAAGTCTGGCTTATCGGGGATCCGTCGAGGCCAGGATCATGGTCCAGAACACCTTGTACTTGGTGCCTGGAGCATAGCCCGCCGCGATGCCCAATTTTGTGACACCGCTCTTGAGCATGTTCGCCCGGTGCGGGGGCGAGTCGCGCCAGCCGGAAAACGCTTCCGCCAACGTATGATAGCCGGCCGAGACGTTCTCGACCGCCACGCTGGCCGGATAGCCGCCGGCACTGAGGCGCTTGGCCAGGGGCGCGCGAACGTCATGGTCCATCTTGTTGGCCGCCGCCATCGCCTGGGACTGGGATTCGGCGAGCCGCATCAGGTCGGGGTCGATCACGACGGTGCCGAGCCCATTGTTCTGGCGGTATTGCGAGATCATCACCGCGGCCGCCGGCGCGTCGAGCTTGGCGCCCGGGACCGCCATATCGGCATACATCGACGGCTGCTGGACCGGTGCTTCGTTGCCGGCACAGCCGGCGAGCAGCAAAGTAACGAGTATTGCGGCCGCAGCGCGCATGAATCGGGGCCCCCAAATGAAGGGCCGTTGTTGCATACCAACCGTGGCTGAAAGGTGAATTTTGAGGAAAATCGTGCCCATCATGCCGGGGCAGTGCGCGGCACTGAACCCGGAAGCTCGCTCTATCATCTCGAGATTCCGGGTTCGCGCTGACGCGCGCCCCGGAATGACGGGGCGTTAACCCGCGAATATCCGGTATCGGCGGGGCTCGAGGCCGACCCTGTCTCCGGCGCGGAGTTCCTTGTCGCGGGGAGCGTCGATCTCGATGGTTTCGCCGCCGAACAGCGCCACCTCGGCCCGCTGCACCGGGCCGAAATTCCGGACATGCCGCACGGCGCCCTCGAAGGCGCCACTGCCGGGCGGACCGACCAGCATGTCATGTCGCCGCACGAACAGTCGCGACGCGCCAGGCGCAAGTCCGTCCGCCGCAAGCCGGAGCGGCCGCTCGCCGAGCCGGACCACGCCGTCGTCAATCCTGACCGGGAGCTCGATGGATTCGCCGATGAAGCCGTGGACAAAAGCAGTCGCCGGGCTTTCATAGACGTCTTCGGGCGAGCCGATCTGCTCGATCCTGCCCTTGTCCATCACCACGACGCGGTTGGCGACTTCCAGCGCTTCCTCCTGGTCGTGGGTGACGAAGATCGAGGTGACGTTGATCTCGTGATGCAGCGAGCGCAGCCATTTGCGCAGTTCTTTCCGCACCTTCGCATCGAGCGCGCCGAAGGGCTCGTCGAGCAACAGGATGCGCGGCTCGATCGCGAGCGCGCGGGCGAGCGCGATGCGCTGGCGCTGGCCGCCGGAGAGCTGGCTCGGATAGCGGTCGGCAAGCCAGTCGAGCTGCACGAGATCGAGCAGCTCCTTCACCCGGGCGCGGATCCTGGCTTCCTCTTTCCGGACCGCGCGCGGCTGCACGCGCAGGCCGAAGGCGACGTTCTCGAACACCGTCATGTGGCGGAACAGTGCGTAATGCTGGAACACGAAGCCGACGTGCCGCTCACGCGCGCCTTGCGCCAGCGCGTCCTCGCCGTTGAAGGAGACCTCGCCCGAGTCGGGCCAGTCGAGGCCAGCGATGATGCGCAGCAGCGTGGTCTTGCCGGAGCCCGAAGGCCCGAGCAGCGCCAGCAGCTCGCCATTGTCGACCTTGAGGTTGACGCCATCGAGGGCGGCAAAGCTGCCGAACTTCTTGACGAGATTCCTGACTTCAATGGTCACTTGCGTCCTGTCCTTCGTCCAGATGACGTTCGAGAACGGTCTTTGCGATCAGCGTGATCAGCGCCAGCATCGCCAGCAGCGAGGCGATCGCGAATGCGGCGACGAACTGGTACTCGTTGTAGAGGATCTCGACCAGCAGCGGCATGGTGTTGGTCTCGCCGCGAATGTGGCCCGACACGACCGACACCGCACCGAACTCGCCCATCGCGCGCGCGTTGCAGAGCAGGACGCCGTAGAGCACGCCCCATTTGATGTTCGGCAGCGTGACGCGGAAGAAGGTTTGCAGGCCCGAGGCGCCGAGCGAGATCGCGGCTTCCTCTTCCTGCGTGCCCTGCTCCTGCATCAGGGGGATCAGCGCGCGCGCCACGAAGGGGAAGGTCACGAAGGTGGTCGCGAGCGCAATGCCGGGCACAGCGAACAGGATCTGGATGTCGTGATCCCTAAGCCAGCCGCCGAAATAGCCCTGCGCGCCGAACAGCAGCACGAAGACGAGACCCGAGATCACCGGGCTCACCGAGAACGGCAGGTCGATCAGCGTGATCAGGAAGGTCTTGCCGCTGAACTCAAACTTGGCGATGGCCCAGGCGGCGACGAGGCCGAATACGAGATTGAGGCCGACCGAGATCGTTGCGACCAGCAGCGTCAGCTTGATCGCTGACAACGCCTCCGGGTCGGCGAGCGCGGAAAGATAGGCCAGAATGCCTCTCGAGAACGCCTGCGCGAACACGACGACCAGCGGCAGCACGACGAAGACGGAGAGGAACAGCACCGCCAGCGTGATGATGGCGATGCGCACCGCGCGCGGTTCGGTGCGAAGGTTGTCCTGCGCGGCCGCCGCATGCGCGCGCGCCCTGGCGTCCGAGGCCGAGAGCGAGACGGAATCTGCCATCTGCATCGTCATCGCATCCGCCCTCAGCGCGCCGGGATCCGGCTCTGCGCCCAGCGCTGGAGCCGATTGACGGCGAAGATAATGACGAAGGAGACGACGAGCATGACCACCGCAATGGCGGTCGCATCGGCGTAGCGGAATTCGGAGAGCCGGATCACGATCAGCAATGGCGCGATCTCGGAGACGTTCGGCAAATTGCCGGCGATGAAGATCACCGAACCGTATTCACCGACCGCGCGGGCGAAGGCGAGCGCGAGGCCCGTGAGCAGCGCCGGCGCGAGCGAGGGCAGGATCACGCGGATAATGGTCTGCCAGCGGCTCGCGCCCAGGCTGCCCGCGGCCTCCTCGATCTCGGGGTCGAGATCCTGGAGCACCGGCTGCACGGTGCGCACCACGAAGGGGATGCCGATGAAGATCATGGCGACGAAGATGCCGACCGGCGTGAACGCCACCTTGATGCCGAGCGCGGCGAGCGGCGCGCCCAGCCAGCCCTTCTCGGCAAACAGCGCGGTCAGCGCGACGCCGGCGACTGCCGTCGGCAGCGCGAACGGCACGTCGACGATGGCGTCGAACAGGCGCCGGCCGGGAAACCGGTAGCGCACCAACGCCCAGACGATGATGCTGCCCATGACCAGATTGACGCAGGCCGCCGCGAAGGCGAGCCCGAACGAGACCCGCAGCGCATTCAGGGTGCGGCGGCTGGAGAGGATGTTCCAGAACTGCTCGGGGCTCAGCTCGAGCGATTTCAGGAACAGGCCGGCGAGTGGAATCAGGATGATGATGGATAGCCAGGAAAGCGTCAGCCCCATGGTGAGACCGAAGCCCGGCAATGTCCGGCGTCGTGCTGCTACAACTGCGCTCACCAGGCCCCCTGCTACAGCCTCCTAAGACAGCGCCCGATCAGTTCTTGTAGATCTGATCGAAAATGCCGCCGTCGGCAAAATGTTCCTTCTGCGCCTTGGTCCAGCCGCCGAAAACGTCGTCGATCGTGAACAGCTCGACCTTGGCGAACGAGTTTTCATACTTTTTGGCGATCGCGGCATCGCGCGGACGGTAGAAATTGCGCGCGGCGATCTCCTGGCCTTCTCTGGTGTACCAGTACTGAAGATAGGCATCGGCGGCGTTGCGGGTGCCTTTTTTATCGGCGACCTTGTCGACGATCGCGACCGGCGGCTCGGCCAGGATCGATAGCGGCGGCGCCACGATCTCGAATTTTTCCGGACCGAATTCCTTGAGCGCGAGATAGGCCTCGTTCTCCCAGGCGAGCAGCACGTCGCCGACGCCGCGCTCGACGAAGGTCACGGTGGCGCCGCGCGCGCCGGTATCGAGCACCGGCACCTGCTGGTAGAGCTTTCCGACGAAGTCCTTGGCCTTGTCGGCCGATCCGTATTTCTTTTGCGCAAAGCCCCAGGCCGCCAGATAGTTCCAGCGCGCGCCGCCCGACGTCTTCGGGTTGGGCGTGATCACGGCGACGCCCGGCTTGAGCAGGTCGTCCCAGTCCTTGATGCCCTTCGGATTGCCCTTGCGCACCAGGAACACGATGGTGGACGTGTAGGGTGATGAATTCTGCGGCAGACGCTTCTGCCAGTCGGCCGTAATGAGGCCCTTGCTCGCGATCGCATTGATGTCATAGGCGAGCGCGAGCGTCACCACATCGGCCTGCAATCCGTCGATCACCGCGCGCGCCTGCGATCCGCTGCCGCCATGCGACTGCTTGATCTCGACGCTCTTGCCGGTTTCCTTCTGATAGGCGTTCACGAACGCCTTGTTGAACTCGCCATAGAGCTCGCGCGTCGGATCGTACGACACGTTCAGAAGATTGATGTCAGCAGCGAGAGCCGAGCTTGCCAAGAAGCCTGTCGCCAGGAGGCCTGCCGCGAGCAGAACGATACGGCGCATCATGTCCATCTCCATTCACCTCAGCGACGTCGATGTCGCCGATGGCACACGGGCATAACTCGGGACAAACCGCTCCTAAGTCAACGGAACCGGATTTTCTTGTTCGCGGCGTCGCAGCCTGACTGTGCTACGAAGTCTTCATCGTGTGGATGCCGCATTCTGTCTTGGCCCGGCCGCGCCAGCGACCGGCGCGCGCATCCTCGCCTTCGGCCGTTCTGCTGGTGCAAGGCATACACCCAACCGACAGGAAACCGGAGGCGGCCAGTGGATGACGCGGCAATTTGGCGCGGACGAAAATCGCCTCGAGTTCCTCGCGCGAAACGTTGGCGAAGGGGTTGAACTTCAACCGCGCGCCGTCGTCCTCGACCACCGGAATGTCGGCCCGCGCATTGCCCTGGAAGCGCTTGCGGCCATTGATCCAGGCATCGAACGGCTTCAGCGCGCGCGCCAGCGGCTCCACCTTGCGGATGCGGCAGCAGGCGTCGGGATCGGAGAACCAGAGGTCGCGATCGGGATCCTCGCGCGACAGCGTCTCCTCCGCCGGCTTGATCGAGCGGACGTCCTTGAGCCCCAGCGTCGCGATCAGCGTGTCGCGATAGGCGAGCGTCTCCTCGAACAGCCAGCCGGTGTCGAGGAAGATCACGGGGATCGACGGATCGACGTCCGCCATCACCTTCAGAAGCGTCGCCGATTCCGTGCCGAAGGACGACACCAGCGCAAGCTTGTCGCGGCCGACCGCCTTCAGGGCCGCGGCGATGACCTCTGCGGGCGAGGCATCGCGCAAGGCGCGATCGAGTTCCGCGGCCGAGGGCAGCGCGGAAACGGACACCGGAGATACCTGAGGCGCGATTGCGTTCACGTGCCGACACCTTCTGAATGACGCAACTGCATGCGCCGGTGCAGCGCCGTGATCCGGCCGTCGCCGGTCGGCTGGTAGAACACCGAATAGCGCTTAGCGGTCTGCATGAAGGCTTCCGCGTCGGCCTGCTTCTTGACCTCGAAGGAATCGAAGCCCGCCCGCAGCATGAACACGAACTGGTCGCGCAGCACCTGCCCGGTGGCACGCAGCTCGCCGCGATAGTTGTAGCGCTCGCGCAGCAGACGCGCCTGACTGTAGGCGCGTCCGTCGCGGAAGCTAGGGAACACCAGCGCAACGGCGGCGACATTGCCGAGATACGGCACGAGCTCGTCGATGTCGCGATTGTTCGGCCAGATCACGCCGACCTTGCCGGCACGCTTGAGCAACGCATCGGCCTCACCGACGAAACGCTCGGCCGGCACCAGGATGTCGCCGCCCTCCGGCAGCGGCGTGTCGACCGCCAGCTTGACGAAGCTGTCGTCGACGATTTTTCCGCCATTAACGAGTGGCATAGACACGCTCCTTGAAGGGTTCGACGCCGAGGCGCTTCACCGTGTCGATGAACAGCTCCTCCGGGCGCTCGCGCAGCGCGAGATAGGCTTCCACGATGTCCTCGACGACGTCGGCGACCTCGTCGAACTTGACGCCGGGGCCGATCAGATTGCCGAGCGCGGCGCTCTCGTCGGCACGGCCGCCGATGGTGATCTGGTAGACCTCCTCGCCGTTCTTCTCGACGCCGAGAATGCCGATATGGCCGACATGGTGATGGCCGCAGGCATTGATGCAGCCGGAGATGTTGATGTGCAGCCGGCCGATCAGGTTGGCGAGCTCGTGATTGGCGAAGCGCCGCGTCAATTCCTGCGCGATCGGGATAGAGCGCGCATTCGCCAGCGAGCAATAGTCGAGCCCCGGGCAGGCGATGATGTCGGTGATCAGATTGACGTTCGGCGTCGCCAGCCCGAGCTTGTCGAGCGCCTTCCACAACGCCGGCAGATCGCGCTTGGCGACATGCGGAAGCGCCAGGTTCTGCTCGTGACCGACGCGGATTTCGCCGAAGGAATATCTGTCGGCGAGATCGGCGAGCGCATCCATCTGCTCGGCGGTGGCATCACCCGGAGGCGCGCCGATCGGCTTCAGCGAGATCGTGACGATGGAATAGCCCGGGTTCTTGTGCGGGGCGACGGAGTTCTTGCGCCACGCCTCGAACTCGGGATCGGCCGCGGCCTGCCGCAGCTCGTCCGGCATGTGCGGCAGCTTCTCGTAAGCGGGATAGATGAAGCGCGAGCGGATGTCCTCGATTACCTCGTCGTCGATCTGGAGCGAGGAGTTGCGGATGTGCTGCCACTCCTCCTCGACCTCGCGGGAGAATTTCTCGATGCCGAGCTCGTGCACCAGGATCTTGATCCGGGCCTTGTAGATGTTGTCGCGGCGTCCGTACTGATTGTAGACGCGCAGGATGGCCTCGATGTAGCTCAGGAGATCGCGGCCGTGCACGAAGTGCTTGATGGTCTTGCCGATGAACGGCGTACGGCCGAGACCGCCGCCGACCAGGACCTCGAAGCCGGTTTCGCCCTTCTCGTTCTTGATCAGGCGCAGTCCGATATCGTGAACCTTGATCGCGGCACGGTCGTGGTCCGACGCGGTGATCGCGATCTTGAACTTGCGCGGCAGGAACGAGAATTCCGGATGCAGCGTGGTGTGCTGGCGGATCAGCTCCGACCAGATGCGGGGATCCTCGATCTCACCGGGCGCGACGCCGGCCCACTGGTCCGAGGTGACGTTGCGCATGTTGTTGCCGGATGTCTGCATCGCGTGGATGCCGACCTCGGCGAGATCGGCCAGCGCGTCCGGCAGGTCCGACAGCTTGATCCAGTTGAACTGGATGTTCTGGCGCGTGGTAAAATGGCCGTAGCCGCGGTCGTATTTGCGCGCGACATGGGCAAGCGCCCGCAACTGGTTCGACGCCAGCGTGCCGTAGGGAATCGCGACGCGAAACATGTAGGCGTGGAGTTGCAGATAGACGCCGTTCTGCAAGCGCAGCATCTTGAATTCGTCTTCGGTGAGCTCGCCGGAGAGACGGCGCTGCACCTGGTCGCGGAATTCCGAGACGCGCTCGTTGACCAGCGTGCGGTCGATTTCGTCGTAAGCGTACATGAAGGATGCCTTACAGCTCTGCCAACATTCAGACGGGCAAGCCGATCGTCACGCCATCGCGGCGAATCTGCTCACGCAGATTACCCGGCAGGATCTTGCCGGCCTCGTCGACTTGCACCGGCGCGATATAGGGGCCGATCGCGCCGACGTCATCGGCCACGGCCTCGGCGAGCAACGCTTTCGCTTCGTCCGAGTTTCGCACGATCGCGGCATCAGTCAGTTCCACGGACCAGCCCCTGGCAGCCGTGCGATAGACGACGACGCCGTCCCAGGTCCGGTTGGCGGTCACAACGGAGGGACCCGTAATTTTCAGCTTTTGTTGCAGAGGAGAGGTCATTCGGCAGCATCCAATAGGTCGGAGATGATTTGCTTGGGTGTCTGGCGGCGAAGCGAGCCGGCATGCCGGACCACGTCGCCGATGATGAGGATGGCAGGACCGCCATGGATCCGCCGCACGAGCTCGGGCAGGTCGCGCAGCGTGCCGATCGCGCCTTGCGCATCGGGCCGCGTGACGCGGGCGAACACGCCGACCGGCGTTTCGGGCGAACGCCCCGCGGCGAACAGGCCTGCGCGCACGGCCGGCGCCGCGGTCATGCCCATGTAGACCACGACGGTCATCTTGGTGTCGGTGAGCGTCGACCAGTCCACGGCTTCCGCATCGCGCGCCTTGTGCGCGGTGAGGAAGGTGATGCGGGTCGCTTCATGACGATAGGTGAGCGGCACCTCGAAATCGGCGGCGCCGCCGAGCCCGGCGGTGATGCCGGGAATGATCGAATAGACAACGCCCGCCGAGCGCAGCGCTTCGACCTCTTCGCCGCCGCGGCCGAACACGAAGGGATCGCCGCCCTTCAGCCGCACCACGCGCTGACCTGACTGCGCGGCCTCGATCATGCGCGTGTTGATGGCGTCCTGGCCGATGCCGGGCTTGCCGACGCGGCGGCCGACCGCAACGCGCGTCGTGTCGCGGCGGATGCGATCGAGAATTTCGGACGAGACCAGCTCGTCATGGAAGACGATGTCGGCGTCCTGGAGCGCGCGCAGCGCCTTGATAGTGAGAAGATCGGGATCGCCCGGGCCGGCGCCGACCAGCGCAACGGAGCCTTCCGGCTTGTCGGCACGCGCGAACGCGGCGGGATCGGCAATGGCCTTGAGCGCCGCGGCCGCCTCGCCCTTGCGGCCGGCGAGCACGGAGGCGCCGATGGGGCCGTCGATGACGCGCTCCCAGAAGCGGCGGCGCAGCGGAAACTCGGCAATGCGCTCGTTGATGGACTTACGGAAGCCGCCGATGAACTCGGCGAGCTCGCCAATGCGCGCCGGCAGCAGCGCCTCAATCTTCTCGCGCACGCGTCGCGCCACCACCGGAGAGGTGCCGCCGGTGCCGACCGCGACCACGACATCGCCGCGATCGACGATGGCCGGGAAGATGAAGCTGGAATGCTCGAGATCGTCCATGACGTTGACCGGCAGGCCGAGCGCCTTCGCCCGCGCCGACATCGCAACGCCGACATCGCCCGCCCCGGCGCAGACGATCGCGATGACGCCTGAGAGATCGGCGATGAGCGGATCGCCGGTCGCGATGTCGACGCGCGCCGCGTCCTCGGAGCTAAGGCCCATGTCCTGATTGCCGTCGATCGCATGCACGCGGACGCGCGCATCGGCCGCAGTGAGCACGCGCAGCTTGGCGCGCAAAAGCTCACCCGCACCGATGAGGACCACCGGACCGGCCTTGAGATCGAGGAACACCGGCAAGAACCGCATACGATACTCGCTTCCCCCACATCCGGGGTTGACTGGAATTATTTTCTATATATGTGTCGTTTCGAGCGCGCAAAGAGAAAATTTTTTCTTCTCTCCTGCGCTGCAACTATAGAATTTTCGCCTCCAAACGCAAAGTGGCAGAGATGCATCTTCTCAAGGACGATTCCGCAGCTGTCGGAGTGAGCAGCCCCGCCCTCACCGGGCGCTCGGGCTCGCAAGAATTTTCTGCTGATGTTGCGCCCAGCATGGACCATCTGGACCAGCTCGAGGCGCAGAGCATCTACATTTTCCGCGAGGCCTTCGCCCGTCTGAAGAAGATCGCCCTGCTGTGGTCGCTCGGCAAGGACTCCAACGTCATGATCTGGCTGGCGCGCAAGGCGTTCTTCGGCCGCATGCCGTTCCCGGCCCTCCATGTCGACACCGGCAAGAAGTTTCCGGAGATGTATCGCTTCCGCGATCATTACGGGAAGGAGTGGGATCTCGACCTGCGGGTCGAGCCCTGCCCGCCCATCGATGCCGTCGACCCAACGCTGCCGCCGGCCGCCCGTTCCGCCGCGCGCAAGACCGAAGGCCTCAAGATGGCACTCGGCAAATACGGCTTCGACGGCCTGATCGCCGGCATCCGCCGCGACGAGGAGGCCACCCGCGCCAAGGAGCGCGTGTTCTCGCCGCGCGGTCTCGAAGGCAATTGGGACGTGCGCGACCAGCCGCCTGAGTTCTGGGATCATTTCAACGCCTCGCCGCCGCAAGGCGCGCATTTGCGCATCCATCCGATCCTGCATTGGACCGAGGCCGACATCTGGGCCTACACCAAGCGCGAGAACATCCCGATCATCCCGCTCTACCTGTCGCAAAACGGCAAGCGCTACCGCTCGCTGGGCGATCAGGACATCACCAATCCGGTGAATTCGACTGCGTCGACCATCGAGGAGATCCTGGTCGAGCTCGAGCAGACCAAGGTGCCGGAGCGCGCGGGACGCGCGCTCGACCACGAGACCGAAGACGCCTTCGAGCGACTGCGCGTCGCCGGCTATCTCTGACCTCAGGACGCAACGCGGCCATGAACATGATCGTCACCCCCGCTTCGCCCGCGACCCCGAACGGCACCACGCGCCCGCAGGTCCGGATCGTCATCGTCGGCCATGTCGACCACGGCAAGTCGACGCTGGTCGGCCGCCTCCTGCACGAGACCGGCAGCCTGCCCGACGGCAAGCTGGAGATGCTGAAGGCCGTCAGCGCGCGGCGCGGCATGCCGTTCGAATGGTCGTTCCTGCTCGACGCGCTCCAGACCGAGCGCGACCAGGGCATCACCATCGACACCACGCAGATCCGCTTCCGCACCAATTCGCGCGACATCGTGCTGATCGACGCGCCCGGCCATGCCGAATTCCTGCGCAACATGATCACCGGCGCCTCGCAGGCCGACGGCGCGGTGCTGATCATCGACGCGCTCGAGGGCGTGCGCGACCAGACAAGGCGGCACGGCTATCTCCTGCATCTGCTCGGCGTGAAGCAGGTTGCGATCGTCGTCAACAAGATGGACCGCGTGGATTTCTCCGCCGATCGCTTCCAGGCGATCAGCGACGAGATTTCCGCGCATCTCAACGGCCTCGGCGTGACGCCGACTGCCGTGATCCCGATCTCCGCGCGCGACGGTGATGGCGTCGCGACGCGCACCGACCGCATCGGCTGGTACAAGGGACCGACCGTGGTCGAGGCGCTGGACCAGCTCGAGCCGGCGCGCCCGCTGGAAGCGCTGGCGCTGCGGCTGCCGGTGCAGGCGATCTATAAGTTCGACGACCGCCGCATCGTGGCGGGCCGCATCGAATCCGGCAGCCTGGTTGCCGGGGACGAGATCGTGATCATGCCGGCCGGCAAGATCGCCAAGATCAAGACGGTCGAGAGCTGGCCGGCGACGCCGATTGCCGGACGGCAGGGCGCGGGCCGCTCGGTCGGCATCACGCTCGACCGCGAATTGTTCATCGAGCGCGGCGACATCGTCGCGCATGCGGGCAGTGCCCCGCGCGAGACGCGCCGCTTGCGCGCGCGCATCTTCTGGCTGCACGACAAGCCGCTGGCCAAGGGCGACCAGCTCCTGGTCCGCTGCGGGCCGAAGGAAAGCCGCGCCACCGTGGTGGCGATCGAGAAGGCGGTCGACCCGGGCGAATTGTCGAGCGTCGAGAACAAGGCGATCGGCCGCAACCATGTCGGCGAGATCGACATCTCTCTTTCGAATCCGATCGCCACCGATCCCTACACCGAGAATCCGCGCACCGGACGTCTGGTGATCGAGGTCTCCGGGCGCATCGCCGGCGGCGGTCTCGTGCTGTCGGTCGATGCCGGCCAGCGCGCCGTGCCGGTCGACATCGTGCCGGTGGAATCGGCGCTCCGCCCCGACGAGCGCTCTGCGCGCTATCAGCACAACGGCGCCGTGGTCTGGCTCACCGGCCTGCCGGCCTCCGGCAAGTCGACGCTGGCGAAGGCGCTGGAGCGGCGGCTGTTCACCAATGGCGGCTCGCCGATCCTGCTCGACGGCGACACGCTGCGGGCTGGACTCAACAACGATCTCGGCTTCTCCGCGTCCGACCGCAGCGAGAACATCCGCCGTCTCGCCGAGGTCGCGACGCATCTCGCCCGCAACGGCCACATCGCGATCGTCGCCGCCGTCTCGCCCGCCCGCGAGGACCGCGCCACCGCGCGCCGCATCGCCGACACCGCGTTCCGCGAGATCCATGTCGCGACACCGGCCGGCGTCTGCGAGGAGCGCGATCCGAAGGGCCATTACAAGAAGGCCCGCGCCGGCGCGCTGGCGTCGTTCACCGGCATCGGCAACGACTACGAGACACCGCAAGCGGCCGAGCTCGTGATCGACACGTCGACACGGACGGTCACTGAAGCCGCCGACGAGATCGAACAGATGCTGAAGACCACCGGCGTGCTGTTCGACGAAGTCGTGGATCTCGCCGCGAATATTTGAGGCGAGTGCTTTCCACGAGACGCCGCACTCTGTCTCCACGCTCTCCCGCGTTCCCTCCCCCCTTGCGGGGGAGGGCTAGGGAGAGGGGTCCACACAGGGACTCCCTCCAGCGGGCGAGAGTTCTTCTCGCCGACCTGGGCTACCCCTCTCCCCCGCCCTCCCCCGCAAGGGGGGAGGGAGCGCAGTTGTGCGCTTGGCGCCCAGCCGGGCTCAAGCGTTTGTAAAACGAGCCGGCCCGCCCACCGCTTCTTGACATTTTGACAACCCCCCAGGGGTCTTCTCACCGCCCCGATTTTGGGGCTAATAGGTCCCGAAAGCCGCCCCCTGTGGGCGCATTTTGCTGCTGTCGGGTCAAAAGCAGCCAAAAAACAGCCATTTCCAACAAGAAAGCCCATCATGAAACGCGTCGACGCCCACGGATTGAAGATCGCTCCTGTTCTGTTTGACTTCATCGCCAAGGAAGCGGCCCCGAAAACGGGGATCGCGCCGGATGCGTTCTGGGCCGGGGTTGCCGCCATCATCAAGGACCTTGGGCCGAAGAACCGGGCGCTGCTGGCGTTGCGCGACACGCTGCAGGCCAAGATCGACGACTGGCATCGCGCCAACAAGGGCAAGGCGTTCGACCTCAATGCCTATACCGCCTTCCTGAAGGAGATCGGCTATCTCGTCCCGGAGCCGGCGACGCAGAAGGTCGAGACCGCCAATGTGGACGAGGAGATCGGCAAGATCTGCGGCCCGCAGCTCGTCGTCCCCCTCACCAATGCGCGCTATGCGCTGAACGCGGCGAACGCCCGCTGGGGCTCGCTCTATGACGCCTTCTACGGCACCGACGCGATCCCCCACGATCCGTCCGAGAGCGGCAAGGGTTACAACAAGGCGCGCGGCGACAAGGTGATCGCGAAGGCCAAGGCCTTCCTCGACGCCGCCGTGCCGCTCGCGACCGGCAGCCACACCGACGTCACCGCCTACAGCATCGTCGCGGGCCAGCTCGCGGTGAAGCTGAAGAGCGGCAATGCGACCGCGCTGAAGAACGCCGCGCAGCTCGCCGGCTTCCAGGGCGATGCGGCCGCGCCGAGCGCGGTGCTGCTCGTCAACAACGGCCTGCATGTCGAGGTGACGATCAACCGCAACAGCGCGATCGGCAAGGACGATCCCGCCGGCGTCGCCGACATGGTCATGGAGGCCGCGGTCTCGACGATTCTCGACATGGAGGACTCGGTTGCCGCGGTCGACGCCGAGGACAAGGTGCTGGTCTACCGCAACACGCTCGGCCTGATGAACGGCACGCTCTCGGCCGACTTCGAGAAGGGCGGCAAGACGCTGACCCGTTCGCTCAACGCCGACCGCAGCTACAAGACGCCGGACGGCAAGGGCGAGGTGAAATTGCACGGCCGCAGCCTGCTGCTGATGCGCAATTGCGGTCACCACATGTTCACCGACGCAGTGCTGGACGAGACCGGCGAGGAGGTCCCGGAGGGTCTGCTCGACGCCGCCGTCTCGGGCCTGCTTGCGATCCACGACCTCAAGGGCAATTCGAAGGTCAAGAACAGCCGCACGGGATCTGCCTATATCGTCAAGCCGAAGATGCACGGCCCGGACGAGGTGTCGTTCACGTGCGAGATTTTCGACCGCGTCGAGAAGATGCTCGGCCTGCCGGAGAATACGCTCAAGGTCGGCATCATGGACGAGGAGCGGCGCACCACCGTCAACCTCAAGGCCTGCATCCAGCGCGCCTCCAAGCGCATCATGTTCATCAACACCGGCTTCCTCGACCGCACCGGCGACGAGATCCACACCTCGATGGAAGCGGGCCCCATGATCCGCAAGAACGAGATGAAGGCGCAGGCCTGGATCAAGGCCTACGAGGACTGGAACGTCGACATGGGCCTGATCGACGGCCTTCCCGGCCACGCCCAGATCGGCAAGGGCATGTGGGCCGCGCCCGACAAGATGGCGGACATGCTTGCGCAGAAACTCGCCCATCCGCAGGCCGGCGCCACCACCGCCTGGGTCCCCTCGCCGACCGCCGCGACGCTGCACGCGCTGCACTACCACCAGGTCAACGTCATCGCGCGCCAGGAGGAGCTGACCAAGGGCGGACCGCGCGCGAAGCTGTCCGACATCCTCACCATTCCGGTGTCGAAGTCGAACTGGGCGCCCGACGACGTCAAGCAGGAGATCGACAACAACTGCCAGGGCATCCTCGGCTATGTCGTGCGCTGGATCGACCAGGGCGTCGGCTGCTCCAAGGTGCCCGACATCCACGACGTCGGCCTGATGGAAGACCGCGCCACCTTGCGCATCTCCAGCCAGCACCTCGCCAACTGGCTGCACCAGGGCGTGATCACCGAGGCGCAGGTGATGGAATCGCTGAAGCGCATGGCCGTCGTCGTCGACAAGCAGAACGCGGGCGATGCCATCTACAAGCCGATGGCGCCCGCCTTCGACGGCGTCGCCTTCAAGGCCGCCTGCGACCTGATCTTCAAGGGCCGCGAGCAGCCGAACGGCTACACCGAGTACATCCTCACCGCGCGCCGCCGCGAGGCGAAGGCGGCGGGCTGAGCCCGGTCACCGAAATGTCAAAAGCCCCGGCGCGAGCCGGGGCTTTTTTGTTGGGCGAAACGTCGCGGCGCGAGGAGGAACGGCTGCGCACCGCTCGCGTTGTCGGGCCATCAACCAACGGGAGATGGTCATGGACTGGAACCGCATCGAAGGAAACTGGAAGCAGTTCAAGGGATCGGCCAAGGAGAAGTGGGCCAAGCTCACCGACGACGACCTCAAACTGATCGAGGGTCGTCGCGAGCAGCTCGAAGGCCGGCTGCAGGAACGTTACGGCAAGGCCAAGGACCAGGTTCGTCAGGACGTCGACGACTGGCTCAAGACGCTGCACTAGCGTGCTCGGGAACGCAGACCAAGCCCCGGCTTTCGCCGGGGCTTTCATTTGGAAACATCGTAGCGACGCGTCCGCTAGAATACCGTGAGATATTTCAACAGCGACACCACACCGATGATGATGACGACCACGCGCGCGATCTGCTTGGCGCGGCCGTCCATCGGCAACATGTTGATGAGATAGAGCACGAGAATGACGACGAGAAAGGTGACGAGTACGCCGACCAGCATCGCGAGGCCCCCTTCAGGCAGATTGCTAACGATAACCTAACGCCTGTCTCGCGCGACGGTTCCACCCGGGCAACCCATTGCAACTTCTAGTAAATGCGTACTTCTACCGGCAGGCCGGCTGCCTAAAACTTTACCCTTTTCCTTTCAGATGCAGAAACCGTTTGAGCCCCTGAAGCGCAAACGGCGTGCGATTGCCGATCTGCCGCGCCCCCGTTTGCCGATGTTGCCGGGCGTCTTCACGAAATTTGCAATGGGAATTTGGGGGGACTTCGATGCTCTATCGTCTGACCGTATCCGCGCTGCTGAAGGCGGTGATCGCGATCACGTCGGTCTGTGTGGTGATCGCGCTCTCGCTCACCGCCTATGAATCCTGGGATCGCCTCAAGACCGCCAACCGCATTTCGCAGATCGCCGACGCCTCCGCCGATCTGTTCAAGGCGATGCACAATCTGCGCACCGACCGCTCGACCACCAACCGGCTCCTGAACGCGACCGAGCCGATGGATTCCGAGATCGAGAAGTATTTGCGTGCGCTGCGCGATGCGCAGATGCCAGCGATGGCACGTGCGCTGGAGCTGCTGCCGAACATCGACTTCTCGCAATCAGGCACGCTGGTGCCGGAGCTCGCGCGCCTCAACAAGCTGCTGATCGAGGAGCAGAAGCAGTTCTGGGAGGACGTGGCCAAGCCCAAGGACCAGCGCCGCGCGGGCCTGCCGAAGGAATACATGGAGACGACGCAGGGCCTGCTCGAGACGCTCGACAAGCTCTCGAACGTCCTCGCCGCCACCGTCAACCACCAGGACGCCGTGATCGACCAGCTGCTGTCGATCAAGCAGAATGCCTGGCTGCTGCGCAACACCGCGGGCGAAGCCTCGCTGATCGTCTCGACCGGTCTTGCCGCCGGCAAGATCACCCCCGAAGCCCGGTA
Source organism: Bradyrhizobium sp. CCBAU 45394 (assembly GCF_028128655.1). Classification (NCBI taxonomy): domain Bacteria; kingdom Pseudomonadati; phylum Pseudomonadota; class Alphaproteobacteria; order Hyphomicrobiales; family Nitrobacteraceae; genus Bradyrhizobium; species Bradyrhizobium sp. CCBAU 45394. The sequence goes on along the minus strand of NZ_LBIX01000012.1, from coordinate 197,132 downwards.
CAACTACACCCAATATGTCGGCGGCACGTCGGCGATGTGGAAGGCGCTGGAATTGACGACCTCGGGCATGCAGTTGCCGCCGGCGCTTGCCTCCGCCCTGGCCGCGGCGAAGACCGCCTATTTCGAGCCGCAATATCTCGCGCTGCGAGACCGTCTCGCGGACACGCTGGTCAAGGGCGAGAAAGCCGAGATGACCGCCAACCAGTGGAGCCCGGTCACCGTCGGCCGTCTCTCCAGCGCGGTCGCGGTGGCGGAAGCCGCTCTCGATGCCGCCAAGAGCCATACGCTGGAACAGCGCTCCGCAGCTCAACGCGCACTCGTCATGCAGCTCGCACTTCTGGCGCTCGCCGTCGGCCTCGCCGTCGGTGCCATCATGCTGGTCAACCGCCGCGTCATCCATCCGCTCAACACCATGCGCGATGCCATGCTGACGGTCGCCGGCGGCGACCTTGCCGTGGACAGCGGCTATCTCGACCGCAAGGACGAGATCGGCGCGCTCGCCGGCGCGCTGGAGGCGTTCAAGCAGCAAGCGACCGACAAACTCAAGATCGAGGAGCAGGAGCGCGCGCGCAACGCGGGCGCTTCGGCCCGCCAGCGCGCGATCGAGGTCTATGTCGGCGAGTTCGAGGGCGCGGTGCGCAAGACGCTCGGCGAATTGAGCGAGGCCTCCGGTAAGATGCGCAAGACCTCGGGCGATCTGTCCGCGGTGTCGCGCCAGACCAACGACCGCGTGCAAGTCGCCGGCAAGGCCTCCAACGATGCCTCCATGAGCGTCGACAGCGTGGCCGCCGCCGCCGAGGAGCTCTCCGCCTCGATCAACGACATCAGCCAGCAGGCCGCCCATGCCGCGGGTATCGCCGGCCGCGCCGTCACCCAGGCGCGCGAAACCGACGGCACCGTGCAGGGCCTGGCAAAATCCGCCGAACGCATCGGCGAGGTCGTCGGCCTCATCAACACCATTGCGGCGCAGACCAATTTGCTGGCGCTCAACGCCACGATCGAGGCGGCGCGCGCCGGCGAAGCCGGCCGCGGCTTTGCCGTGGTCGCCTCCGAGGTGAAGTCGCTGGCGAGCCAGACGGCCAAGGCCACCGAGGAAATCTCCGAGCAGATCGCCGACATCCAGCGGGTGGCCGGCGACGCCATCAACGCAATCCAGACCATCGGCGGCATCATCGGCGAGGTGAACGAGGTCGCGACCGCGATCGCGGCCGCCGTGCAGGAGCAGGGTGCGGCGACGCAGGAGATCACCCGCAGCACGCAATTTGCGGCGCAGGGCACCAGGAACGTCTCCGACAACATCACCGGCGTCAGAGCCGATGCGGATGCCGCCGCAGCCGCCGCGGACAACGTCAAACACGCCTCCGAGACTCTGGAGAGCCAGAGCCGCCAGCTCGGCGAGGACGTCACCGGCTTCCTTGGCAAGATCCGCGCGGCTTAGGCTTCATAGGCGCGTGGCCGGCCACACACCCCGATGTCGTCCTGGCTTTCGCCAGGACGACGATGGCGGGTGCCAACCCTCAATGCCCCAGTAATTTTACGGCAGCACCACTGTCTAAGTTTTTACCCTTTTCGGGCCAAATGCGCCTCGAGCGCCTGCCGCAAGGCAGGTGCTTCTGTCACGTGCAACCCTTTGGTCCTTCGAAGTTCGTGGAGGCTGCCGTTCGGGGCCACGAACTTCGAAACGCGTACCGGGGTGTCCGATGCTCAACCGCCTGACCGTATCCGCACTGCTGAAGGCGGTAATCCTGTCCACCGCATTCGTCGTCGTGATCGGCTTCTCGATCAGCGCATGGAGCTCATGGGGCCGGCTGCAAGCCGCCAACCGGATCGTCGCGGTCTCGGCCGCATCGGCAGAAGTGTTCAAGGCGATGGCGAACATCCGTGCCGACCGTTCGACCAGCAGCCGCCAGCTCACCTCGGACGTCCAGTTGGACCAGGACATCGAAAGATATATCCGCGGAATCCGCGACATCCTGATGCCGGCGCTGGCGCGCGCCACCGAGATTCTTCCCTCCATCGACTTGCCACAGGGCGAGACCATGGTGTCGGACCTCGGCCGGCTGAACAAGGTGTTGCTTGAGAAGCAGGCGGAATTCTGGACCGAAGTCGCCAAGCCCAAGGCTTCGCGCCGCGCAGCACTCGCCAAGGAATATACCGACGCCGAGGATGGACTGATGGCAATCCTCGAAAAGCTGGCGCCGGTGCTCGGCGCGAGCGTCAATCATCAGGACGCGGTCATCGACCAGCTCCTGATGATCAAGCAGATGGCCTGGCTCTTGCGCCTGAGTGCCGGCGAGTCCTCGCTGATCGTCGGCAACGCGCTCGGCACTGGCAAGATCACGCCCGAGCTTCAGCTCGCCTATACCAAATTCGTTGGCGGCACCGACACAGCCTGGAATGCGATCGAGCTCGCCACGGTCGGCATGCAATTGCCGCCGGCGCTCGCCGCGGCCATGGCGAACGCCAAGGCGGTTTATTTCGATCCGCAATACGCCACCACGCGCGACGGCATCATTGCCGCGGTCGCCAAGGGCGAGAAACCGTCGATGACGGCGAACCAGTGGAGCCCCTATTCGGTTGGCCGTATGGCGAGCGCGATCAAGCTCGCCGACGCCGCGCTCGAGGCGGCCAAGGACCATTCCGCGGCCCAGCGCGCGACCGCGGTGCAATCGCTGATCGTCAATACCGCCCTGCTCCTCGCCGCGATCGTCCTGACCGGCGCCGCGATGCTCGCGGTCAGCCGCCGCGTGATCACGCCGCTGCACCGGATTCGCGACGCCATGCTCAAGGTCGCCGGCGGTGACCTTGCCGTCGACAGCGGCTATCTCGACCGTCACGACGAGATCGGCTCGCTTGCGGGAGCGCTGGAGACTTTCAGGCAGCAGGCGATCGACAAGCTCAAGATCGAGGAGCAGGAGCGCGAGCGCAACGCCGGCGCCGCCGCGCGCCAGCGCGCGATGGAGAGCTATGTCGGCGAGTTCGAGGGCGTGGTGCGCAAGTCGCTGGGCGAGCTGAGCGAGGCCTCCGGCGAGATGCGCAAGACCGCGGGCGACCTTTCCGCGGTGTCGCGCCAGACCAATGAGCGCGTCGAGGTCGCCGGCAAGGCGTCCAACGACGCCTCCACCAGCGTGGACAGTGTCGCGGCGGCCGCCGAGGAGCTCTCAGCCTCGATCAACGACATCAGCCAGCAGGCGGCCCATGCCGCCGGCATCGCCAGCCGGGCCGTCAACCAGGCCCGCGAGACCGACGGCACCGTTCAGGGGCTGGCGCAGTCCGCAGGGCGGATCGGCGAGGTCGTCGGGCTGATCAACACCATCGCGGCGCAGACCAATTTGCTGGCGCTCAATGCCACGATCGAGGCCGCACGTGCCGGCGAGGCCGGCCGCGGCTTTGCCGTGGTCGCATCCGAGGTGAAGTCGCTGGCGAGCCAGACGGCGAAGGCGACCGAAGAAATCTCCGGGCAGATCGCCGACATCCAGAAGGTCGCGGGCGACGCCATCAACGCGATCCAGGCCATCGGCGGCATCATCGGCGAGGTCAACGAGGTCGCCACCGCCATCGCCGCCGCCGTTCAGGAGCAGGGTGCGGCGACGCAGGAGATCACTCGCAGCACGCAATATGCAGCGCAGGGCACCAAGAACGTCTCCGACAACATCACCGGCGTGAAGGCCGACGCCGACACCGCCGCCGGCGCCGCTGACAACGTCAAGCAGGCGTCGGAAACGCTGGAGACGCAGAGCCGCCAGCTCGGCCAGCAGGTCAGCGACTTCCTGGGCAAGATCCGCGCGGCGTAGGGCTGCGGGTTGGAGAGAAAGCCGTAGCCGCTCCTTCGGTGTCGTGCCGGCCTAGTCGCAATCGCGCACGGGGGGGCCGGGACCCAGCCACAAGGAGAAGTTAGGATGCGAGCTGGCAACTCCGAGTCTTCGCCAAACCACGCCCTGTGGCTATGGATCCCGGATCTACGCGCGCTTTGGGCGCGCTTGTCGGGGACGACAGCGGAGATTGGGGCACGGGCATTGCATCACGCGAGATGTCGTCCTGGCGAAAGCCAGGACCCATAATCACCGGCCACCGCAATGGGCAGGCTGGTGGTTATCTGCGTGCCGCCAAACTCGCATTCGGGGTAATGGGTCCTGGCTTTCGCCAGGACGACAGGGGCTACTCCTTCGCCACCACCGGCACCTGGCGGAATCTGGCGCGGACCGAGTCCGGCAGCGGGGAGAAGTTCATCGCGACTCCGCGGCGATCGCCAGCGTTGCGGCTGGCGACCACTAGGCCATCGGCGCCCGCGACGATGTCACCCTTGCGCAGGGTGGGGTCGTCCTCGACCTTGATCTGGGCGAGGCCGACCGGATCCTTGCCGTTGCAGGTGCAACCCGACACGATCTCGTTGCGATAACGGAACGCGTTCGGCAGATCGGAATAGGATTTTCCGCCCTCGGTCGTGGCGTCGTCGATGTTGCTGCCATAGACCAGCGATGTTTCCGAGGTCGGGCAGAAGCTCTTGCAGGACTGCGCCTTGCTCTCGGCATCGTTTCCTTGCGCCGGGAAGTAACGGCCATCGCAGCCGCGGACGCAATAGGCGGCGCCACCGCCATAGGACGCCCGCTGCCGCGGCGTGTCGTAGCGCGGCATGTCGTCATTGGGAAACGGCATCCGGATCTCCGGCGGCGGGCGCATCCGGAAGCCACCGAACAGCGCCGAGAAGAAATCCTCCGCATGCGCCGGCGTCAGCGCGAGGCCGAAAGATGCGGCGGCGAAGAACGCCGCGGCGCTACCGGCCAGTTTGCTGATCGAACGTCTCTTCATGTGATCTCACCCAACTCTCAGTTCACGGCCGACGTCGAGATGTTCAGGGCCTGCCGGCCCGAGGGCAGCGTCGTCGCCGCGGGGCGCTTGCGCCAAGAATCACTCCCCCTGTCGCCGCCCTTCGCCATCAGCGGCGCGTTCTTCGGCAGCACCACGACCCTGGCGCCGATATTGACGCGGCTGAACAGATCGGTGACGTCTTCGTTGGTCATGCGGATGCAGCCGGAAGAGACGAACTTGCCGATGGTGGTGGGATCGTTGGTGCCGTGGATGCGGTATTCGCTCGAGCCCAGATACATCGCGCGCGCGCCGAGCGGATTGCCGGGACCGCCGGCGACGAAGCGCGGCAGATAGGGCTGACGCGCGATCATCTCGGCCGGCGGATGCCAGTCCGGCCATTCCGCCTTGCGGCTGATGCTCTGGACGCCCGACCAGGTGAAGCCCTCGCGGCCGACGCCGACGCCGTAGCGGATCGCCCGGCCGTTGCCGAGCACGTAATAGAGGTACGTATTGCCGGTATCGATCACGATCGTGCCGGCCGGCTCGCTGCGGTCGAAGCTGACGACCTGCTTGCGCAGCCGATCGGGCAACTGGGCATCCTCGTCGGCCGTCTGCGCGGGCTCGCTGACATAGCCCTGCGAATAGCTTGGACCTTGTTGATACGCTTGCGGTTGCATCGGATACGCCCGCGGTTGCATCGGCGCATAGCCCAGCGTCTGCGCATTTGCGCTGCCGAAGGACACCGCGAGCAGAGCGGTTGCGAAGGCAAAAGCGGCGGCGGCGCGCGGCGAGAAGCTGCGACGGACTAAAGAGACCTTTGTCATGTGCTGCCCCATTGGGTGCGTGCATCTCAGGTGATGCGGCTTGCCAACAAACGCAGCCGGGCCGACTCAAGTTCCGCCGCCTTCTGCGGCGTCGACGTCACAGTCAAGCGAGCGCAACTTCACGAAGCCGCGATGGAACCGCAGCACCCCTCCGGCGTTTCCTGATGACCAATGGGCGCCCGGACACCTCCGTGCGGGAGAGAAATTGTGCGCGTCCTTCCCAGTGAACGTCTGATTTCCGGCAACGGCGAAGGCGCCCCACTCCCCGACAGCCATAGCGAGCTGCCGCCGGTCATTCGCCGCACCGAGTTCGTCGCCTACGCCCTCGCCGGCCTGCTCCTGATCGCCGTGATCGGGGTGCTGTATTTCGCCAAGGCGTTCTTCCTTCCGGTGGTGATGGCTGTTGTCGCCGGTACCATGCTCTCGCCGGCCGCAAGCTTTCTGGAACGGCGGGGCGTGCCGCGCGCGCTTGGCGCCGTGCTGATCGTGACCGCGGTGACGACGGTGGTCGCCTTCGTCGTCGCGCTGATTGCCGTGCCCGCAATGGAATGGAGCTCGCGCCTGCCGGAGCTGGGCGCGCAGTTGAAGGAGAAGCTGCACGTTTTCGACCGGCCGCTGGCGCTGTGGAAGGAGCTGCAAACCATGGTCGGCGGCTCAGAGGGGCTGCCAAGCCTGCCGCTGCCGAAGGCCGAATGGGTCCAGCCGACGCTGGAATTCCTCTCGCCCACCTTCGCCGAATTCCTGCTGTTCTTCGCCACCCTGATCCTGTTCATCGCGAGCTGGCGCGACCTGCGGCGGGCGCTGATCATGAATTTCGGCGACCGCGACGCGCGGCTGCGCACGCTGCGGATTCTCAACGAGATCGAGGTTCACCTCGGCAACTACCTGTTGACCGTCACCGTCATCAATATCGGCGTGGGCGTCGCGACCGGCATTATCTGCGCGATCACCGGCATGCCAAATCCGGCCGGGCTTGGCGCACTCGCGGCGGCGCTCAACTTCATCCCGATCATAGGACCGATCGCGATGTTCATCGTCCTGATCGTGGTGGGGCTCGTCGCCTTCCCGACGCTGGGCGGCGGACTGATGGCGGGGCTCGCCTTCGGCGGCATCACCTTCCTGGAGGGACACTTCGTCACGCCGACCATCATCGGTCGCAGGTTGTCGCTGAACGCACTCGCCGTCTTCATCGCGCTGGCCTTCTGGACCTGGCTGTGGGGACCAATGGGCGCGTTTCTGTCGTCGCCGCTCCTGATCGTGGGACTCATCCTTAAGGAGCATCTGTTGCCGGAGAATTCGCCGCAGCTCCCACAGGCGTGACGGGCTCCCACGAACGGAACTTCCGTCACGACGAAACGTTTTCCGCCCATCTCACCGCCAACAGTTCGGAGTTTGCGATGTCAATAGCCGACGGCGAAACCAGGATGAGAGACTGGATCGACAAAGCCACCGCAGAACGCCTCGAGAAGGATGTAGCAGCCGTGAAAAACGATATCGCCGCCCTCACCGACCAGATAACCGACGCGCTCAATACCTTCGCCAATTCGGCCGGAAAGCAGGCCCGGCGCGGCTACAAGCAAGCGCGCGAGAACATGGATTCGACACTCGACGACATGTCCGAGCGCAGCAGCGCGATGATGGGCGCGGCGCAGGATGCCTATGGCTCGATCGAGGAGACGCTGGAAGACGCCATCACCGCGCGGCCGCTCGCGACCGTCGGTATCGCGCTCGGCATCGGCTTCCTGATCGGCGCCGCCTGGCGCCGGTAAAGCGCGGGACGGACCCTGGGATCGCGGCGGCGCGGCCGCCGCCTCAGGCTTGTGGGGGGATTGAGGAGCAAGGGCATGTTTCAGCGCATTATCGACGGCATCAGCGCCTCGACCGGGACGACGGTCCGTCTGACATCGCTCGCCGCAGCCGCCGCATTCGCGCTCTTCATCACGACGTGCTTTCTTTGCGCGGCCGCGTTCATCTCGGTGCTGGATAAGTACGGCCCGGTGCAGGCCTGCCTCGCCGGCGCCGGCATCTTCTTCCTGCTGACGCTCACCGCCGCGGGCACCTATTGGGGCTACAAGCGCGAGGTGCAGAAGCGCGCCCAAATCGCGGCCGAGCGCGCCGCGAAGTCGGCGGCCGCGAGCATGCTGGCCGATCCCATGCTGCTCGCCACGGGACTCCAGATCGTTCGCGCCATCGGGGTCAGGCGACTGTTGCCGATCCTGGCGATCGCCGGCGTCGCACTCGGAATCATGGCGAGTAGGACCAGCGTCTCCGACGAGGCATCGGCTGAACCTGCCGAGTAACGGTCCGGGCGCGCGGACTGCGAATCTCACACCGCCAGAGGTCGCCGGCTTCGGAAGCGCGAGCTGCTGCGAAGCAGATCGTCTTTGCAAAAATTGCGTGCCAGGCGGGTCAAGGGCGGACACGCGAGCGCACCGGCGCGCCCTGCGTAATTTTTCGCCAGTCGGGACAAACCGGCCCTCCTCACGCAAACGCTACTCGGATAGGCAGGCGGTTGCCGGTAAAAGCATCACCTGATTCCCAAAGCTATTTTACTCATGAAACCGTCCGTCAAGGCGAACCTCGCCGCATTCCATCACGACGCCAGGCTGTATTTGACGCTCGGCATCGCCAACTGGTCGGTGTTCGTCGACCACATCCCGAACAACGTCGTCAACCTGCTGACGCTGCGCAATTTCGGCTTCAGCGGCGCCGCCGACCTGTTCGTGTTCGTGGTGGGCTATGGCGTCGCCATCATCCACGGCAGGATGGCGCTGGAGCGCGGCTACGTCGTCGCGGCGACACGCATCTTTCGCCGCGTCTGGCGGCTCTACGCCGCCTATGTCGTGCTGTTCGTGATCTATATCGACACCATCGCCTACGTCGCCTCGCAATCGATGGCGCCGGAGATCATCCACGAATACAACATCTCGGGCATTCTCGAGCACCCTCTGCGAATCCTGGTCCGCGGCCTGGTGCTCCAGGAAGAGCCGCTGAACCTCGACCTGCTGCAACTGATGATCCCGCTGATGGCGTTCTTTCCGCTGGTGCTGTGGGGGCTGCTGCGAGGACCGAACCTGACGCTGGCGGCATCGGTCGCGCTGTACGTCGCGGCGCGCTGGTTCGACTGGAATTTCCGGGTCTATCCGGACCAGGAGTGGACCTTCAATCCGCTGTGCTGGCAGATGCTGATGGTGCTGGGCGGCTGGTTCGCCGTGACTGGCGCACCCGGCCGTGCGCTCCACGGAATGTCCTGGTTGCGGATCCTCGCGGGCGCCTATCTCGTCTTCGCGATGGCCGTCACCCTGATGCGCCACTCGCCGGCACTGTCCGCCTATTTGCCGGACCTGCTGCTCAACAGCATCGCGCCGACCGACAAGGAAAACCTCGCGCCCTATCGCGTGGTCCACTTCCTCGCGCTCGCGTTCATCGCAACCCATCTCATTCCGGCCGATCATCCCGGCCTGAAATGGCGGCCGCTTCAGGCGGTGATCATATGCGGCGAGGAATGGCTCGCGGTGTTCTGCGTCGCGGTGTTCCTCTCCTTCGCCGGCCATCTCATCCTGATCACCGGGCCGAACCTGGTGGCGATGCAGGTCGCGGTGAGCATCGTTGGCTTCGCCGCGATGACCGCGGTCGCCTATTACATCACCTGGTCGAAGCGGCAGGACCTGCCTGCGGCCTTGCGGCAGCAGACCTGACAACATAATCGTGCGATTCTGCTAGGCCGAGACCTGTGGCTGCGCTATGCGGAGGGACTCTGCGTGAGGAGACCGGGCGTGGCGATGGCGAAAGGCGGGGGTGAAGAGGCTGACAGCGCGCCCCGGCGCGGCCGGCCGCGGTCGATCGAGACCACCAACGCCATCCTCGAAAGCGCCTATGCGCTGATGGCCGCGACCGGCCTTGCCGCCACCACCATCGACGCGGTCGCGCGCCACTCCAGCGTCTCCAAGATGACGATCTACAAATGGTGGCCGTCGCGCGAGGCGCTGCTGATCGACGCCTTTCTCCACCATGCCGCGCAGATGCTGCCGCTGCCCCCGGTGAGCTCCGGCACGCCCGCGGCACGCGCACGCCGCCATGCCGCGGCCTATGCCGAGGCGCTCCAGGGCGAGTTCGGCAAGGTGCAGCTCGCCGTCATCTCCGAATGCATCTCCAAGACCGGCTCGGCGGAGCTGTTCTACGCACGCTACCTGCAATTCCGCCGCGACGCGCTGGTGGAGATGATCGCCGCAGGCCAGAAGGACGGCAGCGTCCTGGCCGAGGGGGCGCCCGAGGACCTCTACGACGCGATCTATGGCGGCCTGTTCTATCGCTACGTCTTCGGCATCGCGCCGATCACGCCGGCTTACGCGCGCAATCTGGTCGACCTCGTGCTGCGGCCGAAGGGCTAGATCAGGCGCTGAAAATGCCCGCCGTCCGTCCCCGACTCAAGTTCTACGCCTTGGTGATTAGAACGCGCGGACATCTCACGTCTTTCCCCACAGGAGCATCAGTCTCATCATGATCAAACGCATCTTGCCATACGAAGGATTGCTCCACGAAGTGGTCGAGCATGGAGGCGTGCTTTACATCGGCGGAATCGTCGCCGAGGACACGAGCCTCGACATGTCAGGTCAGGCAAACGACGTGCTTGGCCAATTGTCGCGTCTGCTGAAGACTCTTGGATCCGACCTGGCCAACGTATTGCAGGTGACCGTCTTCGTTACGAATCTCGGCGAGAAGGCTGCGTTCAATGCGGCCTGGAAAGCGCACTTTGCCGAAGCCCATCTGCCGGCACGCGCCGTCGTCAGCGTGGCCGATCTCGGTTCAGGCGTCAAGCTCGAGATGACCGCAATCGCGGCTCGACCGACCTCGAGCTGAAGCGCGCGAGGTTTATCGCACAGGCCTCACCGGGGCCGAGAGCTTGTCCGTGCGGTCGCGCTCGCTCATGTCGACGACCGTCTCCATCGGAGCAATCAGCTCGTAGACATAGGAGACGTCGGTAAAGTAGCGCTTGGCGGTGCCGCCGAGCGCTTCGGGCGCGACGCGGTCGAGCAGGATCAGGCCGAAATCGGAATCGGGACGGCGCGTCGCCTCGCTGGTGTTGAACTCCTCCCAGCGGAAATGGAAGACCTCGTCGGTCCCCTCGCCCGTCACCGTCCAGTTGGCGGTGATGTGCGGATGCTTGCCGACCAGCGACAGGCCTTCGTCCGAATGCGAGGCGAGCTCGAAGAACAGAAGTGACAGGCTCTGCGCCGCACGCGCGCTCACCGCGATGTCGGGACCGGTGACGGCGATGCGGTCCGCATGCGGAATGGCGCGCGCCTCGAACAGGCCCTTCAACTTGACGCCCTGCCACTGGCTCTCGCTGAGCAGCGAGACCACGTTGGACATGGCGTGGATGCGGCCGATCAGCAGCTCGCGCGCGACGTCGATGTCCGCGCCGTGGCGCAGCGTGCGCGTCACGATCGACTGGATCACCGCCAGGATGTTCTTGACCCGGTGGTTGAGCTCGTCGATGACGGCGGTCAGGCGGCGCTCGAAGCCGATCCGCACCTGGATCTCCCGGCTGAGCCGCAGATTGTTGTAGGCGACATAGCCAAACAGGCCGCACACCATCGCGGTGATCGCAAAGCCGATCGCCGCCACGATGATCGCGGTCTGCTCGGCGCGTCGCGCCGAGTTGGTCTTTGCGTAATAGCCGAGCTGCCAGTCGCGGCCGCCGAAGCTCACGGTGCGCGTCGCCGATGGCGCCGGCCCGTCCGCCGCCGTCATGCGCGTGGAGACGATACCCTGGTCGTTGGCGACGAGCTCGCCGCCGTCCTTGCGCGGGTCCTTGAGCGCGACCGCGAACAACGACATGTCGTCGTTGGTCAGCATCAGTGATGCCAGCTCATAGGAGAATGTGATGAAGCCGACGGGCTCGGTCGCGCCTTCGGGAATGACGGGGGCCGCGACGATGACGCCGACCGGCCCGTTGTTGCGCAGGAGCGGCACCGGGTCGGAGGCGACCGACCTCTTCTCGATCCTGGCCCGGGCGAGCATCGCGCTGCGCACCGGGTCCCGGTCATAGCTGCGGCCGGGCAACCCCTTGGTCTCATCGCTGCGCGGCTCGAGATCCATCAGCACGTCGATCGGCTGGGTGAGGCTTGCGGGATCGATCGGCTTGTCGCCGTAGTCGCGGATCTGCGGCTTCGGGAAGCCGGCGGCCGCGATCGCGGCCTGCGCCGCAGCAAGCTCGTTCGGCTGGAGCCGGGCGACCCAGCCGGCCACCACGAAATCGGTCTTGAAGGCGTAGATCGCCGAGCGCAGCGGCTCCAGCATGTTGGGCTTGAGTACCGATGGCGCGCGGAACAGGCCTGAGGCGACACGCGCGAGCAGCTCGCGCTCGGTCAGCCGGTCCTGCACCAGGCTCGCATGGACGTCGATCGCACGTGCGAGCGCGATCCGGTCCAGCGCCAGCTCCTGGTCGTGGACGCGATAGGCCGCAAGCCCGGAAAGCATGGCTCCGAGCAGAGCGATGAAGCCGATGATGAAACCCAGCCGGACCACGCGACTACTCAGACGGAAGCAGGAGGTCGGCAATAAACACGGAGCATATGAACGCAGCTCGAACGGCCATGTGCCGAAACAGGATGAACCCCGATGGCGGAGATAATGAAGGAGGAGGCATCAGTACGCAACTTGGGTCGCCTGAGAAGCTTAATCCGCCCGGCCGGTCGTCCGGCCGGAATGAATTTGCCCCGGGTACCGGAGGTAATTAATCGCCGTGTCCGAAATTTGTTCCGCGGATACGGTCCTGCCTCAGGCGTTAACGGCGGAAAACGCCTGTGCCAAGTCGTCGCGTCCGTCAGCCGGCCCGTTTCAGGCCGCCTTTGGCCTCGATGAAGCCCACGATGCGGTCGAGCCCCTCGCTCTTCTTCAGGTTGGTCATGACAAAGGGGCGCGTGCCGCGCATGCGCCTGGCGTCCGTCTCCATCTTCTCCAGGGAGGCGCCGACATGGGGCGCAAGATCGATCTTGTTGATGACCAGGAGGTCGGAGCGGGTGATGCCGGGGCCGCCCTTGGACGGGATCTTGTCGCCCGCCGCCACGTCGATGACGTAGATGGTGAGGTCGGCAAGCTCCGGGGAAAAAGTGGCAGCGAGATTGTCGCCGCCGGATTCGATCAGCACGAGGTCGAGGCCGGGGAATTTCGCGCGCATGTCCGCGACCGCCGCGAGGTTCATCGAGGCATCTTCGCGGATCGCGGTATGCGGGCAGCCGCCGGTCTCGACACCGGCAATGCGATCCGGCGTCAGCGAGCCCGAGCGCACCAGGAATTCGGCATCCCATTTGGTGTAGATGTCGTTGGTGATCGCCGCGATGTCGTAGCGCTCGCGCATGGTCTTGCAGAGCAGATCCATCAGCGCGGTCTTGCCCGATCCGACCGGACCGCCGACGCCGACACGCAGGGGGCCGTGAGACGTAGCCATTGACTCTTTCCTATCGTCGTCCTGGCGAAAGCCAGGACCCATTACCACCGAAGTTCATTGTCGCGGCGGACTGAGGCCACATCCCTCCATGACCACAGGCATTCGTGGTAATGGGTCCTAGCTTTCGCGAGGACGACGGCAGAATGTGATGCAACGCGCTCACGACCGAAACAGCCGCGTATATTGCGTCTCGTGCCGCAGGCTGGCGAGATCGGCGCGGAATGTCGCGCTGCCGAGATCGTCCAGCGTCGCGCTCAGCGCACGGTTGGCGGTCGCGGCAACGGCAGCTTCCAGCCGCACCAGCACGCGCTGGCTGTCGGTCTGGCCGAGCGGAATGAGGCGGCTGGCCGCGGAAATCCAGTTCGAGACCACAGCGTGCAGGAAGGCGTGCAGCGTCGGCGCCAACGGCACGCCGTGCATCGCGGCGACCACACCGACCGCGACGGGATAGACCAATGGCGTGCGGCATGCCGCAACCATGGCGTCCAGCCCCTCCGCATCCCACGCGGCGCGGGCGATGTCGATGAAGGCGCGGCCCTGCGACGTCGTCTCAAGCTGCCGCTCGCGCGAGGGCACGAAGGCGCTCGCGAGCTCAGCGATGTCGCGCAAGGAGGTCTCCTCGCCCGCCTCAGTGGCGCGATAGGCCTGGACCAGGAACGTCGCATCGCAGAAGCCCGAACCGTCGCCGAGCATCGCATCGAGCCAGTCGGCGAGCGTCGCCGTGTCGGTGATATCGCCCGCCTCGACAGCCCATTCGATCCCGCTGGAATAGGAGAAGCCGCCGACGGGAAACGCCGGCGACAGCCAGGTCATCAGCCGGTACAGCGCCGCCGCCTCGCGCGCGGCGAGGTCACCGGCATTGACCGGCTCATTTGTGGTCATGAGCATGCTTGTGGCCGTGGTGGTGGTCGGGATGGTCGCAATGCTCGTCGTGATGATGATGATCGTGCCCATGGTCATGCGCGGCATGATCATGGTGGTCGTGGCCGTGATGATCATGGCCATGATGATCGTTTCCGTGGTGATCATGATGATCGTCGCCATGATCGTGGTGGTGATGGCCGTGATCATGATGCGCATGGTCATCGTGCCCATGCGCATGACCGGCGTCGGCATAGGCGCCACCTTCAGGATCGAATGGCGCCTCGATCTCGACGACACGCGCGCCGAGGCCCTTCACCATGGCCTCGATGACGTGGTCGCGGCGGATGCGCAGGGCCTTGGCCATGATCTGCGTCGGCAGATGACGGTTGCCGAGGTGCCAGCCGACCCGGATGAGGTGGTGCGGATCGCGGCCGCGGATCTCGAGCAGCGGCTCGGGCGCCGCAACCACTTCGACCAGCCGGCCGTCCTCCAGCACCAGCGCGTCGCCGCCGCGCAGTGCAACGACGTTCTCCAGGTCGAGCAGGAATTCGAGCCCCCGCGTCCCCGTCATCGCCATGCGGCGGCGGTGCCGATCGTCGAAATCGAGCACGACCGTGTCCGCTGGTGCTTCGGTGAAGCGGTGCTGTCCCCTAACCTGCGTCGCCCGGATCATTGGCTTCTACCCTGTTACCGTGTCTCGACCTTCTCGGGCGTAATGATTTCGACCTTCGGCGGCGCCATGAAGCATTTCACCGCAATGCGGCCGAACGTCTTCATGTGCTCCATGGCGCGATGCGGCACCAGCGCCTCGGCGCTCTCCCACTGCTCGACGAACACCATCTTGGTCGGATCGGTGACGCTTTCATGCATATCATAGGCGATATTGCCGGGCTCTTTCCGCGTCTCCTTGATGCAGGCGGTGGCGCCTGCAATGAATTCGGCGCGCGTCTCGGGCTTGATGGTCAAGGTGGCAACGACGTAAATCACGAGAAATCCTCCCGGCTTTTCTTCTGGGTTCAAGATACCGGGCGGGACATTAGACCAGGCGGGATCGAACGCAACACCGTAAAACCGTCCCCGGACAGGCTCCGGGGACCGGGGCGCTATTTCAGTACATGAAATATCGCTGCGCCATCGGCAGCACTTCGGCGGGCGCGCAGGTCAGGAGCTCGCCGTCGGCGCGGACCTCATAGGTCTCCGGATCGACCTCGATATCGGGCGTTGCGTCGTTGTGGATCATGCTCTTCTTGGAGATCCTGCCGCGGGTGTTCTGGACGGCATAGAGCTTCTTCTCGATACCGAGCTTGCGCGCCAGCCCACCGGTAATCGCGGCCTTGGAGGTGAACACCACGGAAGACGCCGTGCGCGCCTTGCCGAAGGCGCCGAACATCGGCTGGTAGTGCACCGGCTGCGGCGTCGGGATCGAGGCGTTGGGATCGCCCATGGGCGCGGCGACGATCGTGCCGCCCTTGACGATGCAGTCCGGCTTGACGCCGAAGAAGGCCGGCGACCACAGCACGAGATCGGCAAGCTTGCCCTTCTCCACCGATCCGATCAGCTTCGACACGCCATGCGCGATCGCGGGGTTGATCGTGTATTTGGCGATGTAGCGCTTGACGCGGAAATTGTCGTTGTCCTTGCCCTTGTCCTGCGGCAGCGATCCGCGCTGCTTCTTCATCTTGTCGGCGGTCTGCCAGGTCCGGATGATGACTTCGCCGAGGCGGCCCATGGCCTGGGAGTCCGAGGACATCATCGAGAGCGCGCCGAGATCGTGCAGGATGTCCTCGGCCGCGATGGTCTCCTTGCGGATACGGCTTTCGGCGAACGCAAGATCTTCCGCAATCGAGGGATCGAGGTGGTGGCACACCATCAGCATGTCGAGATGCTCGTCGATGGTGTTGCGGGTGAAGGGGCGCGTCGGATTGGTCGATGACGGCAGCACGTTCTTCAGCCCTGCGACCTTGATGATGTCGGGGGCGTGACCGCCGCCGGCACCCTCGGTGTGGAAGGCGTGGATGGTGCGGCCCTTGAACGCCTTGATCGTATCCTCGACGAAGCCGGATTCGTTCAGCGTGTCGGTGTGGATCATGACCTGGATGTCGTAATCGTCGGCCACCGAGAGGCAGTTGTCGATCGCGGCCGGCGTGGTGCCCCAATCCTCGTGCAGCTTCAGCGCGCAGGCGCCGCCCTTGATCATCTCGACCAGCGGCGCGGGACGCGAGGCATTGCCCTTGCCGGAAATGCCGAGATTGACCGGGAAGGCGTCGAACGACTGGATCATCCGCCCCATGTGCCACGGGCCCGGCGTGCAGGTCGTCGCAAAGGTGCCGTGCGAGGGACCGGTGCCGCCGCCCAGCATCGAGGTGACGCCGCTCATCAGCGCGTGCTCGATCTGCTGCGGGCAGATGAAATGGATGTGGCTGTCGAAACCGCCGGCGGTGAGGATCTTGCCTTCGCCCGCGATCACGTCGGTGCCGGGGCCGATGATGATGGTGACGCCCGGCTGGATGTCGGGGTTGCCGGCCTTGCCGATCGCGGAGATCATGCCGTCCTTGATCGCGACGTCGGCCTTCACGATGCCCCAGTGGTCCACGATCAGCGCATTGGTGATGACGGTGTCGGCCGCGCCCTGCTTGTTGGTCACCTGCGACTGCCCCATGCCGTCGCGGATCACCTTGCCGCCGCCGAACTTCACCTCCTCGCCATAGACGGTGAAATCCTTCTCGACCTCGATGATGAGATCGGTGTCGGCCAGCCGCACCTTGTCGCCAGTGGTCGGGCCGAACATGTCGGCATAGACGGAACGTTTGATCTTGACGGACATCACAGGCCCCGTTTGCGTTTGAATGTCTTGATGGTGCTCACAGCGAAGCTCTCGCCGTACGCACTGCGTCGTCGAATTTCTGATCGAGCCACGGATTGCCGCCGCGACAACCGGCGACCACCTGCTCGGCCCAGCCGGTATAGTCGACGAGATCGTCACGCTCTTCGGCGGTCGGATCGGAATGAATGCGTGCGCCGACATTGCTGATCTTGTCGGCGATCTTGATCAGTTTTGCGCCCGCAGATTTCTTCGGCGCATCGACCACCTGCCGCCGGCGCCGCTCGGCTTTCGGCAGGTTCATGTCATCGGTGCACTCGACGACGAGAGATGCGATACGTTCGGAGAATTTCTGCGCGAGCTCTTCACGCGTGGTCTCGGTGTCCTCGATCGTATCATGCAGCCAGCCGGCCGCGACCAGCTCCGCATCGGCGCCATCGGTCGCCCTCGCGAGCAGGTTCGCGACCTCGGCAAGGTGATTGACGTAAGGCTCGTTCCCCCGCCCCTTGCGCGCCATGCCGTTGTGCCGGCGCGCGGCCAGGTCAGCGGCTTCAGAGATGAGGCGGACGGCGGAAAGCATGCCTCACAGCTTCCCCATCACGTCGCCACGGAAGCCGTAGATGGTCTTCTTGCCGGCGAGCGCGACGAGCTGGACGTCGCGGGTCTGGCCGGGTTCGAAGCGGACGGCGGTGCCGGCGGCGATGTCGAGGCGCATGCCGCGGGCCTTCTTGCGCTCGAATTTCAAGGCCGGGTTGGTCTCGAAGAAATGGTAGTGCGAGCCGACCTGGATAGGGCGGTCGCCGGTGTTGGCGACCGTCAGCGTCACGGTCTTGCGGCCGGCATTGAGCTCGATCTCGCCGTCCTGAATGAAGAGTTCACCGGGGATCATCTCTGTCTTCCTCCGTCATTCCGGGGCTCGCGGAACGAGAACCCGGAATCTCGATCAACAATCTCTGGATTCCGGGTTCGCCCTGCGCGCGCCCCGGAATGACGAATTCAAATCACCTGATCGGCTCGTGCACGGTGACGAGCTTGGTGCCGTCCGGAAACGTCGCCTCGACCTGGATGTCGTGGATCATTTCGGGGATGCCCGGCATCACCTGGTCGCGGGTCAGCACCTGCGCGCCGGATTGCATCAGCTCGGCCACGGTACGGCCGTCGCGCGCACCTTCGAGGATGAAATCGGAGATGATCGCGATCGCCTCGGGATGGTTGAGCTTGACGCCGCGGTCCAGCCTGCGGCGCGCCACGATGGCGGCCATCGAGATCAGAAGCTTGTCCTTTTCGCGGGGAGACAGGTTCATGCGAAATCTCTTCCGTTCAACACGTCAATTCAACCACAGCCGCGGCAACGCCGCACCGGTGCGCGCCAGCACGGCCATCATGTCGGCGCGCAAGCGCGCCGCATCTTGGGCACAGAACCGCGCCATTGCAAAGCCATTCCAGGCCGATATCCCGACCTCGCCGGCGAAGGATTCCGAGGCCTCCCGAATGCGCTCGATGAGTGCCTCATCGCCGGGCACGATCAAGGCCGTGCCGATTGCCGCGCCCCCCTTGGCCACCGCGGACCTCGCGAGTTTCGCACCGATATCACCGCCCAGCCTGACGGTCTCAGCAAAGACGAGCCGACCGCCGCGAGAGAGCCGCCATCGGTCGACGAACTCGCCCTGCTCCATCCGCTCACCCATCGCAGTGCGTCCGAACACCACGATCTCGCAAAGCAGGAGCGAGGCCGCCTCATCGAGCGCGATGTCGAAGCGACGATGGACACGGGCACGATCAAACAGGATGGTCTCCTGCGGCAGCCAGGACAGATGCGCGCCTGCGCCGACCTTCAGGGCGATATTGAGCTCCGCCGCCGGGCCCTGAGCGCGATAGACCTTTTCGGCGGCCGCCGTGGTCAGCGTCAGCCGCGCGGCATCGGCCGCCGATATCTCGACATCGAAGCGATCACCGCCGGCAACGCCACCGGCCGTGTTGACGAACACGCCGGAGAGACCTTCATCCTCGGGCGAGGGAAAGCGCACGCGCAGCGAGCCGGATTCATGCAACACTCCGCGCCGTGTTACGCCGTCCCGCGCATGCACGTCGAACCTGACCGCGCCGCGGGCGCGATTGGCCTCGAATATGCTGGACGTGACTGATAGTTCGCTGCGCATCCGCCTCCCCAGCCGGTCGCGGCACAAATGGCTTACAGAGCCATCTGACGGCTGATCTCGCTCGCGTCGAGATTGGTGCGGTCGCAGGTGAACTTCACCGCGCCGCGATCCATCACGGCGAAACTGTCGCCGAGTTCGCAGGCAAAGTCGAGATATTGTTCGACCAGCACGATGGCGATGTTGCCGAGGTTGCGCAAGTAGGAGATGGCGCGGCCGATGTCCTTGATGATCGAGGGCTGGATGCCCTCGGTCGGCTCGTCGAGCAGCAGCAGCTTCGGCCGCATCACCAGCGCACGCCCGATCGCGAGCTGCTGCTGCTGGCCGCCGGAGAGATCGCCGCCGCGGCGGCCGAGCATGGATTGCAGCACCGGAAACAGCGAGAACACGTCGTCCGGGATGTGCCTGTCCTCGCGCTTGAGCGGACCGAAGCCGGTCTTGAGATTCTCCTCGACCGTGAGCAGCGGAAAGATCTCGCGGCCCTGCGGCACGAAGCCGATGCCCTTGCGCGCCCGCTCGTAAGGCTTGAGGCCCGTGATGTCGCTGCCGTCGAACACGATCGCGCCGGAGGAGATGGGATATTGCCCAACCATGGCCCGCAGCAGCGAGGTCTTGCCGACGCCGTTGCGCCCGAGCACGCAGGTCACCTTGCCGGGCTCGGCCGCAATCGAGACGCCGCGCAGCGCCTGCGCCGCGCCGTAGAACAGGTTGATGTCTTTGACTTCGAGCATCGGTCAGCGTCCCAGATAGACTTCGATGACCCGCTCGTTGGACGAGACCTGGTCGATGGTACCTTCCGCGAGCACCGAGCCTTCGTGCAGGCAGGTGACCTTGACCCCGAGTTCGCGCACGAACGTCATGTCGTGCTCGACCACCATGACGGTGTGGGTCTTGTTGATCTCCTTCAGCAGCTCGGCCGTGAGAAGCGTTTCGACGTCGGTCATGCCGGCGACGGGCTCGTCGACCAGCAGGAGCTTCGGATCCTGCGCCAGCAGCATGCCGATCTCCAGCCACTGCTTCTGGCCGTGGCTGAGGCTGCCGGCCAGCCGGTTGCGCGCCTCGGTGAGACGGATCGTCTCCAGCACCTTGTCGATGCGCTCGGACTCGGCCTTGCTGCCACGCCAGAACAGCGTGCCCTTGACGCTGTGATCGACATTGAGCGCCAGCAGCAGGTTGTCCTGCACGGTCTGGCTCTCGAACACGGTGGGCTTCTGGAATTTGCGGCCGATGCCGAGCTCGGCAATCCGGGTCTCATCCAGTCGCGTCAGGTCGGTGACGCCGTCGAACAGTACGGTGCCCTCGTCCGGCTTGGTCTTGCCGGTGATGATGTCCATCATCGTGGTCTTGCCGGCGCCGTTCGGGCCGATGATGGCGCGCATCTCGCCGGGCTCGAGCGTCAGCGACAGATTGTTGATGGCGTGAAAGCCGTCGAAGGAGACGTGCACGCCGTCGAGATAGAGCATTGCGGAGGTCGCGCGGGTGTCCATGACGTTCATTGCGCCTACTCCGCCATCTTGGGTTCGGTGACGCCGTCCTCGGCCGCGGCGCTCGCCGTTGTCGCGGCGGGGCGTTTCTCTTTCGACGCGTCCCACCAGGCGTTGAAGGTGCCGACGATGCCCTTGGGCAGCAGCAGCGTCACCAGGATGAACAGCGCGCCGAGCATGAACAGCCAGTACGGCGCCAGCATGCCAGAGGTGAAGAACGTCTTGGCATAGTTGACGACGACGGCGCCGAGCGCCGCGCCGACCAGCGTGCCGCGGCCGCCGACCGCGACCCAGATCACCGCCTCGATCGAATTGCCCGGCGCGAATTCGCTCGGATTGATGATGCCGACCTGCGGCACGTAGAGCGCGCCGGCAACGCCGGCCATGCAGGCCGACACCGTGAACACGAACAGCTTGTAGGATTCGACCCGGTAGCCGAGGAAGCGGGTGCGCGATTCCGCATCACGCACCGCGATCAGCACCTTGCCGAGCTTGGACGAGACGATGGCGCGGCAGACCAGGAAGCCCAGGATCAGCGCCAGGCAGCTCAGCGCGAACAGCGCGGCGCGAGTCCCTTCCGCCTGCACGTTGAAGCCCAAAATGTCCTTGAAGTCGGTCAGGCCGTTGTTGCCGCCGAAGCCGAAATCGTTGCGGAAGAAGGCGAGCAGCAGCGCATAGGTCATCGCCTGCGTGATGATCGACAGATACACGCCGGTGACGCGAGAGCGAAAGGCGAGCCAGCCGAAGCAGAAGGCGAGCAGGCCCGGCACGACCAGCACCATCAGCGCGGCGAACCAGAACATGTCGAAGCCGTACCAGTACCAGGGCAGCTTCGAATAGTTCAGGAACACCATGAAGTCTGGCAGGATAGGGTTGCCGTAGACGCCGCGGGTGCCGATCTGCCGCATCAGGTACATGCCCATCGCGTAGCCGCCGAGCGCGAAGAAAGCCCCGTGGCCGAGCGAGAGGATGCCGCAATAGCCCCAGATCAGGTCGATCGCGAGCGCCAGGACGGCGTAGCAGACATATTTGCCCCAGAGCGCGACCAGATAGGTCGGCACTTGCAGGAACGAGCCCGCGGGCAGCAGCAGGTTGGACAACGGGATCAGCACGCCCAGCGCGGCGACAACCAGCAGGAAGATCGTCGCGCTGCGGTCCAGCGATCGCGTCAGCATGTGAGGGGTCATGCTTCCACCGCACGGCCCTTGAGCGCGAACAGGCCGCGCGGCCGCTTTTGAATGAAAAGGATGATGAGAACCAGGATGGCGATCTTGCCGAGCACGGCGCCGGCGACCGGCTCCAGGAACTTGTTGGCGATGCCGAGCGTGAAGGCGCCGACCAGCGTGCCCCAGAGATTGCCGACCCCGCCGAACACCACGACCATGAAGCTGTCGATGATGTAGCTCTGGCCGAGATTGGGGCTGACATTGTCGATCTGCGACAGCGCCACGCCGGCGATGCCGGCAATGCCCGAACCGAGGCCGAAGGTGAGCGCGTCGACGCGCGAGGTGGCGATGCCCATCGAGGCCGCCATGCGCCGGTTCTGCGTCACCGCGCGCATCTCCAGGCCCAGCGCGGTGTAGCGCAGCATCGCGAGCAGGATCGCGAACACGGCGAGCGTGAAGCAGAGGATCCAGAGCCGGTTATAGGTAATGGTGATCTGGCCGAGCTCGAAGGCGCCGCTCATCCAGGAGGGGTTGCCGACCTCGCGGTTGGTCGGGCCGAACATGGTGCGGACCGCCTGCTGGAGCACCAGCGACAGGCCCCAGGTCGCCAGCAGCGTCTCCAGCGGACGGCCGTAGAGGAAGCGAATGATGCTGCGCTCGATCAACACGCCGATCGCGCCGGCGACGAGAAAGGCCAGCGGCACGGCGATCAGCAAGGAATAGTCGAACAGGCCGGGATAGCGGGTGCGGATCACCTCCTGCACCACGAAGGTGGTGTAGGCCCCTAACATCACCATTTCGCCATGGGCCATGTTGATGACGCCCATCACGCCGAAGGTGATGGCGAGCCCGATCGCCGCGAGCAGCAGCACTGAGCCGAGCGAGAGGCCGTACCAGGCATTCTGCACCGTGGACCAGACCGCGAGCGAAGACTGGATCGAGCCGATCGCACTCGCGGCGGCCTTGGACACCGAGGCCGGCTGGTCGCCCATGCCGGTGAGCAGCGCCATCGCCTCCTGGTCGCCGCGCGCCCTGAGGGTGGCGACGGCCTCGAGCTTCTCGACCTCGGTGGCGTCCGGCTTGAACAGCAGGATCGCCGCGCGGGCTTCGCCGAGCGTAGCCTTGACTGATTTGTTGGTTTCCTTGGCGAGCGCGGCATCGACGGCGTCGAGCGCGGTCTCCTCATGCGACTTGAAGACGGATTGCGCGGCCTGGAGGCGCGTTCCGACGTCCGGCGACTGAAGCGTCAGGCTGCCGACCGCGGCATCGACGCTGCGGCGAAGACGGTTGTTGAGGCGGACCGCGCTCGCACTGTCGGGAACGCTGGCCACCGCCTGGCCGGTCGCGGCATCGATCGACTTGCCGTCGGTGCCGGTGACGTAAACCTTCTTGCTGTCGGGATCGGCCATGAGGCGGCCGTCCTGGAGCGCGCTGATGATGGGGAAGGCCAGCGGATTGCCGCTGCTCGCGACCACGCCGATCGCCTCTTCCGTGTCGGAATAATCATCGTTGGCGAATTTGGCGACCGCATCCTCGAACGGACCGGCGAAGGCCGGCAGTGCGAACGCGATCAGGAACAACGAGAGCAGGAGCGAACAGAGGCGGGCGGACAAATTAGCTGGCACTGTGAATGACCCCGGCAGAAATGAGTGGAGAAGGCGGCGGGATCGCCGCCCTCTCCGGTCGCGTGCAAGATACGGTCAGGCCCGGATCAGGAGCCCGAACCCAGGCACTTGTTGGTCTTGGTGTTGAAGTTGCCGCACTTCTTGCCGACCCAATCGCCGATCAGGTCCTTGGAGCCGTCGAGCTCCTTCGACCAGGCATCGCCCGCGACAAGACCCGGGGTCTTCCAGACCACGTCGAACTGGCCGTTGCCCTTGATCTCGCCGATGAACACCGGCTTGGTGATGTGGTGGTTCGGCAGCATCTTCGACACGCCGCCGGTCAGGTTCGGCGCCTCGATGCCGGGAAGCGCGTCGATCACCTTGTCCGGATCGGTCGACTTCACCTTCTCGACCGCCTTCACCCACATGTTGAAGCCGATCACGTGCGCTTCCATCGGGTCGTTGGTCACACGCTTCGGGTTCTTGGTGTAGGCCTGCCAGTCCTTGATGAACTTCTCGTTCGATCCGTCCTTGGTCTTGATCGACTCGAAGTAGTTCCAGGCGGCGAGATGGCCGACCAGCGGCTTGGTGTCGATGCCGGCGAGCTCTTCCTCACCCACCGAGAACGCGACCACCGGGATGTCCTTCGCCTTGATACCCTGGTTGCCGAGCTCCTTGTAGAAGGGAACGTTGGCGTCGCCGTTGATGGTCGAGACCACCGCGGTCTTCTTGCCGGCCGAGCCGAACTTCTTGATGTCGGCCACGATCGTCTGCCAGTCGGAGTGACCGAACGGCGTGTAGTTGATCATGATGTCTTCCTGGGCGACACCCTTCGACTTCAGATAGGCTTCCAGGATCTTGTTGGTGGTGCGCGGATAGACGTAGTCGGTGCCCGCGAGCACCCAGCGCTTTACCTTCTCGTCCTTCATCAAATAGTCGACGGCGGGGATCGCCTGCTGGTTCGGCGCAGCCCCCGTGTAGAACACGTTGCGCTCGCTCTCCTCGCCCTCGTACTGCACGGGGTAGAACAGGATGTTGTTCAGCTCCTTGAAGACCGGGAGCACCGACTTGCGCGACACCGAGGTCCAGCAGCCGAACACGACCGAGACCTTGTCCTTGGTGATCAGCTCGCGCGCCTTTTCGGCGAACAGCGGCCAGTTCGAAGCGGGGTCGACGACGACGGCTTCGAGCTTCTTGCCGAGCACGCCGCCCTTCTTGTTCTGCTCGTCGATCAGGAAGAGGATGGTGTCCTTCAGCGTGGTTTCGCTGATGGCCATGGTGCCGGAGAGAGAGTGAAGCACACCGACCTTGATGGTGTCGTCCGCGGCCTTCGCGCCGGAAATGGAGGCCAGACCGAGCATCAGTCCGGCGGTCGCGGCGAGCACGCCGCGGCGGCTAAATGACGCCGCTATATCGTGAGTGGATTTGGTGCGCATTTGTGTATCATCTCCCTGACGCAGACGTGAAAACGCTGCGAAACGGCCCCACGGCCGCCTGCGATTAACGGAATCGCAAGAACCATGCCATGGGCTAGACACGCACCAAGGCATTGATTTTGCTTTATAATCTAGCAAAAATCGAAGTTTCGCCGAGAGCTAATTGCTCAAGATTTGTGCAAAGAAATTGTATTCTAATGCGGCAGACAGTTCATTTATTGAGCAAAATGACGCCTCTGTCTAAATTTCCGGCATAACTATTTCTGCACTGCAATCGCCGTTTAGGGCCAGCCTGCCTTGAAAGCGCCCGCTCAATGTTCCATATGACGGTCGAGACCTCTTGCGAATCAAGGGGTCGTTGCGAGCCGCGTGTTCTTAAGCCCTCTACGGGCCTCTGGCTTGCCCCATATCTCCCAAGCCATCCGACACCCCAAACACGCAGGTGTCTTCTCGACACCCGTTTGCGCGCGCCGCGCTGAATGCGCCGGGCGCCCGCTTTTGACATGGAAAGAACCCATCTTTTGACTTCGTTTCAGGACTTCGGCCTCGCCGAACCGATCGCTCGCGCTCTCTCCGAAGAGAATTACGTCACCCCCACCCCCATCCAGGCCCAGACCATCCCCACGGCGTTGACCGGCCGCGACGTCGTCGGCATCGCCCAGACGGGCACCGGCAAGACCGCGTCCTTCGCGCTGCCGATCCTGCATCGCCTGCTCGAGCACCGCATCAAGCCGCAGCCGAAGACGACCCGCGTCCTGGTTCTGTCGCCCACCCGCGAGCTGTCCGGCCAGATCCTCGACAGCTTCAACGCCTATGGCCGCCACATCCGCCTGTCCTCGACGCTCGCCATCGGCGGCGTGCCGATGGGCCGCCAGGTCCGCTCGCTGATGCAGGGCGTCGAAGTGCTGGTCGCCACCCCCGGCCGCCTGCTCGACCTCGTGCAGAGCAACGGGCTGAAGCTTGGCAGCGTCGAATTCCTCGTGCTCGACGAAGCCGATCGCATGCTCGACATGGGCTTCATCAACGACATCCGGAAGATCGTCGCCAAGCTGCCTATCAAGCGGCAGACGCTGTTCTTCTCGGCCACCATGCCCAAGGACATCGCCGAGCTCGCCGACTCCATGCTGCGTGATCCGGCCCGTGTCGCGGTGACCCCGGTCTCCTCGACCGCCGAGCGCATCAACCAGCGTATCCTCCAAGTCGACTTCTCGGCCAAGCCCGCCTTCCTGACCAAGCTCCTGAAGGACGAGCCGATCAACCGCGCGCTGGTCTTCACCCGCACCAAGCACGGCGCCGACAAGGTCGTGAAGACGCTCGAGAAGGCCGGCATCGCCGCCAGCGCCATCCACGGCAACAAGTCGCAGAACCATCGCGAGCGCACGCTCGCCCAGTTCCGCTCCGGCGACATCCGCACGCTGGTCGCCACCGACATCGCCGCCCGTGGCATCGATGTCGACGGCATCACCCACGTCATCAATTTCGACCTGCCCAACGTGCCCGAGACTTACGTCCACCGCATCGGCCGCACCGCGCGCGCCGGCGCCGAAGGCACCGCGATCTCGCTGGTCGCAGGCGGCGAGGAGCTCAGCTATCTCCGCGACATCGAGCGGCTGATCAAGGTGGCGCTGCCGCGCGAAGACCTCCGCACCGATGCCGGCCGCCGCGATGCGGGTCCGCCCCCGTCGCAGCAACGACAGGGCCGGCCGGGCCGCCCGGGCCAGCGTCCGCAAGGCGCAAGGCATGGTGAGCGCCACGGTGACGGACGGCGTACCGACGAAAGGCACGGCGACGGACGCCACCACAGCGCCGGCAAGCAGGGTGATGGACGGCCCGGTGAAGGCCGGCATGGCGACGCGCGCCACGTCGACGGAAGGCCCGGCAGCGGCCCGAAGGCCTCAAAGGGGTCTCGTCGCCGCCGCTCCGGCGGCAAGATGCACTCTTCGCAAACCGACCGCCCTGAACAGCGTTCCGCGCATAGCGCTGGGACGCCTGATGGGATACAAGGCGTTGCCTTTTTGCGCCGGGACAGTCGGCCGATGGGCCAACCAACTCGCAAACCCTATTCGCACTAGCCGTCCACGACCTGGAGACATTCATGGCTAAGGAAGAGCTGATCCAGTTCGAAGGACTGGTCACCGAAATCCTCCCCGACGCCCGCTACCGCGTGCAGCTCGACGCCGGGCACGAGATCGTTGCCTACACCGCCGGCAAGATGAAGAAGAACCGCATCAAGACGCTCGCGGGCGATCGCGTGACGGTGGAGATGTCGCCCTACGATCTCGAGAAGGGCCGGCTGATTTTCCGCCACAAGGACGAACGTCCCGCAACATCCGGCGGACCGCCGCGGGGTGGCGCGCAGCGCGGTGGCCAGTTCCGCCGCCGCTAGGCGGCGAACGACGATTCCGCGCGCAAGCGCGGAATCGAAATGCTGACCTGTATGCTGATCTGCCGCGCACATCGCGGCGGATCAAAAAATCGTGCGCGTCAGGATTGTTTTGAAGCCTCATTTCCAATAAAATGAATTAATCGATTTTCGGCCGGACGACATTGGCATCCACCGGTACAGCCGGTTCAGACACGCTGACGACCCTTCCAGAAATTCGATCTAACCTGCCCGCGCGAGCGGGCTCTTACATTGTGTATCTGAGAAGGAACTACCCCCGTGAGCATGGGAACCGTGAAGTGGTTTAACGCGACCAAGGGCTTTGGCTTCATCCAGCCCGACGACGGCGGCAAGGACGTGTTCGTGCACATCAGCGCCGTCGAGCGCGCCGGTCTCGGCACGCTGCGCGAAGGCCAGAAGATCTCCTACGAGATCGTTGCCGATCGCCGGTCCGGCAAGTCGGCCGCCGACAATCTTCGCTCCGCTGGCTGAGTCGACGGAGTTTCGGCTCGCGCGAACGAGCCAACGCAACAGAAAAGGCCGTGCGCGACGCACGGCCTTTTTTCATGTTCGAAGAACGGGGCGGTCCTGCTAGTTGGTCTTGGCGCCCGCGCCGGCGTTGCCGCTGGCATTGCTGCTCAGCGAACCGGCCTGGCTCATCGTGGTGTTGAAGAAGTTGTCGCTGTCGCCCAGCGTCACGCGACGCTGGCAAATCGGCATGCAGCTATAGGACTCACGCTCGACCCCGCGGTAGACGGTGACGAGCCGGTCGCTCGGACCTTCGACCTGGATCTGGCGGTCGACCAGGATCTCGCCGCCCCTGTCGAGCGCGATGAAATTGGTGGCGCCGTAGCCCTTCCCGGTCACGACGATCATGCCGCCGGGCTGGAGCGTGACGTCGGCGATCAGGGGATTGCCGACCACGATGGTCGCAACCTTGCCGGGCAGCCGGACCAGCTTGGCCTGGTCGACATTGACGGCGATGGTATCGGCGGTGGATTCGGCAAGACCGGCAGCCGGCGATGCCAGCACCGCGGCCGCAACCAGAAGACACACGCGCGCATGGCGGCGCAGCAGTTCTTTACGCATACTCTTACCCCCGGGACGTCACAAACCGGCAGAAGCGATTGATACAGCGGAGCCGGTGCCCGACCGCGCTAACCTGCCCTCAATTCGTGAACGTTCCGCAAATTCGCCGACTATTGTTTGAGCGGACTGGCGTTTTAAAGTCCTCGCGGTCGTGCTAGCGGCGGAACGGATAAGCGAGCTGGCCCGCGATCTCCCTGGGCATGGTCGCTTCGTCCTTGCCGTAATCCTGCGGCAGTTGCCCCTCCGGCATGCGGAAGGTGCCGAACAGCACGTCCCAGAGCGGGAAGGTCCCGGCGAAATTGGTGTCGCCGCCCTCCTCGAGCGAGGTGTGGTGCCAGCGGTGGAACACCGGCGTCGCCAGCACGTATTTGAACGGTCCGAAGGTCCAGTTCAGATTGGCGTGCACGAAGGCCGAGTGGAAGGTCGTGAACGGGGCAAGCCAGATCATGACATTCGGGGAAATGCCGGCCATCAGCAGCACGACGTCGACCCCGATCGAGCCGAGCACGAGATTGACGGGATGGAAGCGGGCCGCCGAAATCCAGCTGATCTCCTCCGAGGAGTGATGGATCGCGTGATACTTCCAGAACTCGCCGCCGTGGAACAACCGGTGCAGCCAGTACAACATGAAATCCGACAGGACCAGGAAGAGGACAGCCTGGACCCAGAGCGGCAATAGCGCCAGCGGGCCGTGGCCATTGTCGTAGAAGGCGATGAGACCGTCGGCATCGTGGATGTTGAAGAGGAGACTCGCGCCGACGATCAAGAGCCCGATCCGCATGGTGCGGGCGAACACCGGAACGAAGAACCAATAGCAGATGTCGGTGACGATCTCCCGCTTGCGCCACCAGGGCGTGCCGGGATTGCAGGCCCAGAAATGCTCGAGCACGGTGAAGACCGCCGCGAGCGCGAGGGTGATGGGGACCACCTTCGCGATGGTCTCGCCGAGCATCAGGGCGACTTGCATGGGCAGGCTCGACATCGTCGCCTCTCTTCCGGATTGCTGGTCCTCCTACGCCTACTCCGCGAAATTTAAGGGAGGGTGAAGCCGGCGACGCACTTGCGGTACGTTAGAACCGCAGCGAATTCCAGCGGGCCTTAAGGCGAAATTCACTCTGGGCAAAAGCATCGCGCAGGGATCGGGTTTGCACGATCGAATTAACTCTACCGAAAGAGCTCGGCTTTCATGCTCTTAGCGTCAAAGACAGCGCCGAACGAGGCGATCCAACCCCAGATGGAGTTTGTTCATGAAGAACCTGATTGCGCGTTTCGCCAAGGATGAATCCGGCGCCACCGCCATCGAATACGGCCTGATCGCCGCCGGCATCGCGCTGGCCATCATCACCGTCGTCAACAACCTCGGCAGCACGCTGAACACCAAGTTCACCTCGATCAGCACCTCGCTGAAGTAAGCGACCGACAGGCGACGGCAAAAGCCCCGGACATCCGGGGCCTTTGTTTTTCTGAGTACGGCGAGTTCCAGTGGCGTTACGCAAGTACAGAACCGATGCCGCGGTTGCGGCGAGCGAGGCGGAGGCGGCGCAGACCGGCTCGCCGGCCTACTGGGTCTGCCTTGCACTGCTGCTTGCGACGCTCGCACTCGCCGCGCGCATTGCCAGCCTCTGGTGAGCACGCCTCGCGCGATCCGCCCTGTCGAGGCCACAGCCGCCGTTGTCGGTTTGTTTAGCTCTGCAGGGTAGCATCGGGCGACGCCAGATATCGCGACGAACCCAGGCCTCAAGACGCAGCCCATGATCCTCGACCTTGCGCGCCTTCTGCTCTTCCCGGCCCTGATGGCGTTCGCCGCCGCGAGCGATCTCTTCACGATGACGATCTCGAACCGCGTCTCGCTGGCGCTGGTCGCAGGCTTCTTCGCGCTCGCCCTCACCGGTGGCATGGCACCTTACGAGATGCTGGGCCATGTCGGCGCCGGCGCGCTTGTCCTGGTCGTGGCCTTCACCTGTTTTGCGATGGGCTGGGTCGGCGGCGGCGACGCCAAGGTCGCGGCCTCCGTCGCGCTCTGGTTCGGCTTCGCGCCATTGATGAACTTCCTGCTCTACGCCTCGCTGTTCGGCGGAGCGCTGACGCTGCTCCTGCTCCAGTTCCGGCAATGGCCGCTGCCCTACGGCCTCGCGGGCCAGGCTTGGCTTGCGCGACTGCACGCCAAGGAGAGCGGCATTCCCTATGGCATCGCGCTCGCACTGAGCGCGCTGATGGTCTACCCGGAAACCGAGTGGGTAAAGGCGATCGACCTCACTCATCTCGCACTGCGTTGAACGCTCCGGGTAAACCAGGCGTTAAGGCGATTTAGATACGCCTCATTAACCATGCTTTGACGAATAGCTGGTCAACTGCCGATTACGGCGGCGGCTGCGTCGCGGCGTTTGTTGGAAAGTGAAGCGTATGAATAGGGCACGCATTGTCGTCCTGACGGTCGCCATCTGCGCCGGCGGTGTCGCCGCGTACCTGGCGAGCGGCTCGGACAATTCTGCGCCGCCTCCGGCGGCTCCGGTCGCGCAGCTTCCAACCGTCGACGTGCTGGTGGCCAAGAACGACATCGGCCTCGGCCAGACCGTGAAACCGGAAGACGTGCAATGGCAGACCTGGCCGGCCGCGACCGCCAGCGCCACCTTCATCCGCCGCAACGAGCGCCCCGAGGGCGTGACCCAGGTGACCGGCTCGATCGCGCGCGCCCCCTTCATCCAGGGTGAGCCGATCCGCGACCAGAAACTGGTCAAGGCCGAAGGCTCCGGCTTCATGGCGGCAATCCTGCCCACCGGCATGCGCGCGATCTCGACCGAGATCTCGCCGGAGACCGGCGCAGGCGGCTTCATCCTGCCCAACGATCGCGTCGACGTGCTTCTGACGCGCCGCCTCAAGAACCCGGACCCGAGCAACGGCGCCCCCGATATCGTCACGTCCGAGATCATCCTGGCCAACATCCGCGTCCTGGCCATCGACCAGGCGCCGAAGGAGAAGGACGGCCAGAATACGGTGGTCGGCAAGACCGCCACCCTCGAGCTCAACCCCACGCAGACGGCGACGCTTTCCGCCGCCCGCCAGAGCGGCACGCTGTCGCTGGCGCTGCGCAGCATCGTCGACGTCAAGATGAGCGAGATCACGCTCGATGATTCCGCACAGAGGCGCGATGGCGTTTCGATCATTCGCTACGGTATCCCAAGCTCGACGGCGAAGGCACGATGAGGTCAGTCGATATGAAATGCAGGGCAGATTTGGCGACGATGCGAACCTCAATGGTCCGCGCCCTGTCGTTTTCGGCCGCCCTCGCGCTGGTGCTCAACCCGGCACTGACCCCCGTGGTCGCCGCCGACTATCGCCCCGCAGCGCCGGTCGCGGCCGACGGCCAGATGAACGCGCGCTTCCTCTCGCTCGGCGTCGGCAAGTCCATCGTGATCGACCTTCCGCGCGACATCAAGGATGTGCTGGTCGCCGACCCCAAGATCGCCAATGCGGTGGTCCGCTCGTCGCAGCGCGCCTACATCATCGGCGCCGCGGTCGGGCAGACCAACATCGTGTTCTTCGATTCCGCCGGCCAGCAGATCGCGGCCTATGACATCGCGGTCAAGCGCGACCTCAACGGCGTGCGCGCCGCGCTGAAGCAGATCCTGCCCAATTCCGACATCCAGATCGACGGCCTCGGCGAAGGCATCGTGCTGACCGGCACGGCGGCGAATCCGATGGAAGCGCAGCAGGCCAATGATCTCGCCGCGCGCCTCGCCGGCGGCGCCGACAAGGTCGTGAACTCGATCGTGGTCCGCGGCCGCGATCAGGTCATGCTCAAGGTGACAGTCGCCGAAGTCGCGCGCAGCATCGTCAAGCAGCTCGGCATCGACCTCACCGCCAACCTCAACTACGGTACCTCCGTGGTGACCTTCAGCAACTCCAACCCGTTCACCGCTCTTGGCAAAAATCTGGTGGACGGCAACAGTCTGACCACGAAGTTCGGCGCGACGCCGTCGGTGCAGGCCACCCTGCGCGCGATGGAGACCGCCGGCGTGATCCGGACGCTGGCCGAGCCGAACCTGACCGCGATCTCCGGCGAGTCGGCGACCTTCATCGCCGGCGGCGAATTCCCGGTACCGGCGGGCTATGCGTGCGATCCCACGACGCATGTCTGTACCACCCAGATCAGCTTCAAGAAGTTCGGCATCTCGCTCAACTTCACGCCCGTGGTGCTGACCGAGGGCAAGATCAGCCTGCGGGTGATGACCGAGGTTTCGGAACTGTCGAACGAGAATGCGATCACGCTGTCGCAGGCCGTGACCTCCACGTCGGTGAACTCGCTCACGGTGCCTTCGATCAAGACCCGCCGGGCGGAGACGTCGCTGGAGATTCCCTCCGGCGGCGCGATGGCGATGGCCGGCCTGATCCAGCAGCAGACCAAGCAGGCGGTCAGCGGGCTGCCGGGCCTGATGCAGCTCCCGATCCTCGGCACGCTGTTCCGCAGCCGCGACTTCGTCAACAACGCGACCGAGCTGGTCGTGATCGTGACGCCCTATATCGTTCGCGCGGTGGCGCAAAAGGATCTGTCGCGGCCGGATGACGGATTCTCCGCGCCTGCCGATCCGCAGGTCGAGCTGCTCGGCAACATCAACCGCATCTACGGCGTGCCTGGCCGGACCGAGCCGGGCCGGAACTACCGCGGCACCTACGGCTTCATCACCGACTAAGGCGGAACGGGGACTTCGTTATGACCACAAGACCACCCCAGATTCGCAGAGGCGCCATCGGCTTCGGTGGCGCGCTCGTCGGCATCGGGCTTGCGCTCGGCGGCTGCCAGCACGACGAAGCGGTCACCGCCTCCATTCCCGACAGTTACAAGCAGCGTCATCCGATCGCGATCGAGGAGCAGAACCGCTCGATCGTCGTCTTCGTCGGCCACGCCCGCGGCGGGTTGACTGCGGCCCAGCGCGCCGACGTGATGGGCCTGGCATCGGCCTGGCTGCATGAGGGCACCGGCGCCATCCATATCGACGCGCCGTCCGGCACGCCCAACGCGCGTCCGGTCGCGGAGTCGATGCGTGAGATCCAGGCGATGCTGGCGGCGGCAGGCGTTCCGCCACGCGGCATCATCGCCCGCCCCTACCAGCCGGAAGACAAGCGTTTCCTGCCGCCGATCCGGCTGACCTATTCCAAGATCGCCGCAGTCGCGGGCCCCTGCGGCCTGTGGCCGGAGGACATCGGCCCCTCGATGAAGAACAAGGGCTGGTTCGAGAACAAGGAATACTACAATTACGGCTGCGCCTATCAGCGCAACCTCGCAGCCATGGTCGACAATCCCTCGGACCTCGAGCAGCCGCGGCCGGAGACACCTTCCTATACGACACGGCGCACCGCCGCGTTCGAGAAGTATCGCAAGGGAGTACCGACGGCGGTCTCCTATCCTGAGGCCGACAGGGCCAAACTCAGCGACACCGGCAAATGATCAGCTACGCCAGGCAAACACACGAAGAGCAGCCGGAAGCAGCTCCGCCGCCGGCCGAGGAGCATATCGCGCCTGCGCCGCGCGTCTCGGTCCAGGCCTTCTGCGAGACCGTGGAAACTGCTGCCGCGGTACAGTCGGCCGGCGAGGATCGCCGTCTCGGCAAGGCCCACCTGAAGATCCAGATGGGCGGCATGGCGGCTGCGGTCGAAGCCTACCGCTCGGCGCCCACGCCGAACGTGATCGTGCTCGAGAGCGACGGCCGCAACGACCTCCTGGGCGGGCTCGACCAGCTCGCCACCGTCTGCGACGCCGGCACCCGCGTGGTCGTGATCGGCCGCATCAACGACGTCATGCTCTATCGCGAGCTGGTGCGCCGCGGCGTCAGCGACTACGTGCTCGCGCCGGTTGGCGCGATCGACGTCGTGCGCTCGATCTGCAACCTGTTCTCCGCGCCGGAAGCCAAGGCGGTCGGCCGCATCATCGCCGTGGTCGGCGCCAAGGGCGGCGTCGGCGCGTCCACCATCTCCCATAACGTCGCCTGGGCGATCGCGCGCGACCTCGCGATGGACGCGGTCGTCGCCGATCTCGACCTCGCCTTCGGCACCGCCGGGCTCGACTACAACCAGGACCCGCCGCAAGGCATTGCGGACGCCGTGTTCTCGCCCGATCGCGTCGATACCGCCTTCATCGACCGCCTGCTGTCGAAATGCACCGACCACCTCAGCCTGCTGGCGGCGCCGGCGACGCTGGACCGGGTCTACGATTTCGGCACCGACGCCTTCGATTCCGTGTTCGACACGCTGCGCTCCACCATGCCCTGCATCGTGCTCGACATCCCGCACCAATGGTCGGGCTGGACCAAGCGCGCTCTGATCGGGGCGGACGACATCCTGATCGTGGCGGCGCCCGACCTCGCCAATTTGCGCAATACCAAGAACCTGTTCGACCTGCTGAAGGCCTCGCGCCCCAACGACCGGCCGCCGCTCTACTGCCTGAACCAGGTCGGAGTGCCGAAACGTCCCGAAATCGCCGCTACGGAGTTCGCCAAGGCGATCGAGAGCCAGCCGGTCGTCTCGATCCCGTTCGAGCCGCAGATCTTCGGCTCGGCGGCCAACAACGGCCAGATGATCGCGGAGATCTCCGCCAACCACAAATCGATCGAGATGTTCCTCCAGATCGCCCAGCGCCTGACCGGCCGCAGCGAAACGAAGAAACAAAAGTCGTCCCTGCTTTCACCCCTGATTGATAAGTTGCGGGGAAAATAAGCCGCCGCATGGAGTCGTTAAGTGTTCGGTAAGCGTAGCGGAACAGACACCGACCTTCGGGCCCCGAAGCCCGGCGCCGTGTCGCCAGAGCCTGCCCCGGCTCCGGCGCCGACGGTGTCGCGCGCGCCGCCCCCGCCGGCCGTCGCCTCGCCGCCGCTTGCCCCGGCGAGGCCTGCGCCGGCGATGGAAACCCGCCGCTCGGACAATTACTACGAGGTCAAGGCGACCATCTTCGGCGCGCTGATCGAGGCCATCGACCTCGCCCAGCTCGCCAAGCTCGATTCGGAATCGGCCCGCGAGGAAATCCGCGACATCGTCAACGAGATCATCGCGATCAAGAACATCGTGATGTCGATCGCCGAGCAGGAAGAGCTGCTCGACGACATCTGCAACGACGTGCTCGGCTACGGCCCGCTGGAGCCGCTGTTGTCGCGCGACGACATCGCCGACATCATGGTCAACGGCGCCAACACCGTCTACATCGAAGTCGGCGGCAAGATCCAGCGCACCGGTATCCGCTTCCGCGACAACCAGCAGCTCCTCAACATCTGCCAGCGCATCGTCAGCCAGGTCGGCCGGCGCGTCGACGAATCCTCGCCGATCTGCGACGCGCGCCTTGCCGATGGCTCCCGTGTCAACGCGATCGTGCCGCCGCTGTCGATCGACGGGCCCGCACTCACCATCCGCAAGTTCAAGAAGGACAAGCTGACCCTGGATCAGCTCGTCAAGTTCGGCGCAATCTCGCCGGAGGGCGCCGAGATCCTCCAAATCATCGGCCGCGTCCGCTGCAACGTGCTGATCTCCGGCGGTACCGGCTCGGGCAAGACCACGCTGCTCAACTGCCTCACCAACTACATCGAGCACGACGAGCGCATCATCACCTGCGAGGACGCGGCCGAGCTTCAGCTCCAGCAGCCCCACGTGGTGCGGCTCGAAACCCGCCCGCCCAACATCGAGGGCGAGGGCCAGATCACCATGCGCGAGCTGGTGCGCAACTGCCTGCGTATGCGCCCCGAACGCATCATCGTCGGCGAGGTCCGCGGACCCGAGGCGTTCGACCTGCTTCAGGCCATGAACACCGGCCATGACGGCTCGATGGGCACGCTGCACGCCAACAACCCGCGCGAGGCGCTGTCGCGCTGCGAATCCATGATCACGATGGGCGGCTTCTCGCTGCCGTCGCGGACCATCCGCGAGATGATCTGCGCCTCGATCGACGTCATCGTCCAGGCCGCGCGCCTGCGCGACGGCTCGCGCCGCATCACGCACATCACCGAGGTGATGGGCATGGAAGGCGACACCATCATCACCCAGGACATCTTCCTCTACGACATGATCGGCGAGGACGCCAACGGCAAGATCATCGGGCGGCACCGCTCGACCGGCATCGGCCGTCCGAAGTTCTGGGAACGCGCTCGCTATTACGGCGACGAGAAGCGCCTTGCCGCCGCACTCGATGCGGCGGAAGTGGCGCCAACGACGTGAGCAGGTCAGCGCCGCCATGAACATGCAGGTCCTCGCCCTCGCCTTCCTCGCCACCGCCGCTGTCGGCGGCATCGCCTGGGTCTTCCTCTATCCGTTGCTGTCCGGGGAGCGGAAGGCGGAAAACCGCCGTGCCTCGATCGCGCGCGCCGACGCGCCCGCGGCCAAGCAGACCGAAAAGAGCCAGCGCTCACGCCGTGAGCAGGTCGAGACTTCGCTGAAGGATCTCGAGGCACGACGTCAGCAGGAGAAGAGCGTTCCGCTCAACATCCGCCTGTCGCAGGCGGGGCTGGACTGGACGCCGCAGAAATTCTGGATCGTGTCCGCCGTCGTGGCGGGCGTGCTGTTCGTAGCCGCCATGTTCGTCGGTGGCGGCCTGCTCGGCGGCGCCGGCCTCGCCTTCGCCGGCGGCTTCGGCTTGCCGCGCTGGGCACTCAGCTTCCTGAAGAAGCGCCGCGAAAGCAAATTCCTGGCCGCGCTGCCCGACGCCGTCGACGTGATCGTCCGCGGCATCAAGGCGGGCCTGCCGCTGTTCGAATCGATCAAGGTGGTCGCCGCCGATTCGCCCGAGCCGCTGCGCAGCGAGTTCCTGGCCATCATCGAGACGCAGGCGATCGGCATGCCGCTCGGCGAAGCCTGCTCGCGCCTCTACGATCGCATGCCGCTGCCGGAAGCCAACTTCTTCGGCATCGTCATCTCGATCCAGCAGAAGTCGGGCGGCAACCTCTCCGAAGCGCTGGGCAACCTCTCCAAGGTGCTGCGCGACCGCAAGAAGATGAGGGAAAAGATCCAGGCGATGTCGATGGAGGCCAAGGCTTCGGCCGCCATCATCGGCTCGCTGCCGCCGATCGTGATGTTTCTCGTCTATCTCACGACGCCGCACTACATCTCCCTGCTGTGGACCCATCCTACCGGGCAGCTCATGCTGGTCGGCTGCGTCGTCTGGATGTCGGTCGGCATCATGGTGATGAAGAAGATGATCAACTTCGATTTCTGACGGTGGCGTATGGTCGAATTTCTGGTTTCGAAACTGCATGACGTCCGTTTCATGACCATGCTGCTGGCGGCCATCGCCGCCAGCGCTACCGTCTATACGCTGGTGATGCCGCTGTTCGCCGGCGAAGGCCTCTCCAAGCGCATGAAGGCGGTGGCGAGCGAGCGCGAGCGGATCCGGCAGCGCGAGCGCGAGCGCCTCAACAAGAGCGAGAAGGTCTCGCTGCGCCAGACCCCGAAGCAGCTCGTCTCCAAGGTCGTCGAGGATTTCAACCTCACCAAATGGCTCGCGCAGGAAGCTGCCCGCGACAAGCTCATCATGGCCGGCTACCGCGGTCAGGCGCCCTACATCACCTTCCTGTTTGCGCGCATGGTCGCTCCGATCACCCTGTTCGTGGGCTCGGTCCTGTACGTGTTCCTGATCGCGCATATGGAGAAACCGGTGCCGGTCAAGATCGGCATCTGCATCGGCGCCGCCTATCTCGGGCTTCAGGCCCCGATGCTGTTCCTCAAGAACGCGATCTCCAAGCGCCAGCTTTCGATCAAGCGCGCCTTTCCCGACGCGCTCGACCTGCTGCTGATCTGCATCGAATCCGGCATGTCGGTCGAAATGGCATTCCGGAAAGTCGCCACCGAAATCGTCGGCCAGTCGATCGCGCTGTCGGAAGAGTTCACGCTGACCACCGCCGAGCTGTCCTATTTGCAGGACCGCAAGGTCGCCTATGAGAACCTGGCGCGGCGCACCGGGCTCGAGGGCGTCAAGTCGGTGTGTCTGGCGCTCCAGCAGGCGGAACGTTACGGCACTCCGCTCGGACATTCCCTGCGCGTCATGGCGCAGGAAAACCGCGACATGCGCATGACCGAGGCCGAGAAGAAGGCCGCTGCGCTGCCGCCGAAGCTGACGGTGCCGATGATCCTGTTCTTCCTGCCGGTGCTGTTCGTCGTCATTCTCGGGCCGACCGGCATCAAGATCTCCGAGATGCAGTGACGCAAGACTTGAGCCGCGTGCGGTTCGCGCGAGCGGCTTTGGGATGAGACGATCGGGTCGGATCAGTCGGGTCGGCTGAGCGCGGCGACGGGCGTCCGCTTCGGTGCGCCGCGTGGGACGTCGCTGCGGCTCAGCATTTCCTTGAGATAGGCGACGTTGGCTGCGGCCTGCTCCGGCGGCAGGTCCGCCTTCACGATAGTCTCGGCTTCGGCAAAGCGGCCCTGGAGACCGACGACCAGGCCGAGATTCTGCCGCACCCGCGCGCTCGCGCGCGGCGAGGCGTAGGCCTGCCGCAACGCCTCTTCGGCCTTGGGAAGGTCTCTCGACAGCATGTAGGACAGGCCGAGATTGGACAGCACGCCGGGATCGCCCGGCGCGATCTTCAGCGCGCTCGCATAATAGGAACGCGCCTCATCGTGACGGCCCATCTGATCGAGCGCCGTGCCCTGCACCGAGAGCAGACGCCAGTCCGGATTGTCGGGTGAATGCGCTTTCGACAGCACGTCGAAGGCCTGCTGGAAATTGCCGTTGTCGGCGAGTGCACGGCCGTACTGGGCGAGCAGCGCCTTGTTGCCGGGATTGGCGATGGTCGCCTGCTCGAGAACGGCGGCGGCCTGGGCGCGCTGGCCGTTGGCGCGCAAGGCCTGACCATAGCCGAGCGCGGCCTCGGCGTCCTTGGGATTGGCACGGTAACGCTCGCCATAGACTTCGACGGCGCCTGCGGGATCGCTGGGAGGGGGGGCCTCCGCGCGCGACCCGATCGATCCGGTGACGTCGGAGAGCTTTGACATTGCCGTGCAGCCGCCGAGGCTCATGGCCACCACCGCAACGAGCGAGGCAGATGCGAGAAGCCGGGCAGGACTGAACCGTTGACGCATGACGCTTTGACTCTCGAGCGGATGGATCGAGCCGAACGCGCCAGCAATAGACTGTTAACCCTAATGGCGGGTTAACGCTGGGATGCCTGCCCCTCTCACGGCGGCGTCCGCGGCGGCACCTCTCCGCCGAGACCGAGGTCGAGGCCGAACGCCTTCACCTGCTCGTTCAGGTCTGGAGATCTGCCCGTCGCCGGTTTCGTTTCACCCGATCAATATTCGATGGCAAGCCGCTTGCGGATTTCGTCGACGCGCTTGTCGAGCGCGTCGAAGCGCGCATGGACGGAGCGGTCGTGGAGATAGAAGACGTAGCCGCCGGCAAGGAACGCGAAGATCCAATGATGATGCTCGACATAGCTGAAAATCGCCTCGACGACCTGGCCGATGAAAGTGACCATACTCCACACGACGTCCATTGCATTTCCTCCCGGCAGGCTTCGCTTTCGGCCACCGGTGATCTCCTTGCACCTGGCGGCCGTTGCCGGAACCTAGCATGGCCCCCTTGCTGCGAGTAGCCGCTCGCTCAACGGTGACGGCAAAGCCGATTGCGGCCACCGCAAAACTCTGCGAAGTCTCCCTCATCCGCATAACCAGCTTGATCTGACGACCTGGACCCGCCAATGCCTTCTGTCTTCGAGACGTCGCCAACCGCCATCCCGATCACCTTCGTCACCAAGTCGAGCTGGGATCAGGTCGCCGAGACGCTGCCGCCGGCGCAACGCCAGTTCGCCACGGCGAACGCCTTCGCCGCCAAGCCGGGCGGCTATCTCGCCCTGCCCGCCCCCGGCGGTACGATCGCGCAAGTGCTGTTCGGCCTCGAGGACGAGGGCGCAAGATCCCGCGACCTGTTCCGGCCGGGCGCCCTGCCCGGCCTGTTGCCGCCGGGCACCTATCGCTTTGCGAATGCACCGCACGATGCACGGCTCGCCGCACTCGCCTTCGCGCTCGGCTGCTACCGCTTCGCCCGCTACCGCAAGGCTGATGGCCCCGATGTCCGCCTGGTGCCGCCTGACGGCGTCGACGCCGTCGAGATCAGCCGCATGGCCGATGCCGCGATGCTGGCGCGCGACCTCATCAACACGCCGTCCAACGACATGGGGCCGGAGGAGCTCGCCGCAGCCGCCCAAGAGCTCGCCAGCGAATTCGGCGCGAGCTTTGCCTGCACCATCGGCGAGGATCTGAGGACGGATTTTCCGCTGATCCACGCCGTCGGCATGGCCTCGGACCGCGCGCCGCGGCTGATCGACATCGGCTGGGGCGATCCCGCCCATCCCAAGGTGACGCTGGTCGGCAAGGGCGTGTGCTTCGACACCGGCGGGCTCGACCTGAAGCCGTCGAGCGGCATGCTGATCATGAAGAAGGACATGGGCGGCGCCGCCAACGTTCTGGCGCTCGCGCGCATGGTAATGGACGCGAAGCTGAAGATCCGGCTGCGCGTGCTGATTCCGGCGGTCGAGAATGCGGTCGCCGGCAACGCCTTCCGCCCGCTCGACATTTTTACATCGCGCAAGGGGATCACGGTCGAGATCGGCAACACGGACGCCGAAGGGCGGCTCGTGCTCGCCGATGCCCTGGCGCTCGCCGACGAGGAGAAGCCCGACCTGCTGATCGATCTCGGCACACTGACGGGAGCTGCACGCGTCGCGCTGGGGCCGGATTTACCGCCCTTTTACACCAATGATGAGACGCTTGCCGCCGACGTCGCGCGCTGCGCCGTCAAGGAGAACGACCCGTTGTGGCGCATGCCGCTGTGGCCGGCCTACGATGCGTGGCTGGACTCCAAGACCGCCACCATCACCAACGCACCGTCCGGCGGCTTTGCCGGCTCGATCACCTGCGCGCTGTTCCTGCAACGCTTCGTCGACCAGGCCAAGAGCTGGCTGCATGTCGACATCTATGGCTGGACGCCGTCGGCGAAGCCGGCGCGCCCCGAAGGCGGCGAGTGCCAGGCCGCGCGCGCCATCTACACATTGCTGAGCGAGCGCTATGCATGATCCAGGACACGATCCAAGGCTGACACCGGCGCGGGCCGACCTCGCCGCCAAATATCTCGAAGGCAAGGTGCAGGCGGAGCGTTTCGTCACCGGCGAGGAATTCGAGGTGACGGACGCGATTGCAGCGGTGCGCGA
Source organism: Bradyrhizobium sp. CCBAU 45394 (assembly GCF_028128655.1). Lineage (NCBI taxonomy): Bacteria > Pseudomonadati > Pseudomonadota > Alphaproteobacteria > Hyphomicrobiales > Nitrobacteraceae > Bradyrhizobium > Bradyrhizobium sp. CCBAU 45394. Next base: position 155,865 of record NZ_LBIX01000012.1, on the reverse strand, counting down.
ACAGCCGTCCTCGGACGCGATGCTGATGACGGAGGCGCTGCGCGGCGAGCGCGTCACGGTCTACGATCGCAATGGCGAGGGCTGGGCCTGGGGCCAGCTGGGAAGTGACGGCTATGTCGGCTGGCTTCCCGATGCGGCGCTCACGAAGCCGACGGCCGCCCCGACGCACAAGGTCAGCGCGCTGCGGACGTTTGCGTTCCCGGGCCCCTCGATCAAGCTGCCGCCAGCCGGCACGCTCGTGATGGGATCGAAGATTGCGGTGGCGCGCGAGGACGGCAGCTTCGCGGTGATGCGCGACGGAGCTTATCTGCCGAAGGCGCATCTCGGCCCGCTCGATCATCGCGAGCCGGACTTCGTTGCGGTGGCCGAACGCTTCGTCGGCACGCCCTACCTCTGGGGCGGCAAGAGCAGCCTCGGCATCGATTGCTCGGGTCTCGTGCAGGTCTCGCTGACGGCGGCCGGCACCGGCTGCCCGCGCGACAGCGACATGCAGCAGGCCGGCCTTGGACGAGCCCTGGAGCCTCACGAGCAGAGCAAGCTGCAACGCGGCGACCTAATCTTCTGGAAGGGCCACGTCGCCATCGTCCGCGACGCCGGTACCATGGTTCACGCCAACGCGCATCATATGGCGACGGTGATCGAGCCGATCGAGCCGGCCATTGCACGGATCAAGCAGGCCGGCAGCGAGGTCGTGGCGATCAAGCGGCTCTAGGGCGTGTGCTCATAATTCACCGCTAATTTGCCGCGTCCGCTTTACTCTCCGAAGGCGACGTTGAAACCGGTATGGCCGAATGTCGGTCTTGGAAGCGGATCCGCATCTGATGGATGTCAGACGTCGCTATGTTGCTTGGGCACATTACCGGCGCTGGCCTTCGGCTTGGAAATCGGAGGGATGCAGCTGCCGAAGCGTGGATCGAGCGGATCGTAACGCGACTTTGTTCGCACGACGATATACAGCGCCGCCAGCGCGAAGGAACCGAGCAGCAGCAGCATCCACACAGGTGGCCTTGCGATCAAAAGCACCGTTGCTCCAACCAGTAGCAAGACAACGGTGCCAGAAGACAGCTTTGAAGCCATCACCGCCTCCGCGGTAAGCTCGACGGCCAGATATTACCGTGGATATCGACATATTTGAGCGAAGCGGGCTGCGACACTCCAGCGCAGAGAGAACCGGAAGTCTCGTACGTTCCCCAGGCTCATTTTCCAGGGAATACACGCACGATCATTCGGGCAACCCGTCACTCGAAAGGCAACCCGCCCCGGCTGATAGGCATCTCGCGGCGCAACTACGGAACAACGTTACAATTGGGAGAATTGCGGAACGAAACATGTCGTCAGTCTTTCTGCCTTTGGGAGGTGCCCCATGAGTTCTCAGGCCAGAGAAGGCGCGTGTGCGTTCGCTTGGCGGAACTACCTGCTGCTCCACAGCGGCATCAGCGAGAATGATAACAGGCGTTCCGCCCTCTATCGCTACATCGCCAGTCTTCGCGATACCGGCGAAGATGATTTCGATCTCCTGCAAGTCGCCGCAGTCGCCTACTTGAAAAAATTGGATGAATTGCATGACGACCAATGTGCGCGACTCGCGGCAGATCACGTTTTGGCCGAGTGTTTGGAAGCACGCAATTCACAACCCGAGAGGTGACTTTAGGCCATAACACCAGCGCGAAGGAGCGAACAGCATGGCAGACAAGACCGTTACTGCAAACCATCTCGCGGGCGACCCACAACGGCGCATCGCCGCAGCGACAGCAATCGGCATGAATGCCTTGATGCCGATGATCCACTTTCAGGTCTCAATGCTGAGGATGTGGGCCGATAGTATTGAGAAGCTCGCGGGCAATTACGAAAAGAAGTTGGAAGAAACAGCGACCACGGTCGAGGAACAATTAGACAAGGAACGCGCCGCGTAGATCAACCCGACTGGTAGGTGCGGCCCGCTTCGGCCACCAGCAGAAGCGTCCCTGGGGCTCGCGCTGTCGCGCGACCGGAATGCCGGGCTACGTCGCCACCGAGCCGTTCCCGGCCGTCTCCAGCCGGAAGGCTGCCGCGAACAGCGCGCGCGTGTAATCGCTCTTCGGGTTCTTGAACAGCTCGGCCGCCTGCCCCTCCTCGACCACCTTGCCGCCGCGCATCACGATCAGATGGCTGGCGAGCGAGGCGACGACGCGCAAATCGTGCGAGATGAACATGTAGGTGAGATCGCGCTTGCGCTGCAGCTCGCGCAACAGATCGACCATCTGCGCCTGGAACAGCATGTCGAGCGCGCTGGTCGGCTCGTCCAGCACGACGAAATCCGGCTCCAGCACCACCGCGCGCGCGATCGAGATGCGCTGGCGCTGGCCACCGGAAAACTCATGCGGATAGCGGTAGCGGGTGTCCGGTTTCAGTCCGACATCCTCGAGCGCCTTGACGACGCGCACCTCACGCTCCTCGCCCGACAGTTTCGGCTGATGCACGGTGAGGCCTTCGGCGATGATGTCGGCGACCGACATGCGCGGGCTGAGCGAGCCGAACGGATCCTGGAACACGATCTGCATGTCGCGCCGGAAGGGCCGCATCTCCTTGAAGCGCAGGCCCTGGATGTCTCTCCCCAGGAACACGATGCGCCCGTTCGAGGAGATCAGCCGCAGCAGCGCCAGCCCCAGCGTGGTCTTGCCCGAGCCGGATTCGCCGACGACGCCGAGCGTCTCGCCCTTGCGCACGGCGAGGCTGACGCCGTCGACCGCCTTGATGTGGCCGACCGTCTTGCGCATCAAGCCGCGCTTGATCGGAAACCACACTTTCAGATCGTCGGCCGACATCACCACCGGCGCATTCGGCTGCGGCGGCGCGGGATCCGGCTTCGGCTCGGCCGCGAGCAGGTCGCGCGTATAGGGATGCTTCGGCGTCTTGAACACCTGCTCGACCGGCCCCTGCTCGACGATCTCGCCGCTCTTCATGACGCAAACGTGGTCGGCGATGCGGCGCACGATGCCGAGATCATGGGTGATGAAGAGCAGGCTCATGCCGAGCCGCGCGCGGATCTCGGCGAGCAGCGCCAGGATCTGCGCCTGCACGGTGACGTCCAGCGCCGTGGTCGGCTCGTCGGCGATCAGCAGATCGGGCTCGTTGGCGAGCGCCATCGCGATCATCACGCGCTGGCGCTGGCCTCCAGAGAGCTGGTGCGGATAGCTGTTGAGCCGCGTCTCCGGATCGGGGATGCCGACCTGGGTCAGCAGCTCCAGCGTCCGCTTGCGCGCCAGCGCGTTGCTGGTGGGATTGTGCAGCTGGATGATCTCGCCGATCTGCGCCTCGATCGTGTGCAGCGGATTGAGCGAGGTCATCGGCTCCTGGAAGATGATGGAGATGTCGCTGCCGCGGACCTCCCGAATCTGCTGCTCGGACTGGTCGATCAGCTCCTGTCCCTTGAAGCGGATGCTTCCCGAGGGATGCGAGGCGTTCGGATAGGGCAGCAGCTTCAGGATCGAGAGCGCGCTCACGGACTTGCCGGAGCCGGATTCGCCGACCAGCGCCAGGCATTCGCCGCGCTTGATCTGGAACGAGACCTTGTCGACCGCGAGTGTCGTGGCGCCACCCTGGTGGAAGGCCACCGAAAGGTCGCGCACGGCAAGCAGGGGCTGGTTGATCGCGTCCATTGGCTTACCTGAACGTCTTGCGCGGATCGAAGGCGTCGCGCACGGCTTCGCCGATGAAGATCAGGAGCGACAGCATGATCGCGACCGAGAAGAAGCCGGAGAAACCGAGCCACGGCGCCTGCACGTTGGACTTGGCCTGTGACAGCAGCTCGCCGAGCGAGGGTGAGCCCGGCGGCAGGCCGAAGCCAAGGAAGTCGAGTGCCGTCAGCGTCATCACCGACGAGGAGACGATGAACGGCAGGAACGTCATGGTCGCGACCATCGCGTTCGGCAGCAGGTGACGGAACATGATGACCGGGTTGGAGACGCCGAGCGCGCGGGCGGCCTGGATGTATTCGAAGTTGCGCCCGCGCAGGAACTCGGCCCGCACGAGACCGACCAGCGAGACCCAGGAGAACAGCAGGAGAATGCCGAGCAGCACGAAGAAGCCGGGCACGAGGACCGAGGACAGGATCAAGAGAAGATAGAGCGACGGAATTGCCGTCCATATCTCGATGAAGCGCTGGAAGATGAGATCGACCCGGCCGCCGAAATAGCCCTGCACCGCTCCCGCTGCGATGCCGATGACGGATGAGATGATCGTGAGGCAAAGGCCGAACAGCACCGAGATGCGGAAGCCATAGATCAGCCGCGCCACCACGTCGCGCCCCTGGTCGTCCGTACCTAACCAGTTGTATTCGAGGTCGCGGCAGCTCTTCAGCCCCTTCTTCTCGACCACCGGCTTGCATTGCGCTTCGGTGAGCATCCAGGTCGGCGGCGACGGCGCCGGCGTCGGCAAGTCGAGATTGTGGGTGTCGTAGGAATAGCGGATCAGGGGCCAGACGATGGCGCCGCCCTTGTCCTTGATGAGCTTCTGCAAGTAGGGGTCGCGGTAGTCGGCCGCCGTCTCGAAATCGCCGCCGAAGGTGGTTTCCGAATAGGTCACGAAGGCGGGCCAATAGAGACGGCCGTCGAATTTGACCAGGAAAGGTCGATCGTTGGCGATCAGCTCGGCGAACAGCGAGATCACGAAGAGGGCGATGAATATCCAGAACGACCAATAGCCGCGGCGGTTGGCCTTGAAGTTCTGCCATCGCCGCCTGTTCAGCGGCGAAGGCGCGAACGGCTTGCGCGTGATCGGAACGATCTCGCCCAGCGGAGACTGGGTCGTGGTCTCGATCGGCGTCGGCGCGATAACCGTCATCAGACCTCCCGCGCCTCGAAATCGATCCGGGGGTCGATCCACATATAGGTCAGGTCGGAGATCAGGTTGATCACGAGGCCGACCAACGAAAAGATGTAGAGCGTGCCGAACACCACGGGATAGTCGCGGTTGAGCACGCTCTCGAAGCTCAGCAGCCCGAGCCCGTCCAGCGAGAAGATGGTCTCGATCAGAAGCGAGCCTGAGAAGAAGGCGTGGATGAAGGTCCCGGGGAATCCGGCGATCACGATCAGCATCGCATTGCGGAAGACGTGGCCGTAAAGCACCCGGCCCTCGCTGCAGCCCTTGGCGCGCGCGGTCATGACGTATTGCTTGCGAATCTCATCCAAAAACGAATTCTTGGTCAGGAACGTCATGGTGGTGAACGCGCCGAGCCCCATGGCGATCAGCGGCAGCGTCAGGTGCCAGAAATAATCGAGGATTTTCCAGTACCAGGGAAACTGCGACCAGCCGTCCGAAGTCAGTCCGCGCAGCGGGAACCAGTTAAAGAAGGAGCCGCCGGCAAACAGGATGATGAGGAGGATTGCGAACAGAAAGCCGGGAATGGCATAGCCCAGCACGAGAATGGTCGACGTCCAGGTGTCGAAACGCGTGCCGTCCTTCACCGCCTTGCGGATGCCGAGCGGAATCGAGATCAGATAGGTGATCAGCGTCAACCAGATGCCGAGCGAAATCGAGACCGGCAGCTTCTCCTTGATCAGCTGAATCACGCTGACGTCGCGAAAATAGCTCTTGCCGAAATCGAAGCGGGCGAAATTCCACACCATCAGCGCGAAGCGTTCCGGTGCGGGCTTGTCGAAGCCGAATTGCGCCTCCAGCTTCTTGATGAAATCAGGGTCGAGCCCCTGCGCGCCGCGATATTTCGAGTTGATGGAATCGCCGCCCGCGCCGACTTGCCCCGGGGCACGCTGCGCAAAGTCGCTACCGCCCGAAATGCGCGAAGTGCCGCCGGTATCGGCGCCGGAGAGTTGCGCAATCACGCGCTCGACAGGACCGCCAGGCGCGAACTGCACGACGACGAAGGAGACGAAGAGGATCCCGAGCAATGTCGGGATCATCAGGAGGATGCGGCGGGCGATATACGCGCTCATGATTATTTCGCCTGCTCGAGCTTGGCCGCCTTGGCGCGGTCGGACCACCAGATATCGGGAGCGCCTACGCCATTTGCGTAACGCGGCAGCTTCTGCGGATGACCGAATAGATCCCAATAAGCGAGCCGGTGCGTCTTGTTATACCACTGCGGCACCCAATAGCGGCCGGCGCGAAACAGCCGATCGAAGGCCCGGCAAGCGATCGTCAAGTCCTCGCGGTTGTCGGCCGCCATGATCTTCTCGATCATGGCGTCGATGGCCGGGCTGGCAACGCCGGCGAGATTGTACGAGCCCCTGGTGTTCGCAACCTGCGATGAGAAGAACGCACGCATGGCATCGCCCGGCGTCGCCGACATGCTGAAACGCTGGATCGTCATGTCGAAGTCGAAATCTTCCTGGCGCGCCTTGTGTTGCACGGCATCGACGAGGCGCACGCTCGCTTCGATGCCGAGCGTGCCCAGGTTCTTGATGTAGGGCGCATGGTGCGGCTGGAAGGAGGGCTCGTCCAGCAGGAACTCGATCCTGAAGACGTCGCCGTTCGGCAGCACCCGTTTGCCGTCCTTGATCGGCACGCCGGCCTCGCTCAGCAGTTGCTGCGCCTTGCGCAACAGGCTTCGATCCTGCCCGGAGCCGTCCGAGACCGGCGGCGTGAACGGTGCTGCGAACACTTCATCGGGAACCTGACCGCGAAACGGCTCCAGCAGCTTCAGCTCTTCCGGCGAAGGCGCGCTATCGCCCGCCATGAGATCGGAGTTCTGGAACGGCGATACCGTACGGGCATAGGCGCCGTACATGATGGTCTTGTTGGTCCATTCGAAGTCGAAGGCATTGATCAGGGCCTCGCGCACGCGCGGGTCTTTGAACTTCTCGCGCCGCGTGTTGATGAACCAGCCTTGCGCGCCGGACGGCGTGTCGTCGGGTACGGTTTCGAGCTTGACGCGATTATCTTTCACGGCCGGAAAGTCATAGCGTGTCGCCCAGATGCGGGAGGTGAACTCTTCGCGGTAAAGATAACTCTTGCCGGTAAAGCCCTCGAAGGCGACATCGCGATCGCGATAGAACTCATAGCGCACGACGTCGAAATTGTAGCTGCCGCGGCAAACCGGCAGATCGGCGGCCCACCAGTCCTTCACCCGCTCGTATTCGATGTAACGATTGACCTCGAACCTGCCGACCTTGTACGGACCCGAGCCCAGCGGAATCTCCAGCGACGTTTCGTCGAACGGGCGGGACGCATAGTACGCCTTCGAGAAGATCGGCAGGCTCGCGACATAGAGCGGCACGTCGCGCGCGCGTCCCTTGGCAAAGGTGACGACCAGCGTCGCGTCGTCGATCGCCTCCGCGCTGACCATGTCACGCATCTGCACGATGATCAGCGGATGGCCCTTGGTCTTCAGCGCCGTCAGCGAAAACGCCGCATCATGAGCAGTGAGCTTGGTGCCGTCGTGGAATTTCGCCTCGGGCCGCATCGTGAAGCGATAGACCAGCCTGTCCGGCGATATCCGCACGGATTTGGCGGCAAGGCCGTACATCGCGTCCGGCTCGTCGTTGGCGCGCACCATCAGCGGCACGAACGTCATGTCCATGCCTTGCGCGCCGTCGCCCTTCAGGATGAAGGCGTTGAGCGAGTTGAAGGTCTGATAGGACTGGTTGTACGCCTTCACCGACGGGATGAGCGAGAACGTGCCGCCCTTCGGCGCGTCCAGATTGACGTAGTCGAAATGACGGAAGCCGGCGGGATATTTGAGATCGCCGAATGCCGAAATGCCGTGCGCCTCGGTCCCCGCCTCCGAAGCACGCGCGCCGCGCAGCAGCGGTGCGCCAAGGGATGCACCGAGGGCGCCGCCGGCACCCAAAACAAGCACATGGCGGCGTGACATCTGCGTCATGCGGGAAATGTCCTTCACGACTTCTTTGCGATCCGCGCCGCCTTGTCTGCGTCGTACCACCAGATGAACGGGAAGCCGGACTGACCGTATCTGGGCAATTCCGACGGCCGGCCGAAGCGGTCCCAGCGCGCGGTGCGCACCTTCGTATAGGTCCACTGCGGCACGACATAGTGATTCCACAGCAGCACGCGATCGAGCGCCTTGGTCGCTGCGGCGAGATCGTCGCGATCCCTGGCGTAGATCACCCGCTCGATCAGCTTGTCGATCGCCGGATTCTTGATGCCGGCAATGTTGCGCGAACCGGCGATGTCGGCCGTCTTGGACGACCAGAATTCGCGCTGCTCGTTGCCCGGCGACTGCGACTCGCCCCACGAGTTGGTGACGATGTCGAAATCCCACTCGCGTGTCCTGTTCTCGTACTGGGTGGGATCGACCGTCCGCACGCTGACGGCGATGCCGAGCCGCTCCAGCGACGGCTTGTAGAACAGCGTGATCCGCTCGAAGCTCGGATCGGAATTCAGCAATTCCACGGAGAACTGTGTGCCGGTCTTGACGTCGATCAGCTTGCGGTCGCGCACCTCATAGCCGGCCTCCTTGAACAGGCGCAGCGCCTCGCGCAGATTGTCGCGAACGGCTTCCGGACTGCCGCCAACCGGATTGGCGTAGGCCGTCGTGAAGACTTCGGGCGGGACCTCGGAGCGGACGGTTTCGAGGATCTCGAGCTCCTTGCCCTGCGGCAAGCCGGTCGCCATGAGATCTTCGATGCCGTCGAAATAGCTGCTGATGCGCTTGTACTGGCCGTAGAATATCTGCTTGTTCATCTCCTCGAAATCGAACGCGTAGTTGAGCGCACGGCGCACGCGGGGATCGCTGAACTTGGCGCGGCGCAGGTTCGGCACGAAGGCCTGCATCACGCCCGAGCTGCGATTTGCGAACTCCTCGAGGATCACGCGCTTTTCGGTGACGGCCGGGAAGTCGTAGGCAGTCGCCCAGTTCTTGGCGCTGTTCTCGGTGCGCCAATCCACCTGGTCAGCCTTGAAAGCCTCGATCGCGACGGTGGCGTCGCGGAAATACTCGTAGCGCAGCTCGTCGAAATTGTTGCGGCCGACATTGGCGGGCAGGTCGCGGCCCCAATAGTCCTTGACGCGCTCGAGCGCGATCGATCGTCCGGCAACGAATTCCTTGACCCTGTAGGGGCCGGAGCCAAGCGGCACTTCGAGCGTGGTGGCGGAAACATCGCGCTTGCGGCCCTGCGCGTCCGTTCCCTCCCACCAGTGCTTCGGCAGGACCGTGAGCTGCCCGACAATCTGCGGCAGCTCGCGATTGCCCGGCGCGTCGAACACGAATTTGACCTCGCGCTCGCCGACCTTTTCGGCCTTCACCACATGACTGTAGTACGCCGAGTACATCGGATGGTGCTTCTTGAAGGAATCGAGCGAGAAGATCACGTCATCCGCGGTCACCGGCTTGCCGTCATGCCATTTGGCTTGTGACCGCAACCGATAGGTGACGAAAGAGAAATCGTCCGGGTGGCTGACGGCTTCGGCCAGCGCGCCGTATTCGGTCGAGACTTCGTCGAGCGCGGGCGTCAGTAGGGATTCGTAGATGAATGCGACGGCTCCGGAAACCTGGCCCTTCACACCGGAGACGACGATGTTGAAATTGTCGAACGTGCCGACCGCGATCTGGCGCGCGACCCCGCCCTTGGGCGCTTCCGGATTGACGTAGTCGAAGCGCTTGAAGTCGGCGGGGTACTTGACCTTTCCGAACAGCGACAACGCATGGCGCCAAGGGAACGCGCTTGAAGCCGCTTCTCCGGCAGATTGCGCCGCGGCCGTGCCGATGACGGGAACGCCCGCGACGGAACCGAGGGCGGGGAGCGCTGCAGCCGCAGTGCCGGTGAGCAGGAGATCGCGTCGGGTAATGGCCAAATCAACATTCCTGTCTTGAAGGAGGCTACTCCTTTAAGTTCCCAATATAGGCGAGGTTTCGACGGAATATGTTGCTTTTTCCTCATCTTGGTAGCCCGCCGCGCCATTCGCTGCGGCCAAACGCCCCGATAACGACCTCGCGAGGCCCGGATAAGGAAACGGCCAGGCTTTTCAGCCTGGCCGCATATTCCAAGACGGGTTTTTAAGGCCTTACTTCGACGCCGTCGGCAGCGGCTTGGGATGCTCCGACAGCGAATTCAGATAGGCGATGACATCGGCGCGCTCGGAATCCTTGGGAATGCCGGCGAAGCCCATCGCGGTGCCCGGGATGAAGCCCTTCGGATTGGCGATGAACTTGTTGAGGTCGTCGAACGTCCAGGTGCCGCCCTTGCCCTTCATGGCCGCCGAGAAGTTGAAGCCATTGCGGCCCTCGCCCCGTGCCTCGCCGACGACGCCATAGAGGTTCGGACCGACGCGATTCGGACCGCCCTTCTCGAAGGTGTGGCAGGCGCCGCACTTCTTGGCGGCGGCAGCGCCCTTCTCGACCGAGGCGGTCTGGAGCAACTTCTCAATGGGTTCGGAAGCCGCAGCGGCGGCGCCGCCTTCCTTGCCGTGGCCGGCGTCTTCCTTCACGGCGATCTCGAAGCCCGGCTTTTCCGGCATCTTGGGCGAGAACAGCGCATTCGCGGTGAAGCTCGTGACCAGCAGGATGAGACAGGTGCCGAGCACGGCACCGAGAATCTTATTGAGTTCGAAAGAGTCCATTTCCGGCCAGGCCCCACACCGCTGAGAAGGATTGAGCGGCCGGGCGGCCGCCAGGACGAGCCCCGGGAGAATCACACGTTCCTTGTCTTTCCCCCGAGTTTTGCCATTGAGATATCGGTTTGCCCGGGGTCTGGCAACCCGTATAAGCGACCCGGCTTTGAACCCGTCCCCACCCCATTTCTCGGCGCGGAAAACGCCCCGTTTCCAGGCTCTTGACCCGATGACCGATCCCCGCATCCTGGTGCTGATCCCGGCCCGCATGGCCGCCACCCGCCTGCCCGGCAAGCCGCTCGCCGATATCGCGGGCCTGCCGATGATCGTGCATGTGCTGCGCCGTGCGGAAGCCGCCGGCATCGGCCGCGTCGCTGTGGCTACCGACACGCCGGAGATCGCGGCCGTCGTAGCAGCCCATGGCGGCGAGGCCGTGATGACCCGCGCCACACACCCCTCCGGCTCGGACCGCATCCACGAGGCCATGCAGAAGCTCGACCCCGAGGGCAAGGCCGAGATCGTGATCAATCTCCAGGGCGATTTCCCGACAATCACGCCGCAGACCATCCGCGAGGTGCTGCCGCCCTTTGCCGACCCCGCGGTCGACATCGTGACCCTGGCCTCGCAGATCCACACCGAGGAGGAGGACCTCGCGCCGAGCGTCGTGAAGGCCGTCGGCTCGCCGATCGGGCCGCGGCGGCTGCGCGCACTATATTTCACCCGCGCGACGGCCCCTTACGGCAACGGACCGCGTTACCACCACATCGGCCTTTACGCCTACCGCCGCGCTGCGCTGGAGCGGTTCGTGTCGCTGCCGCCTTCGCCCTTAGAACTGCAGGAAAGCCTGGAACAACTCCGGGCGGTGGAAGCCGGCATGCGCATCGACATCATGATCGTCGACAGCGTACCCCGCGGCGTCGACACACCGCCCGATCTCGAAACCGCCCGCAGCATCCTTTCCAAATCCTGAGCCGCTGCTACAAGGCCGATCATGAGCAAGCTGAAAATCGCATTCCAGGGCGAACCCGGAGCCAATTCCCACATCGCCATCGTCGAGGCCTATCCCGACGCCGAGCCGATGCCCTGCGCCACCTTTGAGGACGCCCTGTCGGCGATCTCGTCGGGCGAGGCCGATCTCGGCATGATCCCGATCGAGAACTCGGTCGCCGGCCGCGTCGCCGACATCCATCACCTCCTGCCGGCCTCCGGCCTCTTCATCATCGGCGAATGGTTTCTGCCGGTCCGCCATCAGCTGATGGCGGTGAAGGGGACCAAGATCTCCGACATCAAGTCCGTCGAGAGCCATGTCCACGCGCTCGGCCAGTGCCGGCGCATCATCCGCAAGCTCGGCATCAAGCCGATCGTGCACGCCGACACCGCCGGCAGCGCACGCGACATCTCCGAGCGCAAGGACAAGACGGTCGCCGCGATCGCCTCGCGTCTGGCCGCAAATATCTACGGCCTCGACATCCTCGCCGAGGATATCGAGGACGAGGCCCACAACACCACGCGCTTCGTGGTGCTGGCGCGCGAGCCGAAATGGGCCGCGCAAGGGTCGGGCCCGCTGGTCACCACGTTTGTCTTCCGGGTGCGCAACTTGCCGGCCGCGCTCTACAAGGCGCTCGGCGGCTTTGCCACCAATGGCGTCAACATGACCAAGCTCGAGAGCTACATGGTCGACGGCAATTTCTTCGCCACGCAGTTTTATGCCGACGTCGACGGCCATCCTGAAGACAAGGGCCTCGCCTTCGCGATCGAGGAGCTGAAATTCTTCTCGCGCGAATTCCGCATCGTCGGCGTTTACCCGGGGCACCCGTTCCGCGCGACGTTCAGCGAGACGCAGCAGGATTGATGCCGTCGTTCCGGGGCACGCAAAGCGTGAACCCGGAACCTCGAGATTCCGGGTTCGATGCTTCGCATCGCCCCGGAATGACGGTGAGTGCTTACGCCGCCTTCGCCAATCCGAACGCCGCCGCCAGCAGCGAATACGACTTCTTTCGCGCCTCGTGGTCGTACACCGCCGTGATCACCATCAATTCGTCCGGCTTGCTGGAATCGATCAGCGGCTGGAGCTTCTTCTGCACGGTCGCAGGGCTGCCGACGAACAGGCGCGAGCGGTTGCGGGCGATCGAGATGCGCTCGGCGTCGGAGTAGGGATAGGCCAGCGCCTCCTCGACGCTCGGCAGCGGCAGATACTGGCCGCGGTCGCGGCGCAGGCGATTGAGGTCGAAGGATGTCGCGAGCTTTTCAGCTTCCTCGTCGGTCTCCGCCGCGATGACGGCGACGGCAAGGATCGCGTGCGGCGTGGCGCGCCAGGCCGAGGGCTGGAAGCGGTTGCGGTAATGCACCATCGCATCAATCGCATCATGGGACGCAAAATGATGCGCGAAGGCGAAGCCCATGCCGACTTGCGCGGCCAGTTCCGACGAATAATCGCTGGAGCCGAGCAGCCAGATCGGCGGCAGCTTGGTGTCGTCGGGCATCGCGACGACGTTGTTGTAGGGGTGCCCTGACGGAAATTCTCTCGTCTCCCACAAGATCAGTTCGTGCAGCCGCTCCAGAAAATCGTCGCCCTCGCGGCGATCGAGCCGGCTGCGCAGGGCGTAGGCCGTGGCACCATCGGTACCGGGCGCGCGGCCGAGGCCCAGGTCGATGCGGCCGGGAAACAGCGCCTCCAGCATCTTGAAGCGCTCGGCCACCACCAGCGGCGCGTGGTTGGGCAGCATTACCCCGCCGGAGCCGACGCGGATCTGCTTCGTCACCGCCGCGATCTGCCCGATCATCACGTCGGGCGCCGGGCTCGCGACGGAGGCGAGGTTGTGATGCTCGGCGAGCCAGTAGCGGACATAGCCGAGCCCATCGACATGCTTCGCCAGATCGATGCTGTTGCGCAGCGCCGCGGCGGGTTTTGTGCCTGTGGTGACGACGGAGAGGTCAAGGACTGAGAGCGGGATCATGGCGCGCTAACGTAGTGGAGGGCTGCGCGGCGGCAATGGGCAGACAGCGCAGGTCTGGCGTGTGCGGACCGCGAGCCGATACGCCCCGCCAAACGAAGCGTTGGGACAGACGACATTGGCGTGACGCTGGATTCCATCCTGCCCATCGCGACGATCAACCATTTGACTACCGCAATTCGAAATATATTATTGATTTTACATAGTTTATTGAATTGACGCACTTCCCACAATTCATTCCGAAGGCACAAAAATTCAACACATCCCGGGCCAAGTGGGCCATTTCCCATCCCCGATGGGCTGTCGAGTGCGGCCGCGTTGGCTTATCTTAGCGGCTCCTGATCTAGACCTGACCGCAGGCCGCGAAGACCCGGAGTGAGTGGTGCCATGACTGATCTGACGAAGCCTGCGACAGCCGACGGGCACCTGAAGCGGCCTGCGATCTCCTTCGAGTTCTTTCCGCCCAAGACCGAGGAGATGGAGCGCAATCTCTGGGAGACCATCAACCGGCTCGCCCCGCTCGACCCGAAATTCGTCTCGGTGACCTATGGCGCCGGCGGCTCGACCCGCGAGCGCACCCATTCGACCATCGCCCGCATCCTCAAGGAGACCGCGCTGCTGCCGGCCGCGCACCTGACCTGCGTCGGCGCCTCGCGCGGCGAGATCGACGAGATCGTCGACCGGTATCACGAGGTCGGCGTCCGCCACATCGTCGGCTTGCGCGGCGATCCGCCCGGCGGCATCGGCACGCCCTATTCCAGCCATCCCGACGGTTACCAGAGCTCCGCGGACCTCGTCGCGGGCATCAAGAAGCGGCACGGCGACATCGAAGTGTCGGTGTCCGCCTATCCCGAGAAGCACCCCGAAGCGCGCGATTTCGACGCCGACATCGACACGCTCAAGGCCAAGGTCGATGCCGGCGCGACCCGCGCGATCACGCAGGTATTTTTCGATAACGACCTCTACTTCCGTTATCTCGACCGTGTCCGCGCCCGCGGGATCAACATCCCCGTCGTGCCGGGCATCATGCCCATGCACAATTTCAAGCAGGCGAGAGCCTTCGTCACGCGCGCCGGGACATCCGTGCCGGACTGGCTCGCGGAGAAATTCGAGGGCCTGGACGACGACGCCGAGACCCGCAAGCTCGTGGCGGCCACCGTCGCCGCCGGCCAGGTGCAGAAGCTGGCGAAGCACGGCGTCGACACCTTCCATTTCTACACCATGAACCGCGCCGATCTCGTGTTCGCGATCAGCCATTTGCTCGGCATTCGCGCCAAGAGCGCGCAGAAGGCGGCGTAAGACACCATGACCGTACCCACCTCTCCCAAGCGAACTGCCCTGCTCGCCGCCGCGCGCGAGCGCATCCTGGTGCTCGACGGCGCAATGGGCACGATGATCCAGAACCTCCAGCTCGACGAGGCCGCCTTCCGCGGCGAGCGCTTCAAGAACTTCCACCGCGACCTGCGCGGCAACAACGATTTGCTGATCCTGACCCAGCCGCAGGCGATCGAGGACATCCACGCCGCGTACCTTCGCGCCGGCGCCGACATCGTCGCGACCAACACCTTTTCCACCACCTCGATCGCGCAGGCCGATTACGACCTCACCGACATCGTCTACGAGATGGCGCGCGAAGGCGCCCGCCTCGCCGGCAATGCCGCAAGGCGCGTCGAAGCCGAGGACGGCAAGCCGCGCTTCGTCGCCGGCGCCATCGGCCCCACCAACCGCACCGCCTCGATCTCGCCCGACGTCTCCAACCCCGGCTACCGCGCCGTCACCTTCGACGATCTGCGCAAGTCCTATGGCGAGCAGATCCGCGGCATGCTCGACGGCGGCGTCGACCTGCTGCTGGTCGAGACCATCTTCGATACGCTGAACGCCAAGGCGGCGCTCTACGCCATCGCCGAAATCACCGAAGCGCGCGGCATCGACATGCCGGTGATGGTGTCGGGCACCATCACCGACAAATCCGGCCGCCTGCTCTCAGGCCAGATGCCGGAGGCGTTCTGGAATTCGGTGCGGCACGCAAAACCCGTCACCATCGGCTTCAACTGCGCGCTCGGCGCCGAAGATCTGCGCGCGCATATCGCCGACATCGGGCGCGTCGCCGACACGCTTGTCTGCGCTTACCCCAATGCCGGCCTGCCCAACGAATTCGGCCAGTATGACGAGACACCGGAATACATGGCGCGCCTGGTTGGCGAGTTCGCGCGTGATGGCCTCGTCAACATCGTCGGCGGCTGCTGCGGCACCACGCCGGATCATATTGCCGCAATCGCCGCGGCGGTTGCCCCGCACAAGCCGCGCATCGTGCCGGAGATCGAGCCTCGCTTGAGGCTCTCCGGCCTCGAGCCGTTCATTCTAACCGACGCCATTCCCTTCGTGAACGTCGGCGAGCGCACCAACGTCACGGGCTCGGCGCGCTTCCGCAAGCTCATCACCGCCGGCGACTACACAGCTGCGCTCCAGGTCGCGCGCGACCAGGTCGAGAACGGCGCGCAGATCATCGACGTCAACATGGACGAGGGCCTGCTCGACTCCGAAGCGGCGATGGTGACGTTCCTGAACCTCGTCGCCGCCGAGCCCGACATCGCCCGCGTTCCCGTGATGGTCGACAGCTCGAAATTCACGGTGATCGAGGCCGGCCTGAAATGCGTGCAGGGCAAGCCGGTCGTCAACTCGATCTCGATGAAGGAAGGCGAGGAGAAGTTCATCCACGAGGCCAAGATCGCCCGCCGTCACGGCGCGGCTGTCGTGGTCATGGCCTTCGACGAGGTCGGCCAGGCCGATACGTTCGCGCGCAAGACCGAGATCTGCAAGCGCGCCTACGACATCCTGGTGAACCGCGTCGGCTTCCCGCCGGAAGACATCATCTTCGATCCGAACATCTTCGCGATCGCGACCGGCATCGAGGAGCACAACAATTACGGCGTCGACTTCATCGAGGCGACGCGCTGGATCCGGCAGAACCTGCCCGGCGCGCACATTTCTGGCGGTGTGTCCAACCTCTCGTTCTCGTTCCGCGGCAACGAGCCGGTGCGCGAGGCCATGCACTCGGTGTTCCTGTATCACGCCATCAAAGCCGGCATGGACATGGGCATCGTCAATGCCGGGCAGATGATCGTCTATGACGACATCGATCCCGAGCTGCGCCAGGTGTGCGAGGACGTCATCCTCAACCGCGACCCCGGCGCCTCCGAGCGGCTGCTGGCGCTTGCGGAAAACTTCCGCGGCAACAAGACCCAGACCAAGGAAGCCGACCTCGCCTGGCGCGAATGGCCGGTGGCGAAGCGGCTGTCGCATTCGCTGGTGCACGGCATCACCGAGTTCATCGAAGTGGATACCGAGGAAGCCCGCAAGGCGTCGTCGCGTCCGCTCGACGTGATCGAAGGCCCGCTGATGGCCGGCATGAACGTGGTCGGCGACCTCTTCGGCGACGGCAAGATGTTCCTGCCGCAGGTGGTGAAATCCGCGCGCGTCATGAAGCAGGCGGTGGCCTGGCTGATGCCGTTCATGGAGGAAGAGAAGGCGCGCAACCTTGCCAACGGCATCGGCACCGAAGGCTCCTCGTCGGCCGGCAAGATCGTGCTCGCCACCGTCAAGGGCGACGTCCACGACATCGGCAAGAACATCGTCGGCATCGTGCTCCAGTGCAACAATTTCGAGGTCATCGACCTCGGCGTGATGGTGCCCGCCGCCAGGATCGTCGAGACCGTGAAGGCGGAGAAGGCCGACATCGTCGGCCTGTCCGGCCTGATCACGCCCTCGCTCGACGAGATGGCGTTCTTTGCCGGCGAATTGCAGCGTGAGGGCTTGAAGCTGCCGCTGCTGATCGGCGGCGCCACCACGAGCCGCGTGCATACCGCGGTCAAGATCGACCCGAGCTACCGCGCCGGTCCCGTCGTGCACGTCAACGACGCCAGCCGTGCCGTCGGCGTCGCCTCGGCGCTGCTCTCGCCGGAGAAGCGCGTGGCCTATGCCGCCGAGGTGCGCGCCGAATACGCCAAGATCTCCGACGCGCATCTGCGCGCGCAGGCCGACAAGAAGCGGCTGAAGCTGGCAGACGCCCGCAAGAACCGCGTGCCGGTCGATTTTGCCGCGAACAAGCCGGTGAAGCCGACCTTCCTCGGCACCAAGAGCTTTGACGCATACGATCTCGCCGAGCTCGTGCCCTATATCGACTGGACGCCGTTCTTCCAGACCTGGGAGCTCGCCGGCCGCTTCCCCGCGATCCTCGACGACGCCAAGGTCGGCGAGGTCGCGCGCTCGCTCTATGACGACGCGCGCAAGATGCTCGACCTGATCGTCAAGGAGAAATGGTTCCGGGCGCGCGCCACCGTCGGCTTCTGGCCGGCGAACGCGGTAGGCGACGACATCGCGCTGTACGCCGACGAGAGCCGGACCAAGCAGATCGCCACGCTGCACACGCTGCGCCAGCAGCTCGAAAAGCGCGAGGGCCGTTTCAACGCGGCGCTCGCCGACTTCATCGCGCCTGTTGACACGAGCGTGCCCGATTATGTCGGCGGCTTCGTCGTCACCGCCGGGATCGGCGAGGATGCGGTCGCCGACCGCTTCAAGATGGCGAACGACGACTACTCCTCGATCCTGTGCAAGGCGCTGGCCGATCGCCTCGCCGAGGCCTTTGCCGAACGCATGCACGCGCGCGTGCGCCGCGAGTTCTGGGCCTATGCGCCGGACGAGGCGCTCTCCTGCGACGATCTGATCCTGGAAAAATACCAGGGCATCCGTCCCGCGCCGGGCTATCCCGCGCAGCCCGATCACACTGAGAAGGCGACGCTGTTCGAGCTGCTCGATGCCGAGGCCACGGCCGGCGTGAAGCTGACCGAGAGCTTTGCGATGTGGCCGGGCTCCTCTGTGTCCGGGCTCTATTTCGCGAACCCCGCGAGCTACTATTTCGGCGTCGGCAAGATCGAGCGCGATCAGGTCGAAGACTACGCCGCGCGCAAGGGCATGAGCATCACGGAGGCCGAGCGCTGGCTCGCGCCGGTGCTGAACTACATCCCGGCGCGAGAGGGGACCGACAAGGCCTTCGCGGCGACGCCGGCGAACGACGAAACGTCAAAGGACCTCGCCTCGCATCCGCCGGGCTGCACTTGCGCGGTGCACCTCGTCTGGCAGAAGAAGCGCGCGGGGGCGGGATAGACCCGCCTCTAAATCAAAAATGCGAAAACAACCCCATGCACAGTAGGGATGGGGTTGAAAGGCCTGAGGAATTTCGGTCTTGCCGAAGCGGCTTGCGACGTCGGGCAAAACACCAGTAATATGCGATCATCGTCAACCGTGCCTGTCGTCGTCGGTTGGAAGCGCGCACCACACCTTCGGTGTCGTCCTGGCGGAAGCCAGGACCCATACCGCGTGATCCATCGGTGGGTATCGCTAGCAATACCGAACAACGAATCTTCGCCAAACTGCTCCCTGGGGTAATGGGTCCTGGCTTTCGCCAGGACGACATTGGGGAGCCTACATGTAGCGCCAACCGCTGCACGAATTCTTGGACGCGGTGTTCCTTGGCAACGCTCCGCCTCAACGGCCCACGCATCAACGGAACCCGCCGCGTGTGAACTCGTTCACTTGTCCGCTCAACCTTGATTCGTTAATCTATCGGCCTACTACCTTCAAACCGACGGTTTGCTTGGGATCGAACATATGAACCAGTTCATTGCACTGTTCGTCGCCGCGATCGCCCTTGTCGTCCTGCCCACGATTGCCGCGGCGGACTGTCCGAAAGGCTACGTGCCATGCGGCGAACGAAGTCAGTTGTGCTGCCCGGGAAAATAGCCAGCCGCAAATGGCTTTGGCTTGGTAGCGGGGTATTTGTCGCGATCGGCCTGGTGATGGTCGCAGTCTTCGTCGGAATCCCGCGCAAGAAGCAGACGATCACGGCCATCCTCTCCGAGACCGGATATTTCGAGGTGGTGCCGCCGAGCACGTTCGGCGGTCCCGGCACGATCAACACGATCGAGTATCTGAGCAACGGCCGGCTGGAACTGCATCCGACCTGCGATGTCGACCCTGCGCTCCTGGCCAGCAAGATCCAGAAATCACGGACCGTCGACCGGGACTTGAAGCAAACGCTCGAGAAGAAACTCGACGTCTCGGCCGAGGTGAGGGAGAAGCTGTCGGCTGTCGCCGGGATGCAGCAGGTCGAAGCGGTCAACCTCAAGCTCGAGAACGCCAACATCCTGCTGATTTCCGACGAGTCGCTGATCTCGGCCCGGAACGCATTGCTGAAGGCGGAATGCGAGGACGCGGTGGCCCAGAACGTGTCGAGTGGCGGCGTCGTGTGCCAGACGCGGTCCGTTCTGGAGGCCGATGTCGTCTACGAGATCAAATATCACAACAAGATCTCGATGGAGGAGAAGGCCAAGCTGACATCCGAGATCGCAGCGAAACTCGACCTGGACGTCCATCAGGGCGCGGACGACAAGGTGTCCGGCTCTCAATTGTTCTTCGGCATAAGACTGTCGCCCAATCCGATCGTCCTGAACACCGCGGCTGGCGAGATCAAGCCCTGTTCGCGGAAATAAGGCCTGCGTTCCGCGCTTCATCCCCTCGGCGGCAGGGCAATCGCATTTAAGGCCGTTGCGCTGCGGCCCATCCTTCGAGACGCCCGCCTTTGGCGGGCCCTCAGGATGAGGACGGAGTGCGCGGCAGCAATTTCGACCGGCAAAGATGCCGCTCAGCCTCATCCTGAGGAGACCGCTGGAAGCGGTCGTCTCGAAGGACCAGGCGTGCGCTCAGGCCCCCGCCAGGAAGTCACATGCGATAGTCCTGCCTTCGGCGGCAGCAGCGATTGCACGATCTCCCGAAAAGGCGGCAGTGCCGTGAACGCAACGCGCGCTCGCCGCGACCAATAGCGATCGCCGCCGAGGAGCCGGGAATCGGATGCTGGACGCCCAACAATTGATGTGGACGCAGATTGCGGCCGGCATCTCGGTGCTGCTGTTTGGATTGATGCTGTTCAATCTGGTCCGCATGCGGGGCCGGATGCAGGCCGCGCGGAGCTGGGACAAGGTGGAGGGCATCATCACGATCTCAAGGGTCGATCAGCCGGCGACGCACGCCTCGGACGATCGGAACGACGCCAAGCCTGTCATCCGCTATCGCTATCAGGCCGGCGGCCAGGAGCTGGAAAGCGACAAGGTCTTTGTCGGCGGCCCCGCCATCACGACGAGGGTACTGGCCGCAAAACTGATCGGACGATATCCGGTCGGCGCGCATGTCGACGTCCATGTCGATCCGAAGCAACCGACCGAGGCGTTGCTCGAACCTGCTGCCGCGCAGAACGTCGCGGCACTGGTGGCGTTCACAATCGTGTTCGGCTTCATTGCCACCACCCTCACCGCGCATTCGCTCGCGGGTCACGTGCTCTACACAAACAACGGCGTTCCGCTGTTCGCGTTCGCGCTGCCGATCATCGTGCTCGTAGGCGGCGTGTTCTGCGTCGCAGAGTATGTCCGGACGCGCCGGCTGGCGAGCGCCAGCCTGCGCTGGCCGACCGCGGCTGGCAGGGTCACCCGTTGCGACGTGATCGAGGAAATCATCGAGGAGAAGAGCGACGACGACGACAAGTCCCGGTCCAGCAAGCTCCAGCACCGCTATCAGGTCGACCTGCGCTACGCCTACAGGGTCGACAAGCGCGACTTCATCGGCACCGAGGTCGATTGGGGCGGCACCATGATCTCCGTGCTGCGCGAGGTCGCCGAAAAGGCCGCAGCGAAATATCGTCCCGGGCAGAACGTCAAAGTTTATTACGATCCGGAACGACCGGGACATGCGGTGCTGGAGCCTGCGAGCCGGGAGGGCGCGCTGGGGCCGCTGATCGGTGCCGCGGTCTGCGCGGTCGTCGGAGGTCTTTTCCTGACAATCCTGATCAAGGTCGGGTTCGCATAGAGGCGCTTGATGCGGCTCACCCCTTCGGCGGTGCCAACGGCTGCACGATCTCCTGGAATGGCGTCAGCGCCTCGCAGCGCTCGGCATGCGCCGCGAGCGCCGGATAGCGCGCCGCGTCGAACAATTGCGGATGCGCCTCGCGGGTAAAGCGCACGACGCAGGCCACCGCGATATCGGCGTGGCCAATGCGGTCGCCCAGCCAGTATGGCGTCGTCACCTTGGCGCGCTCGGCGTCCAGCACGCCGAGCACGTCGCCGATCTGCGCCTGGCAGCGCTCGACCCACAGCGCAAGCTGCTCCTTCCGCAGCACGCGCTCATAGAGCAGGCTCACCGCCTTGTCGCCGAGACCGGAAGCGAGCGCGCAGATGCGCAGGTGCTGTCGTCGCTCGGCGCCGCTGCGCGGCAGCATCGCCTTGCCCTCGCCGACCAGCTCATCGAGATATTCGAGGATGATCGCGCTCTCGATCAGCGCCTCGCCGTCGTCGAGCACCAGCGTCGGGACGCGGCGCAGCGGATTATAGGGCGCGATCTTGTCGGCATCGCCGAAGGTGGACCACGGCCTGTGCTCGAAGGAGAGCCCGTAAAGCCGTAGCGCAATCGCGACGCGGCGGACGAAGGGGGAGTCGTATTGGCCGATCAGGAACATGGTTCGCGCTCACTCGTTGGAACACGGCAGGGCCGGTCAGTTTCCACGACAAGATCGGCGCGGCGCAAGAAAGAAGATGGAAATGGAGCATTGCGTCGGGTGCAACGTCGCCTGCAGCAACATCTGCGCGATCAAAGGCCGTCCTGGATCGAGCGCTTGATGGCGGCGATCGCGGTTTCGTTGCGCCTGTACATCGTCCACTGCTTGATCCGCTTGGCGCGCACCAGCTTTGCGGCGGTCAGGACCCGCATGTGCTCGCTCAGGGTCGGCGCGCTGACACCGAGCTTCTCTGCGATCAGCAATCCGCAGACGCCGTCATCGACCAGATCGCCATCGGCCTGCTCGCGAAAATGCTTCCGCGGATCCCGCAGCCAGTCCAGGATCTGCAGGCGGCGCTCGTTGGCCAGCGCGCGCAGGGCGACAGTGACTTTCATTTAGCCATTTTGCTAATTACCTAATTGATGTCAACTCTCCGATGCGCTATGAGGAACGGCATCATGACAGCGACAATCACGCGGGAGCGGATTGCGGCGACCGAGGTCGTCATTCGTCCGCACATAAGGCGCACGCCACTCGTTATGGCCGATCTTGCCGATTTCGGCCTGCCGGCGGCGCCCATCACGTTCAAGCTCGAGATGCTGCAGCATTCCGGATCCTTCAAGGCGCGGGGCGCTTTTGCCAACCTGCAGCTGCGGCCGGTGCCGGAGGCGGGCGTGGTCGCCGCATCCGGCGGCAATCACGGGGCGGCGGTCGCCTACGCGGCGCAGCGGCTCGGCATCCCCGCCACGATCTTCGTGCCCGACATCACCTCGCCAGCCAAGGCCGAGCGGATCAAGGGGAATGGTGCGAAACTCGTGATCGCGGGCAGCCGCTACGCCGATGCGCTCGCCGCGAGCGAAGCGCATGTCGCACGGACCGGTGCGATGGCCGTTCACGCCTACGACCAGGCCGAAACCCTGCTCGGCCAGGGCAGCGTCGCCCTGGAGCTGGAGCAGGACTCGCCCGGCATCGATACGCTGCTGGTGGCGGTCGGCGGCGGCGGCCTGATCGGCGGCATCGCGGCGTGGTACGCTGGCAGGACGCGTGTTGTTGCGATCGAGCCGGAGCAGTCACCGACCCTGCACGCCGCTATCGCGGCGGGAGCACCGGTCGATGCGCCGGCCGGCGGCCTCGCCGCCGACAGCCTCGCGCCGCGGCGCGTCGGTGAATTGATGTTCCCGATCGCGCAGGCCCATGTCGAGCGGGTCGTTCTGGTCAGCGACGAGGCGATCCGGCAGGCGCAGGCAGCGCTGTGGTCGAGCCTGCGTCTCGTGGCCGAGCCCGGCGGCGCAGCCGCATTTGCCGCGCTACTGTCCGGCCGCTATCGTCCCTCACCCGGCGAACGCGTCGCAGTGCTGCTCTGCGGCGCCAACACCACGGCGGTGAAGTTCGACGGCTAGTCTCAAGCGGGATTGCATGATCGGGCTCCGCGCCGTCGAAAAACATCGTCTGCCAGTTCTACACCGACAACGGACAAGGTGTGCTCCGCTGCGACATCATGAACATGGAGACGCGCCCGCGCCGGCCCGCTGACTGCGATCTCGATTACGGCCACGCCTTCGAGATGAGCGCGAAGGGCAACGCGGAGCGCATCTGCACCGGCGACACGGTGATGGACCCATCGCTCCCGGTGCTCGCCTATGGCGAGGTGTGGCGGCGGGCGGGGTTCACGTGCCGCTCGGAGCAGGCGGGGCTGACCTGCTTCAACGCCATGCAGCACGGGTTCTCGCTGGCAAGGGGGAAGCAGGAGTTGTTTTGACGAGCCGTAGCCCGCATGGAGCGGAGCGGAATGCGGGGAAACGGCCCCGGATTTCGCTGCGTTCCATCGGGCTACGAATTCGCGGCTTGCCGTCATTCCGGGGCGCGCGGAGCGCGAACCCGGAATCCATCGTGCACCGTCTCATGCGGACAAAATGGATTCCGGGCTCGCGCCAAGTGGCGCGCCCCGGAATGACGGCGAGGAGCGAGGCGTAGCGCGCATGGAGCGGAATGCGGGGACATCGTCTGGGATTACGCTTGGCTCCGTCGGCGCTACGGCGCCATCACGCGTTGATGTGCCGATTCGAAGAGCGAGGGCGGCGCCCACACTCCGTCATTGCGAGCGCAGCGAAGCAATCCAGGATCTTTCCGCGGAAACAGCCTGGATTGCTTCGTCGCAAGGGCTCCTCGCAATGACGGTGGGGCGGCAGCCGCGCACTATTCGATAATCGGCACGTGCTTCGCCGCCATCCGCGGCGCCGTGCCATCGAGACGTGGATCATCGGCGATCTCGATCTGGCGGCGGAAGGGGCGGAAGCCGGAGCGCTGATAGAATTCGACGGCGGAGGGATGGTCGAAGGTGCAGGTGTGCACCCAGACGCGGCGGACGTCACGCGACCACGCAATCTCCAGTGCGCGGTTCATCAGGAAGCGGGCGGCGCCCGTCCCGATCAGGCCGGCGGTGACGCCGAAATAGACCAGCTCGCACTGGCCGGCCTCGCGGAAATCCAGCTCCAGCAGGCCCTCGTCGCGGCCGTCCGCGACCAGGGCGTAGACCTCGACATCAGGCGCGTGGATGATTGCGGCGAGCTCGGCATCGTTCATGCGCGGCCGCGAGAACCACAGCCAATCCTCACCGACGCGGCGGAAGAGATCGCGATACCAATGAAGCGCGGGCGCGTCGGCCTTGCGCAGGGTCCAGGCGCCGGGCGGATCGTCACGGCGCCCGGGAGGCGCGGTCATCTCCAGATGCGTGACGACGGCGGCGATCTTGCCGGCGGGGATGTCGGAATAGCCGTCGGGGAGGATCATTCGTGCTTGTTCCGGTTCATCGCGAGAGGCTCCAGAGCGGCGCTACACACTCCATTGTCGTCCCGGACAAGCGTAAGCGCAGATCCCGGACCCATAACCACGACTGTTCGTGGCGCGAAGACGCCCACTCCGAGCTTTCGCAAACCTTCTCTCTGCGGGTATGGGTCCCGGCCTTCGCCGGGACGACCATAGTGTTGGGGCCGCGTTCCTTCTCCGCACTTTCATCGCGGCTTTAGGCGCGCTCACGCCCCCTCGTCGCTCGCCAGCACGCCCTTCACCGCTCGCGCCCAGCCCGCGAGCTTCCGCTCGCGCGTTGCCTCGCTCATGTTCGGCTTGAAGCGGTGCTCGAGGCGCCAGTTGTCGGCGAATTTGGTCGGCTCGGGGTAGACGCCCGCATTGAGGCCGGCGAGATAGGCGGCGCCGAGCGCAGTCGTTTCCTGAATCACGGGGCGATCGACCGGCGCGTCGAGGAGATCGGCGAGGCGCTGCATGGTCCAGTCCGACGCGGTCATGCCGCCGTCAACGCGCAGCACGACGCTGGCGGTTTCCGAGCTCGGCCAGTCGGCGCGCATCGCGGCCCAGAGGTCGAAGGTCTGGTAGCAGACGCTTTCCAGCGCGGCATGCGCGAGCTCGGCAGGTCCCGTGTTGCGGGTGAGGCCGAACAGCGCGCCGCGCACGCGCGGATTCCAGTAGGGCGCGCCCATGCCGACGAAGGCGGGGACCAGATAGACGCTCTGCATGGAGTCGGACTGATCAGCAAGAGGTCCGGTCTCGGCGGCGTGCTTGATGATGCCGAGGCCGTCGCGCAGCCACTGCACCGCGCTGCCGGCGACGAAGATCGAGCCTTCGAGCGCGTAGGTGCGCTTGCCATCGAGCTGATAGGCGACCGTGGTGAGCAGCTTGTTCTTCGACACCACCGGCGTGGTGCCGGTGTTGAGCAGCGCGAAGCAGCCGGTGCCGTAGGTGGACTTCATCATGCCCGGGCGGAAGCAAGCCTGGCCGATGGTCGCGGCCTGCTGGTCGCCGGCGATGCCGGAGATCGCGATCGCGCCGCCGAACAGGTCGGGCACGCTCTCGCCGAAGCGGGCGGACGAATCCTTCACCTCGGGGAGCATCGAACGCGGCACGCCGATGATCTCCAGGAGCTCGTCGTCCCACTGGCCAGTGTGGATGTTGAACAGCAGCGTGCGCGAGGCGTTGGTGGCGTCGGTGGCGTGGACCTTGCCGCCGGTGAGGCGCCAGAGCAGGTAGCAGTCGACGGTGCCGAACATCAGCTCGCCGCGCGCGGCGCGGGCACGCGCGCCGGGGACGTGGTCGAGGATCCAGGCGACCTTTGTGCCGGAGAAATAGGGATCGATGATCAGGCCGGTCTTATCGGAGATCACAGGCTCGCGGCCGTCGGCCTTGAGTTTCGCGCAGATGTCGGCGGTGCGGCGGTCCTGCCAGACGATGGCGCGGTGCACGGCCTGCCCGGTGGCGCGGTCCCACACCACGGTGGTCTCGCGCTGGTTGGTGATGCCGATCGCGGCGATATCCTTCGCGCTGATGCCGGCCTGCGCGATCGCATCGCGGCAGACCATCACGGTCGAGGTCCAGATGTCCTCCGGCTCGTGCTCGACCCAGCCCGAGGCCGGAAAATGCTGCGGAAACTCGGCTTGCGCACGCGCAGCAATCGAGATGTCGCTGCGGAATACGATCGCGCGCGAGGAGGTGGTGCCCTGGTCGATGGCGAGGACGAAAGACATGGTAGCTACCTTGGCGTTTTCTTGGTGGCGTTCATTGTGTTGCGCCAAAAGGAGCGGATTAGAGCGGGAAGGTCAAGGCCGCCACGCCCGCCGAGGCGGTTGACGGTGCACCGCCCGGGCGAGCCGGGAGGCTAGGACAGCGGGAGCGAAGATGATACATGCCGGGCCGGGTAAATCGGGGCGACATGACATTCACTTCCTTTCAGTTTGGCCTCTTCGTCGCGATCGTGTTCGGCGCCTATTATCTGCCGCCTTTACGCCGCTTCCAGGTCCAGCTGCTGGTGCTTGCGAGCCTGGTGTTCTATGGTTCGGGTCAGCCAGCGCTGCTGCCTCTGCTGCTCCTCGCCGTGCTCGGGACCCATCTCTGTCTGGTGCTGGCCTTCGACAACCGCGCGATCTGGATGCCGGCTGGAATCGTCTTCAATCTCGCGCTGCTGGCGTTCTTCAAATACAAATTCCTGCTCGTCGATGCGTCCACGGCTTACCCGATCGGCTTCGCGCCGGTGGATTTCCTGTTGCGGCTGCCGCTGCCGATCGGCATCTCCTTCTTCGTGTTCCACAACATCAGCCTTCTGGTCGACCTCACGCGCGAGAAACGGCCGCCGCCGCTGCGGGACGTCTTCCTCTACATCATCTTCTTTCCGCAGTTGGTGTCGGGACCGATCACGCGCGCGGGTCAGTTTATGCCGCAGATCGTCCCCAAACAGCTCTCCAATGTCGATTTCGCGGAAGCCGCCAAATGGATCCTGACCGGCTTCTTCTTCAAGCTCTACGTCGCCAACAATCTCAATGAGATGACGTCCTACATGGACTATCCGCTCTATGAGACGGTGGCCACGCAGGACCGCTGGCTGCTCGTGTTCCTGTACAGCTACCAGATCTATGCCGACTTCTTCGGCTATTCGGCAATCGCGCTCGGCCTCGGGCTGCTGTTCGGCTACCGCCTGCCGGTCAACTTCGACTTGCCCTACATTCGGCTTCGTTCTCCGAGTTCTGGACGCGCTGGCACATCTCGTTGTCCGTTTGGCTCAGGACCTATCTCTACATCCCGCTCGGCGGCAACAGGAAGGGACCGGCTAGAACCGGCCTCAATCTGATGATCGTGATGACGCTTGGCGGCCTCTGGCACGGCGCGAGCCTGAGCTACGCATTGTGGGGCATGCTGCACGGCCTCCTGCTCGTCGTCGAGCGGCCGTTTCTGAAGGTGCTGGGCGAAGCCGGCCCTGTCGTGCGCGTCGCCCGCGTGGGCGTCGTCTTCTTCTGCGTGACGATGCTTTGGATCTTCTTCAAGCTGCCGAGCTTCGATCACGCGCTCGGCTACCTCGCAGGCATGTTCACGCCGACGGACAATCCCAATCCGACAAAACTGTTTCGTAGCATGGCCCTGCTCTACGCCCTTCCCGTTCTCATCCAGCATCTCGGCCTCGGTGCGCTCGCCAGTGGCAGGTTGCGGCGATGGGAGCCGTACCTCTATGGTGCGCTTGCGGCATTGGCCTATCTCGAGGCGGGGCCAGACGCCGCCTTCATCTATTTCCAGTTCTGATGATGGCACAGATGTCCGGACTTCCATGGTTGATCAGATGTGCGGCTGCAGCCGTCGCGCTGCTGCTGATCTGCGGTCTTGCCACGGCGCGGTTCGGCTCCGCGCTCGAGCAGCCGTCCGTCACGACCCGCGACGGCAGCCGCATCACCCTCAATCGCTATCTGAGAGAGCCGGTCCCAGACGTCGTGCTGGTCGGCAGCTCGGTCGCCTGGCGTCTCAAGGAGGAATATTTCTCGCTTCCCCGCTTCCGCAATCTCGCGCTGGCCGGAGGCTCGCCGGTCACCGTCCTCGAGATCCTCGCGAAACAGCCGAGCTTGCCGAAGATCATCCTGATCGAGACGAACGTCCTATCGCGCGAGCCCGACAGCGAGCTGATCGGACAATTCTCCGGTAGCGCGCGCGCGGAAGCGCCGTTCCTACGCCCCGTGCGCACAGCGGTTGCGGCCTATGAGAGGTGGAATCACGCGCCGCCCAATCCCGCACAGGCTCGCGCCGAGCAGGATCGCCTGCTCAAGGAACCGCCGAGCACGTTCGACAACAAGGCCTATCTCGACCTGGCGCTGCGACAGATGAATGAAGGTGAGGCGACAGGGCCCGTGCGCGTCAATGTCGCGCGCACCAGAGAGCTGATCGACGACGTCCAGCGGCGTGGATCCCGTGCCTTCCTGATCGAGATTCCGTTCGAGGCCGGGATCGAGGACTCCCGCCTCGTCGCCATGAGCAAGGCGATTGTCCACGCAGCTTTTCCGGATCAGTCGCTGTGGCTACCGATCAATCCGCCGCGGGGCCAATTGCGCTGGGCCGATGGTGTGCATCTCGACGAGCGATCGGCTCTGATCGTCGTGCGCGCCATCGAAAGCGCGCTCGGCGAACGCGACGGCCTACGCCGGGACAAGTGACGGCTACACCGCCGCGGTGGTGACGCCGCCGTCGATGACGATGGTCTGGCCGGTCATGAAGCTCGACGCGTCGGAGGCGAGGTAGGCCACGGCACCTGCGATCTCGTCGGGCTCGCCGATGCGGCGCAGCGGCGTGGTGGCGGTGCGGCGCTTCAGCAGGGCTTCGTCTTCCCACAGCGCGCGGGCGAAGTCGGTCTTGACGAGGCCGGGCGCGATGCAGTTGACGCGGACGCCTTTCGGGCCCCATTCGCCGGCGAGCGAGCGGCACAGCGCAAAGTCGGCGGCTTTCGAGATGCCGTAGGCACCGATCACGGTGGAGCCGCGCAGGCCGCCGATCGAGGAGATGATGATCACCGAGCCGTTGCCCCGCTCGGCCATCTGCGGGATCGCAAGCGCGGAGAGCCAGATGTTGCTCTTCACGTTCGAGCCCATGATCTTGTCGAAGGCCTCGTCGGTGATGTCGAGCAGCGGGCCGTAATACGGGTTCACCGCGGCGTTGCAGACGAGAATGTCGATCTTGCCGTAATGCGTGGTTGCGCCCGCGATCAGCGCCTCGACCTCGGCCTTGCGCGCGATGTTGCAGGGGACGACGATGGCATCGCCGCCGGCCGCGTTGATGCCGTCGGCGACCTCCTTGCAGGCGTCAGCCTTGCGCGAGGAGACCACGACCTTGGCCCCTAACCTGGCCAGCAGCTCTGCCGAGGAACGGCCGATGCCGCGGCTCGAGCCGGTGACGATTGCGACCTTTCCGGTGAGATCGAACGGGGTGTTTTTCATTGTGCCTCCCAGCCTCCGCCTGTTCATTCGACATCGCCCGGCCGGGGCCGGGCGACGTGACGGCGGTGAGTGTGGCCGGCCTCGCTCGATCCGTCGAGGGGCAGATGTAGCGCTGACGGAGGCTTCGCCTGACGGCTCAGTTCTGGTCGTCGCCGAGCGCTGCGACCAGCTTGTCGTAATATTTGCCGACCAGATCGATGTTGCCCTTGTTCTCGATCGCCGGCGCCGGCGTCTTCAGCGCCTCGTTGAGCTCGTCGAGGGCTTCCTTCTTGTCCTTGGCCGGCATCTTCTTGTCGGCCTGGATCTGCGCGATCTGCGCCTTGATCACGGCTTCGGTGCCGACATATTTCTTGGTCGCGGGATCGAAGCCTCCGAGCACCAGGCTGATATTGTCGACGACGTTGTTGTAATCGTCGTAGCCGGCGAAGCCGTTTTTCTTGGCGACGCCGTCGAGCTGCGCGATCACCTTCTGATCGGGCGCGGTGTTTTCGGGAAGCTTTTCCGTGATCGCATCCATGTCCTTCTGCGCGGCGAGCACGCCGTCGAGCTGCTTGTCGGTCAGCGCGACCTGCTTGAGGCTCGGTGCCTGCGCGGGCGCGGCCTGCGGGGCCGGCGCGGTCTGCTGCTTGGCTTGCGCGAACGCGGTGCCGGAGGAGGCAAGCGATGCTGCGGACAGAAGGCACGCGACGCCGAGCGCGGTGAGGGCGGGACGAAGCAATGCTGGCATAAGAGTCTCCTCCTGAAGGGGGCTGGCTGGTTTTGGCGCTGGAAAGCTAGGGAACCTGAAATGAACTACGCATGAACTTTGCGTG
>NZ_LBIX01000012.1:240-122740 GCF_028128655.1 Bradyrhizobium sp. CCBAU 45394 | reverse complement strand
CCCGTTACATCTTCGGCGCAGAAACCCTTATTTAGACCAGTGAGCTGTTACGCTTTCTTTAAAGGATGGCTGCTTCTAAGCCAACCTCCTGGTTGTTTTGGGATTTCCACATCCTTTCCCACTTAGCCACGAATTAGGGGCCTTAGCTGTAGGTCCGGGTTGTTTCCCTCTCCACGACGGACGTTAGCACCCGCCGTGTGACTCCCGGATAGTACTCTCAGGTATTCGGAGTTTGGTTGGGTTTGGTAAGACGGTAAGTCCCCCTAGCCCATCCAGTGCTCTACCCCCTGAGGTATTCATCCGAGGCGATACCTAAATATCTTTCGCGGAGAACCAGCTATTTCCCAGTTTGATTGGCCTTTCACCCCTAACCACAAGTCATCGGAGCCTTTTTCAACAGGCACCCGTTCGGTCCTCCAGTGAGTGTTACCTCACCTTCAACCTGCTCATGGCTAGATCACTAGGTTTCGGGTCTAATACAACGAACTTGACGCCCTATTCAGACTCGCTTTCGCTACGCCTTCGCCTATCGGCTTAAGCTTGCTCGTTAAATTAAGTCGCTGGCCCATAATACAAAAGGTACGATGTCACCCAGAACGAATCTTGGGCTCCATCTGTTTGTAGGTGTCCGGTTTCAGGTCTATTTCACTCCCCTCGTCGGGGTGCTTTTCACCTTTCCCTCACGGTACTGGTTCACTATCGGTCGCTGAGGAGTACTTAGGCTTGGAGGGTGGTCCCCCCGCGTTCAGACAGGATTGCACGTGTCCCGCCTTACTCGTGGATACATCATCGCATTACTCGTACGGGGCTATCACCCTCTGAGGCCCAGCTTTCCTGACTGGTTCCGATTGTCTTTGATGTATCACTGGCCTGGTCCGCGTTCGCTCGCCACTACTAACGGAGTCTCTGTTGATGTCCTTTCCTCCAGGTACTTAGATGTTTCAGTTCCCTGGGTTTGCTTGAAACCTCCTATGTATTCAGAAGTCTCATACCTTCTCTTGATAACCGGAAATCCAAAACCTCTTCGATCGAAATCTAAAGGCCTAGGCATCTTCCATCATCTGGTCGAACCCCACACCGATGTCTTTCGACAAAGGTCTTGGAGTTCCGGCTATCGAAGGTGGGTTTCCCCATTCGGAAATCCGCGGATCAAAGCTTCTTCGCAGCTCCCCACGGCTTATCGCAGCGTAGCACGTCCTTCATCGCCTCTCAGCGCCAAGGCATCCACCGAACACCCTTAAGGCACTTGATTGCTCTCATTATCAATGTCCACACACTCGGCAGAATGTTGTCTGCAGAACTGCCTTGCGGCACGCGCCCTCGATGAACGCTATCTGCAGCCGGACAATGATTAGAAAGACCAGCTTGCTTCGTAAGATCGTTCCGATAGCGAGGCGGTCAAGCTTCGCTAAAAGGATCATTTACAACTCGCCCGTCTTTCAAGTTTGACCTTGAAGGACGCGTGAGCGCCGAAATGATCCGGAGATAATGAAGTATCGCGCAGAAATCCTCTGCACGATCCAACTCGGATCGATCTCCTCTTTACGATGTCAGAAATCACGCAGCCTGCTGTCCATCCGGACTAGCAAGTGCGAAGTGATGTTTCGCGGACGATTTAGGTGCACGATCAGTCGATGATCAAACCATCTGGTGGAGCCAGACGGGATCGAACCGACGACCTCATGCTTGCAAAGCACGCGCTCTCCCAGCTGAGCTATGGCCCCGTAACCAGAAGACGAATGCTCACTCGATGAAAGTGGTGGGCCTGGGAAGACTTGAACTTCCGACCTCACGCTTATCAAGCGCGCGCTCTAACCAACTGAGCTACAAGCCCCTAACGCTATCCTATCAAGGACTAGGGTCTTGGCGTGCAGCAACCGGCGACTAGCGCCAAATGCAATCGCACAGCGCAGCCCCGGCGCGTGTTCGTCCGCGAAGAAAGAGAAACGAAGACGGCGAAATCCCGCCAATGCAGCTCAACAATCCTGACGACTGTTGGCCACTGATGTTTCTAAAACGATCCGATAGTGAGCCGAAGCTCGCTGAAGGATCATCCTTAGAAAGGAGGTGATCCAGCCGCAGGTTCCCCTACGGCTACCTTGTTACGACTTCACCCCAGTCGCTGACCCTACCGTGGCCGGCTGCCTCCATTGCTGGTTAGCGCACCGTCTTCAGGTAAAGCCAACTCCCATGGTGTGACGGGCGGTGTGTACAAGGCCCGGGAACGTATTCACCGTGGCGTGCTGATCCACGATTACTAGCGATTCCAACTTCATGGGCTCGAGTTGCAGAGCCCAATCCGAACTGAGACGGCTTTTTGAGATTTGCGAAGGGTCGCCCCTTAGCATCCCATTGTCACCGCCATTGTAGCACGTGTGTAGCCCAGCCCGTAAGGGCCATGAGGACTTGACGTCATCCCCACCTTCCTCGCGGCTTATCACCGGCAGTCTCCTTAGAGTGCTCAACTAAATGGTAGCAACTAAGGACGGGGGTTGCGCTCGTTGCGGGACTTAACCCAACATCTCACGACACGAGCTGACGACAGCCATGCAGCACCTGTGTTCCAGGCTCCGAAGAGAAGGTCACATCTCTGCGACCGGTCCTGGACATGTCAAGGGCTGGTAAGGTTCTGCGCGTTGCGTCGAATTAAACCACATGCTCCACCGCTTGTGCGGGCCCCCGTCAATTCCTTTGAGTTTTAATCTTGCGACCGTACTCCCCAGGCGGAATGCTTAAAGCGTTAGCTGCGCCACTAGTGAGTAAACCCACTAACGGCTGGCATTCATCGTTTACGGCGTGGACTACCAGGGTATCTAATCCTGTTTGCTCCCCACGCTTTCGTGCCTCAGCGTCAGTATCGGGCCAGTGAGCCGCCTTCGCCACTGGTGTTCTTGCGAATATCTACGAATTTCACCTCTACACTCGCAGTTCCACTCACCTCTCCCGAACTCAAGATCTTCAGTATCAAAGGCAGTTCTGGAGTTGAGCTCCAGGATTTCACCCCTGACTTAAAGACCCGCCTACGCACCCTTTACGCCCAGTGATTCCGAGCAACGCTAGCCCCCTTCGTATTACCGCGGCTGCTGGCACGAAGTTAGCCGGGGCTTATTCTTGCGGTACCGTCATTATCTTCCCGCACAAAAGAGCTTTACAACCCTAGGGCCTTCATCACTCACGCGGCATGGCTGGATCAGGGTTGCCCCCATTGTCCAATATTCCCCACTGCTGCCTCCCGTAGGAGTTTGGGCCGTGTCTCAGTCCCAATGTGGCTGATCATCCTCTCAGACCAGCTACTGATCGTCGCCTTGGTAGGCCGTTACCCTACCAACTAGCTAATCAGACGCGGGCCGATCTTTCGGCGATAAATCTTTCCCCGTAAGGGCTTATCCGGTATTAGCACAAGTTTCCCTGTGTTGTTCCGAACCAAAAGGTACGTTCCCACGCGTTACTCACCCGTCTGCCGCTGACGTATTGCTACGCCCGCTCGACTTGCATGTGTTAAGCCTGCCGCCAGCGTTCGCTCTGAGCCAGGATCAAACTCTCAAGTTGGACTTGAACTTTGAACCGGCTGATCACAACGTTTGACGAGGTCCCACCATTTTTCATCGACCGAAATCGACGAGCTGCCTGCGATTCACATCGCTGGCAACGATGGTGTTTCCTTTAAAACGTGTACCGCCGAAGTCTTTCGTCCGGTCTCGATCAGAAAAGCCGAAGCTTTTCAGAGCCGAGACCCGCAAGGACTCCGCCGTCCACGTTTCTCTTTCTTCATCTTCACTTGTCAAACAGCCCGGGACCGGAGAGGCCCCAACCTTCCTGAGAGGAAGGGTTCCGACACCCTTACCGACGATGGATGAACTCCAACCGACTGGTGTCGGCTGTTGTGTCACTCAACAAGGTGAGGAGCATCAGTGGCGCGTTCGCTCGCCTTGGTCAGTGACCCGGCGGCGCCGCGCTCAGTGGTTGGGGTTATAGGCCCCACCTTCCGGGCTGTCAACGCCAATCGTCAACAAATCGTCGCACAGTGGATTGTTGAAAAAAAATCCAGTGATTCCAGTCGATTAGAGAGGGCATGAGCGCGCCGACCGCGGCCGCGCCGCAAAAAATCTCAAAAAAAGTTTGCGCCCCAGGGAGCTCCGGAAGGGCTTCGGAGGGGCTCCGGAAGCGGCTTCGGGCGCCCTCCCCGGACGGGCTCGGCCGGTCGCCCCTTCAGGAAACTTTTTCCATATTAGGCGCCGTACTAGAGCCACAATCCCGCGGCGTTCTGATAAGAGACAAGCTTGAATCGCGGGGATGCCAGTGGGGGCTGCCGGCGGTTTGCGTGGGGTCAGAGGAAGGCGATCATACCGATGAAGCGGCCTTCTTCAGACATTCGAGAGACATCGAGAGATCTTTTTCCGCTTAGCTGTTCGTAATTTCGGCCGGCCCGTCATCAGGGCCTTCTGACCGCGAGCGCCTGTGCGGCTTGCCGTTTCCTGCGATGCCCCTCCAAGAGGGCGACCAGGGAGGGGCTCGAAACCGGGCTGGTATGGGCCTCTTGGGTCGTTGATTGGGGGACTTGGGTTGAACCACAGGACGTCACGCGGCGCTTACGGGCGTGAGACCGGGATCATCGATCTCGGCCACGAGCCGCCGCTTTCCGTCGATGGTTCCGAAGCCGCCGTCATCGACCGCCGTCGTGTTTCGGTCCAATGGTTCAGCGGGACAATTCTGACCGGACTTTGCGGCGCAGCCCTGATCGGCGGCGCCGTTTTCGCTTCGCTCGACGGCGAGATGACCTTCGCCAAGGTGCCGGAGCGGGTCGAAGGCGCGCTGCGTGGCGCGTTTGGCGCAGCTGATCGCGCCGCCACGCTGCACAAGAGCGACCGCCTGCCGCCACCGAACGAATCCACCGCATCGCGCAACATCGTGCGCGTCTCCACGGTGGCCCGCGTCGGCAATCGCGACGTGATGCGGGTGCGTCCCTTCGTCCGGATCGCCGGCAATCTGTCGATGACGACGAGCGACCTGTCGGCGAAAATTCCGCCGTTCAACGCCCAGCGCCTTCTCACCGACGTCGGCTCCGATCCGAAAACCGCCGCCGACGATCCCAACAACCCCGAAGCGGTCGAACCCGACGCCGAGGTCTCCTTCGTCACCAAGGACCTGTCGCCGGTGCTGCCGAAGGCCAAGATTTCCGCGGTGGTGGCGCTCGACGACATCCTGATGCGGGTCCGCGATGCCGCTAACTGGCGCGGCAATGGCGGGGTGCGCTACGCCTCGCTCGCCAATGCCACCGCCGACGTTTCCGGCGCGTCCGACATGAAGATGGCCTACGCCACCGAAGTGTCGCCGTCGGATCCCTATGCCGGCTTCGAGACGCGCGTGGTGCCAGAAAACGTCACGCTGCTGCCGAAGACCAAGGAGCAGATCACCGGCGGCAATCCCAACGGCGAGCGCGTCCATCTGGTCAAGAAGGGCGACAGCGTCGCCTCCGTCCTGCGCGATCTCGGCGCCACAGCGGACGAGATCAAGGCGATCGCCGCGACACTCGGCCCGCGCGGCCGCGACGGCGGCCTGAAGGAAGGCGAGAAGCTCCGCATCCTGATGGCGCCCGCAAGCCCCGGCGCCCGGCTCCAGCCCTATCGCGTCGTGGTTGCAAACGACACCATGGTCGAGGCGATCGCGGCGCTGTCCGACCTCGGCAAATACGTCGCGGTCGACGTCTCCAGCATGAACACCGTCGCTGATGCCACGGCCAACGCCAACAGCGACGACGATGACGACGATGACGGCACCGGCGTGCGGCTCTACCAAAGCATCTACGAGACCGCGATGCGCAACAAAGTGCCGATGCCGGTCATCGACGACATGATCAAGATCTACTCCTACGACGTCGATTTCCAGCGCAAGGTGCAGCCTGGCGATTCCTTCGACGTGTTCTACGCCGGCGAAGACGAGGGCGTGACGTCGAACGAAAAGAACGACGTTCTGTTCGCTTCCCTCACGGTCGGCGGCGAGACCAAGAAATACTACCGCTACCAGAGCCCCGACGACGGCGTCGTCGACTACTACGACGAGAGCGGCAAGAGCGCGAAGAAGTTCCTGGTCAGGAAGCCCGTCAACAACGCCATCATGCGCTCCGGCTTCGGCGGCCGCCGCCATCCGATCCTCGGCTATGTGAAGATGCACACCGGCGTCGACTGGGCCACCGCCTACGGCACGCCGATCTTCGCCTCCGGCAACGGCGTGATCGAGAAGGCCGGCACTGAGGGCGGATACGGCAAATACATCCGCATCAAGCACAACAACGGGTACGAGACG
This sequence comes from Bradyrhizobium sp. CCBAU 45394, assembly GCF_028128655.1. Taxonomy (NCBI): domain Bacteria; kingdom Pseudomonadati; phylum Pseudomonadota; class Alphaproteobacteria; order Hyphomicrobiales; family Nitrobacteraceae; genus Bradyrhizobium; species Bradyrhizobium sp. CCBAU 45394. The sequence continues at coordinate 116,437 of NZ_LBIX01000012.1, read as the reverse complement.
GCCTATGGCCACATGTCGGCCTTCGCCAAGGGCATGGAAGCCGGCAAGAAGGTCCGCCAGGGCCAGGTCATCGGCTTCGTCGGCTCGACCGGCGCGTCGACCGGTCCGCACGTGCACTACGAAATCCTCGTGAACGGCCGCTTCGTCGATCCGCTGCGCGTGAAACTGCCGCGCGGCCGTTCGCTGGAAGGCCCGATGCTGGCCGGCTTCGAGAAGGAGCGCGACCGGCTCGACGGCATGATGAGCGGCCGGGGCGGCGCCATCGCCCGTATCTCGGATGCGACCGGCGGACCGTTGCAGGTCACCAACCGGTAGGCCGGCAACCGGCCGACATCGACCGGACATCTTCACCAACACGGTTGAATGGGACGCTTTCGAAGCGACGCCGCTTTACGGCGACACAACGTCAAGTTTCGTTTGCCAAAGCCGGATGACGGGCGAATACTTTCCAAAAATGGGAGGTCACGCCATGAAGAGCAGGCTTGCCTGCACAGCCGTCATTGCTGCGATTTTCTGCACCACGAGCGCGTCAGCCCAGAAATTACCGGAGACTTGGGAGGTCACGAAACTCGTCCCCGGCTCGGCGTTCCATGGCGTGCATGGGCTCGGGATCGACAAGGCCGGCCATCTGTTTGCCGGCAGCGTCGCCGGCGCCATGCTCTACGAGGTGGATATCGCTAGCGGTACCGCCAAGGTTGCAATCCCGGCTCCGATCGGAATGGCCGACGACATCGCATTCGCGCCCGACGGCACCATGGCCTGGACCGGCTTCCTGGCCGGCGATCTCTATTCGCGCAAGGGCGACGGCCCGATCAAGAAGCTCGCCTCCGGCCTTCCCGGCATCAATTCGCTGGCCTTCCGCAAGGACGGCAGGCTCTACGCCACGACGGTCTTCCTCGGCGACACGCTCTACGAGATCGACGTCGAAGGCGTCAAACCGCCGCGTCAGATCATGGAGAAGATGGGCGGCCTCAACGGCTTCGAGTTCGGTCCCGACGACAAGCTCTACGGCCCGCTCTGGTTCAAGGGACAGGTCGCCAAGGTCGACGTCGACAGGGCCGAGCTGACGGTGGTTGCCGACGGCTTCAAGGTCCCGGCCGCGGTGAATTTCGATTCCAAGGGCAATCTGTGGGTGGTCGACACCGCGCTCGGCCAGCTCGTTCGGGTCGATCCCAAGTCGGGCGCCAAGACCATGGTCGCGCAGCTGAAGCCGTCGCTGGACAACCTCGCGATCGACGAGAAGGACCGCATCTACGTCTCCAACATGGCCGACAACGGTATCCAGGAGGTCGATCCGGCCAGCGGCCAGGCCAAGCAAATCATCATCGGCAAGCTCGCGTTGCCCGGCGGCATCGGCGTCACCTCGGAGAATGGCAAGGATACGATCCACGTCGCCGACGTGTTCGCCTATCGCACCGTGGACGGTACGACCGGCGAGGTCACCGAGAAGGCGCGCATGCACGCCGCCGGCGTCACGCTCGAATATCCGATGAGCGCCACGGCAAAGGGCAACGACGTGATCCTGTCGAGCTGGTTCACCGGCACGGTGCAGGTGATCGACAACAAGACCGGCGCGACGCGCGACATGCTGCATGACTTCAAGGCGCCGCATGATGCGATCGTGCTCGAGGACGGCAGCATCCTGGTGGCCGAGCTCGGCACCAAATCGCTGGTCCGCGCCAGCGGCGAGCACGGCAAGGATCGCACCACGCTGATCGGCGACCTCGAGGGTCCGGTGGGGCTCGTCGCCGGATCGCATGGCGACGTCTATGTCACCGAGGCCTTCGCGGGTGTCGTGTCCAAGATCGAGCAAAACGGCGAGAAGACCGTGCTCGCCAAGGAGTTGAAGATGCCCGAGGGCCTCGCGCGCACCAGCGACGGCAAGCTGATCGTGGCGGAAGTCGGCGCCAGGCGGCTGATCGAGATCACGCCGGAGGACGGCAAGATCACCGAGATCGCGGCCGATCTCCCGATCGGCCTTGCGGGCGCACCCGGCGGCCTGCCCACCCACATCCCGACCGGCGTCGCCATCGGCGCCACCGGCGTCATCTATTTTTCCTCCGACATCGAGAATGCGATCTACAAGGCGGTGAAGAAGTAGCGTCTGCCAGCGGGATCCGGCTGCGGGGGAACCGGCGCGCGGGTTCCCGGTTAGAGGCTAACGGGACCGACCAGCAGGAGGATCGCCCCATGACGCGCCTCTCACGCGACGATGTCGTCAAGGCCGTGGATCGAGCCGACGAGGTCACCATTGCCCAGATTATCGGGACCGGCGCGACCGTCGAGGAGCTCGCCGAAGCCCAGGCCTGGCTCGCCAATGACGAGCCGTTGATCAACGATTTGCGACCGCTGGCGCAGGGACGGGTGCGCGAGCTGGTCGATATCCTGTCCGAGCTTGAAGAAGACGACGACGAGGCCGGACCGGCCGAGCCCGGCTCCGCGTCCGCCGTCGGCTAGGATCAGCCCAAAACAATTCGCCCCGGAGAAGTGAACCTCTCCGGGGCGATCTGCCGTTTCAGGCAGCGATGACGCTCAGTTCAACTTCCGCTTCGACGCCGGCGCCTCGAACTGGGCGATCTCCGCGGTTTGCGGGGCCTTGCCGTTGAAGGTCAGCACGTTGCCTTCGGACGAGATCGCGACGTTGTCGCCGTCCTTGACGTCGCCGGCCAGGATCATCTCGGCGAGCGGGTCCTGGAGGTAGCGCTGGATCACCCGCTTGAGCGGCCGTGCGCCGTAGGCGGGATCCCAGCCCTTGGCGGCGAGCCAGTCGCGGGCCGCGCCGTCGAGCGTCAGCACGATCTTGCGATCGGTCAGCAGCTTCTGCAGCCGGGCGAACTGGATCTCGACGATCCGGCCCATCTCGCTCCGCTGCAAGCGGTGGAACAGGATGATCTCGTCGACGCGGTTGAGGAATTCCGGGCGGAAATGTCCCCGCACCATTCCCATCACCTGCTCGCGCACGGCCGACGTGTCTTCGCCCTCGGGTTGATTCACCAAGAACTCCGAACCGAGGTTCGAGGTCATGATGATCAGCGTGTTGCGGAAATCGACGGTGCGGCCCTGGCCATCGGTCAGGCGGCCGTCGTCGAGCACCTGCAACAGGACGTTGAAGACGTCAGGATGCGCCTTCTCGATCTCGTCGAACAGCACGACCTGGTAGGGCCGGCGCCGCACCGCTTCGGTGAGCGCGCCGCCCTCGTCATAGCCGACATAGCCCGGAGGCGCGCCGATCAGCCGCGAGACCGAATGCTTCTCCATGTACTCGGACATGTCGAGGCGGACCATCGCGGTCTCGTCGTTGAACAGGTACTCCGCGAGCGCCTTGGTCAGCTCGGTCTTGCCGACGCCGGTGGGGCCTAAGAACATGAACGAGCCCATCGGCCGATTCGGATCCTGGAGACCCGCGCGGGAGCGGCGCACGGCCGTTGCGACCGCATGAACGGCTTCGGCCTGGCCGACGACGCGCTTGCCGAGGGAGTCCTCCATCTTCAGCAACTTGTCCTTCTCGCCCTCCAGCATCTTGTCGACGGGCACGCCGGTCCAGCGCGAGACCACCTGCGCGATGTGGTTGGCGGTGACCGCCTCCTCCATCATCTCGCCGGAGTTCTCCTTGGCCTCGATGTCCGCAAGCTGCCGTTCGAGCTCGGGGATCCGGCCATAGGCTAGCTCGCCGGCACGCTGGAATTCGCCGCGGCGCTGGGCATTGGCGAGCTCGACACGCAAGCCGTCGAGCTCGGCCTTGAGCTTCTGCGCATCGGAGAGCTTGTTCTTCTCCGCGCTCCAGCGCGCCGTCAACGACGCGGATTTTTCCTCGAGCTCGACGAGTTCCTTTTCAAGCGTCTGCAGGCGGCTCTTCGAACCGGCGTCGCTCTCCTTCTTCAATGCTTCCTGTTCGATCTTCAGCCGGATGATTTCCCGATCCATCGAATCGAGCTCTTCCGGCTTGGAATCGACCTGCATCTTCAGGCGCGCGGCGGCCTCGTCCATGAGGTCGATCGCCTTGTCGGGCAGGAAGCGGTCGGTGATGTAGCGGTTGGACAACGTCGCGGAGGCAACAAGCGCGGAATCGGTGATCCGCACGCCATGGTGCTGCTCGTACTTGTCCTTCAGGCCGCGCAGGATCGAGATGGTGTCCTCGACCGAGGGCTCGCTGACGAAGATCGGCTGGAAGCGCCGCGCCAACGCCGCATCCTTCTCGACATGTTTCTGGTACTCGTCGAGCGTGGTCGCGCCGATGCAGTGCAGCTCGCCGCGGGCGAGCGCCGGCTTCAGCAGGTTCGATGCGTCCATCGCGCCGTCGCCCTTGCCTGCCCCGATCAGCGTGTGCATCTCGTCGATGAACAGGATGAAGGTGCCCTCGCTCCCGGTCACCTCCTGGAGCACGGCCTTCAGCCGTTCCTCGAACTCGCCGCGGTATTTCGCGCCGGCGATCAGTGCGCCCAAGTCGAGCGAGAGCAGCTTCTTGTCCTTCAGGCTCTCCGGCACGTCACCGTTGACGATGCGCAGCGCGAGGCCCTCGGCGATGGCGGTCTTGCCGACGCCGGGCTCACCGATCAGGACGGGATTGTTCTTGGTCCGGCGCGAGAGCACCTGGATGGTGCGGCGGATCTCCTCGTCGCGGCCGATGACCGGGTCGAGCTTGCCGTCGCGCGCGGCCTGGGTCAGGTCGCGGGCATATTTCTTCAGCGCGTCATAGGCGTTCTCGGCGGTCGCCGAGTCGGCCGTGCGGCCCTTGCGCAGGGCCTCGATCGCCGCGTTGAGGTTTTGCGGGGTGACACCACCCTTGCTGAGGATCGTGCCGGCCTCGCTGGTCTTCTCCAGCGTGAGGCCGAGCAGCAGCCGCTCGACGGTGACAAAACTGTCGCCGGCCTTCTCGCCGGCCTTTTCGGCGGCATCGAAGGTGCGCGCGAGCTCGGGCGCCAGATAGATCTGCCCGGCGCCGCCGCCGGAGACCTTCGGCACCTTGTTCAGGGCGTCCTCGGTCGCCTTCAAAATTGCGCGGGAATTGCCGCCGGCACGGTCGATCAGACCGGCAGCGAGCCCCTCATTGTCGTCCAGCAGCACCTTCAGGACGTGCAGGGTCGAAAACTGCTGGTGCCCCTCGCGCACCGCAAGCGACTGCGCGGACTGGATGAAGCCCCTGGAGCGTTCGGTATACTTCTCGATGTTCATCTTTTCTTTCCCTCGGCCTGCCCATGGAGCCCTCTAAGGCACTCCAAACGGCATCTTCATTGGGTTTCCGATTACCGCATTGACGTTTCTCAACCGGTAACGGTCGTTATTTACCGACGCTGCCGCCGGCCTGAGGCAGATGTGGGATGCGGGCTGCGGGAGCGAAAGAGGCGTCTTCACAATTTCGTGCGCGCATCGGCCCGCTTGGCGCGGCGTGGCCGAATCCCCTAAGTAGCGCCATGACAGCCAGCCAGACCGCCGAGATCACCGGCCTCTACCGCTATCCCATCAAGGGCCTCACCCCGGAACCCCTGCCCCGCGTTGCCTTGCGGGTCGGCCAGACCCTGCCCGCCGACCGCCGCTACGCCATCGAGAACGGCCCGAGCGGGTTCGATCCCGAGGCGCCGGCCTGGAAGCCGAAAATCCAGTTTCTGATGCTGGCCCGCAATGAGCGGCTGGCTTCCCTCGACAGCCGGTTCGAGGACGCGACCAACCGCCTGACCATCCGCAAGGACGGCCAGATCGTCGCCAGCGGCGATCTGGAGACCGCCGCCGGGCGCGCCGCCATCGAGCGCTACTTCAGCGAAAACTTTCAGCCGGAGCTGAAGGGCCCGCCAAAAGTCCTGTCCGGCCGCGACCACAGCTTTTCCGACGTCGCCCGCAAGGTCGTCTCCATCATCAATCTGGACAGCGTCCGCGCGATCGAGGCCATGCTCGGCGGCACCGCCGTGCATCCCCTGCGCTTCCGCGCCAATCTCTACGTGAAGGGCTGGCCGGCCTGGTCCGAACTCGACCTCGTCGGCCAGACGCTCGCGATCGGTCAGGCCCGGTTGCAAGTGGTCAAGCGCATCGTCCGTTGCCCGGCCACCAACGTGGACCCGGTGACGGCAAAGCGCGATCTCGAGATTCCGCCGACGCTCTCGCGGCATCTCGGACATATGGACTGCGGCATCTATGCCGAGGTCATCGCCGGCGGCGAGATCGGCGTGGGGGATGCGGTCGCGGTGGAAGAGCCGAAGCTGGTGTGAGCTTCGTAGGGTGGGCAAAGCGAAGCGTGCCCACCAACTTTATCTCTGCGGGGCGAGATGGTGGGCACGGCGCTAACGCGCCTTTGCCCACCCTACGCTCCCTCACCTCAGTTCGGCATCACATACGCATAGATGCGGCCGCGCGAGACCGGCGCCTCGCGGACGCGGTTGCCGTTGTTGCCGGAGATCATGATCGGATTTCCCTGCGCGTCGACGCCGGTGATGATGCCAACGTGGCCGCCCCGGCCGCCGCGCGACATCACCGCGATGGCACCGACCTGCGGGCCGGAGACACGCGTGCCGTAACGCGCGAATGAATTCGCCATGTCCGAGCCGGTGCCCCGGTGGCCGGTCTTCTCAAGCACCATGTTCATGAAGCGCGCGCACCACAGGCTGCCACGCCCGGTCGGGTTGCCGCCGAGATAACGGCGCGCCTCGGACACGAGGCCCGATCCGCCGCCGAAGCCGCTGCTCATACCCATGTTGCCGGCGTTGCCATTGTCGCCAGCGCTGCTCTTGTTGACAGCGTGGCTCATGTTACGGGCGCGGCTCACTTTGCCGGCGCGGCTCACGTTTCCACCGATGCCCATTTCACCGCCGCCCAGATAGCGCGTGTCACCCATGCCGCCGCTATTGGCGTTCGGATCGTAGCTGGCCTGCGTGTCCATGAAGCCGCCGGCCTGCAACTGCGCCGCGCTGCGCTCGAAGCGCGAACTGCGGGCCTGGTGCCGGTAATGATGATATCTGCTGGCGTGATGCGCGTAAGCGTGCCGCTCTGCGCTATGACGATGCGGCCGTGCCGAGGCCGGAGACGAGAACGCGGCGACCGCCGCGAAGAACAGCGCCAGCGCGACAACACAACGCGACAGGCGAGACGCAAACAACTCGAACATTAGTCATCCTTCGTTGACACCCCCACTTCCCAGCCGGCCCGTGCGCGGCCGACATCCCTCGGGCCGTTAAGCCGCCCCATGTGGCGAGAAAAAGACACCGTGCCGGTGAATAGCTGGGTTGATTTTGTGTCGGTGCCGGCCTGACGCTGCCGCATTGCGGACAACAGCATTAACTGCGATCCTCCATCTGCGGCTAGAAGAGAGGGAAACGGTTAATGCCCCACGCCACGACCAGGGACGACGTCCGCATCTATTTCGAGGAAGCGGGCCAGGGAACGCCGATCATCTTCCTGCACGAGTTCGCGGCCGACTACACCAATTGGGAGCCGCAGATGCGCTACTTCTCGCGCGGCCACCGCTGCATCACCTATTCGGCGCGCGGCTACACGCCGTCGGACGTGCCTGAGGGCGAGGTCTACACCTACACGCATTTCTACACCGACGCGCTCGCGGTGCTCGATCATCTCAGGATCGACCGCGCGCATCTCGTCGGGCTCTCGATGGGCGCCTATTCGTCGCTCCAGATCGGACTGAACGCGCCGCAGCGGGCGCTGTCGATGACGCTCGCCGGCGTCGGCTCCGGTTCGGAGATCGAGAATCTCGACGCCTGGCGCAGGCAATGCCGCGCCAATGCCGAGCAATTCGAGACGCTCGGCTCCACGGAGGTGGCAAAAGTCACGCGCGAGGCGCCGAGCCGGATTCCCTTCCTGGTCAAGGACCCACGCGGCCACGCCGATTTCTACGCCGCGCTGGCGCGGCACGATGCCAGGGGATCGGCGCGCACGATGCGCGGCTTCCAGGGCGGCCGTCCCTCGATCTACACCACGACGGACGCGATCAGGGGCGTCGCGACGCCGGCGCTGATCATCTGTGGCGACGAGGATGACCCTTGCGTCGGGCCGAGCCTGTTCCTGAAGAAGCATCTTCCGGCCGCGGGCCTCGCGATGTTTCCGAAGTCGGGGCACGTGCTCAACCTCGAGGAGCCCGCGCTGTTCAACGAGACCGTGGAGCGGTTCGTCACGCTGGTGGAAGCAGGTCGCTGGCCGGCGCGCGATCCGAGGTCGGTGGCGGCGCATTAGTTTACCCAGTCATTCCGGGGCGCTCGAAGAGCGAACCCGGAATCTCGAGATTCCGGGTTCGGCACTTCGTGCCGCCCCGGAATGACGCCTACGGCGTCACTTCCCCTGCCCGCGCGTGAGCAGAAACACGCCCTGCTCGCCGAACATATTCCACACCCACCAGGGCAGGTTCAGCGGCACCGGGCGGCCATAGAGATCGAGCGCCACCGAGCGTTCCATCTTGACGTTGATCTCGTCGCAGAGCTCGACGAAATCCTTGATGGTGCAGAAGTGGATGTTGGCGGTGTCGTACCAGGTCGCCGGCAGGTTCTCGGTGCGCGGCATGTGGCCGCCGATCAGGAGCTGGAGCCGCATCTTCCAGAAGCCGAAGTTCGGGAACGAGACGATGGCGCGGCGGCCGATGCGCAGGAGATTTTCCAGCACTACACGCGGCTGCCGCGTCGCCTGGAGCGTCTGCGACAGGATCACGTAGTCGAAGGCATCATCGGGATAGTTCACGAGGTCGGTATCGGCGTCGCCCTGCACCACCGCGAGGCCCTTGGCGACGCAGCGGTTGACGCCCTCGCGCGACAATTCGATGCCGCGGCCGTCGATGCCGCGGGTCTCCAGAAGCTGGAGCAGATCACCGTCGCCGCAGCCGACATCGAGCACCTTGGAGCCCGGCTTGACCATCTCGGCGACGAGCAGATGGTCGGCGCGAAAATGACCGGACTGTCCCGCGCTAAGGCCGCCCAGCGGCAGCACTTCCTGCACTGACATCCTAGCCACCCCTGCCGTTGAGTCCGCGCGCCTTGCCGGCCGATTCCAGGAAGGCGCGGGCGATGTCGAAGAATTCGGGCACGTCGAGCAGGAAGGCGTCATGGCCGCGATCGGTCTCGATCTCGGCGAACGATACCCGCGCGCTCGACGCATTCAGCGCATGCACCAACGCGCGCGATTCCGAGGTCGGGAACAGCCAGTCGCTGGTGAAGGAGACCACGCAGAAGCGCGTCTTGATGCCCGCGAACGCCTTCGCCAGCACGCCGCCATGGTCGCCGGCGATGTCGAAATAGTCCATCGCGCGCGTCAGATAGAGATAGGAGTTGGCGTCGAAGCGCTCGACAAAGGACGAGCCCTGGTAGCGCAGATAGGACTCGACCTGGAAGTCGGCGTCGAACGAGAAGGTCGGCAGGTCGCGGTCCTGCATGCGCCGGCCGAACTTGCGATGCAGCGCCGCGTCGGAGAGATAGGTGATGTGCGCCGCCATCCGTGCGACCGCAAGGCCGCGATGCGGATGGATGCCGCGATCGGCGTAGCCGCCATTGTGCCAGTCGGGATCGGCCATCACAGCCTGGCGACCGAGCTCGTGAAAGGCGATGTTCTGCGCCGAGTGCCGCGTCGAGCAGGCAATTGCCAGCGCGGAATACACGCGCTCGGGGTAGGCCGCCGTCCATTGCAGCACCTGCATGCCGCCCATCGAGCCGCCGACCACCGCGAACAGCGTGTCGATGCCGAGCCGGTCGATCAGCATCGCCTGCGCGCGAACCATGTCAGGGATGGTGATGACCGGGAAATCCAGGCCCCACACTTTGCCGGTCGCGGGATTGATCGAGGCCGGCCCGGTCGAGCCCATGCAGCCACCGATCACATTGGCGCAGATGATGAAGTATTGGCTCGGATCGAGCGGACGGCCCGCACCGACGAGGGTTTCCCACCAGCCGGGCTTGCCGGTGACGGGGTGCACATTGGCGACATGCTGGTCGCCGGTCAGCGCATGGCAGATCAGGATCGCGTTGGAGCGATCGGCGTTGAGCTCTCCATAGGTCTGGTAGGCGATCTGGAACGGGGTGAGATCTATGCCGCAGTCGAGCGGCAACGGCTGATCAGCGCCGAAATGCGCGACGAGCGAGCTCGGATGATCCACCTCATGCGACCGCTCATCGGCACTGATCGCGGGATTGGATATCGACGTGACGCCAACCATCTGACCATCGACCTCGTTTGCGATCGGACTTCAGACCGCTACTTGCATCAGGCCATAAAAAACCCGGCCTGAACGATAGGTTCGGCCGGGATCGGAAGCGTCCCCGGCCTGTTTAGCGAGTTTTTTAACGTGGCTGCAAGCCGGCCGGCTCAAATGACCACGGAACAGGCAAAACTTAACGGCTTGGACGGTTTTCGTCAAGATACGGTCCTGATTGACCAAATTCGTCCCCGTCGCGTCAGCCGAAAAGGCCCGATTTCCCTTTGCATTTCTCTTTGCTTTCGCCGCTCCGACTGCCTAATCAAGACATCGACCGCGGCGGGTCCGACCTGATGGACCCGCATTGGAACGCCTCTCAACAGCACTTGCCAGATATGTCCCAACGTCCGCCCGCGCCACCATCGTTGCAGGAATTGCGCAAGGAGATCGACGCGATCGACGAGGGCATGCATCGCCTCCTGATGCAGCGCGGCGACATCATCGACCGCCTGATCCAGGTGAAGCAGACCCAGGAGGTGGGCTCGGCGTTCCGGCCTGCGCGCGAGGCCGACATGATGCGGCGGATCGTGGAGCGCCATCGCGGCATCCTGCCGCTCGACACGGTCGAGAGCATCTGGCGCGTCATCATCGCGACGTTCACTTACGTGCAGGCGCCGTTCGCGGTGCATGCCGACATCTCGGTGAGCGAGCCCGCGATGCGCGATTCCGTGCGATTCCATTTCGGCTTCACCGTGCCTTACGTCGCGCATTTCAGCGCGCAGGCCGCGGTCGAGGCGGTCGCGAAATCCAAGGGCGATCTGGCGCTGGTCTCGGCGACTTCCAGCCGCACCCCGTGGTGGCTGGAGCTGGAAGCAGAAGGCGCACCGAAGATCATCGCGCGGCTGCCCTTCGTCGAGCGTGCCGACCATCCGGCCGCGCTGCCCGTGTTCGCGATCTCGCGCGTCGCCGACAGTGCCCTGGTGACGGAGGTGGAGACTTTCAGCGTGCGCGTCTCGGGGTGGAATGCCGAGATCGCGCGGGCGCTGTCGCCGCTCGCCGACATCGTGGCGGTGCCCGATACCGCCTTCGATGGCGCCGCGCTGCTGGTCTCGGTCACGAGCGCGAGCAGCATCGACAAGATCAAGGCTGCCCTGATCGAGGCGGGGGCCTCGGTGCGCTCCACGGCCCTCGTCGGCAGCCACGCGACGCGCTATACGGTGCCCCCGACCGGGTCGAAATCGTAAGTTACGAGCCGCCTGCCATTCCGGAGTTGAAGATGTCCCGCCCCGTGCCGAACCCCGGCATTCTCGATATTGCGCCCTACACGCCCGGCAAGAGCCCGGTGCCGGAGCCGGGCCGCAAGGTGTTCAAGCTCTCGGCCAACGAGACGCCGTTCGGCCCCTCGCCCAGGGCGATCGAGGCCTTCAAGAAGGTGGCAGATCATCTGGAAGACTATCCGGAAGGCACCTCGCGGGTGCTGCGCGAAGCCATCGGCCGCACCTTCGGCCTCGACCCCAACCGCATCATCTGCGGCGCCGGCTCGGACGAGATCCTCAACCTGCTCGCCCACACCTATCTCGGCCAGGGCGACGAGGCGATCTCGACCACGCACGGCTTCCTGGTCTACCCGATCGCCACCATGGCGGTCGGCGCCAGGAACGTCATCGCACAGGAGAAGAACCTCACCTGCGACGTCGACGCCATCCTCAAGGCTGTGACGCCGAAGACGAAGCTGGTGTGGCTCGCCAATCCGAACAACCCGACCGGCACCTATATTCCGTTCGACGAGGTCAAGCGCCTGCGCGCCGGCCTGCCCTCGCACGTGCTGCTGGTGCTGGACGCCGCCTATTGCGACTACGTCTCGCGCAACGATTACGAGATGGGCATCGAGCTCGTCGCCACCACGGAGAACACCGTGGTGACGCACACCTTCTCCAAGATCCACGGCCTCGCCGCGCTGCGCATCGGCTGGATGTTCGGCCCCGAGCACATCATCGACGCGGTCAACCGCATCCGCGGTCCGTTCAACGTGTCGACGCCGGCAATGTACGCCGCGGTCGCCGCGATCGAGGACGCCGCGCATCAGGCGATGTCGAAGCAGTTCACCGAGACCTGGCGCAACTGGCTGACCGAAGAGATCGGCAAGCTCGGCCTGAAGGTAACGCCGAGCGTCGCCAATTTCGTGCTGATCCACTTCCCGACCGACAGGGGCAGGACCTCGGACGACGCCGACGCCTTCCTCACGAAGCGAGGCCTCGTGCTGCGGGCATTGAAGAATTACGGCCTGCCGCATTCCCTGCGCATGACCATCGGCACCGAGGAGGCCAACCGCCTCGTCGTCGACGGTTTGCGCGACTTCATGGCCGGCAAATGAGCGTACAGCCGCACTTCCAGCGCATCGCCCTGATCGGCTTCGGCCTGATCGGCGGCTCGATCGCGCGCGCTGCGAAGCTCCAGGGCCTGGCCGGCGAGATCGTCACCACCGCGCGCTCGGAGAAGACGCGCGCGCGCGTGCTCGAGCTCGGCATCGTCGATCAGGTCGTGGCGACCAATGCGGAAGCGGTGAAGGATGCCGATCTCGTCATCCTCTGCATTCCCGTCGGCGCCTGCGGACCGGTGGCGCAGGAGATCGCCGCGCATCTGAAGCCCGGCGCGATCGTCTCCGACGTCGGCTCTGTGAAGGGCGCGATCGTCAGGGACATGGCGCCGCATCTGCCGAAGACCGTTCATTTCGTGCCGGCGCACCCCGTGGCGGGCACCGAGCACTCGGGGCCGGATTCCGGCTTTGCCGAGCTCTTCATCAACCGCTGGTGCATCCTCACCCCGCCGGAAGGCGTCGACGCGTCGGCCACCGATCGCTTGCGCGCCTTCTGGGCTGCGATGGGTGCCAAGGTCGAGGTGATGACGCCGGATCATCATGATCTCGTGCTCGCGATCACCAGCCATCTGCCGCATCTGATCGCCTACACCATCGTCGGCACCGCCGACGAGCTGGCGCAGGTGACGGAATCGGAAGTGATCAAGTTCTCCGCCGGCGGCTTCCGCGACTTCACCCGCATCGCGGCGTCCGACCCGACGATGTGGCGCGACGTCTTCCTCGCCAACAAGGAAGCCGTGCTGGAGATGCTCGGCACCTTCACCGAGGATCTGGCAAAACTCACCCGCGCGATCCGGCGCGGCGACGGCGAAGCGCTGTTCGACCACTTCACCCGCACCCGCGCCATCCGTCGCGGCATCGTCGAGATCGGCCAGGATTCGGCGGCGCCGGACTTCGGCCGGCCGCATGCGGCGCTGAAGAAGCCGTAGCTCCTGTCATTCCGGGGCGCCCGAAGGGCGAGCCCGGAATCCATTGGGCCACAGCGCACGCGGCGAAATAGATTCCGGGTTCGATGCTACGCATCGCCCCGGAATGACGAGAGAGGTTTCAATACAGCGGCGGAATCTGGCCGACCTTGACCGGGCCGAGCAGCACGGCGCCGTCGACGAACTTCAGCGGGAAGCTGCGGGCCTTCTTGCCTTCCAGCGTGCTCTCGGTGCCGATCGAATTGATGCCGGCGGCGACGCCGGCATTGGCGTTCTGCTTGATGACCTTGCCGAGGCCGGGAACGGCGCGATCGAGCGCGCCGAACAGATTGTTGAGATCCTGCGACTTCACGCCGGGCGCGACGCGGTCGAGGGTTGCCTGCGGCACACCCTCTTCCAGCATTTTCTCGATACCCAGCGCCGGGATCACGCGCTCGAGGCCCGTCACCGTCATCTGCAATTCGCCGTCGAGTCGGCCATTCGCCGAGAGCCCGAGCGTGCCGGCCGCGACCGCGATCATCTCGCCCTGCTGGATCCGCGACTGCACGATCTCGATATGGCCGCCGACGGCCTGGATCTCGCGGAAGCGTTGCGGCCATGGCTTTGGGGTGAGGTCGGAGAGCCCGGTGACCTTGGCGCGCGTGTCCGCCTCGAACGGCTCGGCGAGCAAGGGGTGAACACCCTGGATGCTGCCCTGCGCGACGTGGAGCACGGTCTCGATCACGGGATGATCGGACGGCGATCCGTCCGCGAGGCGCCCGTGCAGCTCGACCTGCTTGGCGCGCGCGAGCGGCACCTGCACGCTGCCGTCGAGCCGGTTGATGACGGGATCGTCGAACACGATGGAGGCGCGGTCCGGCACCGCCGGCAGGCCGACCACGCTGCTGCGGCCCTTGCTCCAGTTCACCACGAAGGTGTTTTGCGTAACGCCGTCGGTGAGGGTCGCCGGCGCCGAGAATTCGGCGATGACGCGCTTGGGATCGTAGACCTGGGCGACGACCAGGATGTTGTCGAGCCTCGCCGTGAACGGCGTCTTGCTCGCGTTCTGCGAGACCAGGGCGACGCTGGCGCCGGAGCACTGGACCTCGAAGCGGAACGGGAAGCCCGCGATCGAGCGCTTGGCGCAATCATAGATGCGGCCGGACTTGGCCTCCTGCGCGCGCCAGGCGTCTGCGGCGATTTCGGCCTGCGAAGCGGCGTAGAACCAGAAGCAGCTCCACGCGACGGCGAGGATCAGGAGGAGAATGGGTGCGATGAAAAGGCCCCAACGGGGGCGGCGGCCTGCGGCAACGGTCAGATTGGACATGCGGCGACCCTTTGGCCTCAGATTTTGTCAAATGTAAGCGAGGTTGGCTTGCTCCGAAAGGCGGAGAATTCGCTTCGCTTGGGGGCGCGGTTCTGGTAGCCGTGCCCGCCATGTCGGAAATCACCCTCCCCTCCGTCACGACAGCCAACGGCGACCTCTGGGTGTTCGGCTACGGCTCGCTGATGTGGCGGCCGGGCTTCGAATTCGAGGAGCGCGTCCCGGCGCGGCTGGTCGGCGAGCATCGTGCGCTCTGCGTCTATTCCTTCGTGCATCGCGGCACGCCGGAGAAGCCGGGCCTGGTGCTCGGGCTCGATCGCGGCGGCGCCTGTCGCGGCATCGCGTTCCGCGTCGCCGAAAAGAACCGTGCCGACGTCGTCGCCTATTTGCGCGAACGCGAGCAGGTGACGTCGGTCTACCGCGAGGTGATGCGCTCGGTGTGGCTGGAGAACGATGCGCGGCAGCGCGTCTCCGCACTCGCCTATGTCGTCGACCGCGGCCACGTGCAATATGCCGGCCGGCTGTCGCTCGCCGATCAGCATCGCCACGTGCTCCAGGGGCACGGCCAGTCCGGGGCCAACCGCGACTACGTGACGGCGACGGTGAAGGCGATCGAGGCCGAAGGCTTTCGCGACACGCAACTGCATCAGCTCGCGACGATGCTGCATGGGGAAGCGCATTCCCTGCACGCGCCGGCTCCGAGCGAAGATCGCGAAAGCCGCTAGCTGCCAGTCGGCGCGTAGCTCGGCGCCGAACCGATCAGCTGCTCCTGCTCCTTGCGGCCCGCTTCGACGAGGCGGTCGGTCGCCTCTTCGATCGCCGTTTGCACGCGGGAGAGATACTCGTCCTTCGGCAGGCCCGGCGGCAGCGGATCGAGAAACTCCACCACCAGCGTGCCGGGATAGCGCATGAAGGTGCGGCGCGGCCAGAACAGGCCGGAATTGAGCGCAATCGGCAGACACGGCACGCCGCAGGACGAATAGATCTGCGCAAAACCGGTCTTGTAGTCGGAGGGCGCGCCCGGCGCGCGGCGCGTGCCTTCCGGAAAGATCACGAGCTGGCGGCCGCTGCGCACCGCGTCGCGCGCCCGCCGCGTCATGTCCAGCAGCGCCTTCACGCCGGCCTTGCGGTCGATCGCGATCATCCCGGTCTTGACCAGGAACTGACCGAACACCGGGATCTGCATGAGCTGACGCTTGAGGATGAAGATCGGGCGGTCGAAGAATCCCGGCAGCACGAAGGTTTCCCAGAACGACTGATGCTTTGCCACGATCACCAGCGGCCCCTGCGGGATCTTCTCCTGCCCGCGGAATTCCACCTTGATGTTGCAGATCACCCGCATCAGGACCAGCGTCGCCTTCGCCCACCATTGCGCGACCGTCAGCATCGCGCGCGGAGGCATTGCAAAGGTCGGCAGCGCCACGATCGCGAGACACACCAGCACGGCGTAGAACAGCACGTTGAACACGAGCGAGCGCAGGAAAATCAAGAACATCGACGATCCGATCAATTGCCGATCAATTGGCCTGTGCAGTGGCGGGCCGCTTCGGCTGCATCCCGGGAGGCTGCTCCGATACTTCGGGCGAAAGGTCAATCCCGAAATCCTCCAGCCGCACCCTGACTTCGGCCGCGATATATTTGACATATTCCGACAGCAGCAGCCGCAAGGTGGACGCCGAGGCCCACCACGGCTCCTCGCGCCATTTGTCGCCGACCACGGCGAACGGGATCAGAATCGTCTCCGGCATCGCGTGCGAGAATTCCACCAGCGCGCGCGGCATGTGATAGTTCGAGGTCACCACGATCAGCGATTTGAACCGGCGCGCCTGCGCCCAGCGCCGCGCCTCCGCGGCGTTGCCGCGGGTCGAGAGCGCGGTGCGGTCGAGGTCGACGCAACAGGTCATGAAGGACTGGTTCTCCGGCAGGGTCCGCGAGATGTCGCTTGCGGTCGAGGTCGGATGCACCCCGGAAATCAGGAGCCGCCTGCCGTAGCCGGCAGCCAGCAGCTCCATGGCATCCGACACCCGCGAGGAGCCGCCGGTCAAGACCACGATGCCGTCCGCCTTGCGGTCCGGCGCGATCTCGGCGCCGCGCAACTGCGACAGGAACGCGATGAAGCCCGCCGCCGCGCCGACGAAGGCGAACGCGATCGTCGACACCACGGCTGCGCGCAGCCAGCCGCGCGGCAATTTCGGCGATCGATCGTCGGTCGGCGAGGTCATGCGATGTCGGTAATCCCTTCCCCGGATGATTTTAAAACGTTTTGAGGCGAAGTGGAGTCCGGTTTATTCACCTTCTCCCACAAGAGGGAAGGAAGAAGCACAACCTCAATCCACATCATTCAGCGTCGCGAACAGCGTCTGGCGCGAGGCGACGGCGGTGATGGCGCCGATCAGCACCGCCTGCACCGCGAGCACGACATAGCCGGAGGGCCGCAGCGAGAAGGTGCCCAGCAGGGCGGCGAACTGGTCGCCGACGGGCGTCCCCGAAAACCAGCCGGCGATCGACTCGGAGAAGCCGAACACCAGCATGGCGGCGCCGCCGCCGATCACGCCGCCCTCCAGGCCCAGCCTGAGGAAATGGCGCAGGAAGCGGTTGGCGATGTAGCGGTCGCCGGCGCCGACGAAATGCAGGACCTCGACGATCGGACGGTTCGCCGCCATGGCGCCGCGGGTCGCGAACGAGACCGAGATGATCGTCGCGATGATGACGAGCGCGAGGATGCCGAGACCGGCGAGCACGGTTGCGTTGGTCATCGAGCGCATGCGCTCGATCCAGGCGCGGTGATCGTCGACGCTGGCGCTTGGCGCCACTTGCGTCACGCGGGCGCGCAAGGCGGCAAGATCGAGCGCCGTGCCGGGCTGCACGCGCGCGATGATCATGCGCGGAACCGGCAGATCGTCCATCGACAGTCCGGTGCCGAGCCAGGGCTCGAGCAGCTTGCCGCTCTCGTCCTTGGTGAACGGCTTGACCTCGACGATACCGGCTTGCGCGCGCATCGCCTCGGTCACCGCGGCGGTGTCGCGCTCGAGGTCACGCCCGGACTGCGGACGAACCTGGATGGTGATTTCGCTCGCGACGTCCGACTGCCATTCGGCGGCGGAGGCGCTGACCAGCAGCACCGTGCCCGTGGTCATCGAAGCGAGGAAGGTCATGATGGCGACGACGGCAACCAGCGCACGGCCGTGGATCGAGGCGCGCGGCACGATCGGCGACATGTTGCGCGCCTTGGCCGGAAGCTGCGGACGCTCCTGTCCGAGGTCGACCAGCACGCCGCGCTCGTCGGGCTTACTCATAGACGTGCAGCCGTCCCTGATGCAGCACCAGCCGCCGCGCCTCGTACTGATCCATCAGGCCGATGTCGTGGGTCGCAATGATGACGGCGGTGCCCGATTTGTTGAGCTCGATGAAAAGGCGCAGCAGCCGGCGGCCGAGCGTCGGATCGACGCTGCCGGTCGGCTCGTCCGCGAGCAGAAGCTGCGGCCGCGAGATCACGGCGCGCGCGATCGCCGCACGCTGCTTCTCGCCGCCGGACAGGATCGGCGGCAGCGCATCCATGCGTTCGC
This sequence comes from Bradyrhizobium sp. CCBAU 45394, assembly GCF_028128655.1. Taxonomy (NCBI): domain Bacteria; kingdom Pseudomonadati; phylum Pseudomonadota; class Alphaproteobacteria; order Hyphomicrobiales; family Nitrobacteraceae; genus Bradyrhizobium; species Bradyrhizobium sp. CCBAU 45394. The sequence continues at coordinate 98,151 of NZ_LBIX01000012.1, read as the reverse complement.
CGAGTCCGACCCAGCGCAAGAGGTCGATGACCTCCTTGCGATAGCTCGACTCGCTGCGGCCCATGACGCGAAACGGCAACGCGACGTTCTCGTAGGTCGTCATGTGGTCGAGCAGGCGGAAATCCTGGAGCACGATGCCGATGCGCTTGCGCAAGTCGGCGATCTCGTCCTTGCCGAGCTGCGAGATGTCGTGGCCGAACAGGTTGACGAGGCCGCGCGTCGGCCGGTGCGACAGGAACAGCAGGCGCAAGAGCGAGGTCTTGCCGGCGCCGGACGGGCCGGTGAGGAACTGGAAGGAGTGCGCCGGGATCTGGAAATTGAGGTCGCGCAGGATCTCCGGCCCCAGGCCGTAACGCAATCCGACATTTTCGAACCGAACCAAGCTCAGCTCCGTTCGAGAGGGGGCGATGGCCGCGACGCGACGCTCCGCCACACGCGATCAACGGTTTTTGCGACCGTTATGGTTTCCGGTTCGTTAACGGTCGCCCTGTAGCATCCAGTACGCCCGGGTCTCCGCGACCTTGGCATCGTCAAGACTCGTTCATGCATCAAGGCTCGTCCATGCATATCGCCTGCCCCCATTGTACGACATCCTACGCCATCAAGCTTGCAAGCCTGGGGGCGAACGGGCGGACAGTCCGCTGCTCCCGGTGCAAGCAGACCTGGGTCGCCTATGCCGAGGATGCCATCGAGGAGGCGTCCGTCCCGGCCATGGCCGCCGCCAGCCAGGCCGACGACCAGTCCGACCTCGCCGAGCAGTGGAACTCCTACGCCAAGGACGACGGCGCCACCGACACGCCTGTGGTCGACAGCCCCTCCATCGCCAGCGACTGGCCGGACGAGGACGCCAAGGAGACCGAGGACGAGTGGTCGGCGGCGGCCCGGGACGCCGAGGACGAGGTCGCCGGCGCGCAGCACCAGTCCTGGTTCCGCGGCCTGTTCAGCCGGCGCGGGGCACGGGTGAGGCGTCAGGCCCCCACGGCGGCGCCGCGAAAGTCCCAATTCGGCCTGCCGACCGCCTGCGCCGCCATGGGCGCGCTGGTGCTGGCCCTGATCGTCTGGCGCGGCGACATGGTTCGGCTGCTGCCGCAGACCGCGGCCTTCTACAAGATGGTCGGCCTCGACGTTAACCTGCGCGGGCTGGCCTTCAAGGACGTCAAGCTGTCCAGCGAGACCGTTGACGGTAAGCAGGTGCTGGTGATCGAGGGCGTCATCGTCGGCGAGGGCAAGAAGCCGCTCGATATCCCGCGGCTGCGCTTCGCGGTGCGCGACGCGCAGGGCGCGGAGATCTATGCCTGGAATACGGTGCTGGAGCAGACCGTGCTGCGGCCCGGCGAGCGCGCCTTCTTCCGCTCGCGCCTGGCCTCCCCGCCGCCGGAGGGCCGCAATATCGACGTTCGCTTCTTCAACCGGCGCGACATTGCCGGCGGCAGCGTGTAATCAGGCTCGCAAGGTCCGCACGGGAGGTTGGTCCCAAGGTTGGTCCCATGCCAAGAATCTTGATCGCCGACGACGAGGATTCGATGCGCCAACTGGTGGCGCGCGCCATCGCCATGGACGGGCACGAGACCGTGACCGCGCAGGACGGCGCCGAGGCGCTGGAGATCCTGACCCGCGAGGACGGCGCATTCGATTTGCTGCTCACCGACATCCAGATGCCGGTCATGGACGGCATCGCGCTGGCGCTCTCCGCCGCGCGCGATTTCCCCGACCTGACGATTTTGCTGATGACCGGATTTGCCGACCAGCGCGAGCGCGCCTCGAACCTCAACGCGCTGGTGCATGACGTCGTGACAAAACCGTTCTCGGTCGCCGACATCCGCACCGCGGTGGCAGACGCGCTGGCGGCGAAGAAGAGGTAGCGCGCGCCGCACTTGTAGCACTGCTGTTACGCGATCCTCGTCCCTCATACACGGTGTCGTCCTGGCGAAGGCCAGGACCCACACCGCGAGGTCTATCTTTTAGGAATCGATAGCCGTACCGGACGACGAGTCTTCGCCAAACCACTCCCTGGGGTAATGGGTCCTGGCTTTCGCCAGGACGACATTGGGGAGATAACCGGGTTCTCGCCTCAAAAATCCTTCAGCAGCCGCTCGATATAATCGAGCTCGATCTGCGGACGCGAGGTATCCCCTAAGCGGCGGCGGAGTTCTTCGAGGATGCGGCGGACGCGCTGGGCGTCGATCTCGCCGGGGATCTTGACCGTATAGTCGTCGCCGAACTCACGACCGTGAAGCGGGCGACCGAGCGGATCGGTCTGATTGCCGCCGCTCTGCTGGCGGCCGGCCCGGTTGCCCGGACCATCGCCCTGCCCCTCGCCATCCCCCTGCTGCATCGCCTCGGCCATCTTCTGCGCACCCTTGCGCAAGGCGTCGAGAGCCTTGCCCTGCGAGTCCACGGCGCCGTCCGCATTGCCCTCGCCGAGCTTTGAGCCGGCATCGCCCATGGCACCGTCGGCGGTGTCCAGGCTGCCGTCGTCATCGTCACCGTCCTGATCGCCATCCTGACCGGGCTGTCCCTGGTCGCCCTGCTGGCCCTTCTGCCCCTGCTGCCCTTTCTGGCCCTTTTGTCCCTTCTGCGTGAGGCCGCGCTTGGCGAGCTCGTCCTGCAGCTTCTTCAGCCGGTCGCGCAGCGCCTGCTGGTCCTGCTGGAGGTCCGACATCGACTGATCGCCCTGCTGCTTGCCGCGCGAGCGGTCACGCCGGGAGTCCTGGCCCTGCCTGTAGGTCTTGTCGCGCAATTGCTGCTGCTTGCGGATCATGTCGCTGAGCTCGTTGAGCGCCTGCTCCATGTCGCTGTCGCCGGATTGCCCGGGCTGCGCCATCTGGAGATTTTCCATGATCTGCGCCAGCTGCTCGAGCATGCGCTGCGCCGCCTCGCGATTGCCTTCGCGCGCCGCCTTCTCGATCTGCTTCAGAAGATCTTCCAGATCCCGCTGCGTGATGACGGAGCGATCGCGATTGGAGGATTGGTTCCTTTCCGTCGCGCGCTTGTACTCCTCGAGCTTCTGAATGGCATCGGATTGATTGTTCAGGCTGCGCCCGGATTCCTTCTGCCGGAGGTTATCGCCGGCATCCTGCATCGCCTTTTCCGCGCCATCGAGCAGCGCATCGGGATCCTGATCCTGCTGGGCAGCGACGGACGGAAGGCCTCCCAACAGGAAGGCGAGGCAGGCGATCGAGATCGCCTTCAAGACTGGCACGCGCGCTAGCTTCCGCATTTCCGGTCCCGCGTAAACTGATTGGCCCCGTCGTCCCCCGCCTTGGCCCGGTTGCTCGCCGACTTCCGATAGGCCTGAAGCTGCTGACGCAATGCGTCCTGCTGCTGCGCCAGCTCCTCGAGCTGCTCGGGCGTCGCGTGCTGGGTCTTCTGTCGCAGCTCGACGGCCTTGTCGAGGATGAGCTGGACTTCCGCGGGGAACGGCTGCCGGGGTCCCAGCGGATTTTGCTCCGCACGCCGGGCGAGGTCGCGCACCTTGCCGGCCATGGCCTCGCGGAGCTTTTGCGTCAGCACCCTGATCTCGTCCTCGCCGGCACCGCGCTCCAGCGCCCGCTTGAGCGCGTCCTGCGCCGAGCGCAGCGCGGCGTTGACGCTGCCGGCGACACCGTCGTCCTCGATGGTGACCGCGAACGCCCACATGCTCGCCACGACGTCGCGCATCGCGTCGTCGGTGCGGGCCGCCTCGAGCTGGAGCGCGAGGCTGCGGAGACCGAGATAGCAGCCGGCATCCGGGGTGAACAATTCGGGCGCGATCATCAGCGCGTCGAGCGCGGCATAGACGTCGGAATTCTTGTTGGCGTCGAGCGCGAGGATGCGGCGCTGCTCGATCAGTGCGCGCGCGAGCGAGTTCGTGAACAGCCGCTCGGGCAGGCGCATGTTGAAGGGTTCGCTTCTAGCCTCGTTGCCGGCCTCGTCCTTGGCGGTGAGGGTCAGCGTGACGTCGGCGCCGGCATAGGGGTCCTCGCTGAGGTCCTTCACCGTCTGGCCGACGCCGTTGCGGGTGCGCGCATTCGGCAGCACCAGCGGGAATTGCGGCGGCTGGAACAGCGGCCGTGCGGCCGCCTTGGTATCGGCGTCCTTGGTGGCTTCCTTCGCGCCGTCCTTGGCGTCGGCGGCGCGCAGGCCAATGTGCGCCTCGGCGCCGGTGACGCCGTAATCGTCCTCGATCTTGTAGGAGAGCTGAAGCGCGCCGCGCGCCTGGCGCTCCGGATCCTTGGCCAGCGCAATCGTCGGCGCGCGGTCCGGCGTTGCCGCAAACGCCCATTGCGGCTGGCCGGAGGGCGCGCGGACATGCGCGGTGCCGTCGCCGGTGATGGCGAAATGCTTCTCGTTGGTGCCCTTGGGCGTGGCTTCAGTGGGGGCGACCTCCTTGAGGCCGCCGGAGACGGCGACATCCAGGCTGCCGCCGGAGGAACGCACGATCAGGGTCGAGCCGGCGGGAACGGCGAGCGGACCGCTGGCGGGCAGCGCCGCGGCCTCCCTGTTGGCGGCCGACAGGATCACAGGCGGCTTGCCGGTGTAGAGCGGCGGCGTGACCCAGGCATCGACGCGAACATTGGTCGGCGCCAGCACGCCGTTCCAGTCGAAGGCCGCCCCAAGCCGCATCGCACGCTCGTCGCCGGCGGCGAAGAAGGTCGCAACCAGCATCACCATGACCAGCGCACGCAGCGCCCAGGGATCATGCAGAGCGAGCCGCGGGTGCGGCAGACCGGCGCGGATGCGCTTGAGCGAGGCCAGCGTGCGCTCACGCTGCGCCTGCCACAGCGCCTTCGCAACCGGGTCCTGCGAGGTCAGCGTGTCCGTGAGCGTGGTGGCCGGGCGGTGACGAATGCCGGAGCCGCGATCGAGCCGGCCCAAAGCCTCCTCGCGGCTCGGCCAGCGGAAGCGAACCAGCGGGAACAGGGCGGCAATCGCGATGCCGGCGAAAACGACGAGACCGATGGCGCGGGCAAGGAACGGCAGCGCCAGCCAGAGACCGGCCCAGGACAGCGCCAGGAACAGGCCGACGACGGTCAGAAGCCGCGCCAGATTCGGCCAGGCACGCTCCCACGCAATGGCATATCTCGCCCGATCGAGGGCCTGCGCCAGCTTCAACCGCGACAGAGCATCGCCATCGCGGATCGGGTCTGACGGGTCAGGGATGACGCCGTTCAATAAGCTCTCCAGGTTGCCCGGTGGAGAAGAGCGTATCACAACGGCAGCACTGAGGCATCCGTTCCTGTACGGGAGACACCCCTTTTCCCGCATAACACGAGGACGTGACTGGCCCGCCGCAACCCCGTAATTTCCGCGCCGCCATCCAAGGGACATGCAAAGGGAAACGAAGGAAACGCCATGGACAAGAAGATGCACGACAAGGGCCTGGAAGTCCGCAAAGCGGTGCTGGGGGAAGCCTATGTCAACAACGCCCTGAAGAACGTCGACGACTTCAACCGTCCGTTCCAGGAGATGCTCAACGAATATTGCTGGGGCACGGTGTGGGGCCGCGAGGAGCTGCCGCGCAAGACCCGCAGCATGCTCAACATCGCGATGATCGCGATCCTCAACCGCCAGCACGAATTCCGTGCGCATCTGAAGGGCGCGCTCACCAACGGCGTCACCCGCGACGAGATCCGCGAGATCCTGATGCAGGTCGCGATCTACGGCGGCATGCCGGCCGCAGTCGACAGCTTTCGCATCGCGCGCGAGGTGTTCGCGGAGATTGATGGGAAGGCGTGAGGGCGTGTGAGTGAGGGACGCAACTCCCTCACCACGTCGTCCTGGCGAAAGCCAGGACCCATAACCACCAACCAATGTGGCTGCGGGGACTCGGAGTGACCTCTTCGCGCCACAACTCCTCCCTGGGGTAATGGGTCCTGGCTTTCGCCAGGACGACACTGAGGATGGGCGCGCGCCGATCAACCAACAACGAAGATCAACACAAGGAAACACCATGGACATCGGATTCATCGGCCTCGGAAACATGGGTTTCCCGATGGCGCGGCGCCTGATCGAGGCTGGCAACCGGCTCGTCGTGTTCGACACGCGCAAGGAGGTCGTGGACAAGCTCGTGGCGCGCGGTGCGACGCCGGCGACGTCGCCAAAGGACGTTGCCGATCAGGTCGAGACCGTGATGGCGAGCCTGCCCTCGCTGCAGGCTTCGCTCGAAGTTGCAACGGGGACGAACGGCGTGATCGAGGGGAGCCGCGTCAAGCGCTTCATCGATCTGTCCACCGTCGGCTCGACGATGGCTTCGAAGATTCACGGCCTGCTCGCCAAGCGCGACATCGTACAGATCGACTGCCCCGTCTCCGGCGGCGTCGGCGGCGCCGAGAAGGGCACGCTGGCGGTAATGGTGTCGGGGCCGAAGGCGGAGTTCGAGCTGCTCAAGCCGGCGCTCGATGTGATCGGAAAAGTGTTCTTCATCGGCGAGAAGCCGGGTGCCGCGCAGACCATGAAGCTCGCCAACAATTTCCTCTCGGCCACCGCGATCGTGGCGACGTCGGAGGCGGTCGTCATGGGTGTGAAGGCCGGGCTCGATCCCGCCGTGATGATCGACGTCATCAATGCCGGCTCGGGCATGAATACTGCGAGCCGCGACAAGTTTCCGCGCTCGGTGCTGCCGCGCACGTTCGATTTCGGCTTCGCCACGGGGCTGATGGTGAAGGACGTGCGCCTCGCGCTGGAGGAAATGAAGCAGCTCGGCCTGTCGATGGAGGTCGCGGACGCCGTGGGGCGCCTGTGGGAGACCGTGATCAGCGCGGAAGGCGCCGATTCCGATTTCACCGCGGCGATCAAGCCGATCGAGAAGAAGGCGGGGGTTGTGGTTGGGGGAAAGACGGGCGGTTTGGCGGGGAAGTAGTTTTCTCGCGCATCCCCTTTCCAGCTAGTCCTGGACAAGCGAGCGTAGCAAGCGCTGATCCAGGACCCATTACCACAGGGCGAGGTTTGGCGAAGACTCGTGGTTACCAGCCTCCCGCCAAAGTACTCCCTGGGGTAATGGGTCCTGGCTTTCGCCAGGACGACACCGAAATTGTCGAGGTTACGTCGCGTCTCACGATGAGATCACGACACGCCTCACAGCCACGGCGCCGGCGTGTCCATCGCGATCAGTTGCTCGACATCGATGCGCGGGCGAACCACGGCGTATTGGTCGTCCTTCACCAGCACCTCGGGCACCAGCGGCCGCGTGTTGTAGGTGCCGGCCTGCACCGCGCCATAGGCGCCGGCGGTCATGATGGCGAGGAGATCGCCCGCCTTCGGCGTCGGCAGCGTGCGGTCGAGCGCGAGATAGTCGCCGGTCTCGCAGACCGGCCCGACGACATCGGCCACCATCGTGGCCGCGTCCCGGGCCGGCTGCGTTACCGGCAGGATATCGTGATGGGCCTCATACAGCGTCGGGCGGATCAGATCGTTCATCGCAGCGTCGATGATGACGAAATTCTTGCCGTCGCCGTGCTTCACATAGATCACCTTGGCAACCAGGATGCCGGCATTGCCGACGATCATGCGGCCCGGCTCGAACATCAGCGTGCAGCCGAGATTATGGCTGACGCGCTTGACCATGGCGGCATAGGCATCGGGCGCCGGCGGCGCCTCGCGGTCCATGTAATAGGGAATGCCGAGGCCGCCGCCGAAATCGACATGCGAGATGTCGTGACCGTCGGCACGCAGCGTCTGCACGAATTCGGAAAGGATGCGAAACGCCGTCTCCATCTTGGACAGATCGGTGATCTGGCTACCGATATGCACGTCGGTGCCGGTCACCTGGATTCCAGGCAGCTTCGCCGCGCGCGCATAGACCTCGCGGGCATGCGCGATCGGGATGCCGAACTTGTTCTCGGACTTGCCGGTGGAGATCTTGGCATGCGTGCCGGCGTCGACATCGGGATTGACGCGCACGGAAATCCGCGCGGTCTTGCCCATCTCGGTCGCAAGGCGCGACAACAGCTCGAGCTCCGGCTCGGATTCGACGTTGAGGCAGAGGATGTCGGCGGCGAGCGCAGCGCGCAGCTCGTCTTCCGTCTTGCCGACGCCGGAGAACAGGATCTTGCGTGCGGGGATACCCGCGGCCAGAGCACGCTTCAATTCACCGCCGGAGACCACGTCGGCGCCGGCGCCAAGCCTGGCGAGCGTACGCAGCACCGACTGGTTGGAGTTCGCCTTCATGGCGTAGCAGACCAGCACCTTCTCGCCGGCGAAAGCATCGGCGAAGACGCGGTAATGCCGCTCCAGCGTCGCGGTCGAATAGCAATAGAACGGCGTGCCGACGGTTGCGGCCAGCTCGGACAGGTTCACCGCCTCGGCGTGCAGCACGCCGTTGCGGTAGTCGAAATGGTTCATGGCGTTGGCTCAGTTGCCCCAGCCTATTTGCTGGGTTGGTCGTCCAGGAGCGGGTCGAGAATAAACGGTTTCTTCTTGCCCTTGGACGCCGCGGGGGCGGCGTCGGCGGCGGAGCTGGGGTTGAACAGGCTCGGCGTCTTTTGGGCTGCGGTCTCGGTGTCGGTTGGAGCTGCGACGTTGGCCGTGGACGCGCCGGAGGCGGTCGGCGGCAGGTCGAGGGGACCTTTGCGGCCGCAGCCGGCAAGCGCGAGCGCCGTCAGGCTCAAGACAATGATGGCCCACCCCGAGCCGGCCGGGCGAAACTTTGACGTCACGACGAATTCCCCACTACGCGGGGCGCACCATACAGAGATTGGCGCGCTCTGGCGAGAGCCGGATGACCATGAAACATAAGCGAAATTTTGCCCCTCAGCCCAATTTTCGCTCTTTTTCCAGCCGCTTCGCCCAGCTCTTTGCCTGCGACGCCACGTTCTTCGGCGCGGTACCGCCGAAGCTGGTCCGGCTCTTCACCGACGATTCGACCGAGAGCACGCCGAGCACGTCCTTGGTGATCCTGGGCTCGATCGCCTGCATCTCCTTCAGCGGCAGCTCGTGCAGCGCCACGCCGCCCTCGGCGGCCTTGGCCACGATACGGCCGGTGACGTGGTGCGCCTCGCGGAACGGCATCTTCAGCGTCCGCACCAGCCAGTCGGCCAGATCCGTCGCGGTGGCATAGCCCTCGCCGGCGGCGGCCTTCATCTTGGCCTCATCGGGCGCGAGGTCGCGGACCATGCCGGTCATGGCGCGGATGGCGAGCGACAGCGCGGCAAAGCCCTCCATCGCGCCCTGCTTGTCCTCCTGCATGTCCTTTTGGTAGGCGAGCGGCAGGCCCTTCATCACGATCAGGAGACCGTTGAGCGCACCGATGACGCGGCCGGTCTTGGCGCGTACGAGCTCGGCGGCATCCGGGTTGCGCTTCTGCGGCATGATCGAGGAGCCGGTGGTGAACTTGTCGCTGAGGCGGATGAGGCCCACCAGCGGCGAGGTCCAGATCACGATCTCCTCGGCAAAGCGCGACATGTGCACGGCGCAGATGGAAGCCGCCGACAGCGTCTCCAGCACGAAGTCGCGGTCGGAGACCGCGTCGAGCGAGTTCGCCATCGGCCGGTCGAACAGAAGCGCCTTTGCGGTCGCGTGGCGGTCGATCGGGAACGAGGTGCCGGCAAGCGCGGCGGCGCCGAGCGGCGATTCGTTGAGCCGCTTGCGGGCGTCCTGGAAACGGCCGCGGTCGCGCGCGGCCATCTCGACATAGGCGAGCAAATGATGGCCGAAGGTCACGGGCTGCGCTGTCTGCAGATGCGTGAAGCCGGGCATCACGGTGCCGGCATGCTCCAGCGCGCGTTCCACCAGAGCCTGCTGGAACGCGGCGAGCGCGGCATCGGTCTCGTCGAGAACGTCGCGGACATAGAGACGGAAGTCGGTGGCGACCTGGTCGTTGCGCGAGCGCGCGGTGTGCAGCCGGCCGGCGGCGGGGCCGATCAGCTCGGACAGGCGGCTCTCGACATTCATGTGAATGTCCTCGAGCGCGCGCTTGAACGTGAAGCCGCCCTTGCCGATCTCTGACAAAATCGTGTCTAGACCCTTGCCGATATTTTTCGCATCAGAGGCCGTGATGATGCCCTGCGTGGCAAGCATCGCGGCGTGGGCCTTGGACGCGGCAATGTCCTGGGCATAGAGGTGACGATCGACGTCGATGGAGACGTTGATCTCTTCCATGATCTCATCGGGACGTTCCGAGAACCGGCCGCCCCACATCTTGTTGCTCATGATCCCCTGCTCACGCCTTGCTTGTCGCTGGTCACGTTTGCTGGCCGCCGCCAGCCGTATTAAGAGGCCCCTGATAGCCATATCTGCGACCGGATGACAAACGATATGCTCGACACGAAGCCCTCCGCCACGCGCCGGATCCCCCTCGTCATCGCCACCGTGGCGGTCGGCGGACTGGCCGGCTTCGCTGCGTTGTACGGGCTGGGCCTGAGCCGGGCGCCTACCGGCGATCCGGCCTGCCGGGCGGCAGTGGCTACGGCGCAAAAGATCGCCCCGCTCGCCCATGGCGAGGTGGCGGCGCTGACCATGGCGAGCGCGCCCCTGAAGCTGCCCGACCTCGCTTTCGAGGACGCCGACGGCAAGCCGAAGAAGCTGTCCGATTTCCGCGGCAAGACGCTGCTGGTGAACCTCTGGGCCACCTGGTGCGTGCCCTGTCGGAAGGAAATGCCGGCGCTGGACGAGCTCCAGGGCAAGCTTTCGGGCCCGAATTTCGAGGTGGTGGCGATCAATATCGACACCCGCGACCCCGAGAAGCCCAAGACCTTCCTGAAAGAGGCCAATTTGACCCGGCTCGGCTATTTCAACGACCAGAAAGCCAAGGTTTTCCAGGATCTTAAGGCCATAGGCCGGGCGCTCGGCATGCCGACCTCGGTGCTGGTCGACCCGCAGGGCTGCGAGATCGCGACGATCGCGGGACCGGCGGAATGGGCGAGCGAGGACGCGCTCAAGCTGATCCGGGCTGCGACGGGCAAGGCCGCCGCGGCGCTTTAAGGGTTTCAGGCCGTAACGTTGAGATTGCCGCCGACGCCGGGGCCGACATTGGCGAGCGAGGGTTGACCGGCGCCCATCAGCGTCAGGATGGTGGATTTCTCCATATCCATGTTCTGTTTGGTCAGCGTCGCCGCGATATTCGACTGCAACGCGCCTTGCTGAGCGGCCAGCATGGTGCTGACCATTGCCATCATGTCCATTACGCGAACCCTCGTACCGGCCGTAACCTAGGCGCGAGGGGTTAACGCGACATGAATTGTCACGGAGCCGTAGGGTGGGCAAAGCAAAGCGTGCCCACCAATCAGCATCCTAGTTGCGGAGACACGGTGGGCACGGCGCTTTGCGCCTTTTCCCACCCTACGACGTCAGCGCGTCGGAACCGGCTTGGCGCCGCGATAATCGTAGAAGCCGCGCTGGGTCTTGCGGCCGAGCCAGCCGGCCTCGACGTATTTCACCAATAGCGGGCACGGACGGTACTTGGAGTCGGCGAGGCCCTCGTGCAGCACCTGCATGATCGACAGGCAGGTATCGAGGCCGATGAAATCGGCAAGCTCGAGCGGACCCATCGGATGGTGCGCCCCGAGCTTCATCGCCGCGTCGATCGCCTCGACGTTGCCGACACCTTCGTACAGCGTGTAGATCGCCTCGTTGATCATCGGCAGCAGGATGCGGTTGACGATGAAGGCCGGGAAATCCTCGGAGACCGCGACCTGCTTGCCGAGCTTGGCGACGAATTCCTTGGACGCCTCGAAGGTCGCATCGTCGGTGGCGATGCCGCGGATCAGCTCCACCAGCTCCATCAGCGGCACCGGATTCATGAAGTGGATGCCGATGAAGCGCTCGGGCCGGTCGGTGGCGGCGGCAAGGCGCGTGATCGAGATCGAGGACGTATCCGAGGCGACGATCGCCTCGGGCTTCAACACGGCGCAGAGCTCGTGGAAGATCTTGCGCTTGACCTCTTCCTTCTCGACCGCGGTCTCGATCACGAGATCGCAGTCGGCGAGATCGTCGAGCTTCTCGGCGGCCACGATGCGCGACAGCGCCTTGGTCTTGGCCTCCTCGGTGACGACCTTCTTGGAGACCTGGCGGGCCAGATTGCCGTTGATGGTGGCCATGCCCGACTTGAGGCGATCGGCCGAAACGTCGTTGAGCACCACGTCGAAGCCAGCCAGCGCCGCAACATGCGCGATGCCATTGCCCATCTGCCCCGCGCCGATCACGCCGACCTTCTTGATCACTGCCGCCATAATGTCATCCACCGGAACGGCGCGCATATCGCGCCTGCCTATCCCCCAAGCCGGGAGGTCTGATTGATCAGAGCCTTGATTTAATCAGAACCTTGGCTCGAAACCTAGATTGGATCGCTCCCCCGGCGTGCCCCACGCCAAAGAAAACGCCTCAAAAATGAAACACCGGCCGGAGTGTATACCTCCGGCCGGTGTTTTGAACGGCTTTTACTTGCCGAGCTTGCCAAGTTCGGCCGTCAGCTCCGGAACCGCCTGGTAGAGGTCGGCGACCAGGCCGTAATCGGCGACCTGGAAGATCGGCGCGTCCTCGTCCTTGTTGATCGCCACGATCACCTTGGAGTCCTTCATGCCGGCCAGATGCTGGATCGCCCCGGAAATGCCCACCGCGACATAGAGCTCGGGGGCCACGACCTTGCCGGTCTGCCCAACCTGCCAGTCGTTCGGCGCATAGCCGGCGTCCACCGCCGCGCGCGAGGCACCGACGCCGGCGCCGAGCTTGTCGGCGAGGGGCTCGATGTATTTGGCGAAATTCTCGCGGCTCTGCATGGCACGGCCGCCGGAGACGATGATCTTCGCCGAGGTCAGCTCGGGACGGTCGCTCTTGGCGACCTCCTCGCCAACGAACGACGACAGGCCCGGATCGGCCGCAGCCTGAACGCTCTCGACCAGCGCGCTGCCGCCCTCGCCCGCTGCGGCGAAGGTGGAGGTCCGCACCGTGATGACCTTCTTGGCGTCCTTCGACTTCACCGTCTGGATGGCGTTGCCGGCATAGATCGGACGCTCGTAGGTATCGGGGGCGACCACCTTGATGATCTCCGAGACCTGCATGACGTCGAGCAGGGCTGCGACGCGCGGCATCACGTTCTTGAAGCGCGAGGTCGCGGGCGCGACGATCGCGTCATAGGACGGGGCCAGCGAGACGATCAGCGCGGCCAGCGGCTCGGCAAGATCGTGCGCGTAAAGCGCGCCATCGGCGAGCAGCACCTTCTTCACGCCCGCGAGCTTGGCGGCGGCATCCGCCGCGGCCTTGGCACCCTCGCCGGCCACCAGCACCTCGACGTCCGCGCCGAGCGCGGCGGCCGCGGTCAGGGCCTTGTTGGTCGCATCCTTCAACGACGCGTTGTCGTGTTCGGCAATCAGAAGCGTCGTCATCAGAGCACCCCGGCTTCGTTCTTGAGTTTCGACACCAGCTCGGCGACGTCCTTGACCTTGACGCCGGCCTTGCGGCCCGCCGGCTCGGTCGTCTTGAGAACCTCGAGGCGCGCAGTGACGTCGACGCCGTAATCGGCGACGGTCTTCTCCGCGATCGGCTTCTTCTTCGCCTTCATGATGTTGGGCAGCGAGGCATAGCGCGGCTCGTTGAGACGCAGGTCGGTTGTGACGATCGCCGGTCCCTTCAGCTTGACGGTCTGCAGACCGCCGTCGACTTCGCGGGTGACCTTGAAGTCGCTTCCATCGACCTCGAGCTTCGAGGCGAACGTCGCCTGCGACCAGCCGAGCAGCGCGGCCAGCATCTGGCCGGTCTGGTTGCTGTCGTCGTCGATCGCCTGCTTGCCGAGGATGATCAGGCCCGGCTGCTCTTCCTCAGCGACCTTCTTCAGGATCTTGGCGACGGCGAGCGGCTCGACGGTGCCCTCGGCCTTCACCAGGATGCCGCGATCGGCGCCCATGGCAAGACCGGTGCGGATCGTCTCCGACGCCTGCGCCGGTCCAATGGAAACCACCACGACCTCGGTGGCCTTGCCACCTTCCTTCAGGCGCAGCGCTTCCTCGACCGCGATTTCGTCGAACGGGTTCATCGACATCTTGACGTTGGCGAGTTCAACGCCCGATCCATCGCCCTTGACGCGGACCTTGACGTTGTAATCGACCACCCGCTTTACCGGCACTAAGACCTTCATCGATCCTCTTTCACTCAATTTGGGAGGGGGGTTATCAACTGGCGCGGAACCTAAAGGCCTGACCCGGCCCGGTCAACGCGCGAAGGGGCCAAATTTTAGACCTTAGAAATGCGCCGCTCCAATGGGTCAGCGGTTCTGGCCTGGAACCCAGAGCACGTCGCCGGCGCCGTTATGGTTGGCGGTGCGGCTGGCCACGAACAGGAAGTCCGACAGGCGATTCATATACTGGATACCAGCAGCGCCGACCGGCTCGCCCGGCTGGGCCGCCAGTTCCACCATCACGCGTTCCGCCCTGCGGCATATCGTGCGTGCGACATGGAGGTAGGCGGCAGCGGGCGTTCCCCCCGGCAGCACGAAGGAGGTGAGCGGCGCGAGCTTGTCGTTGAGCGCGTCGATGTCGTGCTCGAGCCGCTCGACCTGGCTTGCCACCACCCGCAGCCGTTCCACCTTGCCCTCACGCTCGGGCACGGCGAGGTCGGCGCCGAGATCGAACAGGTCGTTCTGGATGCGGCCGAGCATCGCATCGAACTCGGGCGCATCATGGGTATGGAGACGCACGACGCCGATCGCGGCATTGGTCTCGTCCACCGTGCCATAGGCCTCGATGCGCAAATCATACTTCGGACGGCGTTCGCCCGAGCCGAGCGCTGTCGTGCCGTCGTCACCAGTCTTCGTATAGATGCGATTCAGCACAACCATGTTCAACGCCCCATCGCCCAGACCGCGATCATGGCAATGACAATCGCCACGAACTGCAGCAGCACGCGCCAGCGCATCAGCTTCTGCGAGGTGTTGGGCGAGCCGCCGCGCATCATGTTGACGAGACCGAGCAGCAGCACCAACGCCACGGCACCGGCCGCCGCCGGCAGAATGAAAGTACTCAGGATAGATGCCATCGGGGGTAGATAACACCGTGCGCGCCGGTCCGCTATCTCCCCCCACCCGTCATTCCGGGGCGCGCCAACGGGTCGGCAACGCGGCCCGGTGGCGCGAGCCCGGAATCCATCAAGCAGCGTCACGCGCGGCGAAATGGATTCCGGGCTCGATGCTCCGGGTCGCGCTTTGCGCGGTCCCGTCACATCGCCCCGGAATGACGACTGGGTTGGTCGCCGATCTGGCTTTTAAGCCAATAATATCAGAAGCTAGCTGGATGATTTCTGATCTGCATAGGTCGCCTGTCTTCTTTGCCTCTCCCGGCAAGCGGGGAGATGGTATGCGCCGGGGCAAGCCGTGAAAGCCATCCGCTACATCTACGTCGTCGTGATGGATGCGTTCTACACGTTCCTGGCCGACGACGGCTGGGCGATCGCGAGCCACATCGCGCTGTCGACATTGATGGCGCTGTTCCCGTTCCTGATCGTGCTGACCTCGCTCGCCGGCTTCTTCGGTTCCAAGGAGCTCGCCGACCAGGCCGCCAGCCTGATGCTCGAGGTCTGGCCCAAGCAGGTCGCCGACAGCCTTTCCGGCGAGATCCACGACGTGCTGACCACGACCCGCACCGGCGTGCTGACCATCGGCGCGGCGCTGTCGGTCTATTTCGCCTCGAACGGCGTCGAGGCGCTCCGCGTCGCGCTCAACCGCGCCTATGCGGTGGTCGAGATGCGGCGCTGGTATTGGCTGCGGCTGGAATCGATCGGCTATACGCTGGTTGCGGCCTTCACCGCGCTTGCCATGGCGTTCCTGATCGTGCTCGGCCCACTCATCATCGAAGCGACGCGACGCCACATCCCGCTGTTCGTCGAGTCCAACGAGAGCATCCTCACCTGGCTGCGCTACGGCATCACCATCGGCGCGCTGGTGGTGGCGCTGATCATCCTGCATGCGTGGGTGCCGGCGGGGCGGCGCAGCTTCCTCCAGATCCTGCCCGGCATCGTCTTCACCATGGTGGCGTCGCTGATCTCGGGCATCGTGTTCGGGCAATATCTGGCGCGCTTCGCCAACAATTACGTGACGATGTATGCGGGGCTGGCCTCGGTGATCATCGCGCTGGTGTTTCTGTATTTCATCGCCGCGATCTTCGTCTACGGCGGCGAGCTCAACGCCGCGATCATCAAGTCGCGGCTACCTCACGGCGTGTCGCTTCAAGCAGCGCAGTCGCTAAAGCACGCGGAGACACGGGCTTGACCAGGAAGGCGTCGGCGCCCGCCTCGCGCGAGGCCGCCTCGTCCTCGCCGCGCCCGGAGACGCCGATGATGGGTATTTGAGCGAGCGGCGCCGGCATGGTGCGGATCCGTCGGATAGCCTCGACACCGTCGATGCCCGGCAGCACCATGTCCATCAGCACCGCGTCGAAGGCCCCCTGCGCGAGCCGGTTCACCGCGTCCTCGCCGCGCCCGATGAACTCGGCATGATGGCCGAGCTCGGTCAAAATGGTGTTGAGCACGACGCGACCGAACGGATTGTCCTCGACGCTGAGCACGCGCAGCGCGGCCGCCGCATCGGCCTCGGCTTCGCCCTTCGCCTTGCGGGACTTAGGCGATCCCGTCGCGTCCAGCGACACGGTCAATGTGAAGGTGGCGCCGCCGCCGCGCCGCGGTGCGACCGAGATGTCGCCACCCATCCCGCGCGCCAGCTGCTTCACCGAGGATAGCCCCAAGCCCGCGCCGCCGAAGCGCGAGGCGATGGTGACATTGGCCTGGGTGAACGGGCGGAACAGCCGCTTGATCTCGGCCATGGTCAGGCCGATGCCGCTGTCGGACACCGCGAAGGCGACGCCGACCCTGCCCTTCATCTTGTCGTTTTTCTTGCCTTTGGCCGGACGCCAAGGCGCGACCACGAGCGCCACGCCGCCCTGGTCGGTGAACTTCACCGCATTGTCGATGAGGTTCTCAAGTGCCGCGCGCAGGCGGACGGGATCGCCGACCACCAGCCCCGGCAGCTTTTCGGAGAGCTCGACCTGGGCCTGGAGGCCCTTGGCCGCGGCGCGCCCGGCGAGCGAATCGCCGGCGCTGCGGGCCAGCGCCCGCAGGTCGAACAGATCCTGCCGCAGCGCGCTGCCACCCTTCCCGGCCCCCTTGCCGCTTCGGGCGGCGTCCACGAACAGGGTGGCGAGGCTCGCCAGATGCTCGGCACCGGCCTTGATGGTGTCAGCCCAGCGCCGCTCCCGCTCCCCGAGATCCGAGGTCGCGAGCAGGTCGCTGATCGCGAGAATGCCGGTCAGGGGCGTGCGGACCTCATGGGCAAAGGCGGCAAGCGCCGCCTGGACCACGTCCGGCGCGACCACTTTGGTGGTGCGCTTGCGCACCTTTCCGGCCGCCCCGGACCGCTTCCGAGGCAATCGCCTGGACGTCCGCGTAGTGCGCGCTGGGCGCGTTTTCGCCGCCATAATTCCCCTTCGAAGTATCCCCTTCGAACCCCCGGGCCGTTAGTCGAGCATGGCACGGCGGAACCCCTGGAGTCACGGCGGTGTTTGGCTAAACCCCAGAGAAACTTCACCTAATCCCACCAGAGCGCGGATGCCGACGGGCGATGCACCGGCGTCGCGTAACTCCCGCAAGCCGGTCGAGCGGCTCGATTTCGACAGCTTCCGCCCGGCCTCATCCCGAATCAGGTCGTGGTGGCGGTAGGCGGGTTCCGGCAGGCCAAGCAGGGTTTGCAGCAGGCGGTGGACGGAGGTGGCGTGAAACAGGTCCTGGCCGCGCACCACCTCGCTGATCCCCTGGAGGCCGTCGTCGACGACCACGGACAAATGGTAGCTGGTCGGCGTCTCCTTGCGAGCCAGGATCACGTCTCCCCAGGCCTCCGGCCGCGCGGGAACGACGCCCCTCTCGCCCTCCGGCCCCTCGCCGAGCTCATTCCAGGCCAGACTGGCAACGCGCCGGCAGGCGGCCGCCATGTCGAGCCGGAGCGCATAGGGCGCGCCGGATGCGATCAACCGCGCCTGCTCGCCGGCGGACAGCGACTTGGCGTCTCCGGGATACAGCGGCGCGCC
This sequence comes from Bradyrhizobium sp. CCBAU 45394, assembly GCF_028128655.1. NCBI lineage: Bacteria > Pseudomonadati > Pseudomonadota > Alphaproteobacteria > Hyphomicrobiales > Nitrobacteraceae > Bradyrhizobium > Bradyrhizobium sp. CCBAU 45394. The sequence continues at coordinate 80,173 of NZ_LBIX01000012.1, read as the reverse complement.
GTCGGGATCGCGCGGCCACGGCCCATCGGCCTCGCGCGCGGCCACAAGTCTTGCGATCTCGGCGCGGCTTTCGAAGGCGGGATAGACGAGGCCGAGCGCAGAGAGCTTTTCCAGCGCGGCGCGGTAATCGGAAAGATACTCCGACTGCCGGCGCACCGGTGTTTCCCAGGCAATGCCGAGCCAGGCGAGATCCTCGTAGATCGCCGCCTCGAACTCAGGCCGGCAGCGCGTCGCATCGATGTCCTCGATCCGCAGCAACAGCCGCCCGCCGGCCTCCCGCGCGCGGTCGAAGTTGAGCAACGCCGAATAGGCGTGGCCGAGATGCAGGAAGCCGTTCGGGCTCGGAGCAAATCGGAAAACGGGTGGCGACATATGACAGGATCTCGTGATGGCCGGGCTTGACCCGGCCATCCATCTTCCATGACTCTGTTACGATGGGAGATGGATGCGCGGGTCCCGCCTACGCCGAAGGCATCAACGGGCTTTTCGGTATTGGGCCAGCGCAGCTTTAGCAGAGACGGCAAGCCCGCGCATGACGAGTTAGGCCACAATGACCATCCACCTCGAAACCCAGTCCGATCTCGAAGAGGCCGTCCACGCGCTGGTGAAGCGCGATCCTCGGCTCAAGCCCGTGCTTGCGGCTGCGGGCATGCCGGCCTTGCGGCGACGCGAACCGGGCTTCCCCGGGCTCGCGCATATCGTCTGCGGGCAGCAGCTCTCGACCGCCAGCGCCGCGGCGATCTGGGGACGGCTGTCGGCCGCGTTAGATCCGTTCGATCATGAGGCGGTGGGCCGCGCGCGCACCGACCGGCTGGGACGGCTTGGCCTGTCCGCCGCCAAGATCAAGACGCTGAAACATCTTGCGCGCGAGATCACGGCGGAGCGGCTGAACCTCGACGTGCTCGCCGAGGAAGATGCCGACGCCGCGCATCACACGCTGATCTCGCTGCCCGGCATCGGACCGTGGACGGCGGACGTCTATCTCCTGTTTTGCCTCGGCCATGGCGATGCCTGGCCGGCCGGCGACCTCGCGGTGCAGGAGGGCATCAAGATCGGCCTCGGCCTTCAGGCACGGCCGACGGAGAAGCAGATGGTGCCGCTCGCCGAACCCTGGCGTCCGCTGCGCGGCGCGGCGGCGCATCTGTGGTGGAGCTATTACCGCGCGGTGAAGAAACGCGAGGGCGTGCTCGCGGGCGAGGCGAACGCCGTTTTAAACAATGTTGCTGTTGCAAAGCCCTCACAGGTGAAAGAGAAGATGCCGGCACGAAAAAAGCCGGGACCTTCGCCATGACCTCGACCGACTTCGTCGTTGCGCGCAACGATCTCGAGCAGTGCAAGCTGATCGAGACCGCCATTCCGGATGCAGCCGCGCTGCCGGCGGATGCGCTGCTGGTGAAGGTCGAGCGCTTCGCGCTCACCGCCAACAACATCACCTATGCCGTGATGGGCGACGAGCTGAAATACTGGCAGATCTTTCCGGCGCCGCAGGGTTTTGGCAACATTCCGGTATGGGGTTTTGGCGAGGTGATCGCCTCGAAACATCCCGGCGTCGCCGCCGGCGAGCGGTTGTTCGGCTATTTTCCGATGGCGACACATCTCGTCATCGAAGCCACGGACGTCAGCAAGCGCGGCTTGCGCGACGGGGCTGCGCATCGGCAAGGCGTGGCGCCGGTCTACAATCTCTACTCCCGCGTCACCGGCGACCCCGCCTACGCAGGCCGGCAGGGCGACTACCAGGCGCTATTGCGACCGCTGTTCATGCTGTCGTTCCTGGTCGACGACTTCCTCGCCGAGAACGATGATTTTGGCGCGCGGACCGTGCTGCTGTCGAGCGCCTCGAGTAAGACCGCGTTCGGCCTTGCGCATCTGTTGCACACACGCGGCCGCAAGGTGATCGGCCTGACCTCAGCCGGTAATACCGGCTTCGTGACGTCGCTCGGATGTTACGACGAGGTCGTCACCTATGACCGCGTGACGTCCTTGCCATCGAATGCGCCGGTCGCCTTCGTCGACATGGCCGGCAGCAGCGCCCTGCGCGCCGAACTGCACCGGCATTTTGGCGACCAGATGAAATGCTCGGTGCGCGTCGGTTTGACACATCGCGCCACCGAGGCCGACGAAGGAGCCCTGCCCGGCGCAAAACCGCGCTGGTTCTTCGCGCCGGACCATATTCGCAAGCGGACGAAGGATTGGGGGCCTGGCGGCATCGAGCAGCGCTTTGGCGCGGCATGGTCGGGCTTCGCGCCGCTGCTGGAGAAATGCCTGCGTGTGATCGAGAGCCGCGGGCCGGAGGCGGTGCAGCGCATTTATCTCGACACGTTGAAGGGGCGCATTCCGCCCGAGCAGGGCCATATGCTCTCGCTGCTCGGGTAAAGCGCTTTTGACATCGGCTGATCCAGTATAGCGTTCGACCTCTATTATTATTGGAGCATGATCTCTTCGGAAAACCGCTACACACTTTTCCGGATCATGCTCCAGAGGAAACGCCGCGAAGACGGCCACGAGGTCGCGAATGCTGGACAGGACGAAGGATATTTCCGTCGCCGCGCAGGCCTGGCTCGATGAATTCGCGGGCGCGCTAGGCAACCCGGAACCCGCCACCGCGCTGGACCTCCTCTTCCTCCCCGACAGCTTTTGGCGCGATGTGCTGGCGCTGAGCTGGAACTTGCAAACGCTGGCCGGCCGCAGCGCAATCGCGCAGGCGTTGGCCGCGCTCGCGTCCGGGGCTGCACCGACCCATTTCGAGATCGCACCGAACCGTGCGCCACCGCGCTGGGTGACGCGCGCCGGCACCAGCAACATCGAAGCCATCTTCAATTTCGAGACCGCGCTCGGCCGCGGCAGCGGCATCCTGCGGCTCGTGCCTGATAGCACCGACGGTGACCGGTTGAAGGCGTGGACGCTGCTGACCGCGCTCGACGAACTCAAAGGCTTCGAGGAACAGCTCGGCACGTCACGGCCGCGCGGCCAGGCCTATTCGCGCGATTTCCGCGGGCCGAACTGGCTCGACCAGCGCAACACGTCGCGCGACTACGCCGATCGCGACCCGGCCGTGCTGGTGGTCGGCGGCGGCCAGGCCGGGCTCGCCATCGCGGCACGGCTGAAGCAGTTGAAGGTCGATACCTTGATCGTCGATCGCGAGGCGCGGATCGGCGACAATTGGCGCAAGCGCTATCACGCGCTCACCCTGCACAACCAAGTGCAGGTCAATCACCTGCCCTACATGCCGTTCCCTGCGAACTGGCCGGTCTATATCCCCAAGGACAAGCTCGCCAACTGGTTCGAAGCCTATGTCGATGCCATGGAGCTGAACTTCTGGACCGGCACCGAGTTCGAGGGCGGCGCTTACGACGAGGCGAAAGGCCGCTGGACCGTCACGCTGCGCCGCGCGGACGGCGGCAAGCGCACCATGTATCCGCGCCATGTGGTGATGGCGACCGGCGTCAGCGGCATCGCCAATGTTCCTCACATCCCAACGCTCGAGAATTTCAGGGGTACGCTGGTGCATTCCAGCCGCTACGAGGACGGCGAAAACTGGACAGGCAAGCGCGCCATCGTCATCGGCACCGGCAACAGCGGCCACGACATCGCGCAAGACCTCCACTCCAGCGGCGCCGAGGTGACCCTGGTGCAGCGCTCGCCGACGCTGGTCACCAATATCGAGCCGTCGGCGCAGTTGGCCTATGCGACCTACAATGAGGGCACGCTCGAGGACAACGATCTGATCGCGACCTCGATGCCGACGCCGCTGGCGAAGAAGACCCATGTGATGCTGACGGAGCAGTCGAAGGAGCTCGACAGGGAGCTGCTCGACGGCCTCTCCCGCGTCGGCTTCAAGCTCGATTTCGGCGAGGCCGGCACCGGCTGGCAGTTCAAATACCTCACCCGCGGCGGCGGTTATTGTTTCAACGTCGGCTGCTCCAACCTCATCGCCGAGGGGGCGATCAAGCTCAGGCAGTTTTCCGACATCGAAAGCTTCGTCGCCGAGGGCGTTCGGATGAAGGACGGCACGACCATTCCGGCCGACCTGATCGTGCTCTCGACCGGCTACAAGCCGCAGGAATATCTGGTGCGAAAGCTGTTCGGCGATGGCGTCGCCGATCGCGTCGGCCCGGTCTGGGGATTTGGCGAAGGCTTCGAGCTGCGCAACATGTATGCGCGCACGAAGCAGCCCGGCCTCTGGTTCATCGCCGGCAGCCTCGCGCAGTGCCGGATCAACTCGAAATATCTCGCGCTCCAGATCAAGGCCATCGAGGAAGGGATTTTGGGGCGTGAGGTGGATACAAGGTAACACACACGTCATTCCGGGGCGCGCGTAGCGCGAGCCCGGAATCCATCTACCCCCGGGATATGCGGCCCGATGGATTCCGGGTTCACGCTACGCGCGCCCCGGAATGACAAGAGGAGAAACCCAATGCCAGCCATTCTCGGCACCGGCGAGCACCGCTACCGCGTCGTCGAAAACTTCGCGAAACTTCCGGACGGCTGGCAGCTCACCGACGTCGCCGCGGTCGCGGTCGACAGCCTCGACCGCGTCTATGTCTTCAACCGCGGCGCCCATCCGATGGTGGTGCTGGATCGCGAGGGCAATTTCCTGCGCAGTTGGGGCGAGGGCCTGTTCTCGCGCGCGCACGGCCTGCACATCGATGCCGACGACAATCTCTACTGCACCGACGACGGCGACCATACCGTGCGCAAATGCACCAGCGACGGCAAGGTGCTGCTGACGATCGGGATCCCCGCAAAGCCGGCGCCGTTCATGAGCGGCGAGCCGTTCCACCGCTGCACCCACACCGCATTGTCGCCGAAAGGCGAGATCTATGTCTCCGACGGCTATGGCAATGCGCGCGTGCACAAGTTCACGCCGGACGGCAAGCTGATCAAGAGCTGGGGCGAGCCCGGCACCGACCCCGGCCAGTTCAACATCGTGCACAACATCGCCACCGATTCCGATGGCTGGGTCTACGTCGCCGACCGCGAGAACCATCGCGTGCAGGTGTTCAATGGCGAGGGCAAATACGAGACGCAGTGGAACAACCTGCACCGGCCCTGCGCGCTGTGCTGCTGCGGCGGCAGGAGCCCGACCTTCGTGATCGGCGAGCTGGGCCCCGGCCTCGATATCAACCGCAATGTGCCCAATCTCGGCCCGCGGCTGTCGATCGTGGACGCCAAGGGAAATCACATCGCGCGGCTCGGCGGCGAGGAAGGTCCGGGTGTGGCCAGCGGCAAATTCCTGGCCCCCCACGGCATCGCGCTGGACTCGAAGGGCGACATCTACGTCGGCGAGGTCGGTGTCACCAACTGGGCGACAAGCTTCCCGGACCAGGAGATGCCGGCCGTCGTGCGCGCAACCCGGTGCTTGCAGAAGCTGGAACGGGTACGGGAGTAGCCGCCGCGGCAAGCCACGACGCGCCGCCAAAGGCGGTTCCGCGCCAGTTGCCGGCCCCGCCCCGAATCGCGGCGTTTTTGAGCGCTTTTGCCACCCCGCCGCCGCATTGCCTGCGCCTGAATAAGTCGCTCAACGGGCTTCACAATCCCGTCACGCTGCATGTAGTATGTCAATACATGCTGCTTCGCAGCGTACATGGAGGCCGGGAGCGTTACTTGAACGCACATGTCTCGCAAGGCAGTTGGCCGGTGTTGGTGCTGAATGCGGACTTCCGGCCGCTGAGTTACTATCCACTGTCTCTGTGGTCGTGGCAGGACGCGATCAAGGCGGTGTTCCTCGACCGCGTCAACATCGTCGCGCATTACGATCAGGCGGTCCGAAGTCCCACGCTGGAAATGCAGCTGCCAAGCGTGGTCTCGCTCAAATCCTTCGTCAAGCCGACCACCCACCCCGCCTTCACCCGGTTCAACGTCTTCCTGCGCGATCGTTTCGCCTGCCAATATTGCGGCTCGCCCGAAGACCTCACCTTCGATCACATCATCCCGCGCAGCAAGGGCGGCCAGACCACCTGGGAAAACGTGGTCGCGGCGTGCTCGCCCTGTAATCTGCGCAAGGGCAACCTTACGCCTGCGCAAGCCAAGATGTTTCCGCGCCAGAGCGCCTTCGCGCCGACCGTGCACCAGCTCCACCGCAACGGCCGCATGTTCCCGCCGAACTACCTGCACGACAGCTGGCTGGACTATCTCTACTGGGATACCGAACTGGATCCGTAGGGTCGGCGCGCAACCTCAAACCCCGATCGCGTTCCTCGCCACCACGTCGCGATAGAACGCCGCGCTCAGTTTCGCGACCCTCGCCTGCGTCTCGAAGTCGACCCGGTAGAGGCCGAAGCGTTTGCCGTAGCCAAAAATCCACTCGAAATTGTCCATCAGGCTCCAGAGGAAATAACCGCGGATCGGCACGCCCTCGGCGACGGCGCGCTGCATCTGGGTCAGATAGTTGCGCAGGAACATGATGCGGTCGAGGTCGTAGACCTGGCCGTCGGCGGCGATCCTATCCTCGGACGAGGTGCCGTTCTCGCTGATGTAGATGGTCTCGATGTTCCAGATCTTCGCGGCAAGGCGCGGCGCCCAGTAGATCACTTCGGGGCCGACCCGCAGCCATTCCGAATTCATGTGCGGGAACGAGGTGGGGAACGGCAGCACGTGGAAGCCGGGCGCGCGGTCGGAGGCGGTGACATAGAACTGCGGCGCGTAGATGTTGAGGCCGACGAAGTCGGTCGGCGCACCGATGATCTTCAACTCCTCGGCGGTGAATTTCGGCGCGTCCGCGCCGGCGTAGGCGAGGAAGCCGTCGGTATATCTGCCCTCCAGCACCACGCCGAGGAAGCCGGCATTAAGCTCGCGCGTCGCGATCTCGGCGGCACGGATGTTTTCCGCCGTTGCGATCGCCGGCACGCAGGCCGCGATGTTCTCGGCTGCGCCAACCCTTGTGCCGGCGCGCCCCGAGGCGCGAATCGCCTGCACCGCAAGCCCGTGCGCCAGCGCGACGTGATGGCGGGCCTGGTTCAGCTGCACCGCCGGCAGCTTGAGGCCGGGCGCGTCGATGCCCCAGCCATAGCCGAAATTCACGAAGCGCCCGACCTCGTTCACGGTGAAGACGTTCTTGACGCGATCGGTCAGGCGTGCGGCGACGTACGCAGCGTAGTCGGCAAAGGCCTTCGAGGTGTCGCTCGACTGCCAGCCGCCGACGCGGTCCTGGAGCGCCTGCGGCAGGTCCCAGTGATAGAGCGTCGCATAAGGCTCGATGCCGCTCGCAAGCAGCTCGTCGACGAGGCGGTTGTAGAAATCGAGCCCCTTGGGATTGGGTTGACCCGTCCCATCAGGAAACACCCGCGGCCAAGCGATCGAGAAGCGGTAGGCCTTGACGCCGAGCGCCTTGATCAGCGCGACGTCCTCCCTGTAGCGGTGATAGTGCTCGTTGGCGCGGTCGCCGGTGGAGCCGTCCTCGATCTTGCCGGGCGTGTGGCTGAAAACGTCCCAGATCGATTTGCCGCGGCCGTCCTCGTTGACGGCGCCTTCGATCTGGTAGGAAGAGGTCGCCGTGCCCCATAGGAAATCCTTGGGGAAAGGCGCACCGCGCCCGGCCGATGCTGGCGTTTCGCTCTCCGCAGCGCCGACGCCCGTCGCTGCTCCCAACGCGGCAAGGCCCGCCAGTTTGGCAAAATGACGCCGCGAGAAATCCGCTGACATATCTATCTCCGCGCCTGCTCCATATCGATCTGATAGGCGGAAATCCGGTCGATCTCGAATGCGACGCTCGGCGGCGATTGCGCATCGACGGGACCGACGCCGACGAAGAACTTCGAGCCGATCGCGAGATTGACGATCAGGTACATGGGATCGTCAAAGCCGATCGGCACCTTGATGTCGGAGACCGGCTTGCGGTCGATGAAGTAGACCAGGCGATCCTCCTCCCACAGCACACCGTAATTGTGGAATGTGCTCGAAGCGTCGCCGACCGCGAAGTCGAAGCCGCAGGACTGGATCTTCTGGGTCGACGGAATCCGCCAATGCGTCGTCATCACGAGATCGCCAGGCCGCTCGCCGCGGCCTTCCAGCACATCGACCTCCGGCGGCCAGCCGCCGTCGTCCGCCAGCATCCAGAACGCAGGCCACACCGCATGACCGACCGGGACCTTGGCGCGGATTTCGAAATAGCCGTGCTTCTGCGCGAACCTGCCCTGCGTGGTCAGGATCCCGGAGATGTACTCGTTGTTGAACAGAACGGACTTAAATTCCTGCGGCGTGCGGCTCGCGACGATCGAGAGCACGCCGTCCTTCACCTTGAACGGATCAAGCCCGAGCGGCGCCGATGCGCGCCCCGTGTAGCGCGGATCGACATAGATCTGCTGCTCGCCATTGGCGCTGGTCTTGCGCTTGAAGTCGGAGCCGTCGCCGCCCCAATAGCGCGCCTCCGGCCACGCCGCACCGCCGGCATAGTGCGGCACCCAGCGTCCGCCCGACAGCGGGTGCTCGTCGAAATCCTCGTTGAACGTCCGCCGCAACGGCAGGAACATCAGCGAGGCAGGATTGACCGTTTCGAGCTTGCGGCATTCGATCATCGACGGATCGGTCGTCACTTGCAGCGACATGGTGCCGGGCGCGCCGTCGAGATCGTCCTGCACTGCGCCGATCGCGGGCACGGCGGACAGACTGATTGCGACCAGAGCGCTCTTCGTCCAACGGCCGATCATCGCTGCACATCGAAGGTATAAGGAAGCGGATTGAGGCTAACGCGCCCGCATTGGCGCGAGCAAGAGCGGCCATGCGGCGGCGCACGAATTTGAGGGTACCGCCCGCAGGCGGGAGCCATATTTTCGTGCACTTGCACAAACCGGGAACCAGCGGTGGGCGGGCCGGCGCTCCGTCAGGTTCGAGGTCGCCGGCGGCATATGGCTTCAGGCCCTGGACCAATCCACCGCAATACGACTGCTGACGGCGCCGCTCGCATTTCTGTCGGTCGGCATCGGCTATCTCTTCTTCACCGCGGCAACACTCGCGGGCGCGGCCTGCTCCACCTTGGCTGGCGCATGCGGGCCATCACGGAGCACGGAACCCGAAGCGCGGGCGTCCGTTCAATCTAGAGGCCCAACGCTCTCGAATACACTGCGGGAGCGGTATCCGGGCCCGTCAAAGCACAGGGGAAGACGCGCCATGCCCACAGCCGAGAAAGATCACGTCTACAAGATCCTGGAACTGGTCGGATCGTCCGAGACCTCGATCGAGGATGCGATCAAGAACGCGGTCAGCCGCGCCGCCAAGACCATCCGCGAGATGAAATGGTTCGAGGTGGTGCAGACGCGCGGCCACATCGAGAACAACGCCGTGCGCCATTACCAGGTGACGCTGCGCGTCGGGTTTACGCTGGAGGAGTGAGGCAGGAACGCCGGGCGGATCCGGCGTGAGGTCAGCGTGGTTAACATCAGCCGACGATAACCCGTCGAAACATCGAGGACCGGTTCCGGCCGAATACGGGATTCGCACAATCAGCGCGGATGACGCAACAGGCCGTTAAGGCGAAAGTGAGAGGTTTGCACCGAAATGGAGCAAGCCTGATGAATACGGGCCGCGACCTCGGGAAAACGCGTCTTCCGCTCTGGGCGGCGGGTTTCGTCATGCTGACTTGCTTCGCCATCCTGGGCCTGAGCGGCTGGCGCGAATGGGAAACGCGCAATGCCGAGCTCAGGACCGCCGAAATCGACGTGACCAACCTCGCGCAATCGCTGATCCAGCATGCGGACGACACGTTCGAACTCGTCGATACCATCCTCGTCGGGCTGGTCCATCGGCTCGAGCTCGATGGAACGGGTCCGGACACCATCGCAAAGCTCCAGACCTATCTGCCGACCCGCAAATCATCGGACCGCATCCGCGGCATCTTCGTCTATGACGAGACCGGCCGCTGGCTTGCCACGACCGAGCAGGTCGACTTCTCCAAATTCAACAACAGCGACCGCGAATATTTCCAGCGCCATCGCGACTCGCCGGATCCGGGCACACTGATCGGACGCCCCGTCAAGAGTCGGGCCGGCGGCCAGTGGATCATCACCGCATCTCGCCGGGTCAATCACCCCGACGGCAGCTTCGCCGGCGTTGCCCTGCTCACGATCGACGTCAGCTATTTCGTCAAGTTCTACGAGCGCTTCGACCTCGGTCCGCACAGCTCGGCGTCGCTGCTGAACAACGACGGCATCATGCTGGCGCGCAGTCACGACGAGAGCGGCGCCTTCGTCGGACGCGACCTGTCCAACGCGCCGTTGTTCAAGCAATGGAAAAGCCGTCCGGCTGCGGCAGTCTACTATTTCAAGTCGCCGCTGGATAACGTGCAGCGGCTCAGCTACTACCAGCGCAGCAGCCGCTATCCCCTGATGGTGCTGGCGAGCAAGTCGCAGGACGACGTGCTGGCCCCTTGGCGCCGCGCGGCGGGTGCACGCATGACCGTTGTCGTCGGCCTCGTCCTGCTGATCGCGGCGATCGGCTTTTACATGGTCCGTCAGCTCTTGCAGCGGCAGCGCATGGCGCAGGCTCTGATCGCCAAGGAAGCCCATTTCCGCCTGCTGGCCGAGCAATCCAGCGACATGGTGACCCGGATCGGACTGGACAACCGGCTGATCTACGTTTCTCCGTCATGCGCGCGTATCATCGGCTGGTCTTCCGACGAACTCCTGGGGACGTCGGCCGTGGCCGGGGTTCACGCGGAGGACATGGAACGGGTCGAGCAGGCCATTGCCGCGCTGAAGAATGGCGAGGCCGAGGAGGCGAGGTTCGTCTACCGTCAGCGCCATCGCGACAAGGGCGAGATCTGGGCCGAGTCGGCCCTGCACGTGACCCGGGCGTCCGACAGCGGCGAGATCGACGGCGTCGTCGCGGTGGTGCGCGACATGACCGAGCAGAAGGACTTGCAGAACAAGCTCGCCTCGCTCGCGGCGACCGACGGCCTCACCGGGCTCGCCAACCGGCGCGCATTCGATGAGCGCCTCGCGGACGAATGGGCCCGCGCCCGCCGCGATGGCACCCAACTCTCGCTCCTGCTGATCGACGTCGATCATTTCAAGGCGTTCAACGACCATTACGGACATTTGGCCGGCGACGGCTGCCTGCGTGCGCTGGGGCGGATCCTGTCCGCTCATCCCCGGCGGCCGGCCGACTTCGCGGCGCGCTACGGCGGCGAGGAGTTCGCCGTGCTGTTGCCTAACACCGACGCCGACGGCTGCGCCAGGGTCGGCGAGGAGATTCGCGGTGCGTTGCGCGACCTCGCCATGCTGCATGCACAGAATCCGCCCTCGCGGCTCGTCACCGCGAGTGTGGGCGGCGCGACGGCGTTTCCATCCGAGACCACGACCGACTCCAGCGCGCTGGTGGCGGCCGCCGACCGCGCGCTCTATGCCGCCAAGGACAGCGGCCGCGACCGGCTGGTGATGTCGGGACAGGTCGTGCCCTGGCCCGCGAGGAGCGCGTGACGCAGTCGCCGGCCTACCAGGCGTAGCGAACGCTGCCCTTGCCGGCGTAGCTGCGGGTGACGTTCGAGAACTCGCCTTCGAAGCTCGCCGCCGCGGACCAGCCGCTCAGCCAGCTCATCTCCACGGAAGCCGTGGTGAGCGCGGAGTCGCGAGCCTGCGCAGCGCCGTTGACGACGAAGCTCGCGCCCGGCAGCGCCTGGAAGGTCGCCGGTCTTGGTCAGCGCGAGCGATCCCGCACCGTCGCGGATCGTCCCCGAAAAGATCTTGGACGTGTTGTCGCCACCGGCGGTCAGCGTGGCGGCGCCGCCGCTGTTGCTGACCGTGCCGGCACCTGCGAGCGAGCCGATCACATTCGAGAAGCCGGCGAGATCGAGCACGGCGCCGCCGGCGACCGTGACCGCGGAATTGCTGCCGAAAGCGCTGGTCGATCCGGCCTGCAGCGTGCCCGCGTCCACAATGGTCGGCCCGCTGTAGGTGTTGGCCCCGGACAGGATCAGCGTTCCGGCGTAACCGTTCGCTTCGTTGACGACGACGTCGCCGGAGCCGGACAGAACACCCGTGAGATTCACCGTGTTGCCGGTGAGAACGTTGTAGGTGGGATCACCTGTCGCGACGATGTTGTTGCCGACGCTGAAGCTGCCGTTGAAGTTCACGGTCACGCCCGTCGTGCCGCCATTGAGCGTCAAGGCGCCGCTGCCAAGCGCGGTGCCATTGCCGACGACAAGCGTCGTGCCCTCGTTGATGGTGGTGCCGCCGCTATAGGTATTGGCGCCCGAGAGCGTCAGCGTGCCGCCATTGCTCTTGGTGATCGCGACACTGCCGCCCTGGTCGGCGGCGTTGGTCCCGCCGCCGGGATTGCTGCCGCCGGAGCCGATATAGTCGGTGATGCCATTGGCAATGGACTGGTTGCCAGAGCCAAAGCCGAGCACGGTGCTCGTCCCGCCGGTGCCCTGGAAGAAGATGCCGGAGCCGAAGGCCGAGCCGTTGCCGCCGCCGTTGAGGCCCGTGCCGCCCGAAACGCTGCTCGTCGTTTGCGAAAGATCGCCCTGAACGGCCACCGTCCCGCCGCTCTGCACGAAGATGGCACCGCCGGCACCGAGGCCACCACCACCGGAGTTGGATCCGGTCCCACCACTGCCGCCATTGCCGGCGCCAAAGCCGCCGCTCCCGGCAGCCGTGATCCCGCCGCCGCCGCCTCCCCCGAAGCCGCCGGCACCGCCGGTCGAGGTGGACAATCCGGCTGCCGAGCCACCTCCGCCGCCGTAGCCGCCCGAACCGCCCGTTGTTGCTCCGCCCGCATTGGCACCGCCACCGCCACCGCCAAAACCGCCCGCGCCTCCAGCCACGGGCCCCCCGCCGGACGAGCCACCGCCGCCACCGCTGGCGAAACCACCGGCGCCTCCGGTCTGGGGACCACTACCGCCGTTATGCACCCCACCGCTCGAACCGCCGGTAGTGCCCGAGCTGTTGGCGTCCGAGCCGACGAATAGTCCACCGCCTCCAGCCGGAGTCAGAGGATAGGACTTGCCGCCCATGCCGCCCCCGCCGCCCACCTCTCCGAAGTTGTCCACGACGCCGCCGCCCTTGGCCTGCGTGTTCGAGACGGCGACGTTCGACAAGGTCAATGCGCCGTTGCTGGAAACGAAGACCGCGCCGCCGAGTCCGGCGCCGGCACCGGAGCCCAAACCGGCTCCGCCCTGCGCCACCGCATTGGCGATGGTCAGGCTCTTCAGTGTCACCGAATAGGTCGAGCCGGTGGTCCCGGCATCGCCGATGAAGAACGGCCGGTAGGTGCCGGCGCCGCTGATGGTCGGGTTGTTACCATTGCCGTCAATGGTGATGTTCTTGGTGATGATCGGCAGCTCGCTCAGGAGCGTGATGGTACCGCTGACCTGAAACAGGATGGTGTCGCCGCTCGTGGCGCTGGCGATCTCCCCCCGCAGGCTGCCGGCGCCGCTGTCGGCCGTAGAGGTCACCACCAGCGTCGCTGCGCGCGCCGCACCGGACAGGCCGAAGAACGATGCCATGACCGCAACACTTGCGAGCGCTGCACACCGGCGTGCACCAAGCCGAAGGCTCGTCTGCCCGATCGACAGGCACGAGGGCGGACGCAATCTGGTCGTCACGAAGAGCCTCGGACGCAAGCTGCGTGGCAACGCTGGTGATCTCGACGCGTCGTTAGCAGACTGGACACCTGCACAATGTGCCCGGTGTCTCAGGCGTGGATTTCGGTGAACAGTGATGCATGTGCGGCACATCGAGGCCGCGCGCCCGCAGCCTCGTCGAACGCCCTCATCGTCCGACGTCGCTTGCGTCCTCGTTGCCGAACCGCTACATGCGGGGGCGATGCTGGTCTGCTGCCGGGCTCAGAACATTAAGGCGCGCGACCTCGTCGAGGCGTGATGCGGACGAGACGGCGGTGAACAAGACGATGCTGGCGGACGACCCCGAACACGGGCCGAGCGCGCTGAGACAGTTGCGCGCGATGACCGTGGACATCTGCGATGTCATTGCGCTCACCGACGAGAACGATTTCCACATCACCACCACGACAGTGATGGCCGGCAACGCATTGCTGGTCGATTCTCGCGCCACGGACCTCGAATACGACCGGACGCCTGCGCACATCGCACGCGGCGGCCTCGACCACTATCAGATGACCCTCTGCATCGAAGGCGAGATGCGGTTCAGCTCCGGTCGCCGCGAGGTGACGTTGCGGCCCGGTGACATTTGCCTGCTCGACATGGCGCAGCCGAACCGGACGGTGTTTCGCGGCGGTAGCGGACGCACCCACCTGATGGCAATCATCGTGCAACGGTCGATGCTGGCGCCACGGCTCGCGCATCCGGATTCGGCGACGGCTACCCTGTTGCCGTCAGACCACCCTCACGCGCGCCTGCTCGCAAGCCATTACGCAGCGCTTGCGCTGCCGCCTGAGCCAGAGGCGGGCAGCGTCGAGGCCACGATCGAGGCCATCGCCGACATCGTTGCCGCGGCTGCGGGCGGTACGGCCGACATCGCCGAAGGCGTCGAGCGGGCCGAGCGACATCTTTATCTGGCAATGATCAAGCGCCGCATCGCGGACAATCTCGAGACCGACGCGCTCGGCGTAAGCGAGCTCTGCCGCCATTTCCAGATTTCGCGCGCGACGCTTTACCGGCTGTTCGAGGCAGATGGCGGGCTGGCGCATTACGTGAGAGAGCAGCGGCTCAATCTCGCCTTTCAGCGGCTGTTGTCGCCGGCGGCGCAGGACAAACGTCTAATCGACCTCGCTGTCGGCTTGCGGTTCAGCAGCGACTCCACCTTCATCCGGGCGTTTCGCCGCAAGTTCGGCCTGACGCCGGGCGAGCTCAGGGAGCTGACCGACACGTGGCTCCGCGAGACCGGAGCGATCCCGGCTTTCGATACAGTGTTGCACCAGCTGGCCCGCCGCCGCGCATCACGATCGTAGAGGTGTCGCGCTCATCTCGGAGCTCGGCCCGGCCTGGATTTGTCGTCCACGTTCCAGCGGGATATGACTACGAATCGACCGGACATTTAAGCCAATCCGAGAGTGCTACCGTGACTGACGCGATCAAGCTCGTCCTCTTCGACATGGACAATGTCCTGTGCAACTACGACAGGGGACAGCGTGTGGCATGCCTGGCGGAGCTCGCGGGATCGACCAGCGAGCTCGTCCACAAGGCAATCTGGGACAGCGGATTCGAGCTGCTCGGCGATTCCGGCGCTCTCGACGCCCCTGACTATCTGCGGGGCTTTGGCGAACGCATGGGCTATCCGCTGTCGCTCGACGAGTGGGTGGAGGCGCGGCGCCGCTCGATGCAGCCCGATCACGCGATGCTGGAGATTGCCCGACGTCTGCGCAAGACCGTCGATATTGCCGTCCTGACCAACAATACCACGCTGGTCGCCGACCACATCGACACGCTGCTGCCGGACTTGCGGCCGCTGTTCGGCTCCCGGATCTACACTTCGGCCCAGTTCAAGACGGCAAAGCCGGACCCGCGCTGCTATCGCCGCTGCCTGGCCGAGCTCGACGTGATGCCGCAGACCGTGCTGTTCGTCGACGATCTCCCGGCCAATGTTGCCGGCGCGCGCGAGGCGGGCCTGTTCGCGCATCACCACACGTCGGTGGAGGCTTTCAGGCAGGCCCTCTCGGCGCACGGCGTGCTTCAGGGCGAATGAATACGCCTTCCGCTTTGCCCGGCCTCAGGCGAGATGGCACGCCACGAAGTGACCGCCAGCGCCCTCCTTCAGCTCGGGCGCGCTCTCCGCGCAGCGCGGCTGGGCGATCGGACAGCGGGTGTGGAAGTGGCAGCCTGACGGCGGCTTCATCGGGCTCGGCACGTCGCCCTTGAGGCGGATGCGCTCACGCTTGAGCTTGGGATCGGGCACCGGCACCGCTGACAACAGCGCCCTGGTGTAGGGGTGCTGCGGGTTGCGGTAGAGGTCGCTGGCTTTCGCCAGCTCGACGATGCGGCCGAGATACATCACCGCGACGCGGTCGGAGATGTGCTCGACCACCGAGAGGTCGTGCGCGACGAAGAGATAGGTGAGGTTCAGCTCGGCCTGGAGATCCTCCAGCAGATTGATGACCTGCGCCTGGATCGACACGTCGAGCGCGGAGACCGGCTCGTCGCAGACGATCAGCTTCGGCTCGACCGCGAGCGCCCGCGCGATCACGATGCGCTGGCGCTGGCCGCCGGAGAATTCGTGCGGGTAGCGGCGCATGTGCTCGGCCTTGAGGCCGACCTTGACCAGCAGGCTCGCGACGCGCTCCTCCCGCTCCTTGGCCGATGAGCCGAGCTTGTGGATGACGAGCGCCTCGCCGAGAATCGTACCCACCGTCATGCGCGGATTGAGCGAGGCAAACGGATCCTGGAACACGAGCTGCATGTTCCGCCGCATCGCGCGCAGATCGTTGCCGCCGAGCTGGCGCACGTCCTGGCCGTCGAAGGTGACCTCGCCGTCGGTCGGCTCGATCAGGCGCAGCACGCAGCGCCCCGTCGTCGACTTGCCGCAGCCGGATTCACCGACGAGACCGAGCGTCTCGCCGCGATTGACCGAGAACGACACGCCGTCGACCGCATAGACGCTGCCGACCTGGCGCGACAGCAAGCCGCCGAGAACGGGGAAATGCTTCTTCAGACCGCTGACGCGGAGCAAGGGTTCGCTCATGACGCGGCTCCCAACTGCGTATCCCCCAGGTGACAGGCCATGCGGTGGCCGGGCGAGACCTCGCGGAGCAGCGGCTCCTTCTCGGTGCAGACGTTCATCGCGAACTTGCAGCGCGGCGCGAAGCGGCAGCCGACCGGCGGATTGATCAGGATCGGCACCGAGCCGCCGATCGCCTCCAGCCGCGTCTTGTGCTCGCTGTCGAGGTCGATGCGCGGGATCGAGCGGATCAGGCCTTGCGTATAGGGATGGCGGGGATCGGCGAAGAGATCGTCGACGCTCGCCTCCTCCACCACCTTGCCGGCATACATCACGACGACGCGCTGCGCGGTCTCGGCGACGACGCCCATGGCATGGGTGATCAGCATCACCGCCATGCCGAAGCGCTCCTTCATGTCCTGCAAGAGGTCGAGGATCTGGGCCTGGATGGTGACGTCGAGCGCGGTGGTGGGCTCGTCGGCGATGATCAGCTTCGGCTTGCAGGCGAGCGCCATCGCGATCATCACGCGCTGGCGCATGCCGCCGGAGAACTGGTGCGGGTAGTTGTGCACGCGGCCTTCGGCGTTGGGGATCTGCACCAGCTTGAGCATCTCGATGGTGCGTTCGAGCGCCTGCTTCTTCGTCACCGCTTCATGCCGGCGCAGGCTCTCGGCGATCTGCTCGCCGACGGTGAGCACCGGGTTGAGCGAGGTCATCGGCTCCTGAAAGATGAAGCCGATCTCCTTGGCGCGGATCTCGTCGAGCTGATTGCTCGTCAGCGGCACGAGATCGCGGCCTTCGAAGATGATCTGGCCGGCGGCGATGCGGCCGGGCGGCATCGCGATCAGTTTCAGGATCGACATCGCCGTCACGGTCTTGCCGCAGCCGGACTCGCCGACGACACAGAGCGTCTCGCCGCGGTTGATGGAGATGTCGACGCCGTCGACGGCCTGCAGGATGCCGTCGTCAGTGGAGAAATGGGTTTTCAGGCCCTTGATCTCGAGCAGCGGCGCCATCAGATCACCCGTCGCGCATCGAGCGCGTCACGCAGGCCGTCGCCGATGAAGTTGATGGCGACCACCGCGATGAAGATCGCGCCGCCCGGAAACAGCGCCCAGTGCGGACCGATATCGAGGAAGTCCTTGGCGTCGTACAGCAGCCGCCCCCAGGTCGGGGTGTCCGGCGGAAAGCCGAGGCCGAGGAAGGACAATGTCGATTCCGCGATGATGGCGGCGGCGACGTCGATGGTGCCGGCGATGATCACCGGACCGAGCGCGTTGGGCAGGATGTGGCGCACCACCTGCCGCACCGGGCTGGCGCCGAGCGCGCGCGCGGCCTCGACGAACTCCTTCTCGCGGATCGACAGGAACTGCGCGCGCACGAGGCGGGCGACCGGCATCCAGCGCAGGCCCCCGATCACGAGCACGATCAGGATGAAGATGCCGCCTTCGGGGCCGAACGCGGCCTTGAGCCCGTCGCGGAACAGATAGATCAGCAGCAGCAGCAGCGGCAGCTGCGGCAGCGACAAGAAGAGATCGGTGAGCCACATCAGCCCGTGACCGACCGCACCGCGCGACATGCCGGCAAGCGCACCGATCAGCGTGCCCACGAACACCGAGACCAGCATCGCGGCAAGGCCGACCGCGAGCGAGATGCGCCCGCCATAGATCATGCGGGCGAGGATGTCCTGCCCGAGATCGTCGGTGCCGAAGGGATGGGCGAGCGAGGGCCCCTGCATGCCCGCCACGATGTCGATGTCGTCGATCTTGACCCGCCAGACGAAGGGGCCGGCGACCACCGCCAGCACCAGAATGAGGAGCAGGAACGCACTGACCACGGCAAGCTTGTGGCGGCTATAGCGCCGCCACGTCTCGCGCCAGGGCGAGTAGACGCGCCGCTCAGCGGAGGGAGATGCGAGGGTCAAGCCAGCCATACAGGACGTCCGCGATGAGATTGAACAGGACCACAAGGCACGCGAAGACGAAGGTGACGGCCATCACCACCGGCGTGTCGTTGGAAAGGATGGAGGAGATCAGCAGCGAGCCGATGCCGGGGATGCGGAAGATCTGCTCGGTGACGATGGCGCCGCCGAACACCGCCGGCATCTGGAGCGCGATCAGCGTGACGACCGGGATCATCGCATTGCGCATCACATGCTTGACGATGACCTTGGCCTGCCCGAGTCCCTTGGCGCGCGCCGTGGTGACGTAGTCGAGCCGGATCACGTCCAGCATCGCCGAGCGCACGAAGCGCGTCATCGACGCCGCCTGGAACAGGCCGAGCACCGCCACCGGCATGATCGCCTGCCGGATCATCTCGAGCACCCAGCGGATGCCGGTGGCCTTGATGTCGCTGGAATAGACGAAGGGCAGCCAGTCCAGCGTGACCGAGAAGATCAGGATGAAGAGGATGCCGGTGAAGAAGGTGGGCAGCGAGAAACCGACGAAGGCCAGCACGTTGGCGATCTGGTCAAACAGTGAATACGGCTTGGTCGCCGCGTAGACGCCGACCGGAATCGCGATCAGGAGCGCCAGGATCTGCGCCGAGCCGATCACATAGAGCGTCGCCGGCAGGCGCTGGAGGATGAGCGCATCGACGTTCATCCGGCTGACGAAGGAAAACCCCCAATCGCCATGCGCCATGGCGGAGAGCCAGTGCAGGTAGCGCAGATAGATCGGATCGTCGAGGCCGAACTTCGCCCGAAGCGCGGCAGCGACTTCGGGCGGTACGTTCGGATTGGTCGCCAGTTCCGAAAACGGATCGCCGGGGGCGAGCGCCAGCACGACGAACAGCACGAGCGAAATGCCGAGCAGGCTCGGAATGGCGATCAGCAGGCGACGCAGGACATATTGACTCATAGGGAAAGACCCCGCCTAGGCCTGCGCGATCATACCTCCCGGTACCAGTCGAACAGGTTGTCGGTCTCGTTCGCCCAACCGCTGACCACGCAAACCAGGTTGTTAGCAGCGGCCTCCACCTTCAGGCGATGCTGCACCGGGATGAACACGGTGTCCCCGATCAGGATATCGTTAGCCTTGATGTAGAGCGCCGCGCGCTTGACCGGGTCCATCTCGCCTTCCGCGGCCAGGATCGTGTCGTCATACTCCTTGTTGACGTAGCGCGGGAAATTCTGTCCCTGCCACTTGTTCTCCTTGGTCGCCACATTCGCCGACATATAGCGCCGCATGTGCTGGGACGGATCCGGCTGGCTCATCGGGATCTGGAACATCTCCATGTCGGCATAGAACTTCGGGTAGATGTCGGGATTGCCGGCGTCGGAGGAGAAGAACACCGAGGCGACGACCGACTTCAGCTCGACGTCGATGCCAGCCTTCTGGCAGGCCTGCTTGACGATGGCCTGGGTCTTCTGGCGCGGGCCGTTGATCGAAGTCTGGTACAGAAGCTTCAGCTTCTTGCCGTCCTTCTCGCGGATGCCGTCCGCACCCGGTTTCCAGCCGGCGTCATCCAGCATCTTCGACGCCTTCTCGATGCTGAATTCCCAGCTCGTGTTCTTGGAGACGAACTTTTCGGGGCCGTTGAGGAAGTTCGCCGTGGTGCGGCCTGCGCGGCCGTAGATCACCTTCTTCACCGCTTCACGATCGACCAGCATCGCCAGCGCCTTGCGTACGGCGGGATCGGAGAACAGCGGGTGCTTCGTCTTCATCGAAGAGCGCTCGCCATCGACCTCGGTGTTCGGGTCGGTGAAATTCAGCGCGATGAACTCGGTGTCTCCGCCCACGGCGTAGATGGCCTTGCCCTTGCCGCCCTTCTCCAGGCGCAACAGCACGTCGTCTTCGACCTGGATGTTATAGCCGAAATCGTATTCGCCGGTCTGGATCACCGCGCGCGCCGCCGAGACGGCATCGCCGCCGCCCTTCATTTCGAGCGTGTCGAAATACGGACGGTTCGGCATGTGATAGTCGGGATTGAGCTCACCGCGGACGAGATCGCCCGGCTTGAACTCGAGGAATTTGTACGGGCCGGTGCCGACCGGCGAGAGGTTGTTCGGCGCCTCGCGGGACTTCGCGCCTTTGTAATCCGCGAACAGATGCTTGGGGATGATGGTGTTCGGAGCCCCGACGAAAGCATCGGCCCAGAACGGCGTCGGCTTGTTGAAAAGGATGCGGACGGTGAGGTCATCCACCTTCTCGACGACGATGTCGCGATAGGTCGCAATGGTGACCGCGGAGGTCGCGGGATCCTTGGCGTATTCCCAGTTGAACACGACGTCGTCGGCGGTGAACGGCTTGCCGTCGTGCCATTTGACGCCGGGCTTAAGCTTCCAGGTGACCGACTTGCCGTCGGCGGCGAGGCCGCCGTTCTGGATCGACGGGATTTCGGCGGCCAGAACCAGCTTCATGTTGCCGTCCGGATCCCAACAGGCAAGCGGCTCGTAGAACAGGCGCGAACCGTCCTGGTCCTTGGTGCCGGTGGCGAAATGCGGATTGAGCAGGGTCGGCCCCTGCCACCACAGCAGCTTCAGTGCGCCGCCGCCGCCGCGCTTGGTCGGCTTGTAGGTCGAAACGCCTTCCGCCATGGCGACGCCGCCCAGCGCGAGGATCTGGTTGGCCAGCGGTGCGGTCAAACCGACAGCGGCAAGACGCTGGATGAAGGCACGGCGATCCATCCGTCCGTCCTTCACTTGGCCGATCATCGAACGCAGTTCTTTATCCAGCATGGTTTGTCCCCCGTCTGGTTCCCGAATGGATGCAGGCGGCCGCGATGCGACCGCCGGGTTTTGTCTGGCCGTAGATGGCACACCGAATAGGCCGCCCGTCAACTGCGACTGTGTGTATGCAAACGGTGTTCTGGCTGTCCGTTGGGCAAAACTGCGTTCCGCAGCCCAAGCGCTCGGCAATCCGGCGTCAAAACAAGCCGGAATCCACGTTGCACTGCAGAAAATTTGTTCGCCGGATCAGACGAAGTATCGAGACGAAATTCTACACCACGGACATATCCAGTGGCGGCGCGACGTGGTCCGGCAGCGGACAGACGTAAGGTGTCTTGGCTGTTCGCCTCGCAAGGTCGGCTTTCGCGGCCTTGATCAGCTCCGGTTCCGTGAGCGCCTTGATGCCGATACCCGCCATCGCCTTGGCCGCCTGCACCATGGCCTTGTGGGCATGCGGGCTCTTGCCCTGCGCCACCACCTGCCAGGTGTGGAACGGCGTGCCGATTGCAACCGTCGGTGCGTGAACCTGCACGGTCGGCACCACCCAGCTCACGTCGCCAACGTCGGTCGAGCCGACCAGCGGGTTGCGCTTGGCATCGAGCGGCACCAGGAAGTCGGCCAGCGGCCGATCGGTCGGCTCCATCCCGATCGCGTAGTAAACCGAGGCAATGTCCTTGTCGGTCAGCGTCGATCGGATCTGGGTGGCAAACCCCTTGTCCGCGTCGTCGAAATGCGGCGGTCCGAGCTCTTCCATGACCCGATGTAGCGCCTGCTCCAGCGGCGTATTCGGCAGAATGTTGGAGACCGCGGAGATGATCTTCATCTCCACCTTGGTCTCGGTCATCAGCGCCGCGCCGTCCGCGATCTTGCTCACGCGGCCGACCAGCTCGTTCATGCCGGGCAGATCGCGGGCGCGGATCGAGTAGCGCACGCGCGCATGCGCCTGCACCACGTTGGGCGCAATGCCGCCGGTGTCGAGCAGCGCGTAATGCACCCGCGCGTCGCTCGGCATGTGCTCGCGCATGTAGTTCACGCCGACATTCATCAGCTCCACCGCATCGAGCGCGGAACGGCCGAGATGCGGCGAGGCGGCCGCATGCGAGGTGCGGCCTGTGAAAATGAAGTCGGCGCGCGTGTTCGCGAGCGACGGCGTCACCGCCACTTCCCAGAAGCTGTGCGGATGCCAGGTGATGGCGACGTCGGCATCCTCGAACGCGCCGGAGCGCACCATGAACGCCTTTGCCGCGCCGCCTTCTTCAGCCGGGCAGCCGTAGTAGCGCACGCGGCCCGGCACCTTGTTCTCGTCGAGCCAGTCCTTCACCGCGGTCGCGGCGAGCAGCGCCGCAGAACCGAGCAGATTATGACCGCAGCCATGGCCATGGCCGCCGGTCTCGACCGGACGATGTTCCGCCACGCCCGCCTCCTGGCTGAGGCCCGGCAGCGCGTCATATTCCCCCATGAAGGCGATGACCGGTCCGCCCTCGCCCCACTCGCCCATCAGCGCGGTCGGGATGCCCGCGACGTTCTCGGTGATACGGAAGCCCTGATGGCGCAGTTCGGCGAGATGCTCGGCGGCGGACCGCGCCTCGGTGTAACAAACCTCCGGCATGCCCCAGACCTTGTCGCTGAGGTCGATGAAACGCGCCTTGATCGTGTCGACGCCACGCCAGATGTCGCTGCGGTTGTCCATGTTTCGGTCCGTGATCTCTTGGTCAAACGAAGCGGCAATGGTTAGCAGCTTCATTACACGGCGCCTAGCACCTCGCCGGACAGCAGCCATGCGGCGGATGCCGGATCGAAGGACCGCCGGGCCGCCGACCGCGCGCGAAACGGTCCCGCGCCTTTCGAAGATTTCACACGGCGTTCTGCGGAATAGTTGGGAAACGAGGCTTTCAAGACGGCCTTCTCCGGCCTAAATTATCCATGCTTCGCGCGTCGTTCCGCTAGCCACGGCGGAGCGATGCACTCAGCCAGGAGAACTCCATGCCCGCCCTGACCGAATGGAGAGTGCCGCCGGCCAATCAGCCGCGTGCGAGCGATTACGGTTTCGATCTCGACCGCGCGCTCGCGTCCGTCGTCGGCCTGCACGCCATCATCCCGCCGGACGCGTTCAGCGCCGAGACGCTGGGCACCGAGCGCGCCGGCAACGGCGTCGTCATCGACGACGGGCTGGTGCTGACCATCGGCTATCTCATCACCGAGGCGGAATCGGTGTGGCTGCACCTCGCCGACGGGCGCGTCGTCGAGGGACATGCCCTCGGTTTCGATTCGGTCACCGGCTTCGGCCTCGTGCAGGCGCTGGGTGAGCTCGACGTCGAACCCTTGCCGCTCGGCAGCTCGGCGGAGACTCGGGTCGGCGACCGCGTCGTGGTCGGCGGCGCCGGCGGCCGCACGCGATCGGTTGCGAGCCAGATCGTGGCCAAGCAGGAATTCGCCGGTTACTGGGAATATCTGCTGGATGAGGCCGTCTTCACACATCCCGCGCACCCGAACTGGGGCGGCACCGGCTTGCTCAACGAGCGCGGCGAGTTGATCGGCATCGGCTCGCTCCAGCTCGAGCGCGAACGCGACGGCAAGGCCGAGCATGTCAATATGATCGTGCCGATCGACCTGTTGAAGCCGATCCTGGAGGATCTGCGCAAGTTCGGCCGCGTCAACAAGCCGTCGCGACCCTGGCTCGGGCTCTATTCAACCGAGATCGACAACCGCGTGGTGGTGATCGGGATCTCCGCCAACGGGCCGGCCGCCCGCGCCGAGCTCAAGACCGGCGACGTCATCCTCGCCGTCGACGGCGAGAAGATCATCAGCCAGACCGCCTTCTACAAGAAGATGTGGGCGCTCGGCGCCGCCGGCGTCGACGTGCCGCTCACCGTGCATCATGAAGGCGTCACCTTCGACGTCACGGTGACTTCGACCGACCGCTTCAAGCTGTTGAAGGCGCCGAAGCTGCACTGACCGGCCGAACTGAAGCAAGGAAGCGGCGATGACCGAGGCCGTCGTTGACGACATCGTGGCCGTGCTGCCGCCGCTGCTGAACGCGCTGGAGGCGCTCGGCTTCTTCACCCGTCACCTGCATCCGCCGGCCTTCGCGTCCGTGATGAACGCGATCGGCGCGCCGGACGACGCACTGCAAGCCGCACATTCGGCGATCGGCACCTGGCCTGAACAATTCGCCGGCTTGCGCGACCGGCTCGATGGTGCCTGCAACGAGACGCTCGCCGCCTTTGCCGGCATTCGCGAGGTCGAGCGCGGCAACGGCGATCTCGTCGCCGTCTTCCGCGCACTGCGCCACGTACCGCGCGCGCTGGAGGCGCTTTATCCGCTTGCCGTGCAATTTCCGCCGGTCAGCAGCTTCTTCCTCAACGCCGCGAGGCGCGAGGACGAAATTCTGCTGGCACGGCTCGAGGCTGGCGCGGGCGAGCACAGTGGCATCTTCCACGATCACAACGAGCCCGGCAGCCGCGGCGGCTTCTCGGTCTATGTCCCCGAATATTATTCGCCGGAGCGCGCGATGCCGCTGGTGATGGCGCTGCATGGCGGCAGCGGCAATGGCCGTGGATTCCTGTGGAGCTGGCTCCGCGATGCCCGCAGCTTGGGTGCGATCCTGGTGGCGCCGACTGCGACCGGTCAGACCTGGGCGCTGATGGGCGACGACACTGATACGCCCAACCTCATGCGCATCCTCGAGACTGTGCGCAGCCGCTGGTCCATCGACGGCTCGCGCATGCTGCTGACCGGCATGAGCGACGGAGGCACGTTCTGCTACGTCAGCGGGCTCGATGGCGCATCGCCCTTTACGCATCTCGCGCCGGTGTCGGCGACCTTCCACCCGCTGATGGCGGAGATGGCGGATGCTGCGCGCCTGCAGCGCCTGCCGATCTTCATCACCCACGGCAAGCTCGACTGGATGTTTCCTGTGCAGACCGCGCGACAGACGCAAGCGGCGCTCTCCGCCGCCGGCGCCGACGTCGTTTATCGCGAGATCGACGATCTCAGCCACACCTATCCGCGCGAGATCAATGCGGAGCTGCTGGCGTGGCTGAACGGATAATGAACAACCTCTCCTTAGATGCGCCGCATGGCCGCGGAACCATCGCGCCGTGCCGACGTTATCGGCGCGACACCGGAGGTTCGCTATGAAGACTTTTTTCGGAATGATTTTGGGCGCGCTGCTTCTCGCGGGCGGCGTCTATGTCTATGACTCCATGCAGACCTCATCCGTCGCCAATGGCGAGGTCGCGACCACCAATCGCACCATTGTGAACTGGGATGTCGCAAAGGCCGACTGGGATGCCCTGCGCGATCGCGCGCACAAGGACTGGGTCCGCATCTCGTCGAAGTAACGTCGCTGACATCATGAACAAGGCGCCGTCGCGGTCCGCGGCGGCGCCTTCGTATTGGGCGTGTCAGTTGCGGCGAGCGCCTTAGTTCATCTTGGCCTTGCGCGCGTCGGCGATGACCTGCTCGAATTCGGTTATGCTGAGCACGCCGGGCACGCGGTACTTGCCGACAATGAAGGCCGGGGTGCCGCGGAAGCCGAAGGCTTCGGCCTGCTCGTTGTTGCGCTTGAGGATGGCGTCGATGTCCTTGGCGTGGTCGGTGAGATCGCGCTTCAGCCGGTCCATGTCGACGCCGGCAGCCGCCAGAAGCTCATTGATGCGCGGCTCGGTCAGGCGCGAGCTGACGCCCATCATGGCGTCATGGGCCTGATGGTACTTGTCTTGGAATTTCGCCGCGAGCGCGATCCGCGCCGCCGTGACCGACACCGGCCCGAGGATCGGCCAGTCCTTCATCACCAGCCTCACCTTGCCGTCGTCCTGGACGACCTGGCGCAGCTCGGGCTCGAGCTTGCGGCAATAGGGGCAATTGTAGTCGGACCATTCGACGATGGTGATATTGCCCTCGGGATTGCCGGCGACAGGCGTGTCGGGATCGCGCAGCACCTTGGTTTCGGTCAGCACCTCGTCATCGGCGGCCGCTGCCAGCGCCGAGGTGATACCGCCCGCCGCGAGGGCGCCCGCCCCGATCAGCGTCAGCGCGGCGCGCCGCGTCGGCACAAGGCCCTTATTCCTGAATCCAGCCATATCTCGTCCCATTTCGGTCCCATCCCCCCAAATACGGTTGGGGACCGGGAAGTGTTACGCCTCATATAGAGTGTCGCAGCGGCGATGTCATCGCACCAGCAGCGTGACCGCCAGCGGGACCAGGAACGAGGTCACCAAAGCGTTCAGGCTCATGGCGATGCCGGAAAAGACGCCGGCGATCTCGTCGACCTGGAACGCGCGCGCGGTGCCGATGCCGTGCGCGGCAAGGCCGGCGGCAAATCCGCGCGCCCGGAAATCGGTGACGCCGGTGCGGTTCATCAGCGGCGTCACGATGATCGCACCCATGATGCCGGTGAGGATGACCGCAACCGCCGCCAGCGAGGGATCGGCGTGCAGAGATTCGGCGATGCCCATGGCAACGCCGGCCGTGACCGATTTCGGCGCCAGCGACAGCACGACGTCGCGCGGCAGCCCGGCGAGCTCGGCCAGCAGCACCACCGACACCACCGCCGTGACCGAGCCGGCAACGAGCGCTACCAGCATCGGCACGATGGATGAGACCACGCGCTTGCGGTTCTCGTAGAGCGGCACGGCGAGCGCGACGGTGGCGGGCCCCAGCAGGAAATGCACGAACTGCGCACCGGCGAAATAGGTAGTGTAGGAGGTGCCCGTTACGAGCAGGAACACACCGATGATCCACATCGCGTGCAGCACGGGATTGGCGAGCGGATGGCGCCGGCTCGCCAGCGACACCGCATCCGTGCTCGCATAGACCAGCAGGGTCACGGTCAGCCACAGCAGCGGGGACTGCGAGAGATAGACCCAGAGCGAGAACGGGTTGTCCTTCATCGGGCGTCCTGTTGCCTCAGGAGGCGGCTGACGAGGCGGAAGGCGAGCACCGTCGCAAGCAGCGTGACAACCACGGAGAGCGCGAGCACGAGGATGATGGCGACGCCGTGCGATGCGAGCAGATCGAGCTCCTGGACGACGCCGACGCCGGCCGGCACGAACAGCAGCGACAGATGAGCCAGCAATCCCTTGCCGGCGGTCTCTACGCCGCCGTTGCGCAACGGCCCGCGCGCCAACAGCGCAAGGCGGTCGCGCGCGAGCAGCAGGATCAGCAGCAGCAGCAGGCCGAGCACGGGTCCCGGCAGCGGCAGGCCGAGGCCGCGCACGACGGCTTCGCCGATCAACTGGCAGAGCAGGATGAGGCCGAGGCTTGCGAGCATGACGAACGCATCAAGGGATGCGCCGGCAGGCTTGTCAATCGCCGCTATGCGCGGGACGCACGCACCTCGGGCGAAGCCGCAACGCGGGGCAGCATCGCCATCAGGGTGCCGGTCATGGTGGCGATCAGCGTGGTCTTGCCCTCGTGCTCGGCAAAGGCCCTGGCCTCGCAGAAGGTCAGCGTGCGGCCGGGCTTGACCACCTCGGCCTTGAAGACGAAGCGCGTGCCGCGGGCAGGTGCGAGCAGCGTAGTCTTGAACTCGACGGTGAGGATATCGGCCTTGTGCGGCATCAGGGTGAAGGCGGCAACGCCGCAGGCATTGTCGAGCCCGGCCGTGATGATGCCGGCATGGATAAATCCGTTCTGCTGCGTGAATTCAGGCGAATGCAGCATCGCCAGCTCGACCTCGCCCGGCCCAAGGCGGACGATCGTGATGCCGAGCGTGCGCATCGCCGGCTGGCCGTCGAACATGGCGATGGCCGCGGCGCGATAGCCCGGGTTTTTCGGCTCGAACGCGGTCATGGCTCAAGCCTCGGCCGGTTCGGCAAGATGCCTCAAAGCGGCGTCGCGGATGGCATCGGTGAACGGCGCGGACCTTCGCAGCTCACGGTCCATATGCACGCCCGTGATCTCGCAGAACGCAGCGATCTCGCCGATCTCGGCGTTCGTCATGTCGTGCCGGAAGCGGATCGACTTGTCGCGAACCTCGAGCAGGTGGCTGCGGATCTCGACGATGTCGCCGGCCAGCAGCTCCCGCTTGTAGGTGATGTTCTGCTGCACGGCGGCCATGCCGCGACCGGAGCTGCGCAAGTAGCTAGGCGTCAGCCCAAGGCGGGCGAACAGATTCCAGTTGGCCTCGTCGAATTTGCCGACATACCACATGATGTTCATGTGGCCGACATGATCGCATTGCCACGGATAGACCGTGCCGCGATAGGTTGCCTCCTGCTCCATCGCAATTTCTCCCTGCGCTTTTCTGCCCCTTGATTGTTGATACGGTAGCGTATCAGGGCCTCGCCGCGTTAGCAATACGGTACCGTATCAAGAACCGGATGGGCTTTCTTCATGAGCGACGGCAAGGGCGATGTCTGGGTCGAGGCGGGATTTACCGAGCTCGCCCGCTCGGGGGTCGAGGGGGTGCGGGTCGAGGTGCTCGCCAAGAACCTCGGCGTCACCAAGGGCGGCTTCTACCGCCGCTTCGCCGACCGCGCCGCGTTGCTCGCGGCCATGCTGGAGCGCTGGCGCGAGGGGCGCACGGCGGCGATCGCGCAGCAGACGAGCCTCGACGGGCAGGCGCCCCGCGAACGGCTGAAGGCGGTGATCCAGCTCTACTCCGAGCGGCTCAACCCGGAAGGCATGGCGATCGAGCTGGCGATCCGGCAATGGGCCCGTTCGGACGAGAACGCCGCGGCGGCGGTGGCGAGCGTGGATGCGGCGCGGCTCAAGCACGTCGCCGAACTCTATCGCGCGACCGGCCTCGAGGCCGAGGAGGCCGAGGCGCAGGCCTTCCTGTTCTACTGCTTCATCTTCGGCCAGAGCCTGCTGTTCGTCGAGCGCGGTCCGCGCAAGCGATCGCAGCTCGTGGCGAAATCGGCCGAGAAGCTGCTGATCTAAAGCGCGATGCGATCAGGACGAATCGCCATCGCGCTTTAGACCATTGTTTGAGCATGATCTTTCCGGAAAACCGCTGTGTAGTTTTCCGGATCATGCCTCAGCCGAAATGGCCGGAGCCTCGCTCCGGCCATCGCGTCAAGTCGAAGCTCAGGCGGCGCCCTTCAGCTTCTTGTTGCATTCGCTATAATAGCCGCCGCCCTTCTCGATCCACTTCATGCCGCCATTGCCGTTGGTGGTCTTGTTGGCGTTGTACTGGTCGACGCAGGTGTGCAGGCGGGCCTTGCCGGCAGTTTCCTTGGCGTATTTCGGATCGATCGCGTTCGGATAGATCGCGGGACCGGCAGGCAGGCTCGGCGCCGGCGCGGCGGCGGGGGCTGCCTCCTTCTTTGCCTGCTTCGGCTCTGCAGGAGCGGCGGGCGCAGCCGGAGCAGCCGCGGTCGGCGCAGCGGCAGGCGTCGCGTCCGCGCCGCACTGGGCCTTGCGGAAGTCATTCCACTTCATGGTGCCGAGCGAGCCGTCCTTCTTGGCCGCCTGATATTTCGCGCTGCACTCCTGCGAGGTCAGCGCCTGTGCCGGCGCGGCGGCCACCAATGCCGCGACACCCGACGCCACGATCGCACACAACAATTTTGTCTGAATGGTCATCCCTAGGTCTCCTCCTTGGTCTTCCCCGACGGAAGTTAAACGAGGATTGCTATCCTAGCGTGCCGGTCGCTTGCGACAAGGATGCGATGGCTTTCGCCGCCAAAATATAGTGATCCCGTCACTCGGCTCATTCATGTCGCGTTCAGCAACGCGAGCCGACGTTCCAGCCCTTCGCCATTTTCCCAAGAAGAGTGCAACACCATGACCCTCGCCTCTCGCCTCGCCGCCGTCGCCCTCGCCTCCCTGCTCGCCACCGGCACCGCCTTTGCGCAGACCGCCGCGCCGGCCGCCAAGACCGACACCAAGACCACAACCGCCGCGCCCACGGACAAGAAGGCACCAAAGGAGCACTCGGCCGAGTCGCTCGAATGCTCCAAGCAGGCGGATGCCAAGGGGCTGCATGGCAAGGAGCGCAAGAAATTCCGCTCCGAATGCATCAAGACCGCCAAGGCCGGCTCGGCCGCGCCGGCTGCCGCGGACAAAAAGTAAATCAGTCACCCCCCGGCTTCGGCGAGACGCGTGCGCATTGCGGCATGACCTAGCCGCAATTGTGCGCTTCTCGCCGATTTGCGATAAGGTGGCGTGAAGCAAATCACCGCCTCCCTGCCGTTCGAATGGCCGAGCCGTGCCAAGATCTTGAGCACGGTGGAGACACTCGTCATCGGCACGGCCGGCGGCCTCGTGTTTCTCGTCGCCAATCTCCCCGGCGGGCTGATCTCGGGCTCGATGATCGCGGTCGGTATCGCCGCGATCGCCGGCCGCCAGCTGACCCTGCCGCCGATCCTGACCCAGACCGTGCTGGTGCTGCTCGGCATCTCGCTGGGCTCGGTCGTCTCGCGCCACCTGATCCAGCAGGTCAGCGCCTATCCCCTCACCATCGGCCTGCTCGCACTTGCGACCTTCTGCTCCACCTTCGGCTCGAGCTATTACCTCCAGCGCGTCCATGGCTGGGATCGCACCTCGGCCTTCCTCGCCGGCAGCCCCGGCGCGCTGTCGCAGATCACGATTTTGGCGGTCGAGCGCGGCGCCGACCTGCCGGGCATCGCGGTGGTGCAGACCATGCGCGTCATCATCCTCACTGCGGCGCTGCCGATGGTGCTGGCGTTCGCGGGCGTGGCGCCTTCCGCTGCGCCGTCCCTGACGACGGCCATTGCCTCGCCGCTCGATCTCGTGGAGCTGGTCGCGGCCTCGCTGGCTGCGGCGCTCATCCTGCGGCTGGTCAGGTTTCCGGCGAGCTGGATGTTCGGCGCGATGATCGCCTCCAGCGTGCTGCATGGCGCCGGCTGGGTCGAGGGCGGCCTGCCGAACTGGGTGCGCGGCGTGGCGCTGATCGGCATCGGCGCCCTGATCGGCAGCCGTTTCGCGCGGATGCGAATCAAGACCCTCGCCGGCCACATCAACGCGGCGCTGGGATCATTTGCCGTGGCAATCGCCGTCTCGGCGATCTTCGTCGGCATCGTCGCCCTCACCACGCAGGTGAAGTTCTCGGACGTCGTCGTCGCCTTCGCGCCGGGCGCGATGGACGCCATGCTGGCCCTGGCCCTGACGCTGCACATCGACCCGATCTTCGTCGGCGCCCATCACCTGTCGCGCTTCGTGTTCGTGACGATCGCGACGCCCGGCATCGTGCACCTGTTCGGGCGCACGCAGGACGACGTGGACGATTGAGCGGACGCAGCTCGCGTAGGGTGGGCAAAGCGCTGCGTGCCCACCAACAACTGGCGTGAATGTTGATGAATGGTGGGCACGGCGCGTAAGGAGCGCGCCTTTGCCCACCCTACGGCAGCTACGTACGCTTCGCCGTCGCTGCAAATCCCCAGGCGGCGATGGCGGCCATCAGCAGCGAGATCAGCACGTTGTAGCCGGCGAGCGAAAGGCCGAGGAAGCGCCACTGCACCTCGTCGCAGCGCACCACCTTCACGGTGTCGAGCCGCGAGAGCAGATCATTGGCGCTGCCGAGATTGACGACCGGGCCGGAGCAGTCGGTCGGCCCCTTCCAAAACCCCCATTCGACGCCGGAATGGTAGGTGCCGAGCCCGGCATTGGCGAGCGTCGCCAGCGCGAGGATCGCAAGCCCCGCGAGCAGCAGTGGTCGCGGCGCGCCGCTCCTCGCCGCAAGCGCGGTCAGCGCGCCGAGCGGGATCGCGAGATAATAGGCGTAGCGCTGCTCCAGGCAGAGCGGACAAGGCACAATCCCCAGCACGAGCTGGAAGAACCAGGCGCCCGCGATCGTGGCTGCCGCAATCAGCGTGACGAGCAGCGAGGCGATCAGGGCGGGGCTCGTGGCCGCCGGCTTGAATGCAGGTATTGCGGCACTCTGGGTCGTCACGGCAGCCTCTTCCGGTCGGTCGCTTTCCTTAGCCTCTAACCCCGGCCCAAGCGGCTGTCGAGAACAGCCGGGATCACTTTGGCGCGGGTTGACCCCGCTTTGTCCATGGCTATAGTCCGCCGGCTTCGCGACGCCCGCTTTGGGGGCCGACCGAGGGCCCCTGTGGCGGAACTGGTAGACGCGCTCGACTCAAAATCGAGTTCCGCAAGGAGTGCTGGTTCGATTCCGGCCAGGGGCACCAACTAGGCTGTTCAAGCCCGTTCTAAAGCATCCGCAACCGTCCGCGCAGTGTTCGGAAACCCTTGAAAAATAGGTACATCCGCGTACATCGGTGTTCGTCACCGTTTGTTCTCATCCGATCCCAGCCGTCCGATTTGTTGGTATTTTTGTTGGTATCGTGTTGGTATCGGGAGAACAAACGTTCACGGCGACTTTGGCTATTCCCAGCGAAGGAATTGAGCAGATGGCCCGCAAGAACGACGGCGCGTGCGCAAACCCCAAGCAGATCAGGACTGACGTCGACTGCCGCGCCGCCCGACCGAAATTCGACAACGGCGCGTGGAGCCCCGCCAAGATTTCGGACGTGACCGGCGGCGGTCTCTATCTCTTCGTCACGCCGGACAAGAGCAGGCCCGGCAACGCTGCCTCCAGGCTCTGGCGGATGGCCTACCGCTTCCACAGCCGTCAGAAAACCTATTCCATCGGCCCTTACGGCAACGGCAAGGATGGCACGTTCTCGCTCGCCGACGCACGGCGCGAGCGCGACAAGGCCAAAGTCCTGCTCAAGGACGGCAAAGACCCAAGCACCGAGAAGCAGTTCGACAAGCACAGGCAGGCGGCCGCCCGGCCTTTCGGGCAATGGGCCGACGAGTGGCTTACCAAGAAGAAGGTGGAGAAAGTCAAACGCGGCAGGATCGTCGCGGTGCGCGACCCCAAGACCATCGAGGTGCTTGAGCTCCGCGTCGGCTACGTCAAGGATCGCTTCGGCAAGCTGCGCAGGCAGGACATCAAGCGTCCGGACGTGCTCGCATTCATGCGTTCATACGAAGCCGAGGGAAAGCTCGAAACCCGCGATCGCGTGCGCAGTATCGGTGAGCAAATTTTCGACTATGCCGATGTCGAAGGCGACGGCTACAATCCATTTCGCAACCTGAATGGGCAGATGATTGCCAACATTTCGACGCCGCGTCCCGGCGTCACCGAACCACGCGACGTGACGCGCGTCTTCAAACTCATCAGCGCACCGTGGACGAGAGCGAAGTTTAGTGACGTTGTTGGCCTTGCCTTGCGCTTCGATGCACTGACCATTCCCCGCCCCGGCATGGTCAATGAAATGGAGTGGAGCGAGGTCGATTGGGACGCCGAACGCTGGACTATTCCAGCCGTCAAGATGAAGACCGGTTGGGACCATGTCGTGCCTTTGTCACGGCAGGCACTCGCAATCCTCCGCAGCGTTCAGAAACTGACCGGCCATCGCCGGTACGCGTTCTCCTGCTCGAAGGATGCCCCGCTATCGAACAACACGCTCAACAAACGCTTGCGGCTGCTTGGCATTGACACCAAGACTGATCATTGCGCCCACGGATTCCGGACCACCTTCTCGACCCTGTCTCACCACGAAGAGATCAAGGATGCCAAGGCTTGGGATGGCGATGTCGTCGAGCTGCAGCTCGCGCATCTCGATAACTCTACCGTGGAAGGTCTCTACAAGAAGCACGGACCGCTCGCACTGATCGGCTCGCGTACGAAGCTGATGCAGCATTGGGCTGATCGGATCGACCACTGGCTCGATCCCAAGAAGGTAATGCCGATCAAGGGAGGCGCGCAGGGTTGAGTCACACCTATCATCAGTTGGATAAGTTGCCCAAATTCAATCCGTGGCAAGCTGATGTCGGCGAGAAATGGTCCGCGAGTAGGTTCAAATTCTGGACACGCAACACCCGATTATTGCGATTGGTCGAACAGGAAATCCCCCAGCTTGTTGCATGAAAGATTCTCTGCCGGGGGCGAATGCAAAAGAATGTCAGCAACAGCGGCGACCGGAATCGTGGTCGCCGCCCGGTGTCCATCGTATGCTCAGTGTCCAGCATCGGCGCCCGCCTGGCGAAAACGCGCGACAGAGGGTATTACGGCCCTCAATCACCATGTCTGGCCACGATCGGACGAAGGTTGAATTCCGCGCCTCGACGTCGCCTCTACGGGCCATTCGACTTCTGCCGCGATCGCATCGGATGCATTCCGGGGAACGCAGTCTGGCACATCGTCAGCAATATGAGCGCCCTCGGGCGTCAACGCTCCGCAAGTCTCGACAAACGTTTCTGCTTGGCGAAGTTTTGGCCAGGTCGCCACTGCCATGATCAAGCGCAGGACATCGTCCTCGCCAAGTCGGATGCCCGAGACGAACCGCCAGAAGGAATCTGCCAGCCTCGCTCAGGCGGCGCGCCACGCGTTTACCTCTCGCGGGATCAAAGTCAAGGGCATCGACTGCCGCGAGAACATCGGCAAGTTTTGCCAATTCTCGGTTTCCTTTTTCGAAAGTGTCGACCAGGTGGGTGTGAAATAAGCCGCTCGCAGCGGCATCACGACTCAATGGCCGGAAAAAGGGCGACGCCGGTCAAGCCGGCGCGCCAGTTTGCACGTTACGTCTGGATCAGCATTCCTACAACTCTATACGGTCCGAGTTCAGGGTAGGGACGCACGTCGACAAAGAGATTGGCGGTCAGCTCAGAAACTTCACGGCGAGACGGCGCTCATCACGCCATACAACCGAGCATTCAATATCTAAGCCAGCACCTGGAACGCGCAGGCCGAAAGCCGCGGGCACGAAAGGCGCGCTATCGATTTGGACGATCGCAGAGGAATCCGTGAGGTGGCGGACCTTGCACCGCACAGGACTGCCGTCGACCAATATCTGCGCAGCATAGACACTACGTCGCCGCCCGTTCGCCACGTCTCGCTGCCCCCCGCTCTAGCGCGCGGGAGGTATTAATCTGCGATTCCAGTCTCAAATGAGGCTAGAACATGGTTTCATTGCTAGGCCGCGAGCTTTTTCTTCAGCGAGGCCAACACTCGCCAGAGCGGCATCCTGCAGCGCCACGGCCTGCGCTCGCCGGCTTTGCCATCACCCCAACCGTTCGTGGCAGCACTCTCGCGCGAGGTCAGTGCGCGCTCACGTTCTTAACGGACGACTAAGGGAAAACGCTGGAGACGCGATTGCCTGTATCAGGTTCGACAAGGCGCGGCACGGCAGAGATCAAGCGCCTGGTGTAGTCTGCGCGTGGATTGACAAATATCTGCTCTGTCTCGCCGCTTTCGACAACACGACCATTGCGCATGACCATCACGCGGTCGCTGAGATGACGCACGACCCCAAGATCATGCGAGATGAAGAGATAGCTCATGCCAAGCTGGGCTTTCAGGTCGCTGAGGAGATCCAGAATTTGCGCCTGAATTGACACGTCGAGGGCAGACACTGGTTCGTCACAGACGATCACCGACGGCCCTGGGGCAATCGCGCGCGCGATGGCGACCCGCTGACGTTGCCCCCCAGAGAGCTCGAGCGGGCGGCGCCCCAAGAAGACAGGCGCTAACCCGACCAGATCCAGCAGCTTAATCACGCGCCTGCGCCGCTCCTGCTTCGGTCCGATGTCCCGGGAAAGGCTGTCGGATATGATGCGCTCAACCGTCCAGCGAGGATCAAACGAGCTCAAAGGATCCTGGTAGATGATCGAGATGGAACGGCGCCTCGCCCTGCGCTCGCGCTCCCTGAGCGCGGTCCAGGGCTGCCCATCAAACTGAACAGCTCCCTCATCTGGCAGGTCCAGGGCCAGCACCATCCGAGCGGTTGTGGACTTGCCTGATCCGGACTCACCAACAATGCCCAATGTCTCACCAGATCGCAGCTCGAAGGATACGTCGTTAACGACGGTTCGCAAGATGCCGTCCGGACCCTTGAAGCGCTTCACGAGGTTAGTCGCGCCGAGCACAACTCGACTTGCATCGGCGGAGGGCAGCTGCGGCGGCTTTGGCGCCGAGATCGACAGCCGGGTTGCCGGCGTTCGAGACAGGCGCGAGCCGCGCGGACGGTTCGACGGCACTGCGTCGAGGAGCTGGCGAGTATAGGGGTGTTGCGGATCATGGAAAACGTGGTCTGCCGATCCACGCTCGACAACTTCGCCCTCGCGCATGACCATGACGTCGTCCGCAAGGCGCAAGGCCACCGCAAGGTCATGGCTGATCAGGATAAGGGCCTTGCCGCGCGCCTTGGCCCCCCCAAGCAGTGCCAGCACCTGAGCTTGCACGGTCACGTCCAGGGCGGTAGTTGGCTCGTCCGCGATCAGGAGGCGTGGATCGAGCGCAAGTGCCGCAGCGATGAGCGCGCGCTGGCGCTGGCCACCGGATAATTGATGCGGGAGTTGCCGGGCTTTGATCTCGGGATCAGGAACACCGACGAGTTTGAGGAGCTCAAGCACACGCTCATCGAGCTCCTCGCGGGAAGTGACCGCACGATGAAGAAGCAATCCCTCCCCAATCTCTTTGCCGACCTCCCGGAGCGGATCAAGGGAGACCAGTGCATCCTGTAGAACGAAGCCGATTTCCTTGCCACGGATCCGCCGCCAGGCGCGATCGTCGAGTGATGCCAGGTCCATCCCGGCAAAGCTCAGTTGGCGCGCATGGACATGCGCGCGCCGGCCGGCAAGCCCCACGAGAGCGCGAGAGGTCACGCTCTTGCCTGAGCCGGACTCGCCGACAATGGCGAGGCACCGCCCCGGCCGAAGTGAGAAGGACACGCCGCGCACAGCTGTGCCCTCAGGAACATTGCGCCCGAACGAGACCCGCAGCGAATCGACGTTGAGGAGGTCTGTCTGCAGGGAGACAAGCTTCGGAGCAACGTGCAGCATGTCAGGCCTTTCCTTCCAGACGATCTTGAAAATAGCTTCCGAGAATAGTGACGCTGAGGGCAAATACCACGACGGCTAAGCCCGGCATGATCTCCAGCCACCACGCATAGATCACATAGTTGCGTCCGGCGTTGAGCAGCGCGCCCCATTCAGGCGCCGGTGGAGCAACGCCAAGGCCGAGAAATGCAAGGCCCGAGGCCCAGATAATGGCTTGGCCAACGCCCAGCGTCATCATCACCATTAGTGGGCTCATTGCGTTTGGAAGAATGTGCTTCAAAACAATACGCGGATAAGGATGCCCGATCGCCTTGGCCGCCTCCACATAGGCCGCTCCTTTGACGGCAAGGATCTGGCCCCTGATCATGCGCCCATAACCCGGCGCCGTGCCGATTCCGACCGCTGTGATTTCGGTCGAGAGCGATGGCCCCAAGACGCTGACGAAGAGAAGCGCGAGGAACAGCGTGGGAAGTGCGAAGAGCACGTCCAGGAGACGACTGAGAATGTTGTCGAGCGCGCCCCCTGCGAGTCCGGCCGTAACCCCGAGGATCAATGCAATAGACATGCTTAAGCCGGTTGCCCCAAAGCCGATGGCCAGGGACTGACCTGCTCCCTCCACAATCCGGGAGTAGAGATCACGGCCGGATTGGTCTGTCCCTAGCCAGTGCGCGACCGAAGGGGCTCGCAGCGAGGCGGCTAAATCTATCGCCAGCGGATCATGTGTCTGCAGCAGTTTAGGCGCGATCGCCGCGATGATAAAGAACGCCGCTGTAATGGCAGCACCGTAGACCCGTGCGGGAATAGTGCGGGCGGTCGCCCGCCCTCCGCCGAACAGCGAAGACAGGGTGGCTTCGGCAAACGTGCTCATGTCAGTTTGATCCTCGGATCAACCAGCCGGTAGGTGAGATCGACGACCAAGCTGGCAACGACGAACAGACCGGCGGAAATTAAAACCGCCCCTGAGACCACTGGTACGTCTCGTGAAGACGTTGCGGCGACAAGGACGCCGCCGAGCCCCTGGCGCGCAAAAACCGCCTCGATCAAGATTGCTCCAGATAGCAGCTTGCCAAGCGCCCACCCCGACAACGTGATGCCAGGCAAAGCCGCATGACGCAGGACATGGCGGAATCTGACGCCAAGATCTCCCATGCCTCGTGCTCGCGCCGACGTTACGAACGGTTGGTCGAGCACACGCGTGAACTCATGCAGGACCACCTGCCCGAAAAAGCCTGACAACTCCAAAGCCAGTGCGAGCGTTGGAAGAACGAGGCCCATGGCGGAGCTGCCCCCAACAACCGGAAAAACGCGCAATTGGACTGCGAAGACGACGAGTAGGATGGTCGCCAGCCAGTAAGGTGGCAAGGTTGCTAAAAAAACTTGCATCCCACTGAGCAGCTTAGCCCAGATATTGTCTCTACCGGCAGCAAACAAGGTGGTTAGGATGGCGATAACCCATGCAGCCACGAGTGCTGCGATCGCCAGCACGATTGTAGGGCCAATCTGTTCTGCGATGATCTCGAGGACCGGCCGATGCTGCTGGTAGGATTGACCGAGATCTCCATGCAGAATGCCCCAGATGTACTTCGCGTACTGGATAGCAAGCGGCTGATCAAAGCCGTATTTCGCATTGATCGCTGCAAGCTCCGCGGCGGGCGCCTCTCCGACATTGCCACTCCTCACACTGAAGATGATCTGCCCCCGATCGCCCGGCAGCAGGCACTGAATGAGGAAAGTGAAGCTTGCCGAAGCCCACACCACAACGGCACCGGACAGGAACCGCCGCACCAACCAAACAGCTGGATTGTGGGCTGCAAGGTTCACGAATGTCATTTCTTGTCAGTGAAGTGGGCGTCATAGAAGACCGGCTCGCCGACCGAGCCGCGGTCCAACCAGACGTCTTTAAGATTGCTCGCAGTGGCGACAGTGACGTCCAGGACCGTAAACCCAATCACAGGCGCTTGATCTATGATTTTGCGCTCGGCCTGTTGATAGAGGGCGGTGCGCGACGCATCATCGAAGCTTTGTTCCGCCTTCTGAATGACATCCCACAACGCCTGGTCCTGATAGCGAGATGGATTAAAGCCGTTGCGCTGGCCATCCTGGTCCGGCTTCCATGAAATGCGAAAGATCTCAGCACCCGGCGCAACCCAATACAAGAGCACGATCTCGTAATCGTTGAGCCCGAGATTCTTCCCGGCAAAGAAATCCGCTTGATTTGTCGGCTGAAGGCGCACGTCAAATCCAGCCGCCTTTGCCTGGCTCTGCAGTACCTGCAGAGCCTGCTCGCCATCGGGCTTTAGAAAGGCGCTCGAGTAAGAAATCCGTATGAGAAGTGGCTTACCGTTCTTGACGCGAACGCCGCCCTTGTTGCGCTCGGTCCAACCAGCCCGGTCCAGGAGCCGATTGGCTTTGCCAACATCGTACGCATAGGATTGCCCAAACTCGCTGATATATTCCGGCGAGCTCTGGCTGAGCGCGCCATTGCCTTCAAATGGCAAAGAGCCCAGAAAGGACGATTCAATGGCAGCCTTTCGATCGGTCGAATATGCGAATGCCTGGCGGACAAGCACGTCGTCAAACGGCGGCCGTGCAGCAAAAAGCGCGAGGCGCAACGGGGTACCGCCGGTAATGTGCCGCAACACGTTGAAGCGGGAGTTGGCGTCCTTCCACGCGACAGCCGGAATGTCATACGCGGCATCGGTCTCATCCGTGAGCAGTGAGCCGTATCGGACCGTCTGATCGGCAAGGAACTTCCAGTCGATACCATCAACATAAGCCGGGCCCTGGTGCTTTGCGGTGGCCGGCGCCGAATTGTAGTTGGGGTTGCGGCGGAATATGACCTCTCGCCCGTGAGACCACTTCTCAACGATGAACGGCCCCGATCCGACAGGGCTTTCGCAATTCGCAGCAAGGCCCCGCTTGAGTGCGGTTGGCGACAAGATGCCCTGGGACGATTGGGCGAGGACATTGAGCAGCGGCTCAAACGGTGTTTTGAGCGTTATGCGCAAGCTCAGGGGTGCAATAGCAGTTGCCGATTCAAAGCTATCGCTGAGGTAAGGAGCAGCGGTGGGATTTCGAAGATCCGGGTTAGTGCTGAGCCATCCGTTGATATTATCAGCAATGGCCTGCGCATCGAGGGCTGTGCCGTCCGTAAATTTCACATTTGGCTTGATCTCGAACGTATAGACCTTCCTGTCCTCCGAAGTTGCCCAGGATGTTGCAAGCCAGGGGAGTATTTTTCCGTCATTGCTGCGTGCAACCAGATTGTCGCTAAACTGCCGCTGAAGGTACCATTGCTGTACCCAGCCCCCGTACAGGCAAGGAGGCTCTTGGAAGTGGCCGTATCGAATGATGCCTCCGTGCTTCGGATTGTCGGATGAAGCGTTTCCTGCAGAGGCGCCAGGCGGTACAGCAGTCAGCGACAGGCTTGCAACCGATAACAGAACGGGCATCGCCTTTCGCATTCTGTGACCTGTCGGTCGAAGGCTAGACAGTTCCAGCGAGGGTTCGTCCGATCGAGACATATCAAGCTCCACATTGTTTGGTGTAAGACCGCGGCATCAGCCGATCAGACAGTTGCATGCTGTTCTGCAGGCTCGGCTGCGGGGATGCCAAAATGTTCGCGTAGCGTCTCGCCGCGATATTCGGTCCGGAACAACCCTCGCCGCTGCAAGATCGGAACGACATGGTCGACAAAGGCCGGAGTGCCATCTTCGAGCACGTCCGGAATGATGTTGAAGCCATCAACCGCCCCTGCGCGAAACCACTCTCCGATCGAACTGGCAATCTGCTCGGGGGTGCCCACCAGCAGGCGATGGCCAAAGGCTTGAACACTGCCGATGATTTCGCGAACCGTGCGGCCTTGCCGTGCCAAGGTCTCGATCGTGCGGTGATGACCGACCGAGAAAGCAACATGATGTGGATCGGGCAAAAGCTCCTCCGGAATGGGCCTGTCCAGGCTGAGCTTTTCGATAGGCACCTCAATGCTTCGCGCCAGAGCAGTCAGGGCCCGCTCCAGATCAAGCAATTCGTCGACATCTTGTTTGCGACGCTGCGCCTCCTGTTCGGTGCCTCCGATGAAGGTGACGAGCCCAGGAAGGATCAGTGGAGCGAAGCGCCGGCCCAAGTACTGCGAGAGGGAGCGCAGGCGCCCCGCTTCACGCTGTGCCGTCGCGAGATCGCCAGCGGCGGAGAACACAACGTCGGCGCTGCGAGCGGCAAGGCGCAAGCCAGGATCGGACCCTCCGGCCTGCACGATGATTGGGTGACCTTGTCGTGAGCCAGGGTGAGTGAGCGGCCCGCGGAGAGCGAACGGATTTTTCTTTTCATCAAGTAGCCGGAACTGAGCCGGATTGGCATACACTCCGGATTTCTGGTCAGCGATGATCGTTCCCTCGCCCCAGCTCAGCCAGAGGGCGCGGACGGTTTCGACGAAGTCTTCCGCGCGGCTGTAGCGCTCCTTGCGGCCGAGCTGGCGGCCACCGAAGTTCGCCACCGTTGCAGGGCTAGAGGTTGTGACGGCATTCCAGCCGGCCCGTCCGCCGCTGATGACATCGAGCGACTGGAAACGCCGCGCCAGATTGTAGGGATCGTTATAGGTCGTCGATGCAGTTGCGATCAGTCCGATATGTTTCGTCTCGCGCGCGATCGTGGCGAGGACGAGCGTCGGCTCCAGCCCATTGAGCGGCGGTTGACGAGTAATGTCAGAGGGTATCGCGGGCGTGTCCGCGAGAAATACAGCATTCAGCAGGCCAGTCTCGGCGACTTTCGCGGCCCGAACATAGTGCTCGATGTCGAAGAAAGCGCTTGGATTGGTTCCTGGCCGCCTCCAGGACGCGGAGTGACCGCCCGCGCCGTGTAGATTAAGGCCAATATGCAGCGTACGGGTCATAGAAGATTGATTCTCTCGGGACCGTGGAATTCAAAGGCAGCTAATTGCGGCCGCAACACTGTGCGGCCGAATCGGGCACGGCGCTGCACAGCAGCTAATGATGCGTGGAAACTGACTTGGAACGACGCTCGCGACAGCTGTGAGCGGCGGTGAAACACGAATACAGCGCAACTAGCGTCAGCAGCCCGACCCCTTCTCTGCGTTGCGACTTCATTGCGAACAAGCCACGATGAGTGCCTTCTCTCGAAAATTCTACGGCCGACGCTCTGCCGTCGGTGATGGCAAAGCTAGCTGCGCGGCACACGAACGCAATAGTTGCGTATTTCAAAGTAATCGCGCGACTTGGTATTGCCTTCTACGACGATCCCTTCACGTGCCCCTCTGCGCAGGATTTGCGCAGAGTTCTTTGCAGTCGCGCAGGAATTCGTTAATGGCTGGATCCGATGCTCACCCGCGGCCAAGCGTCACTTGCGTACGGATTGGCCTGCGTTGCATAGCGAACCCGATGTAATTCCAGTCTGGCCTGCGAGCGCTGGTCTCGGAGGGTGCGATGGCACTCTTGCGTCCGGAAATGGACGCGCGCTCCGTAGGATGAGCCCAAGGCGCTGCAGCGTCCTTTGCCCGATGATGCGGTGAAGATCGTCATGCGTGCGAAGCCAAGGAAGACAAGATCGCAGCCTCGTCGGCGAGACATTGGGTCTGTTTCCAACTTCAACAGTGGCAAGCCAGCCCAGGACGACTGTCTCGGCCTTTGTGAAATTGGCCATTATGATCGTCTCTCCATAGTTAGCGAGACGCCCAAGAGCACTGCATATGCCGGCTTGATGGAAAGCAGACAGACAACCATCCAAACCGAATGTTTCAAGCGTAACGGCCAGGACCTCGCACTTGACGAGATATTGAAGTTGCAGGTGGTAAAGTTGGGTTCCCGAAAGGACAATCCTACAAATCGGGTGCCAACAGCTCACAACGTCTTCGGGCTTGGCAATCCATCCATTGGATTCCTAGGCCGCAACTTTTTCCAAAAAGCCTCCAATTACGCGGCGCAGTTCGGCGGTACGACGAGCCACATCGGATGACGCATTCTTGGCATCTACGGCTGCTTGGCTCGTACGATCGGCGACAGCCGCGACGGTGGACAGATTCGACTCCACATCATGTGTGTCAGGCAGCCGCCATGTTCTATCGAATTGCTGACGTGCATAGTCGTAGCGTCGAATCGATGAACGGCCGCAGCAATGTTGGCAGCCACCTTGTTGACGACCTCTACGAGGATCGCGATCTCTGATTTCAAGCAACGGTTCTCGCAGATCGAGCTGGCGGCGGTTGAACGATCACGAACACGCTTGGCAACGGCACTTTGCAACGGCGTTCTCGATGTCCTAATCGTCACTGGGAGCCGACCACTACTCGACATTAACGCGTTGCCACTGTGGAGCGAGCGTGTTCTGGCCGTCTTACCGCATGATCATTTCGCGGCGCGGGACACTGTCTACTGGACTGATCTGCGGGACGAGACGGTGTTTCTGAGTCATTACGATCCGGGAAAAGATTTTTTCTAATCTCCAAGCTCGTATCGCCTGAAAACCGTCCTAAATTCGAACACCACGACGTCAGCCGCGGCATCATCAAGAGCCTAATCAGCATGAATACAGGAATCAGCTTGGTGCTCGAATCCGACATTAACTATGGGGGCCTCGTCTACCGCGAGCTGCGCGACGGCGGCGGTCCGAGCCGCTTCGACTTTTCGGCTTATTGGCGGCCCGACAATGATAACCTAGCGTTGGCCGCCTTCTTGAAGCTGCTCTCCGAGCGCTACCCCTCGCCTCCCCTCGGGCGTTGACGCTCCCGTCGGGCCTTCCTAAAGCTCCTGTCCGCCGCCATGAACCGCGCCAACATGGGCGCGATTAGTTTTGCCGGATCCTGGGGCGGCTCCCCCGTTTCCTGAGCCAGGATTTCGGCGTAGGCGACAAGGTCCCGGTGGACGCTCGCGGGCAATTCGTGCGTCACCTTGGTCGGCTTATCGTCCTCGATCGCTCCGAGCTTCAGCTTGGCCATTGTCCTCACCCTCTGTACGGTTCGAGCACCAGATCGCGGTTGACGATGACCCTCACCGGAAATCCCGGGCGGATCGTCATTGTCGGCTGGATGTTGAGATTGCGGCGGACCAGCTGCTGGCCGGTTTGATTCGCGGAATCCCCCGCCCCGCGCCGGAGCGCAGCAATGAGGTCGCTATTCGTGCTACCCGTATCCGCTCCGGAATTCACCTCGGTGCCGACGGCGAGCAGGGTTGAAAGCGCGGCGGCGCCCAAGAGCTCTTTCCAGTGATTGTCGACCTCGTCTTCGAGGCCTGAGTACCCCGCGGCGTCCGCCCCGGGCTGGCGCTCCAGCACGATTGAACGCCCATTCGGCATGATGAGCCGGGTCCAAACCAGCAGCACGCGCGACTGGCCAAAGGCGACCTGGCTGTCGTACGTGCCGATGAGTCTTGCTCCCTGGGACCGAAATCCACTTCCAGCCTTCGCCAGCGACCTTTTCCGCCTCGAGCTTCAGCTTGTCGGTGACAAGGCGATCCAACAAGGCAATGTCCTGCAGATATCCGCCATCGTCATGCTCGAACAAATCACGCAAGACGCCGCCTCCGGCCTGTTCGTAGGCCTCGAGGCCAACGAGCCGAGCGCGGCGATCGGACGCGCGGACCGTTTGTTCTGTCAGCAAGCGCCGGATCTGGTAGGGCTCGTCGTAGCCCGATCGGCCGACCTGCTCCCAGATCTGCTCCTGGCGAGCAGGATCGGAAGTCACCGAGAACGCCATGAGTTGCTCGAGCGTCATGCCGTCCTCGGCATAGATCTCGTGCAGCCTGTTTGAGACCGAGGCCAGTCGAAGCCGCTGCTTCACGATAGCCGGCGTCACAAAATGCCGGGCAGCGATGTCTTCCTTGCTCATGCCACCTTGGTGGAGACATTGGAACGCGCGGAACTGATCGAGGGGGTGCAGGCCGACCCGC
Source organism: Bradyrhizobium sp. CCBAU 45394 (assembly GCF_028128655.1). NCBI lineage: Bacteria > Pseudomonadati > Pseudomonadota > Alphaproteobacteria > Hyphomicrobiales > Nitrobacteraceae > Bradyrhizobium > Bradyrhizobium sp. CCBAU 45394. The sequence continues at coordinate 35,282 of NZ_LBIX01000012.1, read as the reverse complement.
TCGTCATTCTCCGCAAGCGAGTCGTCTTCCGCGATGCCCTGGTCGCGCACAACGCACGGAACCGCTTGCGACTTCGCCATGCGCTTTTGCTTCACAAGCAGTTCGAGGGCACGATAGCGCCTGCCGCCCGCTGGCACCTCGAACATGCCGGTCTCATTGCCTTCGGCATCAACGACAGCCCGGACGCTGAGGCTTTGCAGTAGCGTGCGCGCCGCGATGGATTCAGCAAGTTGCTCGATCGAGATGCCCGCCTTCACATGGCGGACATTGGATTGGCTCAGCACCAGCTTGTTGAACGGAATGTCGCGTGACGGCGACAGGGTGATCTTTTGAACAGCTTTCGTCATCTCGATTCTCCACGACGGGCAGCCGAGAGCCTCTCTCTCAACCTCCAACCCGTCGCGGAAAACGCCCTGCCCTCTCGCTCTCTGACCCAGGCGGCCGGGAAGATCCTCACGCCGCTTCCTGCTCCGCTGTCTCCGCGGTCCCACCGAGGCCCTCCGCCGGCAAGAACCCGAGAAGATAATCCGCAATCTTACTGGCTTGCGAGGCAGCTCGCACTATGGCGCGATTGTCCTCTCGCAGCACCTCAAGCCAGGAGCCGATATAATCGGCGTGCCGCACGGTCGGCACGATACCAAGCGAGGCGCAAGCAAAGGCGGACGATATCTCCGCGATCAATTCCTCAAAGGCATACTTCTTCGTACCATAGCCGCCTGACAAATCGCGGTTGAGACGCGATGCATGGCCGCTGGCATGTGCCAACTCGTGCAAGGCCGTTCGATGCCAATTGATCGGCTCGAAATAGGCTTGCGGTGGCGGCACCTGCACATAATCTTCTGCCGGCACATAGAAGGCGCGGTTGCCGCCGATGCGGAAATCGATCCCGGTCGCCTTGATCAGGTGTTCAACCTTTGGCTCGATCAGACCAGGCGGTGGAGGCGGCGCCGTCGCTGCGATCTCCGAAGGCAAGCCGTCGCACTGATCGGTATTAAAGACGGTGAAGCGCTTGAGGAACGGGATGGCCTGCGCTTCGTCGCCTGTTTCGCTGGCGCGCCGCTTTTCGCCTGTCGGCACAAAGCGGTCGGCATAGACGACGGTGGTGCCGCGCTCACCCTTACGGACGTGACCACCAAGCGCGAGTGCCTGGCGGAAGGTCAACCAGCTCTGGCCGGTGAATGCGCGTTCGGTGGCAGCCCCCCACAATATCAGAACATTGATGCCGCTATATTGACGGCCGGTCGCGGCGCTTCTTGGCATGGCCAAGCACGCCGTCGCCTCCGGGGTCCGCCATGGCTGCACCCACGGCACGCGGCCGGCCTCAAGTTCGCCGATAATCTTGTTGGTGATGTCGTCGTAGAGGCTTGTCCGGTCCTCACCGGTACGCGCCCTAAGATCGTGTCTGGACATCGCGGGTCTCCGCGACGGGCGCCGCGAGCCTCTCTCGCAGCCTGTAACCCGTCACGGCAAAGCCCGTGCGACACTCTGACTCTCGGTCTCCAGGTCGAGAGAATGCGAAAGCAGTGAGGCTGGCCCCCGCCTTTTGGACCGGTTGTTCATTGAATTTGCCCCTGTCGTGGCCTGGGCCGCAGGCCCGACCGGGCGTGCGCCAGCGGCGCATCGCCTCAAGGAAAATGGCACCCGGAGAGCGTGAGCATAGCGACCCGAAGGGGCACGCGGTTCCGAGTGCAGCGACGAGACCGGTTCAAAGCGGCACCCGGGAACGGGGCAGTGATAGCGATCGCCGAGAGGCGAGCCCCTTTCCCGAGTGCCCCCGGCGAGGAGCTCCTCAAGTCCTTGCGCGAGGGATCGAAGCCGCACGGCGGCCGAGACGCAAGGCGGCTCGGTTGACAAGAGCCCGCTGCGGCAGAAGCCGCACGCGCACAAGCAGTAACATCCACCGATGCTTGATGTCGGTTGACCGCCGCGCCGCGTCCGGGACCTGGTAGACCCTTCGGGACGGAAAGTGATTATTCCGGAGCGCGTCGCATAACCAACTGAATCATCGAGTGACGATATCGCTCCTCCATGACGTTATCGACGCACAACCTCGTCTGGTATGAGTTCGTGCGCGTCAAGTTTGCACTGAGCCTCCGAAGACCGATCGCCAGTCTTTCCTCTGTGGCCTTTATCAGCTCATCTCCCGCGACGTGGACGAGGCTCGTTTGCTGCAACAGACTTTCCTGTGAATTCCAATGCCACTGCGGCAACTGAATTCGGGATAGAGCTGGCGGGCGCGCGTTGCCGTCGGCTGCCTGATCGCAATCGTTCTTTGGATTTGGCTTGCGCGCGCGAGCTGGCGAGGCATTGCAACGGCAACTTGAGGCGCGGGCCGATCTCCGCAAAACCAGCCTTGACGTACAATGCCAGGCCAGGATTGCGGCTCCACATCGGCTGCCTTGGCGCTGCCAATTCAAGCTGGGTCCATCCCTTCACCATGCCTAGCTCCACGGCAGCCTCAATGAGACGCATCGCGACGCCGGACGATCGCTGGTCCGGCACAACGTAAAGCTCGGTGATGGTGGCGTAGGTTCCCCGCGCAAAAAAGCTGCACTCTCAGACATCATAATAACGCCGACAGGGCGATCACCGGTGAACGCCAAAAGGCCACGGACTCGCTCCTTCATGGCGAGGAGTTCGGCGACAAGCTGGGTATCGGGCGCCGCCTGTACCTCCCCACCCCCAAGTTCGGCAAGCAACGCAACAACCATCCGGGTCACCGTTGCGGCGTCTTCGACTGACACTTCACGCGTGGTCACCATATGTGGTCCTCTCCAAGCTCAAGAGACGTAGCAGCCGATCCAGCGACCGCATCAGGCGGGAAGTGAGCAATTCGTCCGGGATGCGGATAGGCTGCAACGTTGAAGTTGACATGACGTCACGGTTCACACCGTCCAGAGCAGGTAACGTCTGCGTGTTGTTCCCGGCCGAGTGAAAGCGCACGGCGGAGAACCGATAATAATCAGCGAACGAGCGCGAGCAATCGATGATCACGAAAAACGCCGAAGCGTCAAATCGCCACGGCTGCGGCTTGCATCGATACCATGCGTACAATCAGCCCTGGCGCGCATGAAGCAGGCATTATACACGGCCCGAAGCCATAGTGCCGTCACGCTGTTGCAAGGCCACTTCTTGGATGATCTCACCCGGCGAGCGCGCTCCGCCAGAAGATTGTCATCGCCAGCACGGGGACACATGCAGATGTGTGAATCCACCCGCGTCGAGCTGGATGGCCGCAACCTCATGAGCGAGGCTAACCAATTGTAACCCTCAATCGTTTTTGATGCGCGCTGTGGTGCATAGGCACTTTGTTAGGTCACATAAAAGAGATACCGACAGCTCCGTGGATTGCGCGTCAGCTGCGCACCCACAAGAGATGTTGAACCGCCGGGAAAATAGCATGCAAGTCAAAGAACAACTCGACACCGCCGTTGGTGATTTGATGTGGAACATCGTCGAGCTGCACTCGCAGTTCGAAGAGATACACAAGAGCTGGGCTCAGCTTCTCGGCATCACGGAACCGCAGTGGTTGATTTTGATGGCTGTTAGTGAACTGGACGAAGGTCGAGGGATCTCGGGCACGGCGGTCGCCAATAAATCGCGAATTCACCCAGCCTATGTCACCACCCAGACAAAGCACCTCGAAAAGCTAGGATTTCTGACATGCGAGAACCCGTCAGATGGGGCAGGATCCTTGCGTGTCGCACTGACAGAGGACGCCCGGACAAAACTCCGGAAACTGTCGGCCAAGAGACAGGCCCTCAGCTCCACGATGCTGGATGGATTCGATGAGGAAGCAGTTCGTCATCTGAACAAGCGGCTCAATCTGATTGTCAAGAATAGCCGACTGGCATCGCAAAAGCTAAGTATTGGTATTTTATAAGTGCAGGCAACGCCGTGCCTGCTTAATTACAAGGTACGGACATGCCCTGCATCAGCCTTCCAACATCGCAGCTGCAGCGCCTGGAATATGATCAGGAACAAAGCGCTCCGAGGCGTGGCGCGCGCTGCCTGCAAATACCGGCGGTTTGGCCCACATCACCCAAGCCGTTCCACTGCGGCCGTTGCGGATAAGAGCGATCAGGCCGCCTAACTCATCACAGCCTTTGCTCCAACCAGCCGAAGATTTGATCGTCAGAGATCACGAAGTTCTCGACCTCACCCGCATCAGTCATGGCGCTGGGCGAAATGATTAGCTGCAGATCCATCTTTGCGGCCGCGCAGTCATTTTGTAGCTCGATAGCCTCGGATGTGCTGACGATACCACGCCCGCCGGCCACCACGAGAACCGGACACTTCAACCGCCGAAGCAATCGCGAGCGACGAGCCGCCATTGCCTGGTCGTTCGGCGTATTTGGAACTCCCGCAACCCAATCAACGGCAGCCATCGTCCGAGCCCAATTCCACAGGCCACCGTCGCAAACGGCGGCGGCAACGCGGCTATCAGACACTGCGAGATCCGTCGCCAATGCTGCCGCCATCCCATCGCCATATACACCGATGCGCGTTGCATCGACGTCATCCCGCGTGGATAAGTAGTCCAGGCAGCAAGACAAGATTTCGTTGGAAAGACCACTTCGATTGTCCGAAACATCATCGTATGTGACCGCAAGAACAGACATTCCTCGATGAGCTGCGGCGGGTAACAGCCTTCCCAGCAATGTTGTCGACGTTTCGTCTTCGGCGCTTATACAGATGATTGCCGGTGCTCTCGAAGAATCGTCAGGCGGCAAATAGTGAGCCTGAATCGCGGATTGATCGTAGCACTCGATTTGTACACGCTCGATCCGCTGCTTCAACGATCCGAACGTCTCAATCGCGCTCCCAATTTTGGCCGAGACGGCCTCGCCCTGTACAGTTTGTTCTCTGGCAAGCCGCTTGGCGATCTCAAAGGCTGTTAGCGCGCATAGCCATGCCTTCGCTGCCTCATCAACTTTTCCCTCCCTTCCCTTTGCATTGCCCAACAGACCATGTGTGTCTCCAATCTCAATCCACCTGATGATCCACTCCGTACCATCAGTGGTCCGGCCGGCATCCAAATTCTCCAGGAACGCTGCGGCGCTGCGCCGCGTCGATGCAAGATCGTCCCTCAGCCGAGGCCATGTAGCGCGGTCCATCCCGATCGCCCTTGATGCGGATTCTCCCTAGATGGCCTGGTTGGTCTTGCCAGCTAAGTACCACGTGTTGCGCGAATACTATCGGGCGGCGGAGGCGATACGCTCTCGTGTGAGACCTCCTAATGCTTAAATCCGGCGGGCAACCGGGAGAACGCGCCGCTTTTGCGCGTTGTGCAAGCGTGCGGCGCGCGGGCGGCGAGAGAGGTGGAGGCTGCGCACAGGGCCGCAGCCCCAACTAGGCGTGCGCCAAGGGCGCATCGCCTCAACGCAAAATGGCACCCGGAGAGCGTGAGCATCGCGACCCGAAGGGGCACGCGGGTCCGAGTGCAGCGACGAGACCGGTTCAATAGCGGCACCCGGGAACGGGGCAGTGATAGCGATCGCCGAGAGGCGAGCCCCTTTTCCGAGTGCCCCGGCGAGGAGCTCCGCAATCCTTAATCCTTGCGCGAGGGATCGACGCCGCATGACGGCCGAGACGCAAGGCGGCTCGGTTGACGAGAGCCCGGTGCGGCGGAAGCTGCACGCGCGAAGTGGAAAAATCCGCTGGTCAGACGATCTAGATGTCTTCGCGCGCATGCGTCTGCGCGTCATAGATCCTGATTTGGAGCATGGGAAAGCGCTTCTTGAGTTCTTCTCCACCTGCCCTGGCGCCGTCCCTGGTTGCAAATTCGGCCTTGAGGCAGCCATCCACTTCAATTGCGTAACCAGAAGCCGGCGGTTCACGTGTTGCTGCAACCATTTCATTCCCATTGTGCAGTGAGGTGGTCGGGAATTAACGTGAGTCGCCCAAAGCGCGCTATAGGCTCCACTCTCCTTTGGCTTCAGGACACTCGGTGCTGATGCCAGCGCCAACGTCGCAAATTCTCAAATGCGATTTCGTGCTTAGCGCCAGCGCCCCTGCTGGTCCTTGAAGCGCTGCGCCGACGTCCGGTCATCGTCCGCCTCTTCGGTCTCCTCGATTTCGAGCCAAAGCATCAGCAGCGCGTAGCCGTCTTGCTGAGGATACACCTGCTCGAAGAGTTCTGCCCGCTGGCCTTCCTTGAGATCGACCCAATGCTCAGGAATGATGGGTGACAGCTCGCTGGCGGCGCGCTGGCGCAGATCTTTCGCATAGAAGCTAGACGCCCGCGGGACCGGCTTGCCATAAGATGCCGAAATCCATGGGAACGTCGGCCCCTTATGGGCACGCCGAACGATGCCGTCCTTGATCACCACGATGGCCAGATGTTCGGGGTGATAGCGGGCGTAGGCGCGGGCAGCGGCCTCTTTGCTGACGTCGAAATGTTTCGCAATCAGGGGGATGTGCGCGAGCGTCGGATCGCCCTTCGGAATGAACTTCCGCAACGCCGGCGGCGGGATCAGGAGGAGGCCGGAGAACTCGTTCGCCTCGGCCTCCATACGAGCATAGCGGTCGCCCTGGTCGGCCGACCATTTTGCCATATCGGCCCGCGAGCAAAGAAATTTGCCGGGCTCGACCGGCTTGTGGGACACAATCAAAAAGTGCCCCAGCTCATGCCCGATTGTGAATCTACGGCGCCCGGAAGGCGCCGCGCGGTTGACGAGAATGAAGCCGGTCGAACGCGCGTCGTCGGTCACAAGCCCGCCCTCAAAACCCTCTGTCTCGAGCGGCGCGATTTTCTCGATGTCGAGTTGCTTGGCCAGCTCTTCAATCGGCACTGGTATCGGGAGCTCTTTCTCGATGGAAAGTATCTTGGTGACGAGGCCCATCGGCGAGCCCGTGTCTGCCAAGTCCATCCGCGAGATCTTCATGGCGACCCCTTTGGCTTGCGGCTCTTCAGGTGATCCATCATGGCCTGAATGGCCTGTCGGTCGGCGGGACTGAGCTCATTCAGCTCCCGGTACATGGCCACGACCTGCGGATCGGCACCCTCGCCGGTCGGGTTTTCACCGATCAGGTCCGCGACGCTCACCTCGAAACATTTGGCCAGTTTCGTCAGAAGTTCGATGGACGGATTGCGGCTCTTGCCGGTCTCAAGATCCCAGATGTGCGCCTTGGATGCGCCGACCGCGTCAGCAACATCTTGGAGTGACTTCTTTTTTTTGAGCCGCAGTTCCTTGATTTTTGAAGCCAGGGCCATGCAGTCCTCTCGTCGAATCAGAACGGCGCGGTTTGAGGCCGCGCCGGTTATCAGACGATTTTGTACCATGCCAGTTGACGGTCTGTAAACTGTACAGATATAATTGTACGAAATCGTCGACCCCATGGCGAGGATGGAGAGGACCAGATTCGATGACAAAGCATTGCAATAACGGCCTGGATGATCGCTGCCGCGACCAGGATGGCGAAATCCGCCAGAAGCGCGGCGACACCCTGGTCAGCACCCTGCGCAAGACCTACGGCCCCGACTTCGCCGCCGGCGTCCGCAGCGACATGCGCCTGGACACGCTGCGTGAGCGCATGGGCGGCGCTTCCCTCTCGAAAATCATCAAGGGCAAGTAGGCCGTCCGGCCCGGGGGTTCAGCGAGAATGCGCGAGCATGAATATGCTCTGCTCGGAGCAATGAATCGAGCTCACGTCGGCCGATACCTTGGCTTGATTTCGGCAAGCGTGTCGGCGTTCATCGTCTACTTGCTCCTCTCCGCGGTTAATCTTGCACATCGCCTTGGCTGGAACGCCAGCCTGACGCCATCGATTCTCTCGCTGGCCGGAGCAGCCACCGTTTTCGCGGCGCTCTATTGGGTGTTCGACCGCTTCGCCTGGAAGTGGCGCTTCCTCTCGCTCGTCATCAAGGTGCCAGATATCGCTGGGCAGTGGGATTGCCATGGGCAGACCATTAATCCCGATGGCTCTCCCGGCTACAGCTGGAAGGGGACCGTGACCATTCTGCAGAGTTGGGATCGGATCCGTGTCTTGCTCAAAACAACTCAGTCCACGTCGAACAGCGTGTCGGCGGCTTTGATCTGCGATGACGCGGATGCTTACCGTCTGCTTTACCACTATCGCAACGATCCACGGATCGGAGAGGTCGAACTGAAGAGCCACCTTGGGTTTGGCGAACTCGTTTTCGCGCGCGATCTCGGATCGGCAGATGGCGAGTACTTCAATGGCCACGGGCGCAACACATTTGGCACGATGAAACTCAAGAGGATCTAATGGCTCGCAACATCGGAAATCGACTAAGCCAGCTGGCTAAGCGCCGGAAGGGCATGGACCGCCTAATCCGGATTGCGCAGGATTCGCAGACAGAGATCATCAAGAAGAGCCTGCAATCCGAGGCATGGCAGGATCGTGCAAAAAATCAATCCTATACCCGTTACGCGCTGGGAGCGATGCAGGAGGTCGGACCGGACTACACTCGGATCAGCGTTGAGACCGCTGAGCGTGTGGGCGCTCAGCTCAAGACAGGGCTGGCAAACGCCGGCATTACCGCTGATTTTCGTCTCCAGGGCTCTGTACCGCTGAACGTTCACATCCGAGGTGTCAGCGACGTCGACCTGCTGACGATCGATCTGGGATTTTTGACCTACTCGACCACAGGTGTGTTGAGTGGCTACTATTCCGGCCTTCCCACGCCAAAGACGTCGATCGGTTCTCTGATCACTTTAAGGACGGAGGCCGAGAAGATCCTCAAGAACAAGTATCCTGCTGCGACGGTCGATACGTCGGGTGGAAAAGCGATCTGCATCTCCGGCGGTTCACTCGCGCGCCCCGTCGACGTTGTGCCCAGCCATTGGCACGATGGCCACGCCTACCAGCTGTCGCGGCAAGAACACGATCGCACAGTGACGATCTTGAACAAGAAGGTGCCGGAAACCATCGACAATTTGCCGTTTCTACACATCAAGTGCATTCAGGAGCGATGCGACGGTACGTTCGGCAGCCTGCGGAAAGCCATTCGGCTCTGCAAGAACGTCAAGGCAGACGCCATCGAGGAAGGTACATCGATCGATCTCCCCAGCTTTGACATCGCGGCCACTTTGTATCACGCGGACACAGAGGCCCTTAAGATGGGCTTCTTCTACGAGCTGAGAATATTGGGTGAGGTTCAGCGGTTCCTCGACATGCTCTATCACAATGAGGCATATGCCAAGTCACTCCGTGTCCCCGACGGCTCGCGGGTGATTTTTGACACCCAGGCAAAATACGAAGGCATGAAGCGACTGTCCGCCGAAATCGACGACCTCATGAAGGAAGTCGCAAAGGAGCAAGTGCCGCTGCTTTACATTCCAGATGGGCAGGCGTTGAGGACCAGCCGCGACGCAATCTGGTCATTGAACATACCAGCTTGACGTCAGGCGGCGGACGTCTGATCGTCGAACTTGCTACAGTTGCTTGCTGCGTTGAAACAAAAAACTGAGCACGCGGAGAACCACCGCGTTGCGCGGCTGCCATGCACATCTGGACACGGCGACAGGCGAGACCGGGTACGCCTTGCACAAACTTGACCACTGCGCTGCAGCTCGTGCCTCGCGACACGGTCAGTTCAAGGAGGCATCGTGTTTGAAGAAGACTGCCCGTCAGCCTGCGAGAGCTCGTTTCCATCTGAAGCCGGCGCAAAGAATGCTTTCGCCTTCTGATGCCCCTGCAGGGCAACCGGACGATACGGACCGAAACTCGTGTAATTGCGCACCGACTTCATCGCGAGGCGCTCGTACACCGTTTCATGAAGCTGGGCCGTGTCCGGAACGTTGCGAACCGCCTTCGACCAGTGCAGTGAGGTCCCGCCCATCCCGACCATGCATTCGTCATGCATCATGCCGTCGGCGGACGGGTATAACCGCAGTATGCTCTTGTCGACAAATACCCGGCCTGCTTCGGGTATCTTCTCGGTGATGAATTCAACCATCCAGGCAAGCGTGATATCCGACAAGCGGGACTCGTTCTCAGGATAGCTGCCGCCGATATCCGCATGATTGCCAGCGAACCAGATCTGATCGAATTGCTCCGGCTCGCCCTGCCGGTCCGGCCACTTCACGGTCCCGCTGCCGCCCCAAGGCACTCGCTTGAAGTCGTTCCGGCCTTCGTCGATCGACTGCAAATGCCGCGCGTACTGGACGTCCGAGGCAAAGTGCCGGTCGTAGGCCCAATCGGGAAAGAAGCGTTGCCATCCGATCGCGGCAACGGCATCCCAGATTCCGATGAAATAAGCCGACGCTCCCGTAACGCGTCCAATTTCCGACTTGTAGGAGACGCGGAATTGCCCTGTCCTCTTCTCGATCTCCACGCCGTCCCGCGGCATCCCGAGCCAGTAGACGCAGGCGACGGCCTCCTTGGCGACGCGCCGCAACGACTTCGGATCGAGACTTAAGGAATTGCCATTCGGCTCGCTCCGGGGAATTCCGCAGACCTCGAGCACGTGCGACAGGCACCTGGCCGTATAGGCCCCACGGCTGAAGCCGAAAAGGTAGATACGGTCTCCCGGCTCCCACACCCCGATGAGGGCAACGTAACAATCGATGATCTTCTTCGTGATGCCGAACCCGAACATCTGCTGGACCGTTTCCTTGAGACGGCTCCAACCACTGCTGTGTCCGGGCGCCGGTGTTCCGATCCCGGGGACATACAGCGCCAATTGCTGCTTCGGATCGATGATGCAATCCGGACCTGTCCGCGTCGCCCGATAGAGCTTGTAGACGTTGGTGCGGCTCTCATCCGGCAACAGACCGCCCTCATTTCCGGTCCCATCGGCGAACACCAGGATGTTTTTCGTCATGTCGGCCCCTCAGGTGACAATCGGCTCGATCGACGCCTCTCGGACGGCGAGCCCGGTCGCGTCCGTGAAGATGGCGGCGACATCTCGAGCCTTCTGCCGGTACGCCTCATATGCCTCCTGCCCGACCAACTGGATGGCCTCGGCAAGACTGGCCACCTGACCCTGCTGTTTCGCGACAGCGGCGGCCTTGAGCTTTTGCTCTTCCGTCCGAAGCCCCACGATCGCGGCGTTGAGATCGGAAATGTTGGTGGGAGTGACCAGCTTGCCGCCAATATAGACGACTTGGCTGAGGCCAACGATACCCAGGATCGTGTTCGGAACAACGAAGGTCGAGAGCTGGTTGACGCCAGCCGCGATCAGGCCACCGATCACGACCAGTCCAAAGATGAAGCTCTGGTACCGGTACACGTCGAACACGCCGTCGGTCGTGAAGAAGTCGCGCCACGTCGCGTTCGCGGGATCCACGACGGTCTTGGCCATTGGAATCCAGCCATGTCTCAGCAGCCACGCCCGGTTGTCGGCGGACAGCGTGTTGCGCTGGCTATCCGTTCCTTTCGCAATCGTCGCCCCGATGCCGCTGATGCCGAGCAGCGTCAGGATCGATCCGGACAGATCGACCAGCGTGCCCGTCTGCAGCAGCAGCAGCGAAATGAGAGCGGCCACCGCCAGCGAGAAGGCGAGCGTCTGAAACGTCGAGAGACTGCCCTTGCCGTCAGGTCCGGCAGAAACCTTGGCGGGGTTCAGTGCCGCAAGAAACGATGCGAATGTGTGATCCTGCTTGCGAAGCGCCAACGCGATCCAGAGGTAGAGGATCAGGACCTCGGCAATAACCGCGAAGATACTGAACCAGTACGGACTGAGACGTACGCTCACAGAGGAAACCCGCCAAGGCGATTGGCCTATCGGGCTGTTGCAGGTGTAGAGGTACAGATCGACCCGGCTCCAAAACCAGGCGAGATTGTCGGCCATGTTGAGCGTGACAATGGTCTGATCGGGCTCCAGCAGGTGCTTCTGCACCAGCGGGTCGGACTCCGTCGCGCGGTGGGTTACGGCATCTTGCCGCTTGAACAGATAGGTCTCGTCCCCGTAGTCGATGCCCGCAAAGTAGCGGACGCCCTCCTCAAAGGGAGCACGTACGCCCACAGCGACACGCTGGTTCGTTGGCAGGAAGTTCGTTGCAAGAACGATGGAGGCGCCGACAGGATTGCGGCCGGATCGCAGCTCGATCGCAAACTCGTTGGGCTTGACGCATTGTTTCTGCGGGTCGCTTGCTGCTGCAGCGCCCGCCTGGGCTGCCGGACCGGCCGGCGCTCCCGGCTTTTGAATCGCCTGATCGGTACGCTGTTGCTCGGCGGCAGGTGTTTGGCTCGCTTGCGCCGCTGCGTTGGCCGGCGCCCCAGCTTGCTGGGCCCTCAGCGCGCCGCAACAGATTGCCGCCGCCAGCGAAAGCAGACTGGCAGCTACCACGACGAAACGCGACATTCTTTCCCCCACGCCCGACCAACGTGTCGTACTACTTACCGATAGTTGCATCGCAATCGCAAGCCAACCTCCTTTGTTGTCCCCGTCTATCAGGCTAAATGGTGGGCGCGCCGCGATCTCGACGGCGACGCCCTGCCGCTTATGACCAGCAAGACATACGCGGAGGCCTCCGTCGAGCTCATGGACAAGGTTGCGGAATCCTCGAGCCTATGCGGGTTCTGAGCCGTTACGAACAGGCCGGCAGGCACGCGAAAGGCAACACTAAGATGGAATGTGGAAGGACCTAGGCGACGACCGGGCGCAAGTGATGGCGCTCGGTGTACGATATCTGGCGATGCGTTGGGGTAGGCTAGCTGCACGGCAAAGGCTCCGACATTCCCATCCGCCAGCTGACGGGCGAGACGCCGCAGGAGGTAGGCGCCCGCAATTTCAAATGTTATGTGTCTTCTCGCGTGCCCTCGACGAGATCGGAGACGAGCTGACTTGAGCTGACGTGGCCGAACAACACGGCCACACCCGCGACGAGCATCTCGAGCGATGCTTCCGGGGCGGCTGGATGTCTGCAACTGCCGATGCTGCCGGAAAGCCGGCCCAGCGCACTGCAATCTTTACAGATATAGATGAATTTCTGTAATGTGAGGTTGAGTATCTTTTTTTTCAAAGCGTTTTTTGAGGCACGATCATGAATTGCTCCCGAGACACTGGCGACGAGTTGATGGCGGCTCTCCTGGCCGAGGGCATCAATTTGATATTGCCGCCGCGCGACAACATCGCGCCCGGCGATCTGATCATTGCGGACCAGCAAAGCGGCGCCAGGCTTGGCTCCTGGCGAGAGGTCTTCAATCTTCAACTGAGCCTGGAGGTCGCCACCGATCCAGGCTTCAAATCCTTCCACTTCAAGGCCAGCAGCGTCCTGCGGGCCGGTGTCGCGGCCTCGGTGATGGGCAGAGTGCTGCAGGCGCTCGGTTTGGGCAGCGGGTCTTTCTCCAGCGCCTTTTCATCGAGCAATGCAGACACCATTCAGCTCGCGATCATTGCGCCGGCCAACAAGGAGCTGACAAATTTCGACGCTGTGTTGGCTCGGATGAACGAAGCAAGGGCCGAACCTGCGCAAGGCTATGCCGATCGTCGCTTCTTCGTGGTCAGCAAGGTGTGGCGGGCGAGAGGAATTCGGATTACGGTCGCCGACAAGTCGAACAAGCATGTCGAGCTGTCCGCAAAAGCCGTGGAGGAGTTGACGGCCAAGGCGAAGATGGAGCTGAAGCGCGAGGACAACGGAAGCTATGCGTTCCTGGCCGGAAGCCAGCTGATCTTCGGCCTCACGCTGCGCGAGGTCACCTACAAGGACGGCGCCATCGTTGATGTGGCACCGACGGAGCCTCTGAAGTTCAGAGGAAAGGGACCGGGTGCCCCCTTTGCGTTCATCGGTGATGACGCCTTTGTTGATCTTCCCGAGAGCTGAACGTCGGTGGGAACAACGACTCGTAGTCGAACACCTCGCGCGAATATGTACGCTCGCCATTCCTGAAATTCAGGATGACCTTGCCGTGGACCGCGGATTTCTCGTCCCCGGCCAGCTTCACCTGCACCCCGGCGAGTTGCCCGTCGAGCAGGTTCTTGTCGTCCACGGCATGGACACTCAGTGCTTTGGCTCCGACGATGCCGTCAACCGCCAGATTGCCTTGCAGTTTCCAGCCGTCCTTGCCGGCGAGCTTCGGACGAATGCCATTCAACAGGAAAGGAACGCGATCCCACAGGCGCGCGTCGATCACGGTCGCTTCCTTCCCCACCTCCGTGTTGATGGTGAAAAATGAGGACACACGGTTCAGCACGAAAACCCGCTCGAGATCGGCCAGCGCTCGCTTCTCGTCCAGGGTCGTATCCCTATAGTGATCCGGATATAGCGCTGCGACCAGCGCCAAGGCGGCTCTTTTCGCCGCCTCCGCCACCGAAAGGTTCTCGGTCAGAGCGGTCATCAACCGATCCGGGATCGGGAACAATGTCTTGCGAAGTTCCGCATCTTTCAGACAGCGGCCGAGATCGAGCCGCGGGATCAGCAACCCGAGTTCGAGCAGCGCGTTCTCGACGCGCGTGGTATCGGGGTTGTCCAATTCGAGGATAAGCCCCTGAATTTGGCGATTGATCTCACTCACATTCATCGCTCGGACCACTTCGGTGAGCTGCTTGAGGCGGAAAAACGAGGGATCCCGAAGGCCTCCCTTCTCCGTCCTGATATGGTCAAGAATCTTGGCGAAGGTTGGTTTCGATCTGGTTTCCGCCCCGCCCCGCCCGCGGGCCTGGTTAATGTCGTCTTTCCCGACATTACTTCTCACTTCTTTCCGAAGCGCCGTGGCATTCTTTCTGTTCATTGCCGCGATTTCGAGCTTCTCCGGCTGCTGGGCCTCATGAGGATGCGCAGGCCCGGCATAAACTCGCAAATTGCCCATTTGGACGCGGCCCAGGGGCCCGCGCGGGATCATGCGCTCAATCGCCTTTTCGAGCACGCGCTCTGGATGGCGCCCCTCCAGGATCTGTCGGGCGGTCTGCTCCTTGACGTGGCCGACATAGCCGGTGTGCTTGTGATAGGTCTTCTGCTCGAGCTTGCGACCGGTGAGCACCGCGTGCGCAGCGTTGACGATGATGATGTTGTCGCCGCAATCGACATTCGGCGTGTATGTAGGCAAATGCTTGCCGCGCAGCCGCATCGCGACGATCGTTGCGAGCCGGCCGACCACCAGACCCTTGGCATCGATCAAGACCCATTTCTTGGTGACCTCGGCCGGTTTAGAGGAGAAGGTTTTCATCACGCCACCAATCTGGTCCGGAGGGCCGCGCTCGGCCGGCCAATGTAAGCATACAACAGGGCTGAAAGGTTGGGATGCGTCTCCTCCAGCATCGCGTGCCGTGCCGTCAAGATCGACTGCGCGGCGGTCTGCCCGCCGCACAATGCTCGATAAAAATGGCCCGCCCATCGCGTGCCATATGCGTCTTCGATGTTTCCCGTCGTGGCCACCACAGCCTCGACGCGCTTGTTCCTGAACTCGCTCGCCACCGTCTCCTGAACATCGTGTCGCATCGTATGGCTGCTGCAACAATTCAGCACGATGATCGAACTCTCGTTGAGGTCAAGCTCGGCAATGCTCCGCTTGTCGATCTTGAAGACCCTTGTCACGAAAATTGCGCCTTCCGATTCCGCTGGAATTTCGGGATCGGCGTGACAATTGAAGTGCGTCAGGTGTTCGGATGCGCCCATAAAATGATGCAGCTGGTCACGGGAAGCCTTGGTGTCGGACAGCGCCGGCAGGTTGATGATGTTCACCCCGAGCCTTTCGAAAATGGCCCGCTCTGCTCCGGAGGTCGCCGAAGGCAAACGCGAATCTTCCGCATATCTGAACTCGACTGCGACGTCGTTCGGCAAACGCGTCAGCGGTCCCCGATCCGCTGACAGAGTTGACGGAGACGACCGCTTGTTGGATCTCTTTTCGAAGTGCTTGCCCACGACCGCATTGGACCCGAAAAAATCGCGAACCGAGGCGGGTTTATCGACGTCCCCCAGATATAGGAACTCCCATGGCAGGTGGTGGTCGGACAGGGCCGTCAAATGGCGGGCACGCGACAGAATAGCGATCAACTCTTCGCGCGGTCGAGCGCCTGCCAGGGCGGTGAGCAACTTGGCCCCGTGCTCGCGTAAATCATTGAGCACTTTGTCGCGCTCGTCTTGACCGCGATATTCCCAGTCATATGTCGCATCACACAGCCGCTCGACGGCCGCAAGGAGACTGGTACGCGCAGCACTCATGGCCCCCTCGTTTGGATGGAAGATGCCGAAGCCCTCGCTCTCTTCGAGATCGATGAACTCCAGCCGCCCTCCGGACGGCCCGATGACCTGTAATCTTTTCAGCATTTACCCCCGCCGTACAGTATCAATGTGCTCAAAGATGTCGCTCGGCCGCCGAATTTTTGGCGTCGAGCCGTATGCTCAGATGCAGGTCAAAACCGTCCGCCATGACCGCGCGCACGCTCAAATCGTGGTGCCGTCGCGCCTCGGCACGACCGATGAATGTCACGAAATCAGCTGGACGAACAATCCATGGCGGCTCGAACGCAATGGTGTCTGACGAGGCCTGAATGGCTTCGACTTGGCCTCGCGGCTCGGTCTGATCGTCGATACGCAAGAGAGCGCGGATTTCGTCGACGACGCCTGTGGTGACAGCCAGCTGCGTTCCAACGAAACGGGTGGATGCGACGAGACGCCGGCTTGGCGACTGCAAGCCGGCCAGCGCCTTGACCAGTGTCTGGTCCGTGATTTGCACCGATCCGTAGTGGCGATAAACCGTCGCCGACGAACCTCGCGCAAGCACGGCCGGTCCGTCGACCTGATCGAGCTCGATGGCAAAGCCGCAGACGCGCTCGACCGAAAAACCGATTGAAGAAGCCCGCCGCCCCCTGCCGTCTTCGAGGCCGGGAAGGTCGAGCTGTTCGCCAGCGAGCACGCTTTCACCGGTGTCGTGCGCGGTCCGAAAGTAGTGAAACAGGCCGGCGTTTTGCGAATTCAGCTGTGCAAGCCGGTAGTTGAGCCGCGCTTGCAGCCGCCAATCATCTCCACCCGATTGTCGGTACGCTTGAGCCAGCGCGTCCGCATAGATGCGATGGAAAAGTGCGCGCACCATGGGATGGATTTCCGAGCCCAGCCGGATCGCCCACGTGCCGAGAGTCGATAGTCGCGCAGGCTTTGATGCGTACTGCTCGAGCCTGAACAGGATTTCTTCCAGGTTCGACCTGGCGTTCTCCATCCTAAGCTCGGCTCTCGAGGCATCTCGCCATCGGGCGGGACGCGACGAAATCACCATCATCTCCGTCACGCCCGTTCGTGACGACGATGCAATTCGCTCCGGCAAACTGGCGGAGAACGCCGCGATATCCTTGAGGAGATGGCTTCCCTGCGCCGGCCCGAATAGCAGGAACGCGCCGCTGCGATTTCTTAGAAGAAGCAGATCGGACTGATCGACGACAGACGTTCCGTCCATCGAGTTCACAAACGCATAGTGGTGGCGTTCCGAAATGGCGATCGGCGTCTCGGCCGCGACGATCCAAAGGCGGGCCCGGCGGGTTTTCGGTCCGTGTTCAGCCCCTGAGAACAGCGCAAGTTGAAGGTGGCTGCCAGGCGAACGACCGTCGATCATCGGGCCTACCTTCGAATCAGGACGCAGCCATGGATATCGGGCCCGCGGACATGGCGCCGCTCGAATTTTCCTTTTCGCATGTTCGTTGATTCCGCCGGCACGCGCCACGACAGCAAGACGGCCCGCCCGCCGGTATCGCGGAGCTTCCACAGCTTTATTGAGCCGGGGAGTCCGGCGGACGCAGCATAGGGAGGTGTGCGGTCGAAGACCTCTGAGACGGGCAAACATACGCGCAACTTAAAGGATTGACGTGAAAAACCGGAAACGCAACTTATGCTAGATTTTTACGCAATGTAGATGCCGCGTCAAGCGGCACGATCGCTTTCAAGCCGCCGACGCCCCACCTTGCCATGGTCGAATGATGCGCGCATCCGCGCGATGCGTGACCGAGTCAACAACTCCCTCATCGCGCGCGGCTGCGCGCACCGATACGCGGTGAACCTTCCACGGCGCCGGGGACGCAAGATGGCTCCCGCACCCGCGAGATGGAAATGCCAAACGAGCTGTATGAGCTTTCTATCGTAGGATCAATCTGCGCTCCGCAAGCGGCGTCAACGAGCCTCAGGCGTTCGCGCGTTGACGCCGCGCAGACGTATCGCAATCCTGATGCAATATCGGCGAAAGATGCTGCGATCTTTGCGCCACAAACGCACTAGCCCCCGCAGGGCGGTATTCCGCTTGCCTTGGCGTTCACCTCCGAAGTCTCTCCGACCTTGAAGCCTCCGCTATAGATGCTCACCGTGGGATCATCTCCCGACTTGGTGTAGCAATAGCGGGCTGAAGACTGAGCCAATGAAGCACTTGGGTTGTCGATGGCGTTTCGCAAGTTCAATACCGACGCGCAGTGCAGCAGAATGTCGGTGACGTCGTCACTGTGCAGTGACGGAACGTCCAGGCCAGTAATGAGCGAGCGCACGTTGCGCCGGTTATCGCCATCCGCTGCAGCAATGTCTGCAGGTGCATCCGTTGCAGGTGCGCTCAAACTAGCCTTTTTCGCCTTGGCCTTCTTTTGCTTTGCCGATTGACCGGTCGTCTTGCGCGAGGCTTTCACTGTTTCCCTCCTCTTACGGCGTTATGCGAGTACCGCGAAGTCCGGCTTTGAGCTGCTGATTGATGTGAAACGCCTGCGCGAGCGGCGTCAGAGCGCCGCCGCCCTTTGCCAGCGGACCAAATGTAAAGACGATCTGATGCGTGCGTTCGCGGCCTGTGCTGAACAGGTTCCCCGACGGATTCACTGTGCCGGTGGTAAACTTCCAACTGGGCGTGATGTCACCCGAAACCGTCTCCTTGATCGACACGGTCTGAGTCAGGACGTTCTTCTCGTCCTTGATCAACGCGACGCTGTTGGGGTCGCTGGCCAGACCGAGCTTGACGATCTGAATGCGGGACTCCAGCAGCGGCAGAATCTTCAAATCGATGTCGACCAGTGGCGAGCCTTCCTTGTTTCCAGACGGGTCGCGACAGGGGCGCTCCATGCTGTTGCGCTGGAACAGGGTTGGCTTGTAGAGCGCTGCGATCGGATAGAAGACGTTGAAGTTGTTCTCGTTCGTCGCCACGGCGCCGCCGCTGATCCCGCCCCCGAGCGTGAACACCGGCGAGAGCGGGGATACTGGCTCCCAGAGGCCGGTCGGATTCACCGTCGAATTCTCTGAGACGGTCAAGTCGGTTGCAACTTCGACCCCCCAGCCGGCAAGGAAGCGACTATATGCGCGGTGGTTGGCTCTCTCCCGCGCTTGGGCCAGATCCTCTTTGACAGTCAAAGTCACTGCATAGCTCAACTCGCAAACGATGCTGCGGATGAGCGCGGAGTTCATATCCTCGACTTCGCGCGAGCTGGACTTCGGCCAATCCCGTTGGCTTGGAATATACGTGCCACAGCCTGTAAGCGACAGACACGCGACCCCCAAAATGAGGTGCTGCAATCTCATGCAAACATCACCTTTTGCCAGCCAACCGTTGCCGGCAGGCCAAGCTGAAAAACAGTCTGAAAATCATCCGGCGGCGCTTAATCCCTCAGCGCCGGCGCCTTGACGGCATCGCTACCAAGGGTTTTGCGAGCCAATCGGTGCACCTTAAAACTCGGCGCGTCTAGAGTCTGTCACCGGGATGCAACAATCGCGACAATTGATGACTGTCGCGTTCAGCAGCACGACGCCCCTAAACGGCTGCGGGATAAGGAACGGTGCTAGTGGTACTGTGATTTGCGAGGGCGGCGTCGCACACAAATGACAGAATGCCAAATCTGCGGCGCGCTCCGCCTTCCGTTCCATTCTTCTGGGCTTGGCGTTGAGGTGCTTTTGGGCCGCAGGCCGACCAGGCGTGCGCCAAGGGCGCATCGCCTCGCAAAATGGCACCCGGAGAGCGTGAGCATAGCGACCCGAAGGGGCACGCGGGTCCGAGTGCAGCGACGAGACCGGTTCAATAGCGGCACCCGGGAACGGGGCAGTGATAGCGATCGCCGAGAGGCGAGCCCCTATTCTGAGTGCCCCCGGCGAGGAGCTCTGCATCTCCTTGCGCGAGGGATCGACGCCGCACGGCGGCCGAGACGCGAAGCGGCTCGGTTCAGGAGAGCCCGGTGGGCGGAAGCCGCACGCGCGAAGCAGAAAATTACGCCGTCCGCGGATCTAGATGTCCTCGCGCGCATGCGTCTGCGCGTCATAGATCCTGATTTGAAGCATGGGAAAACGCTTCTTGAGTTCTTCTCCACCTGCCCTGGCGCCGTCTCTGGTTGCAAATTCGGCCTTGAGCCGGCCATCCACTTCAAGTGCGTAACCAGAAGCCGGCAGTTCACGGGTTGCTGCAACCATTTCATTCCCATTGTGCAGTGAGGTCGTCGGGAATGATGGGTAACGTGAGTCGCCCAAACTACGCCAGACCCACCTGCCCCGGTGCGCTGATGGGTCGACGCATCTTGTGGATTGACGCCTTGCTAGTAGAGCCCTCTAAGGAGGGCATTTGCATTGTCGGACCAGGCGGTCGGGTTTCTGCTGCCCGTATGCACACACGATCGAGTCGCGGTTCGACCTAGCTGCCCTCCACAGCGCTTGGCCCGCGCGCTCAGGCTAGCGCTGACAGACGACGGAACGGTTGGCCTTGTGGACTTTACGCCGCCTGGAAGCGCAATTGTGGAACGGCCGCGACCAGCTTCCTCGTATAGGGTTGCCGAGGCCGCAGAAATACGTCGTCTGCTCCGCCAGCTTCGACGGCCACGCCATGATTCATGACAAGAACTCGGTCGCTCAGATGATGCACCACGCCGAGATCGTGCGAGATGAAGAGATAGCTGACGCCCAAATGAGACTTGAGGTCGCCAAGCAGATCGAGAATTTGAGCCTGGATGGACACATCAAGTGCCGCGACCGGCTCGTCACACACGATGATCCTGGGGCGCGGGGCAATCGCGCGGGCGATTGCAACCCGCTGGCGTTGACCGCCCGACAGTTCGAGTGGGCGCCTGGTCCTGAAGCTTGGTGACAGCCCCACAAGATCGAGCAACTCGCTGACCTCGGATGGTCGACTGCCTCTGTCCAGGAAAGAGTTTCCGCGGCGTGTTACCAAAGCATCTTCAATGACCCGCTCTATGGTCCAGCGCGGATCGAATGAACTGAGTGGGTCCTGGTAGATCACCGAAATATCCGAGCGCCGGCTTCGGCGCTCCTTCTCTGTCGCTGACGTCCACGGCGCGCCCTCGAGTGTCACCTCTCCTTCATCAGGCATTTCGAGCGCGAGCGCCATGCGCGCCACCGTCGTCTTCCCAGACCCTGACTCGCCGACGATGCCAAGCGTCTCTCCATAGCCGAGGCGAAACGAGACGTCATTGACGACGGTACGCAGCTTGCCATCCGGTCCGCGAAAGCGCTTGACGAGCCGTTCCGCCTCAAGCAGCGGCCTACTACGCTGCGCGATATCCGATTGGGTCGGCCCTCTGGTCTCTTCTCCTTCAGCCGAGATGAAGCGCGGCGCCGTCGAGGACGAAAGACGGCTCCCGCGTGACCGGACGGATGGGATCGCCTTGAGGAGGCCCCGCGTGTAATCATGTCTCGGGTCGCCAAAAATCTGTTCTGATGAGCCATGCTCGACGATTTCGCCGTGCCGCATCACGATAACTTCGTCGGCCATCTGCGATACCACGGCAAGATTGTGGCTGATGAGGATCATGGCCTTGCCGCGCTCGCGGGTTTCGCTGAGCAGATCCAGGATCTGCGCCTGGATGGTGACATCCAGCGCGGTCGTGGGCTCATCTGCGATCAAAAGAGCTGGATCGAGCGCGATTGCCGTCGCAATCAAGGCTCTTTGCCGTTGCCCGCCTGAAAGCTCATGTGGAAGCTGCCGCGCCTTGACCGCCGGCTCGGGCACGCCCACGAGCTTCAGAAGCTCAACCATCCGTTCCGTCAAGTCTGCACGTGTCCTGATTGCACGGTGAACAAGCAGCGCTTCACCGATCTCCATGCCAACCGGTCTTAGCGGATCGAGCGACACCAGCGCGTCCTGTAACACGAAGCCGATGTGCTTGCCGCGTAGCGCTCTCCATTCCTTGTCACCGAGGCGATCGATATTCTTTCTCTGAAAAGTCAGGCGGTCAGCTTGGACATGAGAACGCGCCCCGGTCAGACCAACCAGCGTCCGGGCGGTAACGCTTTTGCCTGATCCCGATTCACCGACGATCGCGACGCACCGGCCTTCCTCAACCGTGAAAGAGACCCCCTTGACCACAGCTCGCCGCGAATGCGCCGGCCCGAAGGAAACGTTGAGGTTTTGTACGGTGAGCAACGGGGTCGCTAGCCGGGGGCTTTGTGGCATTTTGCCGGAAGGAGGCTGCGGGATAGGTCACGTTCATGGAAGCTCGATCCTTCCTTCCAGGCGTTGCTGCACGTACTGGCCGATGACAGTCACTGAGAACGCGAAGGTAGCGATGGCGATCCCGGGCATGACCTCGAGCCACCATGCATAGATCACATAGTTGCGCCCGGCATTGAGCAGTGCGCCCCATTCCGATGAGGGCGGCGCAACTCCCAAGCCGAGAAACGAAAGGCCGGATGCCCAAATGATGGCTTGCCCGATACCGAGCGTAAACATTGTCGCAAGTGGGCTGATCGCGTTGGGCAGGATATGCTTGAACAGGATGCCCCTAGGCGAGTGGCCTAGCGCCCTTGCCGCCTCAACATAACCGGTCGCTTTGACCCTCAGAACCTGCACCCTCACCATGCGTGCATATCCTGGCGATGTTCCAAGGCCGACGGCGATAATCAGCGTCGAGACCGAGGTGCCCAACAACGAAACGAAGAGAAGCGCAAGGAACAGAGTGGGGAGAGCGAACAGGGCGTCGAACAGCCGGCTGAGCACATTGTCGATCCAGCCGCCGGACAGGCCCGCCGTCACGCCGAGTATGAGCGCGATGGACAGGCTTAGCGCAGTCGCACCCAGCCCAATCGAGAGAGACTGACCCGTCCCCGCCACGATGCGGGAATAGAGATCCCGTCCGGACTGGTCCGTTCCCAGCCAATGCGCCATTGAGGGGGGCTTGAGAGGTGACATCAAGCTCAGCGCCAACGGATCATGCGTCTGAAGCAGCTTCGGTTCAACCGCTGCGATGACGAAGAACGCGATGAAGAAAGCCGCGAGATAGACCAGAACCGGAAACCTACGGGCACCCGTCAGCACTCTTGCAATTATGAACGCTTTTCATGTCCGGCGGAGCTCGTGGCGAAACTCATGCCTCTTTCATCCTGGGATCGATGAGCTGCACCGTGAGATCCACGATCAAGCTGGCAGCGACAAACAGCGCAGCTGAAACCAAAATCACTCCTGACACGACGGGGACATCGCGTGTGGAGGTGGCTGCGACAAGGACGCCGCCCAACCCTTGACGGCCAAAGACCGCTTCGATCAATACCGCGCCGGACAGCAGCTTGCCTATGATCCAGCCGGAAAGGGTGATCCCCGGCAAGGCAGCATGGCGCAGAGCGTGACGTAGACGGACGCTGAGATAAATACTCAAGCGCGGCCCCGGTAATTGCTGATTGTTGACAATTAACAAACAGCACGAATTCTCTGGTGTGCTGATGCTGCTCGACGATGAAAAGACGTTCTCCTCTGCTGACTGGGAATCCCAGCATTGTCCTAGCAGCCGGAACAAACGACGGGTCACGCGATTCGTCGTATTCGGAGTCCATTTCAATGCTGATGACCAGTGAACGAAGGCCGACAACACGGACGCTGCGCGGATGGGCGATCCACGTTCTCCAGGAAGTAGGCGCCATCCGCGAGTGCGAGGAGCACGGTTGGATGCAGGACCGCGCCGATCCGCATGCGCGAGAGCGGGCCTTCGACATCGCCCGTCGAGACCCGCCAGCAGACGTGTCCCCCGATGCAGCGGCGGCCGCGGTTCGCAACGTGCTGGACTCGATTGGTGATACCTGCCCAGAATGCCCCCCAGACGAGGAGGACCGGCGCTAAGCTTCGACGCCACCCCGTCTCCTACTCAGCGGCCTAGCCGCTTTTCCACCCGCTTCCGCGCATTGCCGACCTTTTTGACAGCCTTTTTCACCGCCCGCGCCGACTTTCCTGTCTTCTTCGCCTCGTACCGAACTTCGTAGTCCTGGCCGCCGGCCACCCGTGCCCGATCCTGCTTGGTCCCGCGCGCCGTCTTCGACTTCTTCGCTGTCGCCATGGATACCTCCTGTTCGTGGCGTCGAGGCAACGCAACAAGGATTCGGCGGTTCCGGAACGATTCGAACTGTGCCAATTTGAATCGGCTGTAGCGTGGAGTTCTTCAGTGGCGTTTCAGCGTCAAAAACCGGCGGGCATCGGCGTCAAGGCGCCCTTCCCCGGCTTCATCGAACCGGCCTTGGCCACCTCGATCGAGAAGGTGCCGTCCGGAGAGCGCTGGATTCACGAAATCAAGTTCGACGGCTACCGTGTTCAGGTCCATCTAGCCAACGAGGCGTCAAAGATCTTCACTCGGCGCGGCCACGATTGGACGCATCGCTTCAAGAAAGTCGCCCATGACGCCTGGCGGATCAAGGCGAGCTCGGCCGTGGTGGACGGCGAGGTGGTGGTACCGGCCGCCGACGGCACGACCGACTTCTCGGTCCTGCAGAACGAGCTCAAGGGCAAGTCGACGAGCATCATGCTCGTGGCGTTCGATCTGCTCTATCTGAACGGCCGCGATCTCCGGAAGCTACCGCTCTTTCAGCGCAAGGCCGAACTTAAGAAGATCCTGGGCGGCACCGACATCCAGTTCAGCGAAAGTTTCGAGATAGACGGCCGCGAGATATTCGCGCATGCCTGCAAGCTCGGCCTCGAAGGCGTCATCTCAAAAGTCCGGGGCAGCGCCTATCCGACGGGACGCACGAACGACTGGGTCAAGAAGACCTGCGCGCAGCGGGAGACGCTGACCATTGCCGGTTTTGCACTCGACGGTACGAAGTGGGACGGGCTCTATGTCGGCCGGCGCAAAGGCGATGATCTGGTCTATGCCGGCAAAGTCGACCACGGCTTCGACAAAGTCTCGGTGGCTGATCTGCAGAAGCGGCTTAAACCCCTCATCCGAAAGACTCAGCCCTATGCGAAGCGGATCGGCCACAAGGGCATCTGGGTTGAACCTAAGCTTCTGGCCGAGATCGAATATCGCGCGAAGTCGGCCGAGGGAAAGGTCCGGCACCCGTTCTTCCGGGGCCTGCGGGAGGACCTGTGATGGATGCATTCGATCGCTTCTGGCAGTGGGCCAACAAGCCCTTGGAAAGTCAGCTGACGATTCCGGCCGAGCTACATCAGGCAGTCATGGAGCTCACTCCTGTGGACCGACGTGACCGGGCCGCACTGAACCAAGCCGCAGCACGCCTGCTAGATTCCGAACGATGAACGCTTGAAGGGGACCGCTTGCCTGCACCCGTGGGTACGGCCAAAGACTAACCTCGCGCGCGCCGCAGCGCAGCTTCCAATCGCTCCTTCTCCTTATCCCAGCGGGCTTTTTCAGTTTGCAATCTCTTCTCGAGAGCCTCGACCTCAGCCTGGATGGCCGCGGCCCGTTTCCCGTGCTCCTGCTCGGCCTTGTCCAACGCAGCCTGCGCCTTGTCGATGCCTCCTGACGCCGTTCACGGTCCTTCTGCCTGATGGCCTCTTCCTTCGCCCGTTCACGCTCGGCGCTTCTGCTCTCGTTCATAGGCGAGAGCGGCCTTTCGTTCCCCGCGTTGTCGACGGGGCGAGACGAAGGCCCTTTCGGCCCAGGACCTTTCGACTTGCGGGCGGCTTTCGTTGGCCCGGTACCGCCGAGATCGTTGTGCAGCTCGGCATGTTCGCTGAAGGGTCGGTCGGTTCCGACCGGGCGCCTCAGAACGACGCCGGGCTTTGCCATGGTCGCGGCGACGACGTCCGGATCGTGACTCTCCTTTGCCGCGCCCTGGTGGAAGAGATTACTGTCGGCGCCCCACGCCTCCAGAGCTGCCTTCATGGATGGCGCGGCGATCGCCTGATCGAAAAAGCCCAGCGAGGTCTGATAGGTCTTCAATTTTCTGGCCATCAGTCTGATCCGCCCTTACCGAAATCGTTCACCTCGCGCGCCGCGGCGCCTGCGGAACACGACGCGGTCTCGAAGCGTTCCCTCATCCTTGAAGGACGTCCATGCATTTCGCAACGCGCTCTTAAGGAATGGCCTCGAATGAGCCGGACGTCGATCCTGCCCAAGCGACTGCAGCCGATGCTCGCTACTCTTACCGACGCGCCGTTCGACGACCCTGACTGGGTTTTCGAGGACAAGTACGACGGCTTCCGCATGATCGCGGAAATCCGGCGGGGTAAGGTTGCGCTCTACAGCCGCAACGGCAAGATCATCAGCCGTAGCTATATTGAGGTCGCCAAAGCGCTGGAGGGCGTGAAGGGCGACGCCGTGATCGACGGCGAGCTCGTCGCGATCGGAAAGGACGGCGTCTCGCATTTCCAGCTGCTTCAAAACGCGCTGCGCCATGAAGCGAAGCTCCTGTATTGCGCTTTTGATCTCATGTTCGAGAACGCAGCGGACTTGCGCAAACACCCCCTCCTCGAGCGCAAGAAGCGACTGAAGGCGATTCTGCCGCGCAACAAGCTGATCGCCTTCAGCCATCACCGTAAAGCGAACGGCACGAAATTCTTCGCCGAGGCCGAGCAGAGGGGTCTCGAAGGCATCATGGCGAAGCGCGCCCACAGCGCGTATGCGTCCGGAAACCGAACCCTGGATTGGCTGAAGATCAAGACGGCAAAGCGCCAGGAAGTGGTGATCGCCGGCTTCACGGCGCCCCGGCGCACCAGGCCGTTCTTCGGCGCCCTGGTCCTCGCCGTACGGGAAGACGACGGATGGCGCTACATCGGACATGTCGGCACTGGCTTCAGCCACAAGGTCCTCGAAGACCTCCATTCCAAGCTCGTGAAGCTCACGGTCCAAAAATCACCCTTTCCCGCAAAGGTGAAGGACGAGGCCGCCACGACCTGGGTCAGGCCGTCGCTGGTTGCCGAGGTCAAATTCGCTGAGTGGACGAGCAACGGCGAACTGCGCCAGCCTGTCTACCTCGGGCTCAGGTCCGACAAGCGAGCGAAGAATGTCGTGCGCGAACGAGAACGTTTGCGCAAATAGCGCTTTCCTTCGGGCGTAAACGGCAAACGGAACGAACGCCTTCACCTCCTCGGCGTTGCGTTCAATCGCCTCCAAGGTCGTGGATCTCCGGTCGCATGCCCTCAGGGGTGACTTCGAGCGTCGCAAGCGTGACTGGCAACTTGAAGCGTCGGGGTCCCGCACTGCCGGGATTCAGATAGAGAACGTCACCGACCGAGTCGATCTTTGGCACGTGGGAATGCCCGGAGATGATCACGTCGATGCCGGCGCCGGGATCGGCCTGTAGCGTCTTCAGGTCGTGCAGGACGTAGATCGACTTTCCCGCCAGGCGCACAAGGTTCGTGTCGGGGTATTCGCGAGCCCACTCGCCACTGTCCACGTTTCCACGAATGGCGGTGACAGGCGCGATCCGGCGAAGCGCGTCGATGATCTCGGGGCGCCCGATGTCGCCGGCATGAATGATGTGATCGACGCCCGTCAGGCCTCGTTCCGCCTCGGGCCTCAACAGGCCGTGCGTGTCCGAAATGATTCCAATCCTGAACATCATTTTCCGTCGCTCTCAGCCGCGATCGCCAAGAGACGATCGAGAAGTTCTACTTGAGCGGACAGCATCTTGGTCCGTGCGGACTCGACATCGAACCATTCGGCGCGGTCTACTTCGGGAAAGCTCTGCCGTCGACCGCTTCGGGGCGGCCATTCGATATCGAAGGTATTGCTGGTCAGCGCAGCCGGGTCAAAATGACCTTCGCCGGCGAATGCGATGACGCGCTTCCCTCCTCGCTGTCGGATCTCCCCGAGCGGTTGGAGTGGACCGATCGAAGCGCTGTGGCCGAGCTCCTCGGCAAACTCGCGCCGCGCGACCTGCTCTGGAGCATCCGCGGCGTCGATTTCGCCCTTCGGAATCGACCAGGCGCCACCATCCGTCTTGCGCCAGAACGGACCGCCGGGGTGAACGAGCAGGACCTCAAGCCCGCGAGCGCCCTTCCGGTGGGCCAAAATGCCCGCGCTCAACGTCGATCGCTTGGTAGTTTTTGTCAACGCTGCCATATCGCTCCTATTTTGCGGCGCAGACCGAGTATTAAGCAACGGCGGAAGATCTGAGGAGCGACGACTGGCTACTTGCGCAACAAAGAACGTTCGAAACAGGCTAGAAGCGCAGCAGGTCCCGGATACACCTCGGCGCACCCGGCTTTCCGCAATTCGTCCTCCGTGAAGCCTCCGCAGAGTACGCCCACCGTGGGAACTCCCGCCTTCCCCGCCGCTTCCGCATCGTACGGCGTGTCGCCGATAGCGACGGCGTCGGTGCCTTCGAGCTTGAGCTTCTTGAGAACGATCTCGAAGATGTCCGGTGCGGGTTTGGATTCTTCCACGTCGTCGGAAGAAGTTTTTAGATCGACCAGATCGCTGATGCCCGCGATATCGAGATACTTATCGACTTCATCCTTCTTGGCCGAGGAAGCAACAGCGACCTGAAGTCCAGCCTCGCGCACGCGTTGCAGCAGGTCCGGGACGGCCGAGAAGGGACGCACAAGCGGCAGATACTCGGTCTTGAAGCGACTGCCGCGCCATTCTTCCAGTTCTTCGCCGCGGTCTTCTTGTTCTTCGTCGGACAGGAAGACCGGAATCAGTTTGTCTCCTCCCTTGCCGATCTGGCCCCTCACCCGTTCGAAGCTTACCTCGTGGCCGAACTTGAGCAGAGCTTCCTGCCATGCCAGCGCGTGTAGATCCACCGAGTCCAGAAGCGTGCCGTCCAGATCGAAAATAGCGGCTTTCGGCAACCCACAGTCCTCCACGGTTGGAGCGAGCTAGTTTTGCATGTTAGTCGGCATAAAGCTTGTTCTTCGCCATGTGCCGGTTGAGATCCGCCGAGCCGTCGTCTCACCATACTGGACTACGCTCGCCGAGCGCCTGCTTGATCTTGTCCACCCTATGCGCCATTGCCTCCGCCTCCAGGTCGGCCGCTTTCTCTGCGTCGCGCAGCGCCCACCGGGGCCCCCATCAGCTGACCGACGAGATCATCTCGTTTGACCTCGTCGAGACCGGGCTTCTATCCGAGCCTGCCGCGGACGACGAAGCAACGCCCGTCTGGCGTCACTGGATGTTTCACGATAGCTAGGCTGACTTCCGCTGCGGTCTGGCCGCCGACTTCTTTGCCGCGGCCTCCTTGGCCGGTTTCTTGCCGGCGATCGGCATTAGCATTTCCTTCTGGCCGGGCGCCGCCTTGCGCGCCTTCTTGGCCGGCTTCTTCGCCTCTGTCGCTGCCGCCGCGCTTCCGCCGATGCTCTTGCGCAGTGCGTCCATCAGGTCGACCACGTTCTCACCGCGCGGACGCGCTTTTGCGGTGATGGGTTTGCCGGCGCGCTTCTGGTTGATGAGATCAATGAGGGCGGTTTCATACTGATCTTCAAACTTATCCGGCTCGAAGTGACCCGCCTTTTGATTGACGATGTGCTTGGCGAGGTCGAGCATGTCCTTGGTGACTTTGACATCCTGGATATCGTCGAAATACTCATCCGCGGAGCGGACTTCGTAGGGATAACGCAGCAGCGTCCCCATCAGCCCCTTGTCCAGCGGCTCCAGCGCGATGATGTGCTCGCGATTGGTCAACACCACACGACCGATTGCAACCTTGTTCATCTCGCGGATGGTCTCGCGGATGACAGCGAAGGCGTCGTGCCCGACCTTGCCATCGGGACGCAGGTAGTAGGGGCGGATGAGATATCGAGGATCGATCTCGCTCCGGTCGACGAACTCGTCGATCTCGATAGTTCGCGTCGATTCCAGCGCCACGTTCTCAAGCTCCTCCTTCGTCACCTCGATGAAGGTATCGGTGTCGACTTTGTAGCCCTTGACGATGTCCTCGTTGTCGACCTCCTCTCCGGTATCGGCGTCGACCTTCGCGTATTTGATACGGTGGCCGGTCTTCCGGTTGAGCTGGTTGAACGAGACCTTTTCGGATTCGGACGTGGCCGGATAGAGCGCTACCGGACAGGTGACGAGGGAAAGACGTAGGAAGCCTTTCCAGTTAGCGCGGGGGGCCATCGCGGGAAACTCCATTACTGATGCCGGATTCAAGACGAACGGCCCGGCTTGGTTCCGACATCGCGCCCCCTCCAAAAGGAGGATNTTTAGGCTCACCGCAGGCCAGAGGGGCGATGCACCGCAAGCCGCCGAATTGATCGAGGGATTGCCTGCCGAGGTCGTCATGGCCGATACGGCCTATGACGCCGATCACTTGCGCCAAGCCATCGCCGCCAAAGGAGCGCTCGCCGTCATCCCCAACAACCCGTCACGGGCGCTCAAACACCCGTTCGACAAACATCTCTATGCCCAGCGCTATCTCGTCGAATGCTGCTTCTCAAAGTTCAAGCAATTCCGCCGCGTCGCAACTCGCTTCGAAAAAACCGCTCGAAATTACCTCGCCGTCATCACCCTCGCAGCCATCGTCTTATGGATGCGATAAGTGTCCACACCACCTAGGGCATGTCCATATCAAATCCACCCAGCGCCCGCCTGCGTATGCCCCCTGAGCTGCTTCAGGAGGCCAGCCAGCGCTTCGCGCGCTACTCACAGTCTAAGGATGGCCATGCCTGACAGAAGTCCTCTGGGCACCTGGGTCCGCCGCTTCCTGCTCGAGCACGTCGTAGCGGAACGTAACCTCTCATGGAACACTCAGGGCAGCTATCGCGACACCCTGACCTTGTCGTGCCCTTAGGAAAGTATTGTCTCAGCAGGCCATTGGTATTCTCATTCGACCCGCGTTGCCACGGGCTTTGCGGATCGCAAAAATAGACGTCGATTTTGGTCGCCAACGTAAAGCGACGATGATCCGTAAGTTCCCTGCCCCGGTCCCAGGTCAGAGATTATAGCTCCTTTGGTAGCTTCTTCGCCTGCTTGATGAGCGCGGCCGTCTCGGTGTCCTTGCCTGTCACCTTGGCCAACATCACGTAACGGGTATGACGCTCGACCAAGGTTGCGATGTAGGTGTTGTTCGGCCCGGACAGGAGATCGCCCTCGTTGTTGCACTTCGCCAGTGCTTGTTGCCGACGCCGCATCGATCGGATGACCGTCGAAGATCTCTTCCCGGAGGTCGTGCGGAGGTCTCTTGAACAAGATCGACATTGCAGCGGCACCACTCGTAATCAGCGCCTGAGCGCAATCAGTTCGCTAGCGCGGTTTATTGGCATGCGCTCGCCGGTCCATCTCGGATGGTGTACGGAGCGACGATCAATCCCATGCAAGAACACGACCAAAGCTCTGATCGGTTTACCTGGAGAAGACCGAGATTGGCGCGCTGCTGAGGCAGCCCGTGTCGCGCGGCGATCAGGATGGAAGACGCATTGCCTCGCCTTAATTGTTACCGGATCCTAAGCCATTGCCTCACGTAAATTGCTCCCCTGGACCGGGAACGAGCGAGGGGCGGAGATGGGGTGGCTGAGCATGGCAACGCGGAAGGAACTGACGGCGGCGGCAGGCGTGCGCTATCGGCGGTCGGATCGCGCGAAGAAGGCGCGGATATTGGACGAGTTCGTCGACATCACCGGATTCCATCGGAAGCATGCGATGCGTCTACTTCGAAACCAGGAAGGCGTACACCCGGGCCGACGGGCGCGACGTCGGATATATAATGAAGCAGAACACACCGCACTCGTGCTGCTTTGGGAGGCGTCAGACCGCATCTGCGGGAAGCGACTGAAAGCGTTAATGCCCGCGCTGATTGAGGCGATGGAACGGTATGGGCACCTAGACCTTGCCCCTGAGATTCGCACCAAACTTTTGGCGATGAGCGCTGCGACGATCGATCGCGCATTGGTGCGGGTTCGAGAAAAATTGGGTCGCAAGCGCCGGCGGCACGCGGGGCATTCCCTGCGTCGCAGTATTCCAATACGGACTTCGGCAGATTGGAACGATCCGGCGCCAGGATTCGTGGAGGCTGACCTGGTCGCGCATAGCGGTCCATCTGCGCGCGGCAGCTTCATCCAGACCCTCGTGCTCACCGACATTGCTACCGGCTGGACAGAGTGCGCACCTCTGATCGTGCGCGAACAGACGCTGGTGAGCACGGTGCTGACGGAATTGCGCAAGGAATTGCCTTTTGCGCTGCTCGGCTTCGACACGGACAATGACACCGTGTTCATGAATGAGACGTTGAAGGCCTACTGCGAGGCGGCCAACATTGTCTTCACGCGTTGCCGTCCCTACCGGAAGAATGACCAGGCGTTCGTCGAGCAAAAGAACGGCGCCGTCGTGCGCAGGATGGTCGGCTATCGTAGGTTCGAAGGCCTGGAGGCGGCCAAGCTACTGGCGGAACTCTATCGGTCAGCGCGGCTGTTCGTAAACTTCTTCCAACCTTCGTTCAAACTGTTAGCCAAGCAGCGCGACGGTGCTCGTGTACGTAAGACATACAGCGCGCCGGCAACACCCCACCAGCGCCTGTCAGCGGACGCCCGCACGCCTGATGCGGTCCGCCACCATCTCCAGGAAATCTATACCGCTCTCGATCCGGTCACGTTGTTGCGCGACATCCGCGACGTGCGGAGCGCCTCGCGGCGCTCGCGGATATCCAACCATCCGCCCATCCTGCTGCGGCATCACAATCGATTGATCGCTTCCTGGCAAGCCTGCGAACGGCCTGGAAGGACGGCGCCACGCGCCC
The DNA here is from genome assembly GCF_028128655.1 of Bradyrhizobium sp. CCBAU 45394. Taxonomy (NCBI): domain Bacteria; kingdom Pseudomonadati; phylum Pseudomonadota; class Alphaproteobacteria; order Hyphomicrobiales; family Nitrobacteraceae; genus Bradyrhizobium; species Bradyrhizobium sp. CCBAU 45394. Next base: position 2,583 of record NZ_LBIX01000012.1, on the reverse strand, counting down.
GACGGATCGGCCAATCGTGAAGGCTAAAAGGGGCCGGCGTCGTCCCGATCCGCTTATCCGGGCAACGTCAGATTTGAGAAAATGGTTTGAAGCCGAGCCTTGGCGGACCGGCAGCGAACTGCTCTCGCGCCTGCAGGTGGAATATCCTGGGGACTATCCGAACAAGCTTCTTCGAACCCTTCAACGTCGGTTGAAATCCTGGCGCAGCGAGCAAGCGAATGCGCTGCTGTTTGCTTCAGAAAAAATGCCGCCAGGGCATGAGGTCACAACACCCCAATGACGTGCGCGGTGCCAGCGGAGGAGGCCGGGCGCTCCGAAACCCCGGCCATCTCCGCGCCCGGCCTCCTCCTCAGCTCAGGCCAGGAGCAAAATAAATGAGGCAACTGATCGCGCCCGGGAGCATCGATATGTGAAGCAATACGGAGTTCAACAAAACTCTTGCGCGCGACAATCTGCGCGGCAATCATGATCTCGCCGCGACACTGACTCGCCATCCAGATNAGAGGACGCCGCCAATGTTGCCGTCGCGGATCGCTAGGGCCGAGCCTTCACCGACGTGCCGCCATCTTGAGCGACCGGCGCCTGCTGAAGCTAGCGCCGCTGGGAGCCGTTTGGATCCGCAACCCAAGTTGTCTGCCCCCGCCGTTGATATACCAGCCAGCGTGCCCGCGGAGAGCTTTCCATGCACGAGGGACTTCACACACATCGTCGGCTTGGGATGGGAGCATGGTTGCCAGTCAGCTCCCGATGCCTTGATCGGATCACTGAGCAGGCAAGGACTTTTACCAACGACACCGCTCCATTCGAGAGCACATTTTTACATCCATGGTCGGCCTTACACACCCAAGTTGCGGCAAGAAACAAGAGAGCCGACCCCAAAAAATCCGAGCGGGCTTAGTGTAACGCTCGTCCCGGAGCATGGGCTTGAATCTCACCACCCAATCGTGGCGGGCATCTATAGCTTCACCGGGCATGGCGAAGAATCATCATCGACGAGAGCTACGACGTCCGCGATGCCGACGAAGGATGTCAAAGGCTGTGGACTGTGGGGGTGTTTCAAATCCGGGCTGTGCAATGCGTTCCGAGCGAGCCGATACGAAAAGTCGTTGGCCCCTCTGGACCAGCCGGATGGCCAAGCCTCCGGATCAAGCGTCCGGATGCGGGCTCCGCCGCTGCTCCGCCGCGACTGGCTAACTGACGAGCATATCAAGGAGGATTACAAGCTCCTGGAGCGGGAGCTGCAAAGGGACCATCCGGATTTGGCTGCTCGGATCCGGCTGCTGCGGCCGGTGCAAGCTCAAATGCTGCGCTTGACCGACAACACGGCCGAATTGCTGCTTGCCGTGCAAGGAATCTTTTATGATGAGGATGAGAACGATACCGCCGACTTCCTGCTCCTGCCGGTGAACGATGGCAAAGGTGTTAAGGCCGACGACGGCAAGCACTGGTCGCTACTGCTCGTCGATCGCCGCAATCGAGAGAACTTAGTTGCATATCACTACGACTCCTCTGGGAAAAATTCTAACGTCGCTAGCGCGCGGCAGCTCGCCGAACGCCTTGGCGCCAACCTTCAGCCCGCCCGCATGGCGCAACAGCGGAACAATCATGATTGCGGCGTCTTTGTGGTGGACGGCACACGCGCGCTGGCAAGACGCTTAGCGGAAGGAGAGCGGCCTGATGAAGAGCCGCTTCACCTGGACAACCTCGTCGCCGATCGGCGGGCACTCCAAGATCGACTGAGCGGTCGTACGCATTCGCGGCCCCCAACTCGCTGATGCGTTTGGGCTGATGGAGCTGGCTGGCGCGCCTCTTGTCGCACCAGAACTCTAGGCGGGTGCCAGGACGTGTGAACGACTGGGGCGGCTCGCACAGACCCCGTCCTGGACTGGGTCGTGGTAGTCGGTCTGTGATCGACCAGCCCGTCGGACGCGTCGACACCGAGCGACCTACTTAAAAGCGAATCTCTCCGCACGGCCGGTCTGTCTGAGCGGTGGATCGACACGTTTGCGCGGCGGCGGTGAGACTCGCGCTCTCATCCTGATCGGGTTCTTCCGCACATTTGGTGCAGCTTGGTAGCTTGGGTTGGATAGGTTGCCCGGTCATACTCAAGCAGCCAGGCCCCCCCCCCCCCCCCCCCCCCCCCCCCCCCCCCCCCCCCCCCCCCCCCCCCCCCCCCCCCCCCCCCCCCCCCCCCCCCCCCCCCCCCCCCCCCCCCCCCCCCCCCCCCCCCCCCCCCCCCCCCCCCCCCCCCCCCCCCCCCCCCCCCCCCCCCCCCCCCCGCCGTTGGCGAAGCTCTTGAGCTCGCTGGTGGCTGCTTGTGCGATCCATTTATCGAGCTCGCCA
>NZ_LBIX01000011.1:0-1813 GCF_028128655.1 Bradyrhizobium sp. CCBAU 45394 | reverse complement strand
ACGCTGTTCATGGAAAATTGAGTAATTGCCCGGCTCTTGGTTGACGACCGACGAACTGCAACCAAGAAAGTGTGCCTCAGTGGGGGCGAGCCGAGCAGGGAACATGCCCGAATTTGGACGTAGGCAATACCGCGAGACCCGCGCCGAAACATCCGACATGATGAAGTGGGTCATTTCTTCCGCGGTCGCGGTGCTGATAGCTGGCCTATTCTTCAGTTACCGATTGCTCATTCATCCCGGCAATCCAGATCCACTTTTGAATAAACGGGGGTCATTTGCAGAGATGGTACAACGGAATGCATTTAGCGCAGATCAACTACTTGAGCATCCGTCCATTAGCACCGCGGTGGTTTCGATCCGTTTTGGCAACAAGGTATACAGGGTGCCGCGCAATTACCTCGTGGATCTTGATCGATCAGCTGTCGCCCCCAATCCTCGAACGACGACGTTCGAAATTCACGTCCTGCTCCCCGGCTTGACGCCTAGGAACGCGAACAATGCTGATAGATTTATCGAGCATCCATATCGCGACGGCTTCCATGATCAGGTGAGCGCAACGATCCGAGGAGGACAGGAAGAGTTGGATTTTTCCGAGCGAAAGGGACAGTGGGAGCGTCGGTGTGAACAGAAAGGCCAAGGCGAGTTTCGAGAGGTCGAATCCGGCTACAAGCTATGCCAGGCGGATTCCGATCTATTTATGAGAGGTACGACCGAGGGGCCTCTGATTTTTGCCTGCAACAAGATCTCCGACAAGAATCCTTATTGCACTCTCGCCGAGCACACCGGCGCGGAATACGGCGTTCTGAATTTGGAATTTAGTCGCAAATACGTTTACCAAGCGGACGAGATCAGGAAACGGTTTCGTGCGCTCCTCGACTCTTTCGCCGAGAACTAAGGTTGTTTTCAATAACGCCTCACAGGCGCGATGGGTGCCCGGCATGGAAGTACACACAGCAAGGCCTCTCTTCAAGACGATCGGCTTTGTATTCGGGTTGTTCTGTCTTCTTATGACCTATGCTTCGGGCGTTCGTCTTTACGAACACGTGCTCGGGGGCCGATCCATCCCACAGCACGGGGTAAGCCTTGTGTTGGACATCGGCGGGAATGTCCTCCTTTTAGGCATGAGTTGCTTCGGAGTGATTGCGGTATTGCTTATTGGCCGAAGGGGGTTGGACGGAGTTGTCGGAAACTGGCCATATGTCCTTCCTATTGTGTTAGTCGCTGTATTTTGCGCTGCGATAGCCGCTGCGTTCGGCGCCAGAAGAATGACCTGGGTTCTTCCTGCGGCCAGTTTGTTCGGCCTCGTCGGGTTATGGGTCGGATGGAGTGGTCTTAGACAGCATGGATTGTCCATCACTACCCGCGTCTCGGATATGTCTCTGATCCGAAGACAAAACGAGACCAGTCAGTGACGAGACATCCCGCACCTATGTCCGCTTGTGGCCCATCAGCGAAGTGGTAGCACGCCTCATTGAGGTCCGTTCAATGGGGCGTAGCGGACTGAGCTTGCTCACGTTGAGTTTTCCGCGTTTTGACTCCAAGAAGGCACGGCATCGGGCCGGGCAGATGTCGGCCTCGACCCGCTTCGGACATCGCGGTTTGGCAAGCAGGGCAGTAAGACTCCCGGGCGCATCACGAGGCAATATGAGGCGGCGGGAGTTCATCGGGCTGGTTGGTGGTGCAGCTGCTTCGCCGGTTGTGGCGCAAGCAAACTGTTTCCGCTTTAGCGGGCGCTAAGCGGGATGGGCAAGCAATCTTATGCTCGTCGGTTGCTACTTTTGCTGAACGCGGCTGAGATAATCGACAACAGCGA
>NZ_LBIX01000010.1:0-1205 GCF_028128655.1 Bradyrhizobium sp. CCBAU 45394 | reverse complement strand
TGCCGATCCGCTACGCCCGCGCTCGCTGATCACCGCGCACGTGGGAGCTCATACCGGTTACGATCGACCAGTGCGTCGCGTCGCGCGGCGTCGTACGCAATGTCCGCTCGATTACCTCAGCAACCTGATCATCGTCGATGGTTCGAGGGCGGCCAGGGCGGGCTTCGTCAAGCAGGCCATCAAAGCGATCCTTCAAGAATCGGCGGCGCCACTTGCCAACGGTGTGTTCATGGATGCCAAGTTCGGCAGCCACAGACTTGCTTGGCAGACCATCTGCACACCGCAGGATCGCGCGGCACCGCTCAGATAGCGACCGCGCAACACGATGACGACGAACTTGCCTCTCCAAGTACGCCCGCTCCTGCGGACTCAGCACCAACGGCGCGATCGGCCGGCCTTTCACACCTGCATTCGCCACGAGCGCTCTCCTCTCTAGAGATTCGAGCGATCAACTAATGTCACGAACTTGCGTTCCAGATGACTAGGGCGTGTTTTCATAAAAGCAATGTCGGCTCCTGCGGGAAGAGTGGGAATCTTCTGCTGGGCAGGGGCGTTACCGCTTTTGATGCTGTTGTCTAATCGCTAGCCGGGCGTCAAGCATATAATCGCTGAGGAGACACTTCCGGGTGCATGGTTGTCTTCGCGGTCGGCATCAGCCGCCGCATGATGGAGCTTCGCGGGACGAGCCTTCAATGTGGACGACGCACTTTGCTGATTCAGCAGTGCAACAGCATCAGCGGAATGGCTCGGCTCACGTCCCGGCAGGGACGCCTTAGGCGTTCGGGTCCGAACGCGATCGGGAGTTATGCGGCGGTTCCGGCATTCGGGTTAAACAGCTCGCCGGTCTTAAGCATCGTATACATTATTACCGCCAGTTTGCGCGCCACAGCCACGGCAGCTCTTTTGAAACCGATCCTCTCCCGAAGCTGCAGACCCCATGTGCGCAGCGTGCTGTGAGTTGAGCTGCGCGTCAGAATGACCGCTGCCGCTTCGTAGAGAAGCCCTCGCAAAGGGCGGTCGCCCCGTCGGGATATATGGCCGTCATAATCGACTTCCCCGGATTGGTAGCGGCGCGTTGTTAGGCCAATCCACGCGCCAACAGATCGGGATTTCCTGAAGTTGTCAGGCTCCTCAATAGCGGTGGTAAAGGAGGTTGCGGTGATAGCACCGATTCCAGGAATCGACATGAGGATGGGGCAAGCACG
>NZ_LBIX01000001.1:550-173806 GCF_028128655.1 Bradyrhizobium sp. CCBAU 45394 | reverse complement strand
GAGCGGGGAGAGGAAACGGAACGCGCAACAAGCGCATCACCGCGCCTCTCCTCGACTCTACCGCTTGACGGGAATTGCCAGAGGGCCTTGAGGGCGCACAGCCACCGGTGAGGTCGCATAGGTTGATGTCCACTGAGATTGCGTCGGGCAGCACGCGGCCGTTCGAACCGGAGCCAACCGGTTCGTTCGAAAGGCCACATGCGAGTGAGGTGAAGAGGGGGGCTACGCCGCGACTTTCATCCGTCGCTCGATCTCGCGGTCGATCGTGGCGGCGAGCTCGCTGCTGACTTCCACCATCGGCAGGCGCACTTCGGGGCTGTCGATCAGGCCGCTGCGCCACAGCCAGTGCTTGGCCGGCGCGGGGCTGGGCTCGGTGAACAACAGGCGCGTCAGCTCGGCGACCTCCTGCCAGCGCGCCTGCGCCGCGTCGCGGTTGCCGCGCTTCAGCTCGGCATACACGGCCGCGAACGTCGCGGTCTCGACATGGGCTGACAGCACGATGCCGCCATCGGCGCCGTCGGTGAGCGCCTCGAGGTAGTTCGCGTCCTCGCCGGTGAGCACGCGAAAACCGTCCGGCCGGTCGCGCAGCAGCGCGATCGACTGCTCGCGGCTGGCGCCGCAATCCTTCAGGCCGACGATGTTGGGGTGCTCGGCGAGCCGCAGCATGGTCTGGTTGGTGATGTTGACCGCGCAGCGATAGGGAATGTTGTAGAGCGCGAGCGGCCAGGCGGCGTGGTCGGCAAGTGCTTCGAAATGCGCCAGGAGCCCGCGCTGCGACGGCCGCACGTAATAGGGGCTCGCGATCAAATAGCCGTCGATCGGCCAGTCCGCGGTTTCATCAAGGCGCTCCTTCAGCCGCGAGGTGTCCGCGCCCGACATTCCGAGGCAGATAGGCAACGTTCGGCGGCCGGCCGCCATCTCGTCGCGGACGATGGCGACGAGGCGTTCGAGCTCGGCGTCCCGCAGCGTCATGCCTTCACCCGAGGTCGCCCCCAGGATGAAGCCGTCGACGGCCTGTCCGCAGTAATGTCGCGTCAGCCGCCGCAGCGACGTCTCGTCGAGCTTGCCGTCTCGAAACGGCGTCACCAGCGGCAGCCAGAGTCCGTGCAGATGCGTTCGCAGGTCGGTCATGTCCAGTCTCCTTCTCGGGAAAAAACCTGAGACGGAGGGCACATGAAAAAACCCCGTCCAGGTGGCGGGGTTTTCGGGATTTGCTGCGATGACGAAGCGTAGTTAGCGCGCGCAAAAATCCGAGGTCCCCGGGTGGGGGCCCTTTTTCGAAACGATTGCGCACGACTTCGTGATCATTCGCAAATGATGCGGGCGATACGTGGAACTGTCAATACACGCGGAAGGCGAATGCCGAATTGGGCAGAAAAAAAGCCGGGCTCGAACGAGCCCGGCTTAAGGTATTGGCCACGTGAGGCCGACACAATCACCTTCCAAGAGGGATTACTGAACTCCCGCGCCACTGGAGGAGGGGGACAAATGCGCAACGCGAAGGCTCAGCGTGCAAACATTATGAGCTTGCCTAACGCCATGCAGCAACAGCCGAGGCCGCATGTCAGACATGCGGAAATCAGGAAGGCCAGCGCTGCGCCTTGCTCACCACGAAGTCGCGGAACACCTGCACGCGCGCGACCGTCTTCAACTCCTCGGGATAGACGAAATACGTATCGAGCTGGATCGAATCCGATTCGCCGAACAGCTGCACGAGGCGGCTCTGCTCTTCGATCAGATAATCCGGCAGCGCGGCGATGCCGAGCCCCTGCTGACAGGCGCGCACCAGGCCGAGGATGTTGTTCACCCTGAAATAGGCCTCGCGCGGACCCGAGCCGTTGCGGCCAGCTTCGACCAGCCAGTTGCGGTTCTGAAGATGCGGCGCGAAGGTGCCGTCCGAGAGCGTGATGATGCGGTGGGAGTCGAGCTCCTCCAGCGTGCGCGGCGTGCCGAAGCGCTTGATGTAATCCGGCGAGCAATAGGCGTGGAAACCCATCGCGAACAGCTTGCGCTGGATGAGATCCGGCTGCGTCGGCTTGCGGGTGCGGATCGCAACGTCAGCCTCGCGCATCGACAGGTCCAGCTCCTCGTCGGTGACGATCAGCGAGATCCGGATCTCCGGATAGAGCGCGGTGAATTCGCCGAGCCGCGGGATCAGCCAGTTGATGCCGACGCCGGGCGTGGTGGTGATCTTGAGATCGCCGCTCGGCCGCTCGCGGCTGTCGGTCAGTTTGGCGCGCGCCGCCTGGAGCTGCATGAACACGTCATGCGCGGTGCGGAACAGGAGGTCGCCCTGCTCGGTGAGGATCAGGCCGCGGGCGTGGCGGTGGAACAGCGAGACCGAGAGCTCCTGCTCGAGCGCCGAGACCTGGCGTGAGACCGCCGATTGCGACAGGCCGAGCTGCTCGCCCGCATGCGTGAAGCTGCCCGCTTCAGCCGCCGCGTGAAACACCTTCAGCTTGTCCCAGTCCATATCCGTAAATCCGTCGCGTGTTCGAGGCATGATCTTTATTCCGCTGCTGCACGCTCGCTGGCGCGCAAGGCCAAGAAACGTTCGGCTTCGAGTGCTGCCATGCAGCCGAGGCCTGCGGCCGTCACGGCCTGGCGATAAGTCTCGTCGGCGACGTCGCCGGCGGCGAACAGGCCGGGCACCGAGGTGGCGGTCGAGTTCGGGGCGACCTCGACATAGCCCGACGGTTTGAGCTTGACCTGGTCCTTCACCAGCTCGGTCGCCGGGGCGTGGCCGATGGCAATGAAGATGCCGTCGGCCTTCAGCTCGGTGAGCTTGCCGGTCTTGACGTTCTTGAGGCGGACATGGGTGACCTTGTTCGGGTTCTCGGTGCCGCAGATCTCGTCGACGGCTGAGTCCCAGACCACCTTGATCTTCGGGTGCTTGAACAGACGCTCCTGCAGGATGCGTTCGGCGCGGAAGTGGTCGCGACGATGCACGATGGTGACCTGCGAGGCATGGTTGGTGAGGAACAGCGCTTCCTCGACCGCGGTATTGCCGCCGCCGACCACGATCACTTCCTTGCCGCGGTAGAAGAAGCCGTCGCAGGTGGCGCAGGCCGAGACGCCGCCGCCCTGGAATTTCCCTTCGGACGGCAGCCCGAGCCAGCGCGCTTGCGCGCCCGTGGCGAGAATCACGGTTTCGGCGAGATAGACGTCGCCGCTGTCGCAGGTGAGGCGGAACGGCCGTTGCCCGGTCTCCAGCTTGGTCACCAGGTCGGTGACGATCTTGGTGCCGACATGGACCGCCTGCTTCTCCATCTGCTCCATCAGCCAGGGGCCCTGGATCACGTCGGCGAAGCCCGGATAGTTTTCGACCTCGGTGGTGATGGTGAGCTGACCGCCCGGCTGGATGCCCTGGATCAGGATCGGCTCGAGCATCGCACGCGCGGCGTAGATCGCCGCCGTGTAGCCCGCGGGGCCAGAGCCAATAATCACGACCTTTGCATGAACAGGAGCGGACATTTCGATGGACGCCTTTCACGGGGGATTTGCAGCGCGGGCGCGGAAGGAGCCAGGAGGCCTCGCGGAGGCGCTGAAATATCAGAGCTAATCTAAGCGTTCTGGTGAGCTATGCAAGAATTGCATTCCCTGTCGGCGGATTTTTCCAACAGGGAACAAAAGTCGATTGCGCTGCACGCGCAATAAAATTGCGCAATGGGTGCGGACTGGGCTATGAGGATTGCGACAAACCCACCCGATACCGCCGCAAAGGCCAGGAGTTCCAATCACGTGTCGCGGAACCTAGACGAGATCGACCTGAAAATTCTCACCGAGATTCAGGCCGACGGTCGAATCACGAATGTTGAGCTGGCCAAGCGGGTTGGCATTTCGCCGCCGCCCTGCCTGCGCCGGGTCCGGGCGCTGGAGGAGGAGGGCTACATTCACGGCTATCGCGGGCTGCTGGACGCGCGAAAGCTCGGTTTCGACGTCACGGTGTTCGCGGCCGTGCACCTGTCCAGCCAGGCCGAGGCGGATTTGCGCGCCTTCGAGGAGTTCGTCCGCGCCGAGCCCCTGGTGCGGGAATGCTGGATGCTGTCGGGCGAGGTCGATTTCATCCTGAAATGCGTCGCGCCCGACATGGCGACCTTCCAGGATTTCGTCACCCACCTGACCGCCGCGCCCCATGTCCGCAACGTGCGGACCTCGCTGGTGCTGCACAATTCGAAATATGAGGCGGCCGTGCCGCTGGATGTGAAGGGGCGGCGGTAGGTTCGCCAAGCCTGTTAGTCCCGTCACCCCCGCGCGAGCGCGTAGCGCTCGTCGCTGGAGGTGCGAGTGATGGGGCGCGGAGCGCCCCATCGGGAGCCTCGAAGGATGGGCGGCCCGCGTGTCGCCGCGCGAGGCAACAATGGGGCCGTCGCCCTTCGAGGGCAGCTGAAGAAGCGGCCGCCTCAGGGTGATGGTGATAGAGTTGCGCTTCGCGGTCTCCACACCGTCATTCCGAGCAACACGCCTAAACAAAAAGGCCGCGCGGTTTGCGCGGCCTTTTCAGAACATCATCACGCGCAGCGGCAAATCCTTACCGCCACTCCACCTTGGTGATCTCATACGCCTTGGCGCCGCCGGGTGCGTTGACCTCGACGGTCGAACCCTTCTTCTTGCCGATCAGCGCGCGGGCGAGCGGCGAAGTGATGGAGATGCGGCCCTTCTTGGCGTCGGCCTCGACCTCGCCGACGATCTGCCACACCGCCTTCTTCTCGGTGTCCTCGTCGACCAGCGTTACGGTGGCGCCGAATTTGATGGTGTCGCCGGACAGTTTCGAGATGTCGATGATGTCGGCGCGCGCGAGCTTGTCCTCGAGCTCGGCGATGCGGCCTTCATTGTGGGACTGCTCTTCCTTCGCGGCGTGATATTCCGCGTTTTCCGACAGGTCTCCGTGCGAGCGCGCCTCCGCAATATGCTCGATGATGCGCGGACGGTCCTCGGACTGGCGCTTCTTCAATTCTTCCCCGAGCGCGGCAAACCCGGCCGAAGTCATCGGAACCTTTTCCATCTTCTCTCTCGTCCTTCGATCGTGCGCCCCAGAACGCGAATGGGCGCCCAACCTTGATTCGTCGGTATTTCCGGGGCTCGGTACGTGAGCCGCCGGACGTCGACAGATATGGGCTTGGCGCCGGAACAGAACAACCATATGGCCGGACAGTTCCTGCGGCCATTGTGGCTTGACTGCCAATCACTTAGCGGAAGGCTAACCTCTCAAGGCCAAGCCTTCCGTTCGCGATCAGGTTTCCGAAAAGTAGCTCTGCAGGGTACGAACCTCAAGGTCCCCGCCAAGATAGGCGCGGATGCCCTGCGCGGCCGCCACGGCCCCGGAAAGAGTGGTGTAATACGGCACTTTATGCAAGAGGGCCGCGCGCCGCAGTGAACGGCTGTCGGCGAGCGCCTGCGGGCCTTCGGTGGTGTTGAAGACGAGCTGGACGTCGCCATTGGTGATGGCGTCGACGATATGCGGCCGCCCTTCCAGCACCTTGTTCACCTTCTCGGTCGGGATGCCCTGGTCGGTCAGGAAGCGCTGCGTGCCCGACGTCGCCAGCACCTTGAAGCCGAGCGAATGCAATTCGCGAACGGCCTCGGCGATGCGCGTCTTGTCGCTTTCGCGCACCGAGACGAACACCGTGCCCTTGCGCGGCACCCGCGTGCCGCCGCCGAGCTGGCTCTTGGCGAAGGCCACCGCAAACGAGCGGTCGATGCCCATCACCTCTCCGGTCGAGCGCATCTCGGGGCCGAGCACCGTGTCGACGCCGGGGAAGCGCGCGAACGGGAATACCGATTCCTTGACGCCGACATGCTTGAGCTGCGCCTTCTTCAGCCCGAAATCGGCGAGCTTCTCGCCGGCCATGATGCGCGCGGCAATCTTGGCGACCGGCGTGCCGACCACCTTGGCGACGAAGGGCACCGTGCGCGAGGCGCGCGGATTGACTTCGAGCACGTAGATCTCGCCGTCCTTGATGGCGTATTGCACGTTCATCAGGCCGACGACGTCGAGGCCGAGCGCGAGCTCGCGCGTCTGCCGCTCCAGCTCCTCGATCATCTTCGCATCGAGCGAGTGCGGCGGCAGCGAGCAGGCGCTGTCGCCGGAATGGATGCCGGCTTCCTCGATGTGCTCCATGATGCCGACGATGAAGGTGTCCTTGCCGTCGCAGAGGCAGTCGACGTCGATTTCGGTCGCATCCGACAGGTAGCGGTCGAACAGCAGCGGGTTCTTGCCGAGCACGGTGTTGATCTGCCCGGTCTTGTCGTTCGGATAGCGCGCCTTGACGTCGGCCGGCACCAGCTCCGGCAGCGTGCCGAGCAGATAGTCGTTGAGCTGGTTCTCCTCGCGGATGATCTGCATGGCGCGGCCGCCGAGCACGTAGGACGGGCGCACTACCAGGGGCAGGCCGAGATCGGCGGAGACGAGCCTCGCCTGCTCGACCGAATAGGCGATACCATTCTTCGGCTGTTTCAGCCGCAGCTTGTCGAGCACGCGCTTGAAGCGGTCGCGGTCCTCGGCGAGGTCGATGGCGTCCGGCGAGGTGCCAAGGATCGGCACTTCGGCGGCCTCGAGCGCGCGCGCCAGCTTCAGCGGCGTCTGGCCGCCGAACTGCACGATCACGCCATGCAGCGTGCCGTTGGTGCGCTCCTTCGCGATGATCTCCAGCACGTCCTCGGCGGTGAGCGGCTCGAAATAGAGCCGGTCCGCGGTGTCGTAGTCGGTCGACACCGTTTCCGGGTTGCAGTTGACCATGATGGATTCGTAGCCTGCATCATGCAGCGCGAAGCAGGCGTGACAGCAGCAATAGTCGAACTCGATGCCCTGGCCGATGCGGTTGGGCCCGCCGCCGAGAATGATGACCTTCTTCTTGTCCGACGGCGTGCTCTCGTCCGCCGGAGCGCCTGCAAACGGCGCCTCATAGGTCGAGTACATGTAGGCGGTTGGGGAGGCGAATTCGGCCGCGCAGGTGTCGATGCGCTTGTAGACCGGGCGAACGTCGAGCGCGTGGCGCTTCGCCGTCACCTCGGCTTCCGTCGTGTCGGCGAGCACCGCGAGCCGCGCGTCGGAGAAGCCCATGGCCTTGAGCGTGCGCATGCCGAAGGCATTGCCCGGCAGGCCGTTCTTCCTGACCTTCTCCTCCATGTCGACGATGCCGCGCATCTCGCCGAGGAACCACGGATCGATCTTGCAGGAGTTGAAGATGTCCTCGTTCGACCAGCCGAGCCGCATCGCCTGGGCGACCTGGAGCAGGCGGTTGGGTGTCGGCGTGCCGAGCGCGGCACGGATCGCATTCTTGTCGTCGTGCTGGCCCAGCCCCTCGATCTCGATCTCGTCGAGGCCGGTCAATCCGGTCTCGAGCCCGCGCAATGCCTTCTGAAGACTTTCCTGGAAGGTGCGGCCGATCGCCATGACTTCGCCGACCGACTTCATCGACGTCGTGAGCGTCGTGGAGGCGCCGGGGAATTTCTCGAAGGCGAAGCGCGGCACTTTCGTGACCACGTAGTCGATGGTCGGCTCGAACGAGGCCGGCGTGGCGCCGCCGGTGATGTCGTTGGCGATCTCGTCCAGGGTGTAGCCGACCGCGAGTTTGGCGGCGACCTTCGCGATCGGAAAACCGGTGGCCTTCGAAGCCAGCGCGGAGGAACGCGACACGCGCGGATTCATCTCGATGACGACCATGCGGCCGTCGTCGGGATTGACGCCGAACTGCACGTTGGAGCCGCCGGTCTCCACCCCGATCTCGCGCAGCACCGCCAGCGAGGCGTCGCGCATGATCTGGTATTCCTTGTCGGTCAGCGTCAGTGCCGGCGCCACCGTGATGGAGTCGCCGGTGTGCACGCCCATCGGATCGAGGTTCTCGATCGAGCAGACGATGATGCAATTGTCCTTCTTGTCGCGCACCACCTCCATCTCGTACTCCTTCCAGCCGAGCACGGATTCTTCGATCAGCACTTCGTTGGTGGGAGAGGCGTCCAGGCCGCGCTCGATGATGTCGAGGAACTCTTCCTTGTTGTAGGCAATGCCGCCTCCGGTGCCGCCCATGGTGAAGGAGGGGCGGATGATCGCGGGCAGGCCGATCTCGGACAGCGCCATCATGGCCTGGCCGAATGCGTATTCCTGGTAGCGCTTGCGGCGGTCGCTTTCGCCCAGCGTCCATTGCCGCTCGAGCTCTTCGAGCGCGGCGCCGGAGAGCTTTTCGCGTTCGGCGAGATATTTGTCGCGGAACGACTTCTTCAATGCCGACGCATTGGCAAGCCGGGACTTCGGCGTCTCGAGCCCGATCTTGGTCATGGCCTCGCGGAAGAGCTGGCGATCCTCCGCCTTGTCGATCGCGTCGGCGGTGGCGCCGATCATCTCGACGTGGAACTTTTCCAGCGTGCCCTGCCGGCGCAGCGACAGCGCGCAGTTCAGCGCGGTCTGGCCGCCCATGGTCGGCAAGAGCGCGAAGCCGCCGGGAATGACGTGACGTTCCTTCTCGATGATCTTGGCGACGATCTCGGGCGTGATTGGCTCGATATAGGTCGCATCCGCCAATTCCGGGTCGGTCATGATCGTGGCCGGGTTGGAATTGACGAGGACGATGCGATAGCCCTCTTCCTTCAGCGTCTTCACCGCCTGCGTGCCCGAATAGTCGAACTCGCAGGCCTGTCCGATCACGATGGGACCGGCGCCGATGATCAGAATGGTGGTGATGTCTGTACGTTTGGGCATCAACTCTCGCCGAAGTCGGATTTGGGCACAAAAAAAGGGCGCGCGGCTGCGCGTCCCTTTGGCCGAGAGCGCGGTGGTCTCCCTCGCGCGCGGGTGGGTCTTAGACCAGTTTTCGGGGCGGCGAAACCCCGAAAAACACCCATCAACCGGCAATTTTGACCGGTTTTGGCCGTGCCTGCCAGCCACGGGCGAGGTGCACCAGAAGCGAGGCCGCAACGCTCGTTCCGCCGATCCAGCCGAGGTCATTTGGCGACAGCGTGGCCAGCACCGCGCCTCCCAAGGCGCCGCCGATGGCGAAGCCCAGATACATCGACGAGGCGTTGAGCGAGAGCGCGATCATCGAGGCCTGCGGCTCGATCCGGATGATGCTGGCGATCTGCGCCGGATAGAACGCCCAGCCCGAGATGCCCCAGAGGAAGATCGTGCCCAGCACGGCATAATGCGCCTGTCCGGGCATCAATTTGAGGACCAGCGAATGCAGGATCAGCGCGGTCGCCATGCCGGCGAGCCCGAGCGCTGCGGTGGCGAGCGTGCCGAGCCGGTCGGCCAGGACGCCGCCGAGCATGTTCCCGATCGCGGCGGCGCCGCCGAACACCAGCAGCGCAAGGCTGATCTGCGAGGCATCGAAGCCGAGGCCGCGCAGCGGCACCGCGAAATAGGTGAACACGGTGAAGCCGCCGAGCCCCCATAGAATCGTGATCAGAAGCGCGACCAGGACATTGCCGTGACGCGCCACGGCCAGCCGCTCGCCGAGTGAGGCGGTGTTGCGCGGCAGGCCGCGGGGCAGGCCCAGCAGGAGGCCGGCGAGCGCAACGGCACCGATCAGGGCGACCATGGCAAAGGTCGCGCGCCAGCCGAGCAGGCTCCCGACGAGATTGCCGAGCGGAACGCCGATCACGGTCGCAACCGTCAGTCCCGAGGTGACCAGCGCAACCGCGCGGCCGCGCCTTTCAGGCGAGGCGACGGCCACCGACACTGCGAGTGCGGTCGGCATGCACAGCCCGGAGCCCAGGGCCATCAGCATCCGGGAAGCCAGAAGCAGGGCGTAGCTGGAAGCCACCATCGCGGCGAGATTTCCGGCGATGAAGGTGGTCAGCGCCAGAGCCAGCACGGTCCGGCGGTCGATATTGTTCAGCGCCACCGCCAGGATCGGCGAGCCCACGGCATAGGTGAGGGCATAGGCGGTGACCAATTGGCCGGCGGCCGAGACCGAAATCGACAGGTCGGTGGCGATCGCCGGCAAAAGCCCTGCGATAACAAAGCCTTCGGTGCCGATCGCGAAGGCGCCCAGGGCCAGCCAGAATACGCTCATTGGAGAGATCCCTATGTTCAATGTTTATTGAACTATCGAACGCGACGGTTTCAGTGTCAATTGGTTCAAGAACTATTGAACATTACGGCCGCATCGCTATGATTCGGACCATGAGCCGCACGCCCCTCCATCCCACCCGCGAGCAGATCGAGCTGCCGATGGTCCTGGATTGCCTGAGCGATCCGATCCGGTTGGCGATCGTCTACCAGCTCGCCCAGCAGGAACGTGTCAGCAGTGAGCTCTGCTGCGGCGACTTCAATGGTCTCGCCGGCAAATCCAACCTCGCCTATCACTTCGCCAAGTTGCGCGAATGCGGCCTGATGCAGACGCGCGTGGCGGGCACCAACCGCTTCATGCGGCTGCGCCGCGAGGATCTGGAGGGGCGCTTCCCCGGCCTGCTCGATGCCGTGCTCAGCTCCGCAGCCAAGGATGCGGACCGGCTTCAGCTTCTGTCGGAGTGTGAAGTCGCCAAGGCAGATTGAGCCGCGGATACAGTCCGTCTACGCTTTCGCTTCGCTCAAGTTGCGCCGGACACGCTTCCGCTGCCGGTCTAGCATGGCTGCGCCACGCGTAGCCCGTCAGGGCGAAGCGTGGAGACCCGGCCTGGATTTGAACCAGGATAAAGAGCGATGCACCGCTCTCGCGTAGACACTTCCGCCACCGGGCCGGATGGATCATGTCCGAGCGAGGCGCGACAAGCCACCTCAGCCAATTGTTATGCTTAACGAACCATTGGCGGCCGCGCGATGAAGGTCATGCGCCAGCGATTGTGGCCGATATTGGTGTGGGCGCGCTGGACCGCGAACCCGGCCGCCTTCAACCTGGCCGTGATCTCGTCCTCGCTGTAGCGCTGCAGCCCGATGCGCGAGCGCAGCTGACGGTAATCGGACAGCGCGGTGCTGATCAGCCCGATCAGCGCGTCCTTCAGGAAGCCGTGACGCAAGCCGAAGCCGAGCAGCGCCATCACGTCCCTGAACATGCCGACATTGGGCTGGAGGATGTCGCCGAGCACCAGCTTGCCGGACGGGGTCAACAATCGCCGGATGTTGAGCAGCGCGGCATCGAGCTCCTCCGGCGTCATGTACTGCGCGACCGAGTTCATCACCACGAGGTCGATGGACTGGTCCTGCATCTTGCGGACGTCGTCGAGCGAGCGGACGCGGATCTTGGTGTTCGGGGCAAACCGCGCGATCAGCCGCCCGCGCACGCCCGGCGCCGGCTCGGCCAGGATCAGCTTGCCGCAGGCGGCTGCCACCTGGCTCGCCGACAGCGCCTCGCCGCAGGCGTAGTCCAGCACCGTCGCCTCGGGCGAGGAGATGTAGCCGATGATGTCCCGCGCGATGATCTGGAAGTGCAAATCGCGATGCAGCTTGCTGACATAGATCGTATGCGTGGAGTCGTAATAATCGATCCAATCGTCCATGGTGTCCGAACGTCCCGGCCAAACAGCTCCTGCACAGGAACCGGCGCTGCCCACCTTGCGTTAGGGGGGCGACGGCGCGCCGTCAATGTCCGCGTCCTAACAGGAAGGTTTCCCGTGAGCAAAGCCCCCAACAAGGTCTCGCCCGACCTCGACACCCCCACCGATCTGTCGCCCCAGGCGGTCAACAAGGTCTCGGAGGCGCTCAACGTGCTTCTGGCCGACGCGTTCGCGCTGTATCTCAAGACCAAGAATTTCCACTGGCACATCAGCGGCCGGCATTTCCGCGACTACCACCTGCTGCTCGACGAGCACTCGGACCAGATCTTCGCCACCACCGACCAGCTCGCCGAGCGCGTCCGCAAGATCGGCGGCGCGACGCTGAAGTCGATCGGCCAGGTCGCAAAGCTCCAGACCATCAAGGACAACAACGAGGATTACGTCCCGCCGCGCGAGATGCTGCGCGAGCTGATGCAGGACAACAAGCATGTCGCGGGCGCGATGCGGAAGGCCCACGAAGTCTGCGATGACGCGGGCGATGTCGCCAGCGCCAGCATCCTCGAGGTCTTCATCGACGAGACCGAGCGCCGCACCTGGTTCCTGTTCGAAGCCACCCGCCAGGAAGGCGCGAACGAGGCTTAGTCATGGTGCCGTAGGGTGGGCAAAGGCGCGCGCCGTGCCCACCATCTGTCCGCACAGTTCAAATGGATTGGTGGGCACGCTTCGCATTGCCCACCCTACGGCACCGCGCTTGTAGCTATCGCCACAACCGCGTCAGCGCCCCATCCAGGCCTGTCACCGGATCGGCCGGCGGCAACGCGACCTTTGGAATCGTCTTCAGCGCCTTGGCATGGTTCTCCGGCGTCGCGCGCGTGATCTCCATCTTGCTGCCCGGCGGATAGGCGCCGATCACGCAGAAATCACCGCTTGCCTTGATGCACTGATGTCCGGTGCCGGCTGGCAGGATCGCGACATCGCCGGCCTTGATCTGAAGCTCCTGGCCATGGTCGCCGCCGAAGCGAACGCGTGCACTCCCACGCGCAACGCCGAGCACCTCATGCACCGTCGCGTGGTAGTGCAGATAGTCGTAGACGCCGTTGCGCCACGTGCCGCCCCAGCCGTTCTCCTCGAACAGGTTTTCGATCGTCTGCTCCGGATGCTCCGGGTCGAGCTTCACCGCCCCCTGGTAGACTAGGAAGGGGAGGATGTTGTTCGGCACGAGCCCGTCATCCTCAAACACGATGGCGAGCGGCTCGGCATTGTCGCGGACGACGGACATGGCTGGGCTCCAGTGGCAACAGACCAGGAATCAAGACGGCGCAGGCGTCCTTGTTCCTGACACAAGTCCACATGCCGGCTTGACCGAGATCAAGGCGCGGGCGGCCATTCAGCGGCACGCAAATCAACGCGAAAGAGGGGGACGCCATGTACGCATCCGACGTTGCGCAGCGCCATTTTTCGGCGGCCGTCGCCGAGGCGGAGACGACCGGTCTCGGGCATGAAGCCGTCTGCCGCGCCTTGCTCAGCCTGGTGATCTCAAAATATCTCGAGACGAGGTCCGTCGCCGACATCCAGGCGGAGTTGCACTTCATCGCCGAGAACTGCGATCCCGACACGGACTTCATGTTCATGCGTCCGTGACGGTAGGCCCCGGCGGATACCTCCGCCGGGTGATCTTGCCGCTTACGCGCTCTTCTTCTGCCGCATCAGATCGGCAAAGCGCTGGAACAGATAGTGCGAGTCGCGCGGGCCCGGCGAAGCCTCGGGGTGGTACTGCACCGAGAACACCGGCTTGCCATCGAGCTGGATGCCGCAATTGGAGCCGTCGAACAGCGAGATGTGGGTCTGCGTCGCGCCCTCCGGCAGCGTCTTCTCGTCCACGGCGAAGCCGTGGTTCATCGAGGTGATCTCGACCTTGCCGGTGGTCTCGTCCTTCACGGGATGATTGGCGCCGTGGTGGCCCTGATGCATCTTCTTGGTCTTGGCGCCGACGGCGAGGCCGAGCATCTGGTGGCCGAGACAAATCCCGAAGGTCGGCGTGCCCGACTTGATGACGTCCCGGATGACAGGCACGGCATATTTGCCGGTCGCGGCCGGATCGCCCGGGCCGTTCGACAGGAACACGCCGTCCGGCTTCATCGCCAGGATGTCTTCGGACGAGGTCGTTGCCGGCACCACCGTCACCTTGCAGCCGACGCCGGCCAGCAGGCGCAAAATGTTGCGCTTGATGCCGTAGTCGATGGCGACGACGTTGAACTCGGTCTTGTCCTGCTGGCCAAAGCCCTTGTCCCAGAGCCACGGCGTCTCGTCCCAGGTGAAGCGCTGGCCGGAGGTGACCATCGGCACGAGGTCCATGCCCTCGAGCCCCGGCCATTCGCGCGCTTCTTCCTTCAGACCATGCAGGTCGAACTCGCCGTTCCTGGCATGCGCGATCACGGCATTGGGCATGCCCTTGCTGCGGATCAGCGCGGTCAGCGCGCGGGTGTCGATACCGGAGAGGCCGATGATACCGCGCGCCTTCAGCCAGGCGTCGAGATGCTTGGTGGCGCGGTAGTTCGAGGGATCGGTGATGGCGGTGCGCAGGATCACGCCGCGCGCGCCCGGCGTCGCGGCCATGTTCACCGTCTCGATGTCTTCCTCGTTGGTACCGACATTGCCGATATGCGGGAAGGTGAAGGTGATGAGCTGGCCGGCATAGGAGGGATCGGTGAGGATCTCCTCGTAACCGGTCATCGCGGTGTTGAAGCAGACTTCACCGACGGCGTGGCCTTCGGCGCCGAGACCGAAGCCTTCGAGCACCGTGCCATCGGCGAGCACGAGGAGCGCGGTCGGTTTATGGTCCGGCCAAGCGGGATCGTTGTCATGTTGTGTCATGAGCGCGTTTCATAGTCTGCCCGCGCGCCTCCGTCAAAGCGGGAGAGGCCCGATTCACATGCGTTTTTGCATATTTGACAGCCCGTCCTGGGTACTTAAGCTTGGCCGCACAATTTCCGGCAAATCCAGGGGCTTTCGAGGCAATAATGGACCAGACCACCCCGCTTCTGCTGGTTCCGGGGTTGGCCTCCTCGGCCCGAATCTATGCCCCGGTGATCCCGGCGCTGTGGCGGTTCGGCCCGGTGATGGTCGCCAACCATATCCGCGATGACAGCATGGCGGCGATCGCCCGCCGCGTGCTGGGCGAGGCCCCGCCGCGCTTTGCGCTCGCCGGCCATTCCATGGGTGGCTACATCGCGCTGGAGATCATGCGCCAGGCGCCCGAGCGGGTTTTGAGGCTCGCGCTGATCAACACCCAGGCCCGGCCCGATACGGCGGAGGCGACCCAGCGCCGCCGCGGCCTGATGGAGCGCGCGAAGCGCGGGGAGTTGCGTGCCGCGCGCGAGGAGATGTTTCCGGAACTGGTGCATCCCTCGCGCTGCGACGATGCCGACCTTCGCCGGCTCGTGCATGAGCAGGGCGACGACGTCGGCGTCGACGGCTATCTGCGGCAGCAGACCGCGATCATTGCGCGGGTCGACTCGCGGCCGACGCTGGCCACGATCAAATGCCGGACGCTGGTGCTGACCGGCGATCAGGACAACACGATTCCCAATGCGTTCTCGAAGGAGATGGCGGACGGCATTGCCGGCGCGAAGCTCGTCGTTCTGGCGAATTGCGGGCATCTGCCGCAGCCGGAACAGCCCGCGGCGACGGTGCAGGCGCTGACCGAATGGCTGCAAAGCCAGGTTGTCTCAGGAGCGCGAACGGCCTAGATCAGGCGTCGGATATTCAAAGGGATCACGACCATGCTGCGCGACGACATCAACAATGCGGTCAAGGAGGCCATGAAGGCCAAGGACGAGCGCAAGCTGTCCACGCTGCGCATGGTCAATTCGACCTTCAAGAACGCCGACATCGAGGCCCGCGGCAGCGGCAAGCCGCCGCTGTCGGACGCTGACCTGCTCGCCGTGCTGCAGAAGATGATCAAGCAGCGCCAGGAATCGGTCGAGCTCTACGACAAGGGCGGCCGCGCCGAGCTTGCCCAGCAGGAGCGCGAGGAGATCGCGGTGATCTCGGCTTACCTGCCGAAGCAGATGTCCGAAGACGAGGTCAAGAAAGCGATCTCGGACGCGATCGCTGAAACCGGTGCAGCCGGCATGAAGGACATGGGCAAGGTGATCGCGGTGTTGCGGGCGAAGTACGCCGGCCAGATGGATTTCGGCAAGGCGAGTGGTTTGGTGAAGGCGGCGCTGTCGGGCTGAGTTGTCATTCCGGGGCGACGCGTCAGCGTCGAGCTATGATGCGCAATTGCGCATCAGAGAATCCATCGGGCCGCCAGTTCTGTTGCGCAATGGATTCCGGGCTCGCGCCAAGGGGCGCGCCCCGGAATGACAAAAGAACAAGGGGAGGCAACCGATGACCGGCGCCATCAAGCCGTTCCGCATCGCCATCAGCGACGACATCCTCGCCGATCTCAAATCGCGCCTCGCCCGCACGCGCTGGCCGGAGGCTGAACTCGTCGACGACTGGAGCCAGGGCGCGCCGCTGAAATGGATCCGGGAGATCTGCACCTATTGGGCTGACGGCTACGACTGGCGCGCCCGCGAAGCCAGGCTCAACCGCATCGATCAATACACGACCGAGATCGACGGGCTCGATATCCACTTCCTGCATGCGCGTTCGAACGAGCCCTCCGCGCTGCCGCTGATCATCACCCATGGCTGGCCCGGCTCGATCGTGGAATTCCAGAAGGTGATCGCGCCGCTGGTCGATCCCGCCGCGCATGGCGGCAATCCCGCGGATGCGTTCCACGTCGTCTGTCCCTCGCTGCCGGGCTTCGGCTTCTCCGCCAAGCCGCAAACCACCGGCTGGGGCGTCGACCGCATCGCCGCGACCTGGGCCAAACTGATGGACCGCCTCGGTTATGCGCGCTACGGCGCGCAAGGCGGCGACTGGGGCTCGGCGGTGACGACCTCGCTCGGCGCGCAGGACGCCGAGCATTGCGCCGGCATCCACATCACGCTCGCCTTCAACGCGGCGCCGAAGGTCGAGGGCGAGCCGACGGTGGAGGAGAAGCGCGCGCTCGCCGGCCTCAAGCATTATGTCGATCTCGACTCCGGTTATTCCAAGCAGCAGTCGACGCGGCCGCAGACGCTCGGCTACGGCTTGACGGATTCGCCGAGCGGGCAGGCGGCCTGGATTCTGGAAAAGTTCTGGGCCTGGACCGATTGCGGCGGTCATCCCGAGAACATCTTCTCCAGGGACGAACTGCTCGACAACGTCATGCTCTATTGGGCGACGGAGACGGCGACCTCGTCCGCACGGCTCTATTGGGAAAGCTTTGGCAAGCGCCGCACAACGCCCAGGGTCGGCGTGCCGACCGGTGTCGCCGTCTTCCCGAAGGAGATCATCACGCCGGTACGGCGCTGGATGGAGCCCAACTTTTCCAACATCACGCATTGGAGCGAGATGGAGAAGGGTGGCCATTTCGCCGCCTTCGAGCAGCCGGAGCTGTTCGTGCGCGATGTCAGGAAGTTCTTCGCGACAGTGCGATAATTCTCTCGCGGTCATTCCGGCGCGCGCAAAGCGCGAACTATGGTGCGCGCTTGCGTACCTGAGAATCTCGAGATTCCGGGGTCGGTCCTGCGGACCGCCCCGGAACGACGTCGGATGCAGATCATGCCCGGGCTTGTCCCGGGCATCCACGAGCTTAGACTAGGCTCAAGAAGCAAGCGCGTGGATGGCCGGGACTTTGATCGCGAAGACGCGCTTCGCGCTTTCGCCCGGCCATGACGCCAAGACCGTGGAAACGCGAGCCATGCTCACCGAAGCCAAGACCTACGACGAGCTCTATCGCAACTTCCGCTGGGATATCCCGGCGCGCTTCAACATGGCGGAGGCGTGCTGCGACCGCCATGCCGACGGTACCGGCCGTCTCGCGCTGATCTATGTCGACGAGAACGGCGCCACCACGCGCACCTCCTTCGACGAGGTCGCGGAGATGTCGCGCCGCTTCGCCAACGTGCTGAAGGCGGATGGCCTTGCGCGCGGTGACCGCGTCGCGGTGTTCCTGTCGCAGTCGCTGGAGCTGCCTATCGCGCATATGGCGGCGTTCCGCTCCGGGCTGATCTCGATCCCGCTGTTCGCGCTGTTCGGCGAGGACGCGCTGGAATTTCGCCTGTCGAATTCGCAAGCAAGAGCCATCATCACTGATGAGGCGGGCTGGGAGAAGCTCACGAGGGTCCGCGATCGGCTGCCCTATTTGCAGGACATCTATGTCACGAGCGGCGCCGTCCACGCCGGCGCAAAACCGTTCTGGCCGGCGATCGAAACCGCGTCCGAGGATTTTGCGACCGTCGACACCTCGGCCGACGATCCTGCGCTGATCATCTACACCTCGGGCACAACGGGCAATCCGAAGGGCGCGCTGCATGCGCATCGCGTCGTGCTCGGCCATCTGCCGAACGTCGAGATGTGCCACAACTTCCTGCCGCGCCCCGGCGATCTGATGTGGACGCCGGCGGACTGGGCCTGGATCGGCGGCCTCGTCAACGGCCTGCTCGCGTTCTGGTATCACGGCATCCCCCTGGTCGGTCACCGCGCCCGAAAATTCGAGCCGCAGGCGGCGATGCAGATGATGGCCGATCTTTCCGTCCGCAACGTCTTCCTGCCGCCGACGGCGCTGAAGCTGATGCGGCAGGCCGGTGTGAAGCATCCCGGCGTCAAGCTGCGCAGCATCTTCACCGGCGGCGAATCGCTCGGCGGCGAACTCTTGGGCTGGGTGCGCGAGACCTTCGGCATCGACGCGCACGAAGTATTCGGCCAGACCGAGTGCAATCTCGTGATCGGCAGCAACTCCAACCTGTTTCCGATCCGGCCCGGCGCGATGGGCAAGGCGACGCCGGGCTTCGACGTCCGCATCGTCAACGACAAGGGCGAGGAGCTGCCGCGCGGGCAGCGCGGCATCATCGGCGTGCGCCAGCCGTGCCCCGTCACCATGCTCGAATACTGGCGCAATCCGGAGGCGACCGCGAAGAAATATGCCGGCGACTTCCTGCTCACCGGCGATCTCGGCGTGCAGGACGAGGACGGCTATTTCTGGTATGTCAGCCGCGAGGACGACGTCATCACCACCGCCGGCTATCGCGTCGGCCCATCCGAGATCGAGCACACGCTGATGAAGCATCCGTCGGTGGCGATGGCCGCGGTGGTCGGCATTCCCGATCCGATCCGCACGGAGTCGATCAAGGCCTGGATCGTGCTGCGTCCGGGCTTTACCGGCAGCGACGCGCTCGCGCGCGAGATCCAGGAGTTCGTGAAGGTGCAGCTCGCCGCGCACGAATATCCGCGCTTCGTGGAGTTCGCCGAGACGCTGCCGATGACGGCGACCGGCAAGGTGCTGCGGCGCGAACTGCGGGCGAAGGGTTAGCTTCTTCCAATGCCAAAGACGTCTCAAGCCGCGGGGCTTCACCGCGCCTCACTTGCGAAGCTGCACGATCTCGATGCTGCGCTGGAGCTCATGTATTACGGCTGGCGCGGGATGACGCTGGAGGCCGACGAGTATCTTGCAAAGCAGGGCCTGTCGCGCCCGCACCATCGTATCCTCTACGTGGTGGCCCGCCGGCCCGACATCGCGATCGGCGCGCTGATCGAGATCCTCGGCATTTCCAAGCAGGCGTTGAACCGGCCGCTCAACCTGCTGCTGGAGCGCAAGCTCCTGACGTCGAAGCGCTCGCCCGAGCAGCATCGCTCCAAGCTGCTGCGCCTGACGGACGCCGGGAAACGTATCGAGCAAAGGGCATCGGACCACGAGCGCAAGGCCCTGCGCGCGGCGTTCGATCGCGTCGGGGCGTCCGGCGCGGCGTCATGGATGGCCGTCATGGGGGCGATCGCCGACAACCACTGACGAATTCTCAAGTCAACATAGTTGACATGAGGCGTGGACTTTGCCACTTTCCCGGCAACGAGCCAGGGGAGGGCCGCGTCATGAGCGGACGGAAGCCGGGAGCGCTCAAGAGATGAGCGCTCAAGACACGAGTGCACAGATAATGAATCGCGCAGCCGCCGAGCGCTTCGTCGCGGCATGGTGCGCGAACTGGTGCAAGGTCGATATCGACGCGGTCGTCGCGCACTTTGCCGACAATGCGCAGATGCGCAGCCCGCTGGCGCTGACACTGACCGGCTCTCCTGTCGTCGCTGGCGCCGAAAACATCCGCGCCTACTGGCGGAAGGCCTATGGCCACATCGAAAGCGCCGATCTGAAGATCCTGAGTTGGAGCTGGGACGAGACAATCGCGCGGTTGACGGTGTGGTGGCAATTGGGCGACACGCGCGCCAGCGAGTTCATGGATTTCGACGCTGCCGGCCGCGTGGTGCGCAGCGAAGCCTTTTACGGAAAATAGAAATGCGCCTTTCGGATTTCGTTCTGCTTCTCAACGCGCTCTGGTTCGGCGGCGCATTCATCCAGTTCAGCATTGCACAGCGCAACACGTTGAAGATCTTGCTGCCGCGGGAAGAGCGGAGCAATCCAATCGCGCCGACCCTCGCGGCCAGCGTGGCGTTCCTGGGCGGGATGAATTTGCCGATCGGGCTTTTGTCGTTCTTTCTTCTGGTCGCGCGCCCGCCGTTCTTCCAGCCCGTCGAGGCGCAGCTTGTGCTGTTCCTGTTCTTCGCCGCCTGCCACTTCAGCCAGTTCGCCTATAACCTGCCGATCCTGATGCGTGGCGGACGTGTCGGCGTGGCTTACTGGCCGGTGCTCAAAGGCCCGATGCTCAGGATATTCGTCATCGACGCGGCCCTGTTCGCGGCCAATCTTGGCGTGGCGCTTCTGCTCACGTGGTCGTCCTGACGTCATCGCGGCGGCGCCGACAGGGCGGACCGCAGCATCGCGGCGAGGTCGTGCCGCCGGAACGGTTTTGTCAGAATACGGGCGTCGCCGAGCCCGTCGGGCGTCTTGACGGGATTTTGGGTGTAGCCGGAGGTGAAGAGCACCTTGAGCTCGGGCCGCAAGCCGGTGGCCTGCCTGGCAAGCTCCGGCCCGAACATGCCGCCGGGCATCACGACGTCGGTGAACAGCAGGTGGATGTCCCCCGGTCGGCGCAACAGGTCGAGCGCCGCGGGGCCGTTCGGCGCCGCGATGACGCGGTAGCCGAGCGTCTTCAGCTCGTTCACGACATAGGCCCGAACCATGTCGTCGTCCTCGACCACGAGAATGGTCTCGCTTCCATCGGGTGCGACGGTCCGATCCTGGGGGGATGGGTCCTCGGTCGGCGGCATTGCGAGGCGGGGAAAGAACAGCCTGACGACACTGCCGTGTCCCGGTTCGGACTGCATCTGCACCAGGCCGCCGGATTGTCGCACGAACCCGTAGACCATGCTGAGGCCAAGCCCGGTCCCCTTGCCGACCTCCTTGGTGGTGAAGAACGGCTCGAACGCGCGGCTCGCCACCTCGGCGGTCATGCCGCTGCCCGTGTCCGTCACCGCGACCATGACGTAGTCGCCGGGCCGCGGCTCGCCGTTGACGTCGACGTCAGTTTCTTCGAGCGAAACGTTGCGCACCTCGACCGTCAGCTTGCCGCCGTCAGGCAAGGCGTCGCGCGCGTTGAGCACGAGGTTGAGCAGCGCAGTTGTCAGCTGGCCGGGATCGACGCTGGTCAACCACACATTCGCCTCGAGCGCGAAAGCGCACTCGATGTGCCCGCCCAGGGTCCGACGCAGCAACGGCTCCATGTCGCGAATCCTGCCGGCGATGTCGATCTCCCTCGGCCTCAGGGGCTGCTTGCGCGCGAAGGCGAGCAGGCTGCGCGTCAGGTCTGAGCCGCGCTCCGCGGCGGTCGCGATATCGCCGGCGATCCGGTGCAATTCCTTGTTTCCCGCCAGGCTGTCGGCAAGATGCTCCGCATTGCCGAGAATGACGGTCAGCAGATTGTTGAAATCGTGCGCCACGCCGCCGGTGAGCTGGCCCATGGCCTCCATCTTCTGGGACTGGCTGAGTTTCTGGTTGAGCTCCGCGATGGCGGCGCGTTGCTGCTGGAGCGACTCGGCGGTGTCGTTGAGCAGGCTCATCAGTCCGCCGAGTTCGCCGCGCGGATGGGGCGGCAGAATTCGCGCGCCGAGGTCACCGCGCCCGAGCCTCTTGGCCATCGCGGCGAGCCGCCCGACCTGGCGGCCGACGCTCACCGTCGCGAGGATCCAGACCGCCGCCAGCAGCAGCAGCGAGGCCACCGCCAGGATCGCCATGTCCTCGTAGAGTCGTCGGTTCGCTGCCGCGACCAGCCCGTCCTTGGACCGTCCGACCAGGATGTAGAGACCGGCATCCCGGGTCGACGGCGAGCGGGCGGCGACACTCCAGACATGGGTGCGGCCCTCGCGATCGGTCACTTCCTGAAACGCCTTCCGGTCGGGCGTTGCCGCGAAGCGGAACAGTTCGGATCCCGCGATCGACCCGCCGACGGGCTCGGTCCAGCCTCCGCCGGAGGGAGCGACCAGAACCGTGCCCTTGGCATCGACGAGCAGGATATCCTTCTCGGCGAGCAGCCGCTTGTGGTGAAACTCCGCGAATTTGCGCAGGTTGAACGAAGCCAGCAGGATCAGCTTCAGCGCGCCGGCTTCCGATCGCACAGGATATGCGATCTGGAGCACTGACAGTCCGGTCAGCCGGCCGAAGACCGGCTCGAGCACGACACCGCGCGAGACTAGGGCCTGCTTGAAATAGGCGCGATCCCTCAGGTCGAGCGTGCGGTTGGTCCGCAGCGAGTCGCAGAACAGGCTGCCGTCGGGATCGATGGTCAATATCCCGGTGAACTGCGGGTATTCCTCGCGCACTTCCGACAGGAACGCCGAGCACGCCGCCTTGTCGCGCGTGTCGAGGTCGCGGGCACGGGCGAGACCATAGTGAAGCTGCGCGGTGCCCTGGATCTTCTCGTCCAGATCGCTTGCAATCTCGTCGGCCGCCGCCGCCAGATTGGTCAGGGCGGCGTTGATGTCGCTGCTTCGATTCTGCATGAAACGCAGCCCGACGAGGCTCGCCGGCACCAGCATGGCCGCGATGACGAGTATCAGTAGCCGGGTACGCAAGCTCATCGGTCGGGTGGTCCGCTCTGGTCATCGCGTGTGCTGGTTCGAAGGTGCAATTTGCGGCACCACCGTCCGTTCCGTCCATAGGCATCGTGCCCAAAAGCCCTCGAGGGGGGAAAGATTCTGAGGTTGCGCGCAGCACGGGTGAGCCCCCGACAGGGGGCGTCGACGCAGCGCCGCCGGGCTCCCAGGATACCGTCATCCGGAACCAAACTGCGCGTGCGCGCGGCGCCCGACGGCGCTAATATCACGGACGAACCGCGTGCGACGAAGATCGCACCGGCAAATGAGGAGGAAGCTGATGTCCATCTCGGGCAAGGTCGATCCGGTGGTGCGTCCCGTTATGGCGACCGACATTGCCGAGGCGCTGGTCGAGGGTCTCCGCGATTTCCAGGCGCTGCCGCTCTACGGGCTTTGCTTCGGCGCACTCTATGCCGCCGGCGGCATCGCCATCATGCTCTGCCTCACCGCTTTCGGCATGGTCTACCTGGTCTATCCCCTGGCCGCCGGTTTCGCGCTGATCGGCCCGTTCGTCGCGATCGGTCTCTACGAGGTCAGCCGCCGCCGCGAGCGCGGCGAGCCCGTCTCCTTCGGCGCGATCTGGTCGGCGATACGCTCGCGCAGCGAGATCGGCTGGATGGCGTTCGTCACGCTGTTCATGTTCGTGATCTGGATGTACCAGGTGAGGCTCCTGATCGCGCTGCTGCTCGGCCTGCACGCCTCGTTCTCGAGCCTTCAGGAGTTCATGACGGTGGTGCTGACGACCAATGAGGGTCTGCTGTTCCTCGCCATCGGCAACGCGGTCGGCGCCGTGTTGTCGCTGATCCTATTCTCGCTCACCGTGGTGTCGTTTCCGTTGCTGCTCGACCGCGAGGTCGATTTCGTCACGGCCATGGTGACGAGCGTGCGTGCGGTCGTGACCAGCCCGCTGCCGATGATCGGTTGGGCGGCCGTGATCGTGATGCTGCTGATCGTCTCCGCGCTGCCTTACTTCCTCGGGCTGATCGTGACGCTGCCGGTGCTCGGCCATGCGACGTGGCATCTCTATCGGCGTCTGGTGGCGCCGGTGCCGTGAGAGGCAAGCCCGACGCACGACCAAGCAGTCGAAAACGAGGCTTCGGCGGCCTTATTCGATCGAGAACGGCATTTGGCGCGTCAAAAGCGCGGCGCGGGCGAGAAAACGATAGCTAATTGCAGTGATTGCGCGCACGGTGCGCCAATGTCGGAAAGTCCGGTCGTCCTTTCGCACACGCGGCGCCGTGACCATGCGCGCGCGACACGAAACGGCTCATTCCTCGCACCGGCGGAGCTGGCTCATCACGCCATCGTAACGGCGATGGTTGCGCATATTGCCCGTTCCCGCGGGTGAGCCGGACGCGGCGGGCGCGTGCCGGATATGCCTGAAAGATTCCACCGCGGTTCGATACGAGATCGAACGCCAACCGAAAGCACCTGATGCAAACTCTCTCCCCACGACACGTCAAGACAGACGAAGCACTCCGGCTCGGCGTGGAGTCGGGCTGGTACGCGATCAAGGTCAGTGGGACCTTTGTCTCGGGCCCGCACGATTCGGAAGGGGATTGCCGTCGCAAGATCGACGAGATTCAACCGCCGCCGGCGAAGAAGAAGCGATGAGGGCGCAGATTCCGGCCGCTACGGCGTCTTGATCCCCATCGCCTTCAGGGCATCCAGCATCCGCTGCGGCGGGCCCATCTTCACCACCAGCGGCTTGCTGGTCTCGAGCATGCTCTTGAGGCTGGAGAGGATCGCCGGCCAGCCCTGCCGTCCGCCGGAGAGGATGTCGTCGCTGAGCGGCCGGTCATGGCCTTCGCTCATGGTGAGACGGACCGCGTCGCCGACCTCTTCGATCTCGTAGGTGACGAGGGTCGGGCCGAGCTTCTCGATCAGATCCGGCCAGTTGACGTTGAAGGTGACCGAGAGCTTTCGCGGCGGATCGTAAGAGAGGACCTCGCCGCTGATGTGCAGGGCGCCGTCGGGCGTGCGCACGACGAACGCGCCGCCGAGCCGCGGCTCGACCTCCACGGCATTGCCGAAGAAATACTGCCGGCTGAACTCGGCCGAGGTCAGCGCCTCCCACACCTTCTCCGGTGTGGAGGCGATGTAGATGGTATAGACGGTGAGCGGCTTGAATTGATCGAGGTTCATTTTGCGTCGAATCCCTTGTTGAGGGCTGCGCGGGGAATGGCGAGCACCTTGCCTCGCTCCAACAGGCTCTTGAGGCCTGACAGGATCGCCGGCCAGCCATTGGAGACGGCGCCGAGATATTTGCCGCCCTCGACGAAGCCGTCATGCAGCACGGTCAAACGCACGAGCGAGCCGAACGGTTCGATGGTGAAGACGACGCGCGAGATCGGCTCGCCGCGGAGCTCTTCGTATTTCTGGTGCTTGAAGCTGTAGGACAGGCGCCGCGGCGGATCGGCCTCGAGGATCTCGCCGGAATCGGTGATTTCGCCGTCCAGCAGAAGCGCGAAGGGCGAGCCGACCTTCCAGTCGGAACGGATCTCGGCGCCGAACCAGTATTGCCTGGTGAACTCGCTCGACGTCAGCGCCTCCCACAGCTTTTCCGGCGAGGTCTCGATATAGCTCACATAGACGAATTGCGGCTTACTCATCGCGCTTCTCCAACTGGCGTTTCAACTCGCCGAGCGCGGCGAGCTTGCCGCGTTCGAACTTCCTGATCCAGCGTTCGCCGATCTGATGGATCGGCACCGGATTGAGGTAATGCAGCTTCTCGCGGCCATGCCTGATGGCCGTGACCAGGTTGGCCTCTTCCAGAATCACCAGATGCTTGGTCACGGCCTGCCGCGTCATCGCGAGGCCTTCGCAGAGTTCGTTCAGCGTCTGGCCGTTCCTGGCGTGAAGCCTGTCGAGCAGCGATCGTCGTGACGCGTCGGCGAGCGCTTTGAAGACCTCATCCATGGCGGTGATAATAGGCAACCAAATGGTTGCATGTCAAGCGGCACGTCATTCCGGGGCGACGCATTAGCGTCGAACCCGGAATCTCGAGATTCCGGGTTCGCACTTCGTGCGCCCCGGAATGACTGGCCGCGAAATCGTGTTCTGGGCGCCTGCAGTCGGCTGTGCTAGCCTTTCAGCTCAGCCAACGCAGATTGGTTCCGGGAGGATTCATGTTCCGTTGCGTCTTAACTGCCGCGGGCCTCGTCTTCTTCGCTTGCGGCACACCGGCCTACGCGCAGAAGCAGACGATCGGCGCGCCGCCGGAAGCTTCCAACATGAAGCTGGTCGGGACCAACGACCTCCAGGCGCGCAGCGCCTATCAGCCGACCATCCATCATCAGGGCGAGCGCTGGATCGCCTATATCGGCCATCACGGCGGCATCGACGACGTGCCCGCTCCCGTCAATCCGATGACGGGACAGGCGGAGCCGAACGGAACCTCGATCGTCGACGTCACCGATCCCGCGCATCCCAAATATCTGCGTCACCTGCCGGGGCAGGAAGGCAAATATGAATCCGGCGGCGCGCAGATGGTGCGGGTCTGCGACGGCAAGTCGTTGCCGAAGGGCGATCCGAATGCGGTGTACATGCTGCGCACCTTCGGCAGCGAGGCGCATGAGATCTGGAACGTCGCCGATCCCGCCAGCCCTGTGCTGATCGCGCGCATTGGCGGCTTGAAGGACACGCACAAGAGCTGGTGGGAATGCGACACCGGTATCGCCTTTCTCGTCTCGGGCGCGCCGGACTGGCGCACGCGGCGCATGACGCAGGTCTATGACCTCTCCGATCCCGCGCATCCGCAGAAGATCCGCGACTTCGGCCTGCCCGGTCAGGAGCCCGGCGCCACCGGCGCGGTACCGACCGAACTGCACGGGCCGATCTCGACCGGGCCCCAAGGCAATCGCGTCTTTTTCGGGTACGGCACCAACAAGGGCGGCATCCTTCAGATCGTCGATCGTGACAAGCTCCTGAACGGGCCGAAGGAGCCGACGCCGGACAATCTGCGCTATCCCGAGATTGCGCGGATGCCGATGTCCGCCTTCAACGGCGCGCACACGACGTTCCCGATGCTCGACATGCCCGTTGCGGAATTTTCCGAGGACAAGGACGGCAGGACCCGCGACATCGTGATGATCGTGGACGAGGCGATCCTCAACGAATGCGGCGAGGCGCGGCAGATGGTGTGGTTCGCGGACGTCACCACCGAGACGCGGCCGATGATGATCTCGAGCTATACCGTGCCGGAGGCGAGCGGACAGTTCTGCCAGCGCGGCGGCCGCTTCGGCTCGCACTCCTCGAACGAGAGCATGGCGCCGGTCTACTACAAGAAGCTGGCTTTCATCGCCTTCTTCAATGCCGGCGTGCGCGCGCTCGACATCCGCGACCCCTATCACCCCAAGGAGGTCGGCTATTTCATTCCGTCGATCACGAGCGCGACCGACAAGCGCTGCATCCCGATCGAAGGCGGCGAACGCTGCAAGGTCGCGATCCAGACCAACAATGTGGAGACGGATGATCGCGGCTACATCTACATCGTCGACCGCGCCAACACCGGCCTGCATATCCTCGAACTGACCGGTCCCGCGCGCGCCGTCGCCGGCCCGCCGAAGAGCTGACGATGCGGCGCGGGGCGAGGATGCTGATGGCCTTGATCGCCCTCGGCGCGCTGCCCGGTCTGCGTGTCCATGCGACGGACCGCGCCGGGCATTGGCAGGAGATGAGCTGGCCGTTTCCCCGCGACGGCTGGCCCGCCGGCCGCGCGTTCCGTTGTACGGCGGGCGGCTGCGATGGCGTCGAGCTCTACGTCCGCGCCAAGCGCGGCTTCTGCAATTGCGACACCGGCGTTGCCGATGACGACGAGGTCGATCGTGTCACCGATATCGACCTGATCAGTCCACGCTTCACGCCGGTCGCGCCGGGCGAGGCCGTGAGCGTCGCCGCCATGCAGGGCCGCATCAGGCACTACGATCTCGACATGCCCGACGGCGCGCGCCATGCCGCCGCCGGCCTCGCGCTGTCGCGCCGCTGCGATCTGCTCGTCGCGGTGGCGCAAGGCGCGGGCGAGGCGAATGCCGCGCAGCGCGCCGCGCTCGTGCTTCTGGAAACGGAGGAGATGAAGCAATGGATGGCTGCTGCATTGGATGGGCGGTGAGGGGGCGCGACCCGCGCCACGTTCTCCGCTGTCATCACCCGCGAAAGCGGGTGATCCAGTATTCCGAGGCGCTCGTGGGATACCGAGAAGCCGCGGCGTACTGGATACCCCGCCTCCGCGGGGTATGACACCGGTGGTTGGGCGGGCACACTGCGCTCATCTGTCTTCCGTTCCCGTTCTTCCCGTGCATTAATGCCTTCAACCGCTTTCAGCCGAGTCCCTCCCTGATGTCCATGCAAGCCTATCTCGCCTTTGTCGCCGCCTGCATTGCGCTGGCGCTGCTGCCGGGTCCTATCGTCACCCTCGTCATCGCCAACGGCCTGCGTCACGGCACGCGTGCGGCGTTGACCAATGTCCTTGGCGCGCAGGCCGGGCTCGCCATCGTCATCGGCATCGTTGCGATCGGCCTGACGTCGCTGATGGCGACCATGGGCTACTGGTTCGACTGGGTGCGCTTTGCCGGCGCCGCCTACCTGGTCTGGCTCGGCATCAAGCTGATCTGGGCGCCGGTCGAGGGCGTCAATGTCGACCAGCCGCCTCCGCCGCCGCGCGGCGGGTTCTTCCTGCAAGGTTTCCTGGTGTTGCTATCGAACCCGAAGGTGCTGGTGTTCTTCGGTGCCTTCATCCCGCAGTTCATGGACATGAACCGCGACCACTTCCCGCAAGTCGCACTGCTCGGCGCAACTTTCATGGTCACCGCGGCGATGACGGACGCACTCTACGCGATTGCAGCCGGCCGCGCGCGAAAATTCTTCTCGGCCCGCCGCACGCGGATGATGTCGCGCATCTCCGGCGGCTTCATGATCGGCGGCGGCATCTGGCTGGCGCTGACCAGGGCGAAATAACCTTCCAGAGGCCGGTTTGGTTTGAACCCTTCGCGGCGGCAATGCGTCCAATCGGGCATTGCCGCTGACGAAGGATTTTGCCGTGCCTGCTCTGCCCCCGCTCGTTTACGCGATGCTGCTTGCGCCGCTCGCGCTGATCCTGATTGCCGCCGTCGTGAAGACCTGGCAGGCGCGCGAGGCGCGGAGCTGGCCGCAGGCGCCCGGCAAGGTGGTTACATCAGTTGCCGAGGTGCGCGAGGTCAGGGTGTCCGACGACGAGCGCGAAGACGGTTATCGGATGGAGAACCGCAACTTCGCCAACGTGACCTACGAGTATTCGGTCGGCGGCCGCAAGCTGCGCAACAACCGCATCTCGATCGGCGAAGACCTCGGCAATTTCCAGGTCGCCGAGAAACTCGCGAAATATCCCGCCGGCAGCATCGTCACCGTCTACTACAATCCGCGCCATCCCGATCAGGCCGTGCTGGAGCGCGATCTGCCCAAAGGCCTGTGGGGCTGTCTCGGCATCGGTACCGTGGTCGTGCTCGCCATCGTGTTCGGCTCGGCCTTCGGTCTCAACCAGAGTTACCAATATCTCGCCCATCACGTCGCACGGCCCGATCTCGCGGGCCTGGTCGTCGCCTTCGGTGCGTTCGGCCTCGTCATCGCGCTGATGGCGTGGGCCGTGCAGCGGCAGGCCTCGATGGCGACGCGGTGGCCGACCGTGCCGGGCACGATCAAGCTGTCGGGAATCGAGGAATATCACGAGGCGAGCGAGCCGGGCGAGCGCCGCGGCACCGAGATGTTCGGCAAGCGCGTGACCTACACCTACCTCTATCAGAACGTCAGCTACACCAATGAATGCGCGCGCGTCGCGGCAGGAACGCCGTCGGCGTCTGACGAGATGCTGCGAAAGCTGATGTCGCGCTATCAGGACGGCGCGACCGTCGAGGTCCGCGTCAATCCCGACAATCCGGCCGAGGCCACGCTCGACGCCCGCGGCGACGGCCGCATCGCCTACGTGCTGTGGGGCATCGCCGCGATCTTTGCCGCGCTCGCGGTGTTCGTGGCAACGCGTGGCGGTTGACCGCAGCGCCGGCCTGGCTGGCTATGCCACCCTCTCCGCGCGCAACCCCAGCTCGATCTCCGCAAAGATCCGCGCCAGCCGCTCGGCCCATTGCTGCTGGCCGGACTGGTCCGCGATCAGATCCTGGCGGATCTCGATGCCGGTGTTGACGAGGCCGCGGGCTTCG
Organism: Bradyrhizobium sp. CCBAU 45394; assembly: GCF_028128655.1. Lineage (NCBI taxonomy): Bacteria > Pseudomonadati > Pseudomonadota > Alphaproteobacteria > Hyphomicrobiales > Nitrobacteraceae > Bradyrhizobium > Bradyrhizobium sp. CCBAU 45394. Next base: position 144,116 of record NZ_LBIX01000001.1, on the reverse strand, counting down.
CCATGCACGGGGATGGTGTAGTCGGTGAGGTCGTTGACCGCATAGGGCTCGTTGTCGCCGACGACGAGATCGCTCTCGGCGCGTAGATGTTTGATCAGGAGCTGCGGCAGCACCGTGTCGCGGTTGTAGAGCGCGCCGATATGCCAGGGCCGCTCAACACCGGCATAGACCGATGTGAAGCTGTGCAGCGACACCAGCACCGTCGGCCGCTTGTCGTGCAGGCGGCGGCCGATCGTGGCATCGATGCGATGATGATAGGGCTCGAAAATCTCGCGCCGCCTTGCCGCGCGCTCGCCCGCGGAGATGCCCTCATTGCCCGGGATTGCCGTTGCCTCTGACAGCACGGGAATCGAGCTCACGGCGCCCGGCGGACGGTTGCAGTCGATCACGAGCCGCGAATAGCGCTGCGCGATCAGATGCGCATCCAGCATTTCTGCCAGCCGCTCGGCGACGCCGGCAATGCCGATGTCCCAGGCGATGTGCCGCGTCAGCTCGTTCTCGGCGACGCCGAGATCGCCGAGCGCGCGCGGCAGCACCCGCCCGTAGTGATCCGCGGTGAGCAGAAAGGGCGATGCCCCCGCCGCATTCACCTCATGCACTGGCGGAATGTCACCCTCGCCGAGCAGTTGATCGGTCGCGTCGGCTGTGTCTAAAGCCATCCTGATTGCCTATGGAAAATGCAGTCACCCCAAGAATCGGGCAGAATCGCTATAGATTGATCCGCCCAAAGTCACCATGATCGCCTCACGATGCCGCTGCTCACGATTCATCACAAGACCGAATATCGCTATAACCGCCCCGTGGCGTTCGGCGAACACCGGATCATGCTCCGTCCGCGCGACGGGCACGATCTGCGCGTGCTCGACTCCAGGCTCGAAATCTCGCCCGAGCCGATGTCGCTGCACTGGATCCACGACGTGTTCGGCAATTCGGTCGCGATCGCCAATTTCGACGAGCGCGCGGACGCGCTGATCTTCGACTGGCATGTCACCGTCGAGCACAATCCGGTGGAGGAGTTCGCGCTGACGCCGGACGATCCGGCCTATTTCTATCCCTTCGTCTACGACGACGAGGAATTCCCCGATCTCGTCCAGTACATCACGCCGCAATACACCGATCCCGACGGCGAGATCGCGGAGTGGGCGCGCGGCTTCCTCGACGAGGACGCGCCGACGCCGACCTTCAAGATCTTGAGCGGCATGACGCACGGCATCCGCAAGCAGTTCAAATACCGCAAGCGCCACGAGTTGGGCACGCAGCATCCGCTCGACACTTTGCAGTCGGGCACAGGAACTTGTCGGGACTATGCGCTGTTCATGATTGAGGCGCTGCGCCAGCTCGGCATCGCCGCGCGATTCGTCTCCGGCTACATCTTCGTGCCGGAGGATATCGAGCAGCGGCACGTCGGCGGCGGTTCGACGCACGCCTGGGTGCAGGTCTATTTGCCGAGCGCGGGCTGGATCGAGTTCGATCCGACCAACGGCATCGTCGGCACCCGCGACCTGATCCGGGTCGCGGTCGCCCGCGATCCGCGCCAGGCGATCCCGCTGCACGGCGTCTATATCGGCTCCGGGGATGCCTTCGAAGCCATGGACGTGAACATCAAGGTGGTTTCGGACGACCAGGACAACGACCAGGAGCTGGAGGCAGAAGTCTTATAGGTGGACATCGGGGTCGGCTTCGAGATCGCCTACGCGGCAAGGCGGGCACAACGCCTCTCCAACGTCGTCCTGGCGAAAGCCAGGACCCATACCGCGGAATCTATCGATTGCGAACGGTAGTCGTACCGAACGACGAGTCTTCGCCAAACGGCTCCCCGGGGTAATGGGTCCTGGCCCCCGTGCGCAATTGCGCACTAGGCCAGGACGACATCGAATGTGCAACGCTGTCGTTCCGCAAAATTCACAGTTATAGACACCCCCATGACCTCCGATCGTCTCTTCGTCTATGGCACCCTGATGCGTGGCTTCGACCATCCGATGGCGCGGCTGCTTGCCGGCCACGCGGAATTTCTGGGTAAAGCGACCTGCCGCGGCCGGCTCTTTCTCATCAAGCATTATCCGGGATTGCTGCTGTCGGATGCGCCGTCCGACCTTGTCCATGGCGAGCTGTTCCACATGCGCGTGCCCGACGAGCTGCTGCGCGAGCTCGACATGTACGAGGCCTGCGGCGAGGGGTTTCCGGAGCCGACCGAATATCTGCGCAAGCTGATCGACGTGACGCTGCCGGACGGCACCGCCGGCAAGGCGTGGACCTATGTCTACAACTGGCCCGTCGCCGATCTGCCCCGCATCGAGTCGGGGCGCTTCCTGGAGCACTAGAGCATGATCCGGAAAAGTGCGTAGCGGTTTTCCGACAAGATCATGCTCAAAAAAAATAACCTAAAGCGCGATCTCTTCGCGCTTTAGGCCGACAGCACTTCCTTGACCACGCGCACGTCCACTTCGCGTTCGACGTAAGTCCATTCCTCGGTGCGCCTGAGCATCGCCACCAGCTCCTCGAACAGCGAGGCGTGCGCGGGGGCGAACTCGAACCAAGTCAGGAAGTCGAAGGGGCCGCCGAGGTCGCGGCAGTGATAGAGCTGCCGCGCGATGGCGGGCAGGAAGCGCAGGCTGCTGGCGATGTGGTGCGATCTGTCCTCGAAAATCCTGCGGCGCTCTTCCTGCGTCAGCTCCCACCAGGCCTGCGACTTGCGGATCGGGATCAGCGCCGCGCTGGTTGCCTCGAGCCGGCCGAGCCCGGCCTGCACGGCCACGAGCTGCTGCTTCTCAGCGCGCTCGGTGTAGCGCAAGCTGCTGGGCACGCCGGCAAGCCGCCACGCATTGCGCGAAGGCACCAGCGGCAACGAGACCGCCTCGCTGTCGGTGACCGACAGCGCCGGCATGAAGGGCAGGGGCTCGCCCGTCACCGGCGAAATCGAGGTGATGCGCCAGCCCCCGCTGTGGCCGCCTCGAAAGGTCCTGAACATAGGGATATGGAAGCGTGGAACCGGGTTAGGTTCAAGCTTTTCGCGTCATTCCCGGCCACCTGTTCCGTCGCCCTTCGAGGCTCGCCGAAGAGGCGAGCGCCTCCAGCGACAATGGCTTCGCCATTGCGCGGGGGTGACGGGATGGGCGCCTCGGGATGACGGCGCCTGTGCATAGGTCGAATAACCCGGATAAGCCTGACAAACCTGACTTTTGGGCGGGCCGCACCTATATCCCTGATCCTTCGCCCGACTCACACGGTTTCGCGCTAGACACACCCCCATGCGCTTCACGCCCCAATTCCTCGACGAGCTGCGTGCCCGGCTTTCGGTTTCCGAAGTCGTGGGCAAGCGCGTCAAGCTGAAGAAGGCCGGACGGGAGTGGAAGGGGCTGTCGCCGTTCCAGCAGGAGAAGACGCCGTCCTTCTACGTCAACGACCAGAAGGGTTTTTACCACGACTTCTCCTCCGGCAAGCATGGCGACATCATCACCTTCGTGATGGAGACCGACGGCCTGCCGTTCGCAGAGGCGGTCGAGCGGCTCGCGAGCATGGCGGGCCTGCCGCTGCCGGCGGTGACGCCCGATGCGGCGCGCCAGGAGCAGCGGCGCCGCTCGCTGCATGACGTCATGGATCTCGCGGCAAAGTATTTCGCCGAAACGCTGGCTTCGCGCGTCGGCGCCAAGGCGCGCGGCTATCTCGCCGATCGCGCCATCTCGCCGGCGACGCAATTGCAGTTCCGCCTCGGCTATGCCTCGCCCGATCGCTTCGCGCTGAAGGAGCATCTCGGCAAGCTCGGCGTCTCCGTCGACGACATGGTCGAGACCGGCCTGCTGATCGGCGGCGACGATATTCCCGTGCCCTATGACCGCTTCCGCGATCGCGTGATGTTTCCGATCACCGATCTGCGCGGCCGCGTCATCGCCTTCGGCGGACGCGCGCTGGAGAAGGACGTTCCGGCCAAATACCTGAACTCGCCGGAGACGCCGCTCTTCCACAAGGGCGACAATCTCTACAACCACCAGACCGCGCGCAAAGCCACGCATGACGGCAGCGCGCTGATCGTGGTCGAAGGCTATGTCGACGTCATCGCCATGGTCACCGCGGGCTTTGCCGGCAGCGTGGCGCCGCTCGGCACCGCGCTCACCGAAAACCAGCTCGCGCTGCTCTGGAAGATGGCGGACGAGCCGATCCTCTGCTTCGACGGCGACAGGGCCGGCCAGAAGGCGGCCTATCGTGCGGCCGATCTCGCCTTGCCGTTTCTCGCGCCCGGAAAAAGCTTGCGCTTTGCGCTGCTGCCGGAAGGGCAGGACCCCGACGATCTCGTCCGCTCCGGCGGGCGTGGCGCGATGGAAGAGGTGATCGCGGCGGCGCGTCCGCTCGCCGACATGCTCTGGTCGCGCGAGCTCGAAGGCGGCAACTTCGCCACCCCCGAGCGGCGCGCTGCACTGGAGGCGCGCATCAAGGAGCTCGCAGGCGGCATCCGCGACGAGGTGGTGCGGCGCTATTATCGCCAGGATCTCGCCGAGCGGCTTCAGCGTACGTTTGCGCCCGAGAGCGGGCGCGGCGGCTTTGCCGGCCGTGGCAATTTCCGCCCCGGTCAGGGCGGCCGCCCGTTCCAGCCGCGGAGCGGCGGGCAGGCGAATCGATTCGGCGGCCAGGGGTTCCGCGGCGCGCCCGGCCCCACCCCGCTACCCTCCGGCCCCTACCAGGCGGCGAGCCCCCAGCTCGCGATGAGCCCGATCATGAAGGGCCAGCGCAGCGTCATCTCCCGCAGGGAGGCCCTGATCCTGCAATGCCTGATCAACCACCCCTGGCTGCTGCATGAGCACCTCGAGGAGGTTGCCGCCCTGGAATTCGCCCATCCGGAGGCCCACAAGCTCCGCGCCGGCATTATCGCCGCTTTCGCCAACGACCATCACCACTCGCCGGACCCTGGCGAGCTGGCCGAGAAGATGCGGGCCGACATCGAAAAGGGAGGATTTTCTCAGCTTCTTCAAAGGGTTGAGAATGGCATCACGACCGCGGCGGTGTGGGGCGCGCGGGAAGGCGCGGCACGGGACGACGTTCTCTCCACTTGGCACCAGCTGGTTGCCTTGCATCGGCAATGGCATTCACTACTTAGAGAGCTGAAGGACGCCGAGCTGGCCTTGGGGGAGGACCCCAGCGAGGCCAATTTGGCGTGGCTGCGTGACGTCAAGGCTCGGATAGGCGAAGTCGACGGCACCGAGGCCCTGATCGAGGGTTTTGGCGAGCTGTCGGGCCGGTTCCAGAAGAGCGTGTGATGAAAGAATCATGCGGACGGCCGGGGCCGGAACCGCTAAAAGACTCGCCAAATCCATGGTTTGGCGGCAAAAACAGGGTTAATCGAGGCTTAACGGTCTTGTAGCACTTTGGCCCAGAGGCGGCCGCAGGCAGAACAGACGCGTCAGGAATGAATCCGCGCGAGAACTGTTGGCACTACACCTGCATCCGCTGCGACAAAGAGGCTCACGAAGCGTTAGGCAAATCCGGCGAGAGAAAGTTGGGGGTGGCGAGATATGTGCGCGCCGCCCTTTCCGTGTCGAGAGCTGACGAAGCGAGAGCGTCGAGCAACAGGTTCAAGTGATTTCAGGCAGGCGCGGCGAACGTCTGTGTGAAACGCGTTTAGGAGCAATGGATGGCCACCAAGGCAAAGACGCTGCAGGCGAAGGACAAGGAAAAAGACGACAAGGCAGCGGATGCTCCCGAGAAGGATTCCCAGGACGCGCCCTCGCCGTTGCTCGATCTGTCCGACGCGGCCGTGAAGAAGATGATCAAGCAGGCCAAGAAGCGCGGCTTCGTGACCTTCGATCAGCTCAATGAAGTGTTGCCGTCCGACCAGACCTCGCCCGAGCAGATCGAGGACATCATGTCCATGCTCTCGGACATGGGCATCAACGTCACCGAAGCCGACGATAGCGAAGGCGAGGAAGACAAGGACGAGGGCGGCGAGGACGAGACCGACAACGAACTCGTCGAGGTCACCCAGAAGGCCGTCACCGAGGTCAAGAAGAGCGAGCCGGGCGAGCGCACCGACGATCCCGTGCGCATGTATCTGCGCGAGATGGGCACCGTCGAGCTGCTCTCCCGCGAAGGCGAAATCGCGATCGCCAAGCGCATCGAGGCCGGCCGCGAGGCGATGATCGCAGGGCTGTGCGAAAGCCCGCTGAGCTTCCAGGCCATCATCATCTGGCGCGACGAGCTCAACGAAGGCAAGATCTTCCTTCGCGACATCATCGATCTCGAAGCGACCTATGCCGGCCCCGAAGCCAAGGGCGGCATGAACACCGCGATGATCGGCGGCCCCACCGGTGAGAACGGCGAAGCCACGGCCGAGGGCGGCGAAGCGGTTGCAGTGACCGGGGCTGCGCCCGCGCATGTCGCCCCGCCCGCCGCGCCGCCGGCGCCGACCCCGTTCCGCGCCGCGCCTGCCGCCGGCAACGGCGCCGAGGCCGAGAAGGATCCGGGCGAGGCCGCCGCCGAAGCCGACATGGACGAGGACGACGAGTTCGAGAACCAGATGTCGCTTGCGGCGATCGAGGCCGAGCTCAAGCCCAAGGTCGTCGAGATCTTCGACAAGATCGCCGAGAGCTACAAGAAGCTGCGCAAGCTTCAGGAGCAGGACATCCAGAACCAGCTCGAGAGCACCTCGCATGGGCCCTCGCTCTCGCCGCACCAGGAGCGCAAGTACCGCAAGCTCAAGGACGAGATCATCGTCGAGGTGAAGTCGCTGCGCCTCAACCAGGCGCGTATCGACAGTCTCGTCGAGCAGCTCTACGACATCAACAAGCGCCTCGTCTCGCATGAGGGCCGCCTGATGCGTCTCGCCGACAGCCACGGCGTCGCGCGCGAGGATTTCCTGCGCAACTACACCGGCTCGGAGCTCGATCCGCGCTGGCTCAACCGCGTCTCGAAGCTGTCGGCCAAGGGCTGGAAGAACTTCGTCCACCATGAGAAGGACCGCATCAAGGACCTCCGCCACGAGGTGCATCAGCTCGCTGCGCTCACCGGCCTGGAGATCGTCGAGTTCCGCAAGATCGTGCACTCCGTGCAGAAGGGCGAGCGCGAAGCCCGCCAGGCCAAGAAGGAGATGGTGGAAGCCAACCTCCGTCTCGTGATCTCGATCGCGAAGAAGTACACCAACCGCGGCCTGCAGTTCCTCGACCTGATCCAGGAAGGCAACATCGGCCTGATGAAGGCCGTCGACAAGTTCGAGTATCGCCGCGGCTACAAGTTCTCGACCTACGCCACGTGGTGGATCCGGCAGGCGATCACCCGCTCGATCGCCGACCAGGCGCGCACCATCCGCATCCCCGTGCACATGATCGAGACGATCAACAAGATCGTGCGCACGAGCCGCCAGATGCTCAACGAGATCGGCCGCGAGCCGACCCCTGAAGAGCTCGCCGAGAAGCTCGGCATGCCCTTGGAGAAGGTCCGCAAGGTCCTCAAGATCGCCAAGGAGCCGTTGTCGCTCGAAACCCCCGTCGGTGACGAGGAGGATTCGCATCTCGGCGATTTCATCGAGGACAAGAACGCGATCTTGCCGATCGACGCCGCGATCCAGTCGAACCTGCGCGAGACCACCACGCGCGTGCTCGCCTCGCTCACTCCGCGCGAAGAGCGCGTGCTGCGCATGCGCTTCGGCATCGGCATGAACACCGACCACACGCTGGAAGAAGTCGGCCAGCAGTTCTCGGTGACCCGCGAGCGTATTCGCCAGATCGAGGCCAAGGCGCTGCGCAAGCTGAAGCATCCGTCGAGGAGCCGGAAGCTGCGGAGCTTCCTGGATAACTAATTCGGATTCTCATGCCCGGGCCTGACCCGGGCATCCAGACGAAAACGGCGGGCCGAAAGCCCGCCGTTTTTCGTTTGTGCTGACGCGTCGCGTGTCGCGCTCGAAGTCCTACTTCTTCTTCACCCCCACCCGCTCGATCTCCTTGATCGCCAGCGGCGGGCGGCCGGATTTTTCGGCGATCTCGCGGTCCTGCTCCATGATGAAGCCGCGGGCGGGCTCGTCGCCCTCGAGGCCCCCGAGCAATTCCGCGGGGACGCGGCGGTTGGAGCGTTGGGAGCCGTCCTCATAGACGACGTTGAAGAAGGCAAACTCGCCTTTGGGATTGGTCCCGGGTTTCTTGGCCATGGCGGCTTGTCGTCGATAAGGGCGTCATAGTCAAATGGCTTTGGGGGTTGTCAGCATGGAGCCGCGGCCTGCGGAGGTCTCCGTGCCATCGATCGGCGAAATCTGATTTCAAGAAATGGATGCGCCCGGCGCTTCGTAAGGTCCGTTGCGGCCCTTCCTCAATAAACGGCGGGCCGAAAAGCCCGCCGTTTATTTTGGGTCTTCAGTGTCGCCCGGGGCTGGCGGGGCGACAACCTAGGATAGAATAATATAACTCGCGCCATGCCGTGGCAAGATAAATCGCCGCAGCGTTGGTGTCGCAGTGAGCGCATCAGATATGCGTCGATCGCGATCTCTGGTTTCGATGCGCGCCGAAACAATTGCTTGGACTATAAAATCACTTTGTTCATCTTGTCCGCTCTCGCGATGCAGCGAGAGTTACGCGCTTGTAGCGAGGCGCGTCGGGCTGCACGTGTTCCCGTTTGCGTGCCGACAATGTGATCCGGTGCGGACGAGTTCCATCTTCGCGGTGCACATCTCAATGCGTGCGCCTGCGCTGCGCCAGTTCCTGGACGGCGAGCGGCGATTGGTGTCCGCCGCCGCGCCCGCTATCATCCTCCTTACGTCCCTGCGCCATGATCGCGCTGCCCATCGCGGCGGAACCGAAGGTGATGAGGAACGAAGCGAGCAGCAGAACAAGCGCAACGCCGCCTGCGCGGTCGGCGAGGATCAGCTCGCGCAGATGCCCGGGGTTGAGCCAGAGCAGGCCGCCGACGAGAAGCGCCGCGGCGCAGGCGCCGATCGCGAGGTTGATGGCGAGCAGGCGGAACAGCGGGATGCGCAGCAGGGCGGGGCGGGTTGGTTTAGGTTGCTGATTGTTGGGCATGGCGGTTCGCCTCCTACAGAAGCGCAGAAATTATAGCGACAAGTCCGCCATCCGTCATGCCGGGGCGCGCAAAGCGCGAACTATGACGCGCAATTGCGCATCTGAGAATCCATTCATCCACCAACGCTGCCGCTCGATGGATTCCGGGTTCGCGCTGGCGCGCGCCCCGGAATGACGAGAGGGGAGCGTGGGCGCGATCGTTCATCCCATGTCGCTTGCAGCACTATGTTGAGGCGCATCAAACTCCGGCGCACGTCCTCACGGCGCCACCAGCTCCACCCGCCGGTTCAGCGCGCGGCCGGCGTCCGTCGCGTTCGAGCCGACTGGCGCGAGCAGGCCGACGCCGGCGGTGCGCAGTCTCGCCTGCGCGATGCGGAAGCTCTTCGCGAGTTCGGCGGCGACCGCTTCGGCGCGGCGTTTCGACAGGTCGAGATTGTACTCGTAGGCGCCCTGGCTGTCGGTGTGGCCGACGATGAAGACGTTGAGCTGCGGCTGGCTGGTCAGGAGCTTTGCGATCTGCTCCAGCGTCGGGCGGCTCTCCGGCTTCAGCACGGCCTTGTCGGTGTCGAAATAGATGCCGTAGAGCGCGATGTGGCCGGTCTCGCCCAGGCCCTTCGCCATCGCGGCGGCATCGACCATCTTGTTCGCGATGGCGCCGAGCTCGGCGACGGTGACCTGCGCATAGATCTCCTGGTTGTTCTGGCTGACGATGACGCTGGCATAGGTCTCGCGCCCGCCTTCGCTCTTGCGGCCGGCAAAGTAGCGGTAGTTGAAGCCGTCGACCCACATCTGCGGGATCGGCAGCGTGTCGATGTTTTCCGTGAAGGGAATGGCGCCGCAGGCGTCGGTGTCGCAGGAGAGCAGGGTCTCGAAGCCGGCTTTCGCGAGCTGCGTCTCGAAATTGCGCGACACTTCCAGGATCGAGGGACCGGGATTGGTGCGATAGGCGATGCGGACAACGCGGCCCTCGAGCCGCCGCGCATCGGTCGGCTGGCCGTCCTTGAAGGCGGCCGCCTGCATCCGAGCGGCGTCAAAATCCTTCACCACATAGCCGGTGATGACGCTGCCGGCGAACCGGCCGATGCCGGGATAGTCGCGGCTGCCGGCGACGTCGCGCGTCTGCGCGGTCGCGGTGGTGTCGGCGAGAAGGCAGAGCAGGGCGGCAAGGACGAGCGATCCGGGGATGTTTCGCGGCGCGGGCATCGGCACTCTCTATCGGTTGAGGAGGGGGCGCAGACGTTAGTCGCCTGCACCATACCGCCGGTTCTCACCGGCGGCCCATTCCCTTGCCGATTGTCCGGAAAGCCGCCGCCCGTTTCAAGCCGCCGGTGCAATCCGGCTGCCGGCCTCGGGCGCCTGCGCCGCCTGCTGGCGTTCCATCATGGTCTGCCACAGCGTTGCGATGCTGGTCTGGGTCTGCGGCGCGATCAGGCAATGGCCCTCATTGTCGAAGCCGCAGAACCGCACCGACGGGTCTTTCCTCACCTCGGTCAGCGCCTCGTTGAGCATCTCCAGGCAGGTCATGACCTGGCCGACGTCCTGCAGGCGGGTGTGATGCAGGATGTCCATCAGGCGGAACGTCATCACTGCGGGCTGGCCGATGCTGATGCCGGGACGGCCGAGCTCGAACAGCACGTTCACGGCGGGAAACACGCCGCGGACATGCTCAAGCACGCCGGCCATGTCCTCCACGCTGCAGGCGACGAGATGGGCGGCCTGCGGCGGCGCGGCCGCAGGCGTCCGCGGTGCAAGGCCGAGCGAGGTGATCACCTCCTGCTCGATCCATTGCCGCACCAAGGCGGGCGCATTGCGGATCTGCTCGGCGGTCAAGGTAATTCCGGTCATAGGCTAGTCTCCTGGGAGGCTCTCGTGTTTCGCTCAATCTAGAAAGCGGGGCGTGAGACACGTTGATGCGGATCAAGCGCGCCGCTTTGACGGTTGCCGCTTTCCCGGGCATGATCGCGCGCTGCTTCGCACTGGGATTTTGGGGGATCGCTCGACATGCTGAGATACGCTCTGGCCGCCGCTTGCTTCGTTGGTCTGGCCGGCGGCCCGGCCGAGGCCGCGCGCTGCGGCGGCGACTTCAACGGCTTCGTCGCCAGCATGGCCTCGGAAGCGCAAGGAGCCGGCGTCTCGGCGAGCGTGACCAGTGCGGCGTTCAGCGGCATCACCCAGGACGGCGCCGTGCTCGCCTTCGACCGGCGCCAGCGCTACACCTTCAACAAGAGCTTTGAGCAGTATGTTTCGACCCGCGTCGGGCCGGGCCGCATCAATGGCGGCAAGGCGCTGTTGCAGCGTCACGCCGCGCTGCTCTCGCGCATCGAACAGCAGTTCGGCGTACCCCGCTATATCCTGGTTGCGATCTGGGGGCTCGAGAGCGATTTTGGCAAGGGCGACATCGGCAAGCTGCCGGTGATCCGCACGTTGGCGACGCTCGCGCATGACTGCCGCCGCACCGATCTGTTCCAGGGCGAGCTGCTCGCCGCCCTCAAGATCGTGCAGCGCGGCGACCTGCCGCTGCGCGACCTGATCGGCGCCTATGCCGGCGAGATCGGCCAAACCCAGTTCCTGCCGTCGTCCTACATCAAGTACGGCGTCGATTTCGACGGCGACGGTCACGTCGACCTGCGCCACAGCGTGCCCGACGTGCTCGCCTCGACCGCGAACCTGCTCCACACCAGCGGCTTCAAGATGGGCCAGCCCTACGGCGAAGGCACCGCCAATTTCGAGGCGATGCGGGAGTGGAACAGGGCGGTGATCTATCGCAAGACGATCGGCTATTTTGCCGATCGGCTGGCGGGGCAGTGAGGGTGGGAGACGGCTGCGAGGGCACCCCCCATCGTCGTCCTGGCGAAAGCCAGGACCCATTACCTCAGGGAGTAATTGTTACGACGGCTCTCAGCCACTTGCATTGGCTGAGTAACTGCCCGCCTTCGCCAAACTGAGTTCGGTGGCTATGGGTCCTGGCTTTCGCCAGGACGACAACGGTGGGTGCGGAGGGCGGCGTCGCATCACACTCACTTCGTCCCCTTCGCCATCTTCTCCAGCCTCCGCTGCAACGGCGCCCAGTACGTCCCCGGGCGGAAGCGCTGCAGCAGGTCCATGAAGCGGGCGTCGTTGCCGATCAGGATGCGGGGCTCGTTCCTCTCGATGCCCTTGATGATGCGCAGAGCGGCGTCCTTTGGTGTCGTCTTTGCCGCGTTCTCGAACCGCTCGATCATTTGCGAGCGGCGGGCATTGTCGGTGACGCCGACCCCGGTGCGCGAGCTCCGCGCGATTGCGGTGGCGACGCCGCCGGGATGCACGACCGACAGCTTCACCGGGCTTCCGGCGACCGCGAGCTCGTGCCGGACGCTCTCGGAAAAACCGCGCACGGCGAATTTGGCCGCGGCATAGGCCGATTGTCCCGGCGGGGCGATGATGCCGAAAACCGACGAGACGTTGACGATATGCGCCGCTTCCATCGTCTTCAGGTGCGGCAGAAAGGCGCGCGTGCCGTGCACCACGCCCCAGAAATTGATGTCGAACAGCCACTCCATCTGCGCCTGGTCGATCTCCTCGAAGGTGCCCAGCAGCGCCACGCCGGCATTGTTGACGAGGATGCCGAGCGACGGATGCGCCGCTGTCGCTTCGCTTGCGAACTGCGCGATGTCGCCGGGCTCGCTGACGTCGACGCGATGCACGGTGACCTTGCGTGCCTTCTCGCTTCCTTCGCCGATCTCGGCGGCGAGCGCCTTCAGCCCGGCCTCGTCGCGATCGGCGAGCGCAAGGTCGCAGCCGCGCTGGGCGAGTTCGATGGCGAGTGCGCGGCCAATGCCGCTTGCAGCTCCCGTGATGGCGGCGGCGCCGCGAATCGCAGTCATGGATCCCCCTCAAGCTCCGATTTTGGAACTATGATTTACATTTTTTCAGAATGGAACCGAACCGTATTCGAGTTGGCTCCTTAACGTAAGTTACTTGGACGAAGACAGGCAGCATTGGGAGTCGCCGATGGGACAATCGAGACCATTTCCTGCAACGGCACTCGTCGTTGAAGACGACCCCATGCAGAGGGAAATGCTCAGTCTCCTGCTGGAAGAGAGCGGCTATCAGGTCATCCAGTGCGAGAGCGCCGAAGCGGCCGAGCGCGTGCTCGAGAAGAGCGCAGGCGCGCTCTGCCTGATGGTGACCGACGTGCAGCTTGCCGGCCGCATGAACGGCGTCGAGCTCGCCCATGTCGCCAAGGGACGCAATCCCAAGCTCGACGTCGTCGTCACCTCCGGCCGCCCGTTGAACCAGCCCTTGCCCGACGGCGCCAAATTCTGGGCCAAGCCCTGGGCGCCGCTCGACGTGCTGCGCGAGGCCGAGATCGCGCAGGTGGTCTGACCGGGTCAGAACCGCTTTGTTTGTAGGGCTGGCCAGTTCTCACCTCGTCATCCTGAGGTGCAAGCCGCGCGGCGCAAAGCGTCGTGTGGCGAGCCTCGAAGGATGAACGGCCGAGATGCAGCCGGGCCATCACCCTTCGAGGCTCGCCGAAGAGGCGAGCACTTCAGGGTGACGGTGTTGGAATTGCCTTGTCTGTGGGGCAGGTCTGTTCGCACCCCGTCATCCTGACGGCTGATCCCGGGCGCCGCTTTCTTGCCATGAGGCGGGGTGGTAGGGTCTGCTCATGACCTGGTCCTTCCTGCTCACCTCGCTGATCGTCGTCGCCTCGCCCGGCACCGGCGTGCTTTACACGCTGGCCGCGGCATTGACGCGCGGCTCCCGCGCCAGCTTGGCTGCCGCCTTCGGCTGCACGCTCGGGATCGTGCCGCACATGGTTGCCGCCATGCTGGGACTTGCCGCCGTGCTCCACACCAGCGCGCTCGCCTTCGCCGCGCTGAAATGGTGCGGCGTTCTCTATCTGCTTTACATGTCCTGGCAGGCGCTGCGTGAGCGGGGTGCGCTGGCGGTGGAGGGCGAGATCAAGGAGCGGTCGAGCGGCCGGGTCATCGTCACCGGCTTCCTGATCAACATCCTCAATCCAAAACTGTCGATCTTCTTCCTCGCCTTCCTGCCGCAGTTCATCGCGGCGGACGAGGCCCATGTGCTGGCGCGAATGCTGGAATTGAGCGGCGCCTTCATGGCGATGACGTTTGCGGTGTTCGTCGTCTACGGCCTCTGCGCCGCATCCGTGCGCGAGCGCGTCATCTCCCGCCCCGCGGTGATGACCTGGCTGCGCCGCAGCTTTGCGGCGGGATTTGCCGCACTCGGCGCCAAGCTCGCGTTTGCCGAGCGGTAGCTTCTCCAGCCAATAAAAAAGCGGGCCACGCGCCCGCCATCTTCAAACTCTCTTAGCCTTACCCGACGCCCGGGCGGAGCGAGCTCCACCCGGGCAAAGAACATGCTGGCTACTTCTTCTTCGCGGCCTTCTTGGCCTTCTTCTTTGTCGCCTTCTTCGCCTTCTTCGCTTTCTTAGCCATAGTATCCTCTCAAGGGTTAATGGTGGAACGCGACACGAGGGATGCTCGGCGGAGGGCCAGCCTCGCAACATCCTCGACGACAAACTCAGCAGATTCGCAGGTCTCTGCCCCGCGCCGTCATATCTGTGTCATCACGTTATCCACAGCTCAGATGCGTTTTCGGGTGATTTTTGCCCGCGAATCCGCTCCGCGGCGGATCGCGATACGACCGCACGAGGCCGATGGCGACATGCCTAACGATCCGACAATCCGCGCGCCGTTCACGAATCCAAAACCAAAGGCGCGCTTTGAAGGATCGCAGTGAGACTCCGTTAAGTGCAACCCGCGCATTGTTCCCCGCAAGAAAACGGGGATGGGTTATGGACGGACGGCTACCAGTAATGGGGGGCGGGGCGCTGCACTTGCCGCACGCGCCATGCTGAACGTACCGACACTCTGGACGGTCTTCGTCGTCAACTTCCTGGCGCTCGGCCTGATCTGGGCCTACGTGACGCGTTCCTATCCGAAATTCGCGGCCGCACGGTTCTGGATGGCATCGGCCTTCGTCGGCGCGGCCGGCGCGATGGCGGCGCTGATCCGTCTGTTCGTCGCCTCTCCCGTGCCGCTTCTCATCGGGGCCACCGGTATCATTGCGGCGAGCTGCTTTGCCGCCATGGGCATTCAGCGCTTCTACGACCGGCCGGTCTCCTGGCGCGTCATGGCTGCGACGGGGATCATCAGCATCGGCAGTGTCGTCTTCTTCATGGTCGGCTTCGAGCACATGCAGCTGCGCATGCTCAGCTACACGATCGGCCAGGCCCTGCCGCTGGTGCTGTCGCTGCGTCTGTTGCTGTTGCCGCCTGAAGGGCACGTCAATCCTGGCGCCCGTCTGGCCGGCATCGTCATCATCACCATCATTGCGATCTTCCTTGCCCGTGCGGTGGGCAATCTGCTCGGCCACGATTTCTCGGCGGTCGCCGGCGGTCAGACCCACGCCGTCATGGTGCTGGGGCTCCTGTTCCTGTCGATGACGCTCAATTTCGGCTTCCTCCTGATGGCGATGGACCGGCTGCGTGGCGAGGTCGCCGACCTCGCGCTGCTCGACGATCTCACCGGCGTCGCCAACCGGCGCCATCTGTTGCAGCGACTGTCCGAGGAATGCGCCCGTTCGGAGCGCAGCGGCGAGCCGTTCTCGCTGCTGGTGATCGATCTCGACGGCTTCAAGACCATCAACGACACCCATGGCCATGCCGCAGGCGATGCCTGCCTCCAGCACTTCACCCTGATGGCGCAGACGCGGCTGCGGCCCGGCGACATGCTCGCCCGCACCGGCGGTGACGAGTTCTGCGTCGTGCTGCCGTCCTCTTCCTTGCGCGAGGCGGCCGCAATCGCCCGCCGTGTGCTCGAGGTCTGCCGTCGGGACGCTGCGGCCTGCAACGGCAACGACATCCCGATCGCGATCTCGATCGGCGCGGCGCAATGGGATCCCGGCATCGGCCAATTCCCGGACCGCCTGATCGCGCATGCCGATCACGCCCTCTATGCCGCCAAGAAGAACGGCAAGAACGATTTTGCCGTCTACGATCCGGCACCGCCGCTCTCGCCCGAGCCGAACGGCATGGGCGAAGCCGCGCACAATTTCGCCTGACGGCGTGCTAGGCTCGGGTCCGCATTGGACCCTTTGTGATGATGTCTCGCCTGCTCGCGGCCATTCTCGCCGCCCTCCTGATCGCACCCGCCGCCGCAACCGACGCTGAACTCGCAAAGCTCGCGCGCGCCTCCGGCACGCCCGACATTCCCGGCCTGAAGATCGTCTGGCTCGCGCCGTGGGGCGACGTCCGCAGCGCCCATTCCTGGCGCAACATCATCGTGCACCAGACCGAGGGGCCGGCGGGCTCGGCCCGCGGCGGCGCGGCGGAGCAGTCGAAGAACCCGACGCGGCGCGGCGTCACGGTCTGGGTCGAGACCGACGGCACGGTCTATTGGGCGGTCGCGGAAAACCTGGTGCCGACCCATGGCGACGGCGCCAACCGCAACGACAACAAGTACATCGACAACAGACCGACCTATCGCCAGGTGGTGCGCGACAATTCGATCGGCGTCGAGTTCGCCGGCAATTATCCCGATGTTGCGGCCGGTCCCACCGAGGCCCAGGTCGCGGCGTGGAAGATCCTCGTCCAGGTGCTGCGTGCGCGCTACGACATCCCGCTCGACCGCGTCTATGCGCACAACTGGATCGACTACAAGGACGCGCGCTATTGCGAAGGCTGCTGGCTCGCGACGCTGGCGAGGACATGGGGGGAGTAGCGCGCGTGTCATTCCGGGTTCGCGCTACGCGCGCCCCGGAATGACGGGAGGGGCTACACCGGCTGCGCCATCCAGCCGAACAGCCGCCGGATCAAGCCTGGCCGCCGCGGCACTTCCGGCGGCTCGTCCGCTGCGAGCACGCGTTTGAAGAAGTAGTCCAGGAACACCATGTCGTTCGGCTCGGTGACGGTGAATGTCTCGTCGCCGAAGTACACGCTGTAGTTAAAGAAGAACGGACCCATGATCGGGATCGTCGCGGTCGAGGCGTAGTCCTTGGAGATCACGAACTCCGCGGGATCGAGCCCGTGGTCCCGCATCGCCTGCTCGACCAGCGGCAGCTTGCGCATGAACTGGGCGGAGAAGCCGCCGACGGTGGATTGCAAAATGATCGACACGGCGCGTGTCCGTTCTCTGGATGTGGCCCGTCAAGAGTGTGTCGGGCGACCCGTCACGGGCGTTCAAGGTGCCTCGCCGGCATCGCTGCGAAATATGCCGCAGCTCACACCCAACAAAAAAGCCGGCGTTGCCGCCGGCTTTTCCGTCTCTTTCGATCCGCCAATCTCTTGCGCCAGCGAAGCTCCGCTTAATGCGCGGCTTCCAGCGCGGCCTGTTCTGCCCTTGCGATCGTGCCCTTGACCGCGGACTGCACCTTCTCGAAGGCGCGGACCTCGATCTGGCGGACGCGCTCGCGCGACACGCCGAACTCGGCAGCAAGGTCTTCCAGCGTCATCGGCTCATCGGCGAGGCGGCGGGCCTCGAAGATGCGGCGTTCGCGCGGGTTGAGCACGCCCATGGCGCCGTTCAGCGCGTCACGGCGGTGATCGTACTCCTCGTGCTCCGCCATCATGGCTTCCTGGTTGGGCGTATTGTCGACCAGCCAGTCCTGCCATTCGCCGGCTTCGCCGTCGTCGCGGATCGGCGCGTTGAGCGACGCGTCGCCACCGAGGCGGCGGTTCATGTCGATCACGTCCTGGTCCGTCACGCCCAGCCGCTTGGCAATGGTCGCAACCTGGTCGGGGCGGAGATCGCCCTCGTCCAGCGCGTTGATCTTGCTCTTCGCCTTGCGCAGGTTGAAGAACAGCTTCTTCTGGTTCGCGGTGGTGCCCATCTTCACGAGCGACCAGGAACGCAGGATGTACTCTTGAATTGACGCCTTGATCCACCACATCGCGTAGGTGGCGAGACGGAACCCCTTCTCGGGTTCGAAACGCTTCACCGCCTGCATCAGGCCGACATTGCCTTCCGAGACGACCTCGGAGATCGGCAGGCCGTAGCCGCGATAGCCCATGGCGATCTTGGCCACGAGGCGGAGATGGCTGGTGACGAGTTGGTGCGCCGCGTCGCGATCGTCATGCTCCCGCCAGCGCTTGGCGAGCATGTATTCCTGCTGGGGTTCCAGCATCGGGAACTTGCGGATCTCGGCGAGGTAGCGAGAAAGGCCGGATTCTCCATTGAGGACCGGCAGAGCAGCGGTACGGGCCATAGTTGAGCCCTCCAAAGGTTCAGGCCCCCGATAGCGGCGGGCCAGGCAGACGACCGCTGTGTTAAAGCCGGCCGTAGCTGCGATGTTCCGCGTTGGTCATTTCCAACGCAGGCGCAATATACCCCATGGGGGGTCAAAAAGGGAAGGATTGCTGACGTCACGTCCCCGTGTGGCAGCTATAACTTTTTGTAATGTAACGCTTTTCCTAACGGGCCTGCGTCATAGCGCCGCTTTCAGGGCGCTCCTGAGGAGAAGCAAATCCTCCGGCAGTGGCGCCTCCCAGTGGAGTAATTCTCCCGTCCTCGGGTGCTCCAATACCAGCAGATAGGCATGCAGGGCCTGCCGCCTGAGCGCCGCTAAAGCGGCCTGCGACTCTGGCGCCAGCTGGTTCGCCTTTGTCTTGAAGTGTGGGCCATAGACCGCATCGCCCATCAGCGGATGGCCGATATGGGCGAGGTGGACCCGGATCTGGTGCGTGCGCCCGGTCTCGAGCTCGCAGGCGAGCAGCGCCGCGATCGGCTTGCCGTCGCGCCCCGGAAAACTCTCCAGGATCTCCCAATGCGTCACTGCCTCGCGGCCGCCCTGGCGCACCGCCATCTTCTCCCGCGCATACGGATGGCGGTCGATCGGCGCATCGACGGTGCCGCGATGCCGGCCCGGCACCCCCCAGGCGAACGCCATATAGCCGCGCCGCATCGCCCCGGTGCGGCCGTGGTCGGCGAACTGTGCCGACAGCGAGGCGTGGGCGAGGTCGTTCTTGGCGACCACCATCAGTCCCGTCGTGTCCTTGTCCAGCCGGTGCACGATGCCGGGCCGGCGTACCCCGCCGATCCCCGACAGCGTCGAGCCGCAATGGGCGATCAGCGCGTTCACCAGGGTCCCGGTCTCGTGGCCGGCCGCGGGGTGCACGACCAGGCCCTTGGGCTTGTTGATGACGATGATGTCGTCGTCCTCGAACACGATATCGAGGGCGATCTCTTCGCCCTTCGGCTCGGCGGGCGCGGCCTCCGGCACGTCGATTATGATCGTATCGCCGTGACTGACGTGATAAGCGGGGTCGCGGACGGCGGAGGCCTTCAGGCTCACCGCCCCCGCCAGGATCAGGGCTTTCAGCCTCGATCGCGACAGGTCCGGCAGGCGCGCCGCCAGCACGCGGTCGAGCCGGGCCGAGCCCTCGTCGCCGGCGACGACAACCTCCAACCTTTGCGCAGAGCCTGAGTTTTCCATGACGACGTCTGATACCGCTGTTCCCGAACCGACCCCCGAGCAGGCCGCGCTGTTCGCGCGGGTGCGGCGGATGATGCTGATCGCGGGGCTGACCACGGCGCTGGCGATCTGCGCCGTTCTGATCGCGGTGGGCTACCGCCTTTTCAAGTCGGAGGGAAGGGCGCCCGAGATCGCGGGCGACGTCACTGCCACCCTGCCGAAGGGCGCCAGGATCGTCTCGACCGGGGTCGCCGGCGATCGCCTCGTGATCACGCTGGATGTCGGCGGGGTCACCGAGATCCGCACCTTCGACGCCCACACCCTGAAGCCGGCGGGAAAGCTCAAATTTGCCAACGAGCCGTAGCGCCGCCCCGGTTCGGGACCTGCTCAACCAGGCCATAGCCGGCAACAGCGGCGAGCAGATCCGCTCGACGTCGCCGTCCAAATCCGCATTTTCGGGCTCCGGCCTGTTCCGCCTGGAGCCGGCCGCCGGCGCCGCCGCGATCGAGAAATTGAAGAAGCCCTGAGTGTTCCCGGCCATGTGACGGGAGCGCGTGCGGCCGGGCGGTCCTTCGCGCCGTTAAGCCTGAGCCGCACTCGCCATGCATATCCGCCGATTTCGCCCCCGATCGAGGCTTGCCGCCGGCAAAATTCGCGGCTATGTCCTGTCCCTCACGCTCCCTTCGTCTAGCGGTTAGGACGCGGCCCTCTCAAGGCTGAAACAGGGGTTCGATTCCCCTAGGGAGCGCCAAATCCAAGATATTTCCCGACATTGTACGATGGCACTCCGGTTCGGGAGCGCCATGTTGCGCGATAGCTGATTGATCGCGCCGGCTGCATCAGCCGTGCTTGGCGCCTTGCGCCGTTTCGAAATGCCATATTGCGCCGCGGTCCTAGCGACGCAGCTTCGAGCACTTGCGTCGCCCGCCTCGAGGCGTCATCCCGACCACGAATCAAGCGGCGGGCGTCCCTGATTTCGACTATGATCAGGCGATGACGATCGGGATTACAGGACCCGAGCGGAAGGCACCAAGGCAAAGTGCCGTGGTCGGGCTGATTATTGCGGCCCTCGTCATTGCGATTGTCCTGACCCTGCTCGCGCTCGCCAGCGACTTCCTGGTCGACTGGCTTTGGTTTTCCGTGATCGGTTATCGCGAGGTTTTCTGGACAACAATCGGCGCCAAGGCCGTCGTCTTTCTTGCGGTCTGGACGGCAACTGCCGTCATCCTGTTGTTGAACGGATGGCTCGCACTGCACTTCGCCCGACGGCGGTCGACACAGCTTGCCGCCGCTTCCGTGTGGAGCGCCGCGGGCAACGCGCCGCCAGATCTGCTTGCGCTTGTGCGCGACCGACTGCGGTGGCCGCGGTTGATCGCAGCTGGTGCGGCTTCGCTCGCTCTGCTTGTCGCGGCGGCCGAAGCCGGCAACTGGGGCGTCTTCCTGCAGTTTGTCTATCAGGCGCCGTATGGGGCGGACGATCCGCTCTACAACAACGACATCGGCTTCTATCTCTTCTCGCTGCCCGCCTATATCCTGATCAAGAATTGGATGATGCTCGCGCTCGCGCTGAGCGCGCTGTTTGCCGCGGCGATCTACTTGGTGCACGGCGAGATCGAATACGACATTCATCGCCGATCAATGTCGTCGACGGTGATTGCCCACGGCTCGGCGCTGCTCGGTCTTCTGTTTGCGGTGAAGGCCTGGTCCTTTGGTCTCGATCGCTACCTGCTGCTCTATGGCGATAACGGCGTGGTTGTCGGTGCAAGTTACACCGATGTCCATGTGGGGCTGCCGGCCTTGTGGCTGATGATCGGACTTTCGGGCATCGCGGCGCTCGCCGCGTGGGCAAACGTGCGCGTGCGCACCTACCGGCTTCCTGCCGCCGCGTTCCTGCTTGTCGCGATCGGGTCTTTCGTGCTGTCCGGCTTGGTTCCCGTGCTGTTCCGGCAGTTCTTCGTCAGGCCAAGCGAACTGGAGCTGGAAAGGCCCTATATCGAACGCAACATCGCGCTCACCCGGCAGGCCTACAATCTCGATCAGATCGCGGCCAAGCCGTTCGCCGCCGAACAGAAGCTCAGCTTCAAGACGCTCGACGCCAACAAGGCGACCATCGACAATATCAGGCTGTGGGATTGGCAGCCCCTTGCGGACACCTACGCGCAGCTGCAGGAGATCCGCACCTACTACAAATTCCATCACCTTGACGTCGATCGCTACTGGCTCAATGGCTCCTACCAAAGCGTCATGATCTCGGCCCGCGAACTGCGACCTTCCTTGCTGCCGCCGAATGCCCAGACATGGGTCAACCACCACGTGCTGTTTACCCACGGCACCGGCGCAGTGATGAGCCCGGTCACTCGCAAGAGCAGCGAAGGGCTGCCATTCCTCTATTTGCGCGACATACCTCCTGTCGCGGACGGAGGCCCGCAGATCCGCGAACCGCGCATCTACTACGGCGAAGAGCACGACAGCTACGTCATCGTCAAAGGGAGCACGCCTGAGTTCGACTACCCGAAGGGCAAAGACAATGTCTACGCAGCCTATGACGGGACGGGCGGCGTTCCGATAGGAGCGGCGGTATGGAGAGGCCTGTTCGCTTACTACTTCAACGACCCGAACCTGCTGCTCTCGAGCTACATCACGGCGGACAGCCGGATCATGATCCGCCGCAACATCGGGGAAAGGGTGCGAACGATCGCTCCGTTCCTCAGGCTCGATCACGATCCTTATCTGGTCATCAGCAATGGGCGGATGTTCTGGATGCAGGACGCCTACACGGTGAGTTCCTACTTCCCCTCCGCGCAGCCGGCGCAAGACCAGGATCTCAACTACATTCGCAATTCAGTGAAGGTCATCGTCGATGCCTATAACGGCACCGTCGACTTTTATCTGATGGACACCGGCGATCCGGTTGCCGCGACCTGGCGGCGCATCTTTCCGAACCTCTTCAAGCCATTCTCGGTCATGCCGGCGGATCTGCAGAGGCACATCCGCTATCCGGAGGATCTGTTCCTGATTCAGGCGCAGCTCTATCAGAGCTATCACATGGAGGCCGCCGACGTTTTCTACAACCGCGAGGATCTCTGGCAGTTCCCGCGCCAGCCGGGCGGCGGCGGCGTTGCAACGATGGCCCCATATTACATCATCATGCGGCTGCCCGGTGAGTCGCAGGCTGAGTTCTTCCTCATGCTTCCCATGGTGCCGAGCCGCCGCGACAACATGATCGCCTGGCTCGCCGCACGCTGCGACGCGCCCGACTACGGCAAGCTGATTGTCTACGAATTTCCCAAGGAGAAGCTCGTCTACGGGCCGTTCCAGATCGAAGCGCGGATCAACCAGAGTACCGAGATATCGCAACAGATCACGCTGTGGAATCAGATGGGCTCGCGGGTGATACGCGGCGCGAACCTGCTTGTGATCCCGATCGAGAACTCGATCCTCTATGTCACGCCGCTCTATTTGCGAGCGGAGCACGGGCACCTGCCGGAGCTGAAACGCGTGATCGCAGCCTATGGCGAGCATGTGGTGATGAAGGAGACGCTCGATGAGGCCTTGTCGGCTCTGTTCACCGAGCCTGGCGCGGTGCGGCCGGTCTCGAGCACGATGGAGGAAATGCCCGTCACACGCCCATCGGCAAGTCAGGCACGGGAGGCGCTCGACCGCTACAATCAGGCCGTTGAACGATTGAGGTCCGGCGACTGGAAAGGCTTTGGCACGCAGTTCGACGCCATGCGCGAGCTCCTGGAGGACATGAACCGACACTCCGCCGACCGCTAGGGCCTCGACTTTTCAGTTTAGCCCGTTCACGCCGACGCAAAGTCAAGCGCTTCGGGCCGCTGCTCTCGCGCCGCGCGATGGTTGCATGACAAACGCCTGACTCCGGCCCAGCTCGACGTCTGGCGATCGCGAGAGCAACTCGGGCCTCAATTCAATGATGCGCCGAAACACTCCTGACGGTCTCGGTCAGCAGATCATTTGAGGCGGAGCGGCTGAGATCGCCCAGGCTGATGATGCCGACCATCCGCTTGCTCTTGTTGATCACGGGCAGCCTGCGGACCTGCAGTTTCTCCATATGATGCATCGCCTTTGCGAGGTCGTCGTCCTCCCGGCAGCAATGAATACCCTCAGTCATCACATCGCGGGCCGTTGCGCGGCGAGCATCAAAGGTGTGGCTCGCGAGCCCTTTGCAGACGATATCGCGGTCGGTCACCATCCCGACCAGCTTGTCGTCCTCGCCAATCGGAATGCAGCCGATGTCATGCGCCCGCATCAATTTGGCAATCTCGGCGATGGGGGTGTCGGGGCTGACCCAGTCGACACCCTTGTGCATCACGTCTTTGACTTTCATGGCGAGCCTCCGTTGTTGCAGCAGCGCCCCCATTCGTTTGAACTGTACAACCGATCGGGTGCGAGGTCACAGGAGAAAGCATCATTACTTCGCGATCTGACCAGACAAGCGCCGACGCTGTCGCCGTCGCTTTCCTGAACAGTTTGACGGCGACGTCGCGGCCGAGGTTCCCGCCCAAGATTGGGCAGTGCGCAAATCCTCAGTCGTGCGCGCTGAAGCGCCCGTGCAGTGCGTTGGCCGTCAGGCGTGCAAACTGCGCGTGACCCATATGAAGCAGCGTCTCGTGGTCGCCGGCTTCCATATAGATGTCGGGCTGCGCCTCGATGCTGTCGTCGACGATAGTATCCAGCCCGTAGCACTTGCCGACGGCGGGAACTGCACCGTGCGCACAATCGCGGAACAGCTCACCGATCTCGGTTTCTTGTGCCATGTGGACATTTCCGCCGAGTATCGTCTTCAGTTCCGACGGGCGGAGGTGATGCGATGCGGGCAAGATGGCCAGCATATATTCGCCGTCGCGCCGCAGCACGACGCCTTTGGCGAGGCGATCGCCCGGGATATGGCATGCCTCGGCCGTGCGAGTGGACGTCATGCTGAGTTCGTGCGGGACCACTTCGTATTGGATGTTCTCAGCGGCGAGGTACTTCTGGAGTGTGGGAGCAATGGCCATGATGTGACCTCCGGCGCAAAATGCACGCCATCCACCGTGAGGTCTCTCCCCTGCAGACTCTCGCCGTACGATGGGCGGCTGCTTGGTTGGAGACTCAACATAGGCCTTCAATCCGCAAGCTGCAATTCGTTGTCGTTGACCAATCTGACGCACGGTCGGCAGTCGGAAGCGCGCGCGTTGCGCTTGTTTTCCCGAACGGGCTCGGGATCACATGAGGCAAGACCGTATAAATTACATAGCAATTTCAATTATATGAGAGTTCGCGGGTTTGTTCGCTCGACAACTGATTGATCGCGCAGGCATCGGCCGAGTTTGCGCACCTTGCGCCAGTCAACTCAGTTGCCGGACTTTGGCGCGGCCTTCATCCGCTCCCGCAGACGCTGGAACGTCACGTAGAGCGTAGGGACGAGAAAGATGCCGATTGAGCTTGCCGCGAGCATGCCCGCAAATACGGCTGTCCCGACCGCCCTGCGGCTGAGCTCCGCAGCGCCGGTTGCAATCACGAGCGGCAGGAGGCCAAGGATGAAGGCGACCGAAGTCATCATGACCGCGCGAAAGCGCATATGCGCGCCCTGGATCGCGGCGTCGTTGAGCGCCACGCCCGCTTCGCGTTGCTCCTTGGCAAATTCGACGATCAGAATGCCGTTCTTGGCGGCGAGCGCGATCAGGACCACGAGCCCGATCTGGCCGTAGAGGTCGAGATTGAGGCGGGCGAGCTTGATGCCGACATAGGACCCGAGCACGCCGACGACGACCGATAGCAGCACCGGGATCGGGATCACCGTGCTCTCATAGAGCGCCACCAGGAATAGGTAGGCGAACAGCACCGCAAGCATGAGCACGATGCCGGTCTGGCCAGCGGCCTGCTGCTCCTGATAGGCGGTGCCGGTCCACGCGAAACTGTAGCCCGCAGGCAGCACGGTGTTGGAGATTTCTGCCATTGCGACCATCGCGGTTCCTGAGGAGACGCCCGGCGCCGGGCTGCCGTTCACCGTCACCGAGCGATAATTGTTGTAGCGGGTGATGACCTGAGGCCCGGTCACGATCCTGATCCCGGCGAGCGACCTGATCGGCACCATCTGGCCGGCGCCGTTGCGCATATAGATCCGCCAGATGTCCGAAATATCGGCGCGATCGAACGCTTCGCCCTGAACGTTGACCTGCCAGGTGCGGCCGAACAGGTTGAAGTTGTTGACATAGATGCCGCCGAGCGTCGCCTGCAAGGCCGTGAAGATGTCGCTGACCGTCACGCCGAGCGCCTGCGCCTTGCGGCGGTCGATGTCGAGATGGATGGATGGATTGGTCGCAGTGAAGGTCGAAAAGACACGCGCAAGCCGTGGATCGGCATTGGCTGCACCGATCAGCGCCCCGGTGACGCTGGAGATCGCGGCCGGAGTCTGTCCTTCCAGCGCCTGAAGCTGGTATTCGAACCCGCCTCCGGTGGAGAGCCCAATGATCGGCGGCAGATTGAACGGCAACACGTTGGCCTGTCGAATCTGTGCGCCGGCTGCGAAGGTTTGCCGGATCAGCGCCTGCGCGGAATCGGCTGCCGCCTTGCGATCGGAAAACGGCTTCAGCCGCGTGACCACCAATGCGCTGTTCGGTTCGGACGCGCCGTCGAGCAGGGAAAAGCCCACGATGGCAAGGACGTGATCGACGGCGGGGATCTGCTTCAGGAGATCCTCGATCTGTTGGGTGACTTCGCTGGTTCGCGCCACCGATGCGCCGTCTGGCAGTTGCACCGAGGTGAAGAAGGCGCCCTGGTCTTCCTCGGGGAGGAAACCTGTTGGCGTGATCAGCGACATGCCGAAGATGCCGGCGGCAACGACGGCGACGAACGGCAGTGAGAGACCCGCCACGCGCACCAGGCGGCGGACGCCGCCGCTGTAGCGGTCGCGCAGCCAGTCGATGAAGCCGAGGACGCGCCCCATGATGCCGCGCCTGGGTCCGGTGTGGCGCAGGAACAGCGCGCACAAGGCGGGCGACAGCGTCAGCGCATTCAACGCCGAGATCATCATCGCGGCGCTGATCGTCACCGCAAACTGGCGAAACAGCGTTCCGGAAATGCCGGGAATGAATGCGATCGGGACGAAGACCGAGAGCAGCACCAGGGTGATCGCGATGATCGGTGCGGTGATCTGGGTCATGGCCTTCTTGCTGGCCTCGGCGGGGGAAAGGCCCGGCTCCTCCTCCATCACCCGCTCGACGTTCTCGACGACGACGATGGCGTCGTCCACCACGATGCCGATGGCGAGCACCATGGCCAGCAGGGATACCGTGTTGGCCGAATAGCCCAGCACCAGCAGGACGGCGAACGTGCCGACCAGGCTCACCGGAACGGCAACGGCCGGGATCACCGTGGCCCGCAGATTGCCGAGGAAGAGGTACACCACGATCACGACCAGGACGAAGGCCTCGCCCAGCGTCCGCAAGACCTCCGTGATCGTGTCGCGCACGAAGCTCGTGGAATCGTATTGCACGAGATAGCTCAGGCCGGTGGGAAAACGCAGCGACAGCCGCTGCATCGTCGCCGCCACGGCCCGTGCGGTGCTCATCGCATTGGCACCCGGCGCCAGATAGATCGCGACCGGCACGGCCGCGCGGCCGTCGATCCGCGCTTCGCTGTCGAGATTTTGCGCGCCCATCTCGACACGGGCAACGTCCTTCACGAGCAGCGACGAGCCGTCCGGGTTGGCGCGCAGCACGATATTGGCGAATTGGTCGACGGTGGCGAGCCTGCCCAGGGTCTGCACATTGAACTGGAGCTGCTGGTCGTCGCTGATCGGACGTGCACCGATGCGCCCCACAGGCGCCTGGACGCTTTGCGTGCGGATCGCGGCAATGACATCCGATGGCGTGAGGTCGAGGCTGGTGAGTCGCTGCGTATCGAACCAGATCCGCATCGAGTAGTTCATCTTGGCGAACAGGTTCGCCTGGCCGACGCCGGGCGTGCTGGCGATCGCATCGAGCACGTTGATGATCGCGTAGTTGGTGATGAACAGCGGATCCTGCTGGCCATTGGCACTATAGAGCACGAGGAATTGCAGGATCGACGAGGACCGCTTGTGCACCGTCACCCCCTGCTGCTGCACTTCGGTCGGTAGTTGCGACAGTGCGCTCTGCACGCGGTTGTTGACGTTGACGGTATTGATGTCGGGGTTGGTGCCGAGCGCGAACGAGACCGTCAGTGTGTAGCTGCCGTCATTGGCGCTGGTCGATTTCATGTAGAGCGCGCGGTCGACGCCGATGATTTGCGCCTCCAGGGGTTGGGCGACGCTGCTCTCGACCACCTCGGCGGATGCACCAGGGAAGGTGCCGGAGACCGTGACCTGCGGCGGCACGATGTCCGGAAATTGCGCCACCGGAATCTGCATCAACGCCAGCGCGCCGGCGATGGTGATGATGAAGGCGATCACCATCGAAAGCCGCGGGCGATCGATGAAAACGGCGGATATCATGGTTTGCGGTCCAGCGGGCGGGTGCTGCCGGAGGCGCCGTGATCCGCTTGCGGAGCCGGGGCGTCCGCGGCGGGCTTCATGCTCGACAGGATCAGCGGACTTGCCGGTCCCGGCGAAACGGTCTGGCCGGGACGAACTCGCTGCAAGCCCTCGGCGATGACCTTGTCGCCGGCCTCAAGTCCGGCGATCACGGCGGCGATGGTCGTGGTCGATTGTCCGAGCTGGATGCGGCGCTGCTCGGCCTTGTTGTCGGCGCCGACAGCCAGCACATAGTCGCCCTGCTGATCGGAGAGCACGGCGGAGCGCGGGATCGCCAGCACCTCGACCGGCTGGACGCCCTCCAGCACGACGGTGACGAACTCGCCGTCAGTCAGCTCGTGAACGGTGACGCCAGCCGCCGAAGAAGCTCGCAGGATTGGATTGCCGATCTCCCCGCGTACGATGATAGTATCGGTGCTCTGGGCGATGGTGTTGTCGACGAAATTCAGCTTGCCGGAGTGCCCGTACATCCGGCCATCGGGCAGTCGCAGCCTGATCACCACCGCGTCCAGGCCGCCTTGTGGTCCGTATCGTTCCCGCAGCTCGAGCCCCTGGCGGAGCGGCACCGGGAAGGTGACATACATCGGGTCCTGGCTGACGATGGTGGTCAGCACGCCCGAGCTCGGACCGACGACGTTGCCTTCCGTCACCGCCGTGCGTCCGATCTTGCCGGCAATCGGCGCGTTGATCTTCGTGTAACCGAGATTGATCTGGGAGGCTTGGACCTGGGCTTGCGCGGCTTGCACCTGGGCTTCGAGGCTGAGCTGGTTGGCGATCGCTGCATCGTAGGTGGACTGTTGCCCGGCGGGACCTCCGAGCAGGGTCCGCGCGCGCTCGGTCGTCAATTTGGCATTTTCGAGCGTTGCCTGGAGCTGCGCGACCTGCGCCTGTTTCGATGCAAGATCCGCTTCGAAGGGACCTCGCTCGAGCCGATAGAGCTCGTCGCCTTCCTTGATCTCGGCGCCCTCGTCGAACAGGCGCTTGTCCAGAAATGCCGTCACGCGCGCGACGACGCTGACCCGATTGATCGCCTCGATCCGTCCAAGAAATTCGCTGGTCTCGGTGATCGGCCGCCTGGTCGCTTCCACGACGCCGACCGCAGGGGCTCCGGCCGCGGCAGGTTGTGTCCGGGCGGTCCCACCGGCGATGATCGTCAGGAGAGTTGCCGCCAGCAGCCTGATCGAGACGCCAGCAAGGGTCATTGTCCGCTCCTTGCTCCAGACCTAAGAGCCGGGCCGGGTCGGTGCTTCA
Source organism: Bradyrhizobium sp. CCBAU 45394 (assembly GCF_028128655.1). NCBI lineage: Bacteria > Pseudomonadati > Pseudomonadota > Alphaproteobacteria > Hyphomicrobiales > Nitrobacteraceae > Bradyrhizobium > Bradyrhizobium sp. CCBAU 45394. Next base: position 114,941 of record NZ_LBIX01000001.1, on the reverse strand, counting down.
CCAGCGCCTCGTTACTCCCGCCGTATCCGATCGCTGCGCGCGGGCTCGTCATAACCCTTGCGACGGCTATAGAACATCAGCGCGATCAGGCCGCAGCCGAACACCAGCATCAGGACGACGGCCCCTCCGAGGATGATGTTGCGGTAAAGCGGCATCGATGGAGTTGCCTGCCATACCGACACGCAGAAGGCGGCTGCCACCACGAGAAGAGCTATCAGAGCGGCCCACAGGAGCCATTGATTCACGTGGCGCACGATCGCCTCCATCGCCTTCGTGGCAAATCTGCTCCCGGCGGATTGCGCAAGTTAAGAGGGGGCTCCTAGCGCCACCGCCATCCACAACGACGACGGCCGCGATGCCACCAGCAAACCCATCGGCGCCTGCGTGGCGGTGGGCGGCCCCAGCCCGGACCAGGTCCCCAACCGGGACCGGCTGGGGGTCCCCACCACTGAGCTTGCGTCAGGAGCTCCGACGGCTCGCCGGCCTGGCCAAGATCGTGGGCAATCGGCATCGCTTCCGCAGTCTCAATCAGACGAACTCCGACAGCGCCGATCGCCGCGGCAGCAACGGCATTCTGAGCAAAGCCAAGGAAAGCTCGACGGGTGGGAGCGTCCATCATCATCTTCTCCATCGTTACGCAGTTCGCCGCACGGACTGAAGCGCGTAAAGCAGCCACGCCAGGCCGTGCGAGATCAGGTCGACGCCAAGCAGGAATCCGAGGGCCCAGACGCTGATGGTCGGAAAGCTGAACAGGATCAGCACGCCCGCGAGCAGTCCGAAGATGCCGGAGATCAGCATCATCCATCCGTTCTGTCGCCAATGGGCGAAGCTCAGCACGCATCGAATGACGCCCGAGGCGAGCAGCACCGCGCCGAGGAAATAGGTGAGGATCAGGGCACCGGAAGCCGGCTGGGTGAGCAGCACAAGCCCGAAGGCGAGATAGAGAGCGCCGAGAAGGATCTGCCACAGGAAGCCGCCCCATCCCTTGGTCCAGAAGGCATGCATGATCTCGAATGCGCCGGCCGCGATAGCCGTCAGCCCGATCAGCTTGACGCTGATGATCGTCGCGAAAACCACGTCGCTGAGAGCCGCGATGCCGGCGGCGATCATCACGATGCCGAGGAGAGCGCAGACCCACAGCGGAGGCGAGCCCAGAACCCCGATGTCCGACCGGCTGTCATAGACTGTCATGCCATCCTCCTGATCCGCGCGATGATCGGCACGCTTGGGATGGTAGCTTCGAGCCCGCGCCGTCGACATCCGACGAAACCCTGAGCGACGGGGTGGGAATGTTCTCGTGAGCCCACCGGAATCCGGCGATCGCGCGCGGGATCGCGGTTGCGAGCTAGCGGCTGCCGCGCGGACCCAGCGTCAGATTGGTGACACCAGCCGCGAGATTGATTCCGATCGATCGCTCGATCGACAGCGGCTGCAACATCACGCTCCTGCGCGAGCCGCCGATCAGGACGTTGGCGCCGAGACCGGGGCCGAATGCCAAGCTGCCGCTCGCGCCGACATAGTTGCCGCGCAGGGTGGCGGAGCCGATCCGCGAGTTCTTGGCGAGCACGGCCCACGACAGGCTGCCTGCACTGGTCACGCCGAGATCGAGGCCAACGCGCCGGATCCGTCCCTCATAGATGAACTGCCTCGGCGGGTTTCTCGCAAAGAATGTGCAGCGCAGTGACTGCACCGATCCGAGCACAAGCCCGACGCGCGGGTTGCTCAAGCAGAGGAGCCGGCCGACCCTGAACGTTTCGGCGCGCGCGGGCAGGTTGGCGATGCATAGCAGCGCGGATGTGGCGAAGACTGCAACAGGCCGTGTCATTCGCATTCAAGCCTCCACTTGGCTGTTGGTGTCGGAGGGCGCAATCCTCGGTCGGCTGTCCTGGCGGAGCCAGAACGTGATGCCGAGGCCGATCAGCAGCACCGCGCCCAGCAGGAAGAAGAAGACGGACTGCTTCAGCCAGGAGATTGCCGGGACGGCCACGCCCATCGCCAGGCCGAGGAACGAGATTTGCAGCGACAACAGGCTGACGCCGGCAAGGAACGTGCCGAGTGCGAGCAACGTCAGCAGGACGAGGCCGGTTGCCGGTGTCGGAAGCAACTGCTGGACGCCCGAGATCAGTATGATGTTCATCGTGACCAGGACGGCAATCCAATGCAGCGCCTGGGTCCAGATCAATCGGAGCTGGGCCTCTTTGCCCTGGGCCTCCGGCCATTTGGTAACGACGCAGACGACGCAGATGGCAAGCGCCAGGAATTCCCAGTAGCCGACGAGAGGCTGGTGGGAGACGTTGGTATAGGCGACGCCTGCGATAGCGAGCACCAGCGCCACGACATAAGGAAGCTGCTGCCACAGGAAATGAGCCATTCCGGGACGAGGCGAGGGAGGCTCCGTACCCACGTTCCGTTGTACATCGATCTTGCTCATGGGCTATCCAGTCACGATCTACCGTCGTTGAATGTCTGCTTGAGGTTGTCGCCAAGGTAGTCCTCGACGTAGAATCGGATGATTGCGACGCGGCCGATCGCGACCAGTGGCATGGCCAGCGCGATGCCCAGGACGCCGAACAGCGCGCCCAGAATGACGATGGCGACCAGCGTCCAGGCAGGCGGGATCTCGACCGCCTGACGCTGGATCAGCGGGCCGATCACATAGCCTTCGACTGACTGGATGATCGTGTAGATCAGGACGGCCCAGATCAGCAGCGAACTGCCGAGTGGCATTGCGACGAGCGCAATCGGAATTGCGGCCACGATGGGTCCGAGATACGGAATGAAATTCGACAGGCCGGCCTGCAATCCGAGCACGAAAGGACCGGGCAGCCCGATGAGGTAGAGTGCGATCCAGACCCACAGCGTCATCAGGATGATGCGGATGAGCTGTCCGACCAGCCACAGCCGCATGACGGTGCCTATCTCGTCCATGACGGCTCTTGTCCGCGCGCGATAGGACTGCTTCACCAGCATGACCAGGCTTTCGCGATGGCTGTTCGGATCGAAGGCAAAGAGGATCCCGAGGAACAGGATCACCAGCGCGCCGGTCAGAAGAGTTGAGGCTCCGCCGAGCAGAAATTGTGCATGGCTGAGAAAGCGGCCCTGATCCGAGAACAGCCATTGTGCAAAGTCGCGGCCCCATTCCGGGCCGAGGAGGTCAACGCCATATGACAGGAGATGCTCCTGCAGGACGTCGATCTGGCTGTCCATGACCTTCAGCAGGAGGCGCGTCTGCTCCGGCAGCTTGCCCGCACCCCAGACCATTCCAAACCCCGACAGAGCGGAGAACAGCAACAGGACCAGCGTCAGGCGCCAGGCGCGATTGAGCGGAAGGACCGGCGCCAGAGCCCTTGCGCACGCGTCCAGAAATGCGGCGAACAACACGCCTGCGAAGATGAGCAGGAGACTGGACACCGTCTGCCACGCCAGAAACAGGAAGACGCATGCGGCGAGCAGGGTGAGCCCGGTCGCGAGAATGCTGCGTCGCGCGTCCGGCAGATCGGCGGACGTGTCGCGCAGAACGACCTCGTGGAGCTTCTCCGGTCCTGTCCTGGACTCGCTCATGGATCGGTCCAATCGCTGGAGTGGGCTAACGTCGTTTGCGCCTAGGTCCGGACGCGCCGGCTGCCATAGTGCGGATGCTTTCCGCCGCGATGACGCCAGTAACGGTGCTTCGTCGGGTTCGTATTGGTGTTGGGCGCCGCGTTCTTCGGTGCCGGCGCGCCGGCATCTTTTTGGGCAGACACGCCGGTCTCGGTCGACTGGGCCAGCGACAGGGTTGGATATGCGGAGACCGCCACCAATCCGCCGAGGATCAAGGCGCTACAGATGGCCCGGGTGCACATATCCGCCTCCATGTAGCCAGGGACAAGGACTCAAATCGAGATGGCTCCGGTGGCCAGCGCGTAGACGCCGGCGCATGCGGCGATCGTGATCGCTGCAAAGAGGATGATTTCGAACGGCCGGAAGATCGCTTCCTTGCGCTCGCGTTTTGCGAGAAGGAACAGCAACGTGCCGGGCGCATAGAGGATCGACGACAGCAGGAGAAACTTGGGCCCGCCTGCGTAGATCATGCCGGCCGCGTAAACTGTCGCGATGGCCGAGCGGATCCAGTCGACAATCCGGGCGTGCTCGCCGGCGTGATAGGCCTCGCTGGTCCAGGCGAGCTTCAGGCCGTACGCCGCAACAAAGAAATATGGGATCAGCGTCATCGCGCTCGTCATCTTCAAGGCAAGCGTGAATGCGTATTCCGCAAACCAGGTGACGAGCAGAAAAATCTGGATGACGCAGTTGGTGAGCCAGAGCGCGCCGGCAGGGACCTTGTACACGTTCACCGTGGCGAGAAAGGAGGGCATGGTGCGGTGGATCGCGGCGGAATGCAGGATCTCGGCCGCCAACAGCGACCAGGACAGGTAGTTGCCGAGGACCGAGATCAGGAGTGCCACGCTGATGAACACACTGCCCCAGCGGCCGACGACCGCCTCCATCACGCCGGCCATGGATGGTGTCGGGAGATCCGCCAGCTCCGCTCGTGGCAGCACGCCGTACGACAGGAGCGTCACGAGGACGAGGAGGCACAGAACCGTCAGAAAGCCGGCAAGGGTTGCGAATCCGACATCGGTGCGGCTCCGGGCGTAACGGGAGTAGACACTCGCGCCTTCAATTCCGACGAACACGAACACCGTCAGCAGCATCGTGCCGCGAACCTGCGCGACTACCTTCGAAACGGCCGGCTGCTCCGTGCCCCAGAAATTAATGGAGAAGAGCGCGCCGTCGAAGGCGATGACGGCGACGACGATGAACAATAGTATCGGGATGATTTTAGCGTAGGTCGCGATCGTATTGAGCGCGGCCGCCCCCGTGATGCCGCGCAGCAGCAGAATGTGCACGCCCCAGAGCAGGACGGACGCCGAAGCGATCGCCACCGGCGTCGTGCCGTCGCCGAAGACCGGGAAAAACTGTCCGAGCGTCGCCTTGATCAGGACGAGGCAGGCGACGTCGGCAAGGCAGCAACCGATCCAGTATCCGACGGCCGAAGCAAAGCCGATATAGTCGCCAAATCCGGCCCTGGCATAGGCATAGATGCCGGCATCGAGGTCCGGCTTGCGCTGTGACAAGGTCTGAAACACGAAGGCGAGCATCAGCATGCCCGTGCCTGCGATGGCCCAGGCGATCATCGCTCCGAGCGCGCCCGTGGTCCGCCCGAACGCTGCAGGCAATGCAAAGATACCGGAACCGACCATCGACCCGATCACGAGCGCGATGAGCGCATTCCGGGAGAGCCTTTGATCGGCCTGGCTCGATGGAGGCGCCATGGTGCAAGCTGGCCTTCCAATCGGAGATCGGGCAGGCGCGACAAACCTTTGCGACGGTGGAGCGCCGGCCACCCCTTGGCGAAGACCTTAGGAGCAGCCCTTCTGCTCGAACATCCGTGATTCTATGTAGAGAGCAGTGGCAGGAAACCAGTAGGCCGGACCTGGTCCGGCCAGCCTCGTCTTTCCTCAGTTGCGACCGGACGAAAGTCCGGGAGCAGTATCGGCCACAAACACGAAGCCCGACCGGACGAATTCCCCGGCCTTGGCGAGCTCTTCTGCAATGCGACGGGCATGCAGCATCGCCGCGTGCTGGTCAACGTGCTCGCATCCGCTCTCGTCCGGCGAGAGGCCGTATTTGTCGACGATGTGAAAGAAGTACCGCATGTCGGCCGATTAGGCCGGAAAGCGTGCCGCTTCCAGTGACAAATGCGTAAGGGTCGTGCTCGGAAAGACGAACGCAAGCGGCAGCACCATCTTACGATTCCGTAAGGCGGAAATCGCCACAACTGAAGGGCCGGCGTGCCGCATTTGCAGGCCGAGTAGGGTGATCGTGCCCCCGGGATATCAGGTGATTGTCCGATATCCCGTGCGAGGGCAGAGGAATAGGGTCGCTGCCTCCCAACGGCTCCGCGAGGAGGCAAGCGATGTCAAACTACGATCAGAACCTGGCGACCTCTGACGCAATCGCGGTGGACGCTGGATTGCGCGGCTACATGCTGCGCATCTACAACTATATGGCGGCCGGCGTCGGCGTGACCGCCGTTGTGGCCTGGCTGACCTATCAGCTCACAGGTCCCGCATTGCTGCAGAGTCCGTTGATGTGGGTCTTCATACTGGCGCCGCTCGCGCTGGTCTTTTTCATCAGCGCGCGCATCAATACGCTGTCGGCGGCAACGGCGCGGCTTCTGTTCTTCATCTATGCCGCGCTGGTCGGGGTCTCGCTCTCGATACTGCTGCATATCTACACCAGCGCCTCGATCACGCGCGTGTTTTTCATCGCGGCCGCGATGTTCGGAGCGCTCAGCGTATTCGGCTACACCACAAGGCGTGACCTGTCCGGTCTCGGCACTTTCCTGTTCATGGGCCTGATCGGGGTCATCATTGCCAGCCTGGTGAACCTCTTCCTGCAATCAAGCGGGCTCGACTGGTTGATCTCGGTCGTGGGTGTCGGCGTCTTTGCGGGGCTCACGGCCTACGACACCCAGCGGATCAAGGCGATGTACGACAGCGGGGACGATGAAACGTCGGCTGGCCGCAAGTCGGTGATTTCAGCGCTGTCGCTCTATCTCAACTTCATCAACCTGTTCATGATGCTGCTGCGTCTGGCCGGCAGCCGGCGCTGAGCGGCCAAAGGGCTGTCAGGCCGCCGGTCGCTCCGCGGCGCTTGCTAGCGCGTCGCGCAGGGCCTGTTCCCTGGTATCATCCAAAGACGTCTTCAGCACGGTCCCTCCGGCGTCCTTGATCTCCTTCAGTACCTTGTCGGCGGTCATACTCTTGATCAGGACGAACAGGGCGGCGTTGCCGGTGTGGAGCGACGCTGACAATTCCTTCATGAAGGAGTCGTCGATGCCGAAATCGGATAACGCGCCGCCGAGCGCGCCGGAGGCCGCGCCGACGGCGACACCGAGGATCGGATTGAGGAAAATCATGCCAATCAGAAGCCCCCAGAAACCACCGGTTACCGCTCCCATCGACGTCGTGTTGACGAGTTGATTGAGCTTGATGCCCCCGGAATCGGTCTTCACGGCGATCACGGCATCGCTGATCGTGATCAGATATTCCTTCTGCAGGTTGAGCAGCCGTTGACGAACTTCCTCAGCCTTCGCTTCGGATGGATATACGATCGCCACTAAATCGGACATGAAGACCTCCTGCTGGATCGCAACTCCCGGCCAAGCCTGGTACGCCAGCGCCGCTGGCGGGATGCGTTGTCAGAGATTAGCCGTCGGTTCACCGGCGCGGGATCGGAGAAAACCCTGAGGCGTCGGGATGAATGTTCCTGATCATGGCGATGGGGAACACTTGGGCCTGACCTGTTCTTGGGCCTCACCTGTTCCCGGCCGATGCATGAGCCGGCGCCTCACGCGGCCACAAGCATCAACACGCCGAACAGCAGGGCCAGCATGAGAAGGCAGATGCTTGCCGCCGGCCACTCGCACAGGACACCGTTGCCCCTTTCAACATAGCCACCGAACGCGCAGCAGCCGCGTCGGAATGAATCGAACACGCCGATGGCGAGCCTCCAACGCACCGAAGACGCAAGCGGGTGCGGCCAGGGGCGGAGCAGGATTGCCAGCACGACGCCTCCCAGGAGAGGCAAGAGGAATTTGGAGAGAGTTTCGAGATCTAAGAGACCTGACGGCGAGATGCGCTGGACAGGCAGAAACGGTTCCCAGGGCACGAGGCCAAGCAATAACGAGCAGAGCGCCAGCACGAGCACCGCCACGTCCGGAAGGCGCGGTGCCGGGTCGGTCAATACAACAGACTTGTCCGGAGGGGCCAGCGCATGAGCCAGAACCAGCACGACATAGGAGGCAGTGAACGCCCCGCTTGCCTGGAGCACGACCGCCCACCACCATTGCTCCCTCTCGGTCGCGGCCTGAAGCAACAGGTCTTTCGCCAGGGACGCGCCACTCGGCTGCACGCCCATCAGCGCGATGCCGGCGATGGCAAACGCCAGGACGCTCAAGGGCAGGACGCGCGCGATACCGCCGAGCCCCGCGATGCGATCGTGGCCCAGCCCGGCGTAGATCGATCCGGCGGCCATGAACATCGCCGCCTTTGCGGTGGCGTGAGAGGCAGCCTGCAGCAGGCCGCCCGCCAGGGCCTCGCCACTCTCCAGATGACCCGAGGCATTGAACGCGAGCGGAAACATCAGGAAGAGATACCCGATCTGGGCCAGCGTCGAATACGCGATCAGGAGCTTCAGTCGCTCCTGGCGCAAGGCGAGGACGCTTCCGAGCACGATTGCCGCAGCTCCCAGCGCGGCGAGCAGTTGTGCGGCGGCGAAACCAGGCAGCCCGGGCATCACCTGGAACCAGAGCCGCACGATGATGAAGAAAGATCCCTTCACGACGAGGCCAGACAGGATCGCACTAGCGGCAGCCGGCGCGCCTGCGTGGGCAGGCGGCAGCCAGAGATGCAACGGAAAGAGTGCGGTCTTGGCCAGAAGACCTGATGTCATCAATGCCGCCGCGACGAGCGAGGCAGGCTGTGCTCCAATCCGGTGCGACAACAGCACGATATCCAGGGTGGCATGAAGACCATAGAGGAGCGCCGTGCCCAGCAAATAGAGCACGGAGCCGAGCAATGCGAAGAGCAGATAGCGTATCGCCGCGCGCAGGGTCTCCGGACGGCCATCCAGCGAGACCAGCGGCACCGCGGCGAATGTCAGCAATTCCAGGGCAACATAAAGCGTGAAGAGGTCTCCACCGACAAAGATTGTGTTCAGCGCGGCCCAGACCGCCAGCAGCAGGATCCAGAACACGAATGGCGCGCGCGCCTCCGTCGTTGTCACGGAGAATTCAGTACCGGCATAGACGGCGACTGCGGAGATCACGACTGCGGTCGCCGCAAGCATCACGGCCGACAATTCGTCCGCGCGCAGCGCCACCCCCAGCGGCGGCGGCCAGGCGCCGAGCAGGTAAACGAGAGGGCCCATGCGCTGCGCAACTGCTGCCAGAATCGCTACGACGATCACCAGCCCCAGCGGGATCGTCGCGAATGCGACCAGCCTGATGTGTCGCTCGCCCAGAACGAAGGCTAGCAGAACACCCGCGATGGGTATGGCAATCGACAGCACCAGCAGGAAGCCGCTTGGGGTTGTTGTCGCGTCCAGCGCTGGGGCAGGGGGCAGCATCAGCCACCGGCCTGATCTGGGTCATCGCGCGGCGAGGCGCGACTGCGCGGCGCCATGGAGGCACTCGTCTGGAACAGCCGCAGCAGCAGTGCAATCGCCAAAGCCGTTGCGGAAAACGCGACGACGATGCCGGTGATCACCAGGGCTTGCGGCACCGGATCATTGCCGATCCCCGCCGCCGCACCGCGCCGTCCAACGACGCCGAACAGGAGGAATACGCCGCTGCCGAGCAGATTGAAGGCGATGATCTTGCGGAGGGGCTGGGGCTTCGTGATCAGGCCGTAGAGCCCAAGTCCGACCGTGGCAGCAGCGCACAATCCGAACACCGTCACGCCGCTCACGGCTCCATGCCCCGTTCCGGTACGCCGGCGAGCAGCAGTCCGAGCGTCGCTGCGATCGTCAGGGTCATTGCGACCTCGATGCCAAGTATCAGCGGCTTGGCCAGCGCTGGCGGATAGGACAGGAACGCGGCGCCAAACAGAAGGCCGGCAAGGCCGACGAGCAGGAACAGGCCGGGCCCGGCAACGAGGATGAACCGTACCGATCGATCGCTCACGAGCGGTGTGTCCGCCAATCCGGCCATGACGGCCAGCAGCCACATCGACGCGAGAATCGCGCCGCCCTGAAAAGCTCCGCCGGGATGGTCGGAACCGGTCCAGAGGATATAGATCCCGATGACGATGCCAACCGGCGGCAGCAGCCGCGCAAGAAAGGCGAGAACGCCACGTGGATCGGCTTGGTGGCGCGGCCCGGGACGGCCGCCCCACGCACTGTCAGGCGCAAGCGACCAAACGCCGACGATGGCCAGCAACAGCACGATCTTCTCGAGCATCGTATCCATGGCGCGGAACGCCATGAGCACGTTGGTGACGGGGTTGGACAGACCCGTTGCCCAGGCATTTGCAACAGCAGCCGGAGCAAGCGTCGGAGCGGAATCGGGCAGCCACAGGACCGCGCCGGCCAGCGCCGCAGCCGTCAGCACGGACAGCGCTGCGGCGCCCGCTCGCAGCAGTTTGCCTGGCGCTTCGTCCGCCATCATGTCGGCATCCCGCAATCGCGCCGCCGCGCTCAGCAGCAAGACGCCACCGAGGCCGCCGCCGATTGCGGCCTCGGTCAGAGCAACGTCGGCAGCGTCGAGGCGTACCCAGATCAGTGCCACCAGCAGTCCATAGGCAACGAACCCGACCGTGGCCGAAAACGTCTCGGGCACGACGATCGTCCAGACGCCGAGGGTCAGCACGACCGCGGCAAGGACAATTTCAAAGACCGTCGCAATGCTCATCGGTTCAACTGGCCTTGGCGCGCCGCGCGCGCAATCAGTTGCGAGACGGTGGCGCCCGCGAGCAGGCCGAGCAGCCAGATACCAACCAGCTTCGACCCGTCGCGAAGACCCGCTGCTTGCGGGAGCAGTCCGAGCACGACCAGGCCGAGGCCGAGGTTGTCCGCCTTGGTGAGCGCGTGCAGACGCGTCAGGGTATCGGGAAAGCGAAGCAGGCCGACCGTGCCCGCCAGAAAGAAGAACGCGCCGGCCGACACCGCTGCAATCGTCATCATGTCGCGTGCGAGGCTCATTCGTCCTCCGTTGATGCGGTCCCATCGGCCTCGAAGCGGGAAAGCCCCTTCTTGACGAACGCGATGGAGGCGAAGGTGGCGAGCAGCGCCAGGGTCAAAGCCACGTCGATCGCTGCGGGTATGCTCGCTACGGTGCCGAGCAGCAGCAGCGTCGCAATGCCTCCGGTCCCGATCAGTTGCGTCGCCATGACCCGGTCAGCGTCGCCGGGGCCACGCAGGATCGACATCAGTCCAAGCGCCAGCATTGCCAGAATGAAACCGACCACGACCGTCAGGAACTCAGTCATTGTAAAGCGCTCGAACCAAGGCCGCCTCCTCCTGATCAAGTTCGGCGATCACGGGCTGATCGACGTCGAGGCAGTGATAGAGGAGTTGCGCCTCCTCCTCTCCGGCCGGCACGGTGCCTGGCAACAGGCTGGTGAGCGTTGCGAACACGTTGCGACGCAGGCCACGCGGAAGACGGGTTGGATACGCGACAAATCCCGGGCGCAGCGGCAGGCCGGGATCGAGTGCGCGCCTTGCGACGTCCACTCCGGCCACAATGGACTGGTACAGGAACAGAAGCGCCAGTCGGAGGATGGCGCGAGGTGAGCGCCGCGACGTGCCAGGCTCCAGCAAACGCAAGCTCGTCCAGGTTGCCGTCGCGACGGCGATTGTTGCGGCAGGAATGTCATCGACAGAGGTGCCGGCAAGCACGAGCCAAAGGCAGAGGAACCATGCCGCTCGGGACGCCGCGCTTCGCCAGGACGCCCCGACGCCCGTACGCGCGTCTCGTTTTCCTGAGGGTCCGCTCACGTCGGAGTCCTCGGCTGGCGGCGGGTCAGCTCGCGCCGTTCTGCGATGTTTCGAAAACCAGGCCTTGTGCATTGAAGGACGGGATTCCGGCGGCGGCGCTGTCGGCGGCCGCAGCCGAGAACCCGTCGATGTGTCGAAACGGGGGTTGGCGTAGCGATACAACAGCATCCACACCGGTTCGAATGGCGTCCACGAGCGGATCGTTCGACGCCATCGCCCTGGATGGGCTCTCGCTGCCCTGCCACGCAACTAGCGTGACGCCTGCCGAGGGAAGCAGGTGCCGCCTCTTCCGCTCCGGGACGCCTGGCACTGATCCTGGGTGGAGTACTTGCAGTTCACCATCCCTTTGAACTTGGAGCACCATTGGTTCTGCTGGGTCTGTGCCGATGCAGTCTGTGGCGCGATGGTCAGCATTGCCGAGATCGCCGCCGCAACTAGGATCAACTTTCGCATCTTGAACCCTCCTGATTCATCAAGCCGACGCGCTCGATCGCTTCATCTGGGTGCGCAACCGTGCGCTCTTGATAAGACCGGCGATATTGGGTGATTGCCTGATCAGGCGTCAGGAATTCCCTAGAGCGCTCTCCGACGGACTGTCACGCCTCGTCGGGTTTCTGCCTGCGTTTGCGTTGCGCCGTAACCGCGATTGCATCCGGCCGCACCGAGTAGATTTGCCGATGTGTGCGGTCGATCCCCTGGGCAAGAATACCGAGCGGCGATATCGCGAAATCGCAACCTCGGGAAAGGCGGACCTGCCCGGCAACGTTTCAGGAGCTTGGCTATGCGCGGTCGCCGAACGACATCTCGGCAAGCCATTGCATTGACGCTGGTGGCGGCTGCATCCGCGTCGGTCCTGGCTGCGTGTGACCGTCAAGTGGAAACCAAGGAAGCGTCTCCGCGTCCGGTCCGGACCACGACGATCGAGAAGCGTGAGAGCCTGGTGCCGCTGACCTTCACGGGGCGCATCGAGGCGGAGGACGAAGTCAGCGTCGCTTTCCGGATCTCCGGACGTCTGCTTGCGAACGACACCAGGCTCGGTGACAGGGTCGAGGCCGGGCAGTTGCTGGCGCAACTCGAGCCTCAGAACGAGCTGAGCACATTGCGACAGGCGAAGGCCGCTCTTTCCGCTGCACAGGGCCAGTTGACGCAGGCACGCAACCATTACGAGCGCCAGGAGACGCTGTTGGCACAAGGGTGGACCACGCGTGCCAATTTCGAGGCGGCGACGCAAGCAAGACAGACCGCCCAGTCGCAGGTCGAGGCTGCGGAGGCACAATTGAGTTCTGCGCACGATCTCGTCAGTTTCACCGAACTGCGAGCCGACGCACCGGGCAAGATCACCGCGACCGGGCCGGCGGCCGGCGAGGTCGTTCAGGCCGGACAAATGATCGCGCGGATCGCGAGGCAGGACGGCCGCGACGCGATCTTCGATGTTCCCGCTCAGATGGTCAGATCAGCCCCGGCCGATGTGCAGGTGACCGTCAGCCTGACGGATGATCCGAAGATTACGGCGCGAGGCCGCATTCGTCAGATCGCGGCTCAAGCCGATCCGGTCACCCGCACCTTCGAGGTCAAGGTCGGCTTGACGGACCCACCGGCGGCGATGCGGCTCGGCGCGACCGTCAATGGCCGCGTCGAAACCAGTTCCGGTCCGGTGATCGACATCCCGGCCACCGCGTTGACGCGGATCAATCAACAGCCGGCGGTGTGGATTGTCGATCCCTCGACGAACCTCGTTTCGGCGCGCAATGTCGATATCCTGCGTTTCGACCAGGCACAGGTCATCGTCTCGCAGGGGTTGGACGCCGGAGAAATCATCGTCACCGCGGGCGTGCAGGCGCTTCATCCGGGCCAGAAGGTTCGGGTGCTCGGGGCAGAGCCATGACCGGGCTCAATCTCTCCGACTGGGCCCTCAGGCATCGCTCGCTTGTCGTCTATGTCATGATCGTTGCCGTGATCGCCGGGGGCCTGGCGTATTTCCGGCTTGGTCGAAACGAGGATCCCTCCTTCACCATCAAGACCATGGTCGTTCAGGCGGCCTGGCCGGGGGCAACGGCCGAAGAGACGATGAAGCAGGTGACTGAGCGGCTCGAGCGCCAATTGCAGGAGACGCCCCATCTGGACTTCCTGCGCAGCTTCACCCGGGCGGGTCTCGTCACCATTTTCGTCAACCTGGAAGGAAGTGCTAACGCGAGGCAGGTTTCCGACACCTGGTATGAGGTGAGAAAGAGCATCGGCGACATGCGGCACACCTTGCCTGCCGGAGTTGTCGGTCCGGGCTTCAATGACGACTTCGGTGACACGTTCGGCATCGTCTACGGCTTCACCAGCGACGGCTTCACGCAACGGGAGTTGCGGGATCACGTCGAGCGCATCCGTTCTCGATTGCTTCAGGTCCCGGATGTGTCAAAGATCGAGCTCCTGGGTGCGCAGGACGAAGTGATCTTCGTCGAATTCTCCAAGCAGGAGCTCGCGACCTTGGGCGTCGATCGGGCGGCTCTGCTCGCCGCGCTGCAATCGCAGAATATCGTCCGCCCGGCGGGCGTGATCCAGACCGGCAAGGAAAGCATCTCCGTGCGGGTGTCGGGCGGTTTTCAGTCGGAGCAGGACATTGCCAGCGTCAATTTCGTCGCAGGAGGGCGCACGATTCGGCTGAGCGACATCGCGCAGGTGCGGCGCGGCTACGTGGATCCGCCGCAACCGATGTTCCGGGTCAACGGCCAGCCCGCAATCGGGCTTGCCATCGCAATGCGCGACGGCGGCGACATTCTTGCGCTCGGCCGAAACGTCAAGAAGGTGATGGCGGAGATCACCGCCGATCTCCCGATTGGAATCGAGCCGATCCTCGTTGCCGACCAGGCCGTCGTGGTGGGAGGCGCGATCGGCGAATTCATGACCTCGCTCCTTCAGGCTATCGCCATCATCCTGGTGGTGAGCTTCATCAGCCTCGGAATCCGTCCCGGCCTCATCATCGCGCTTGCCATTCCGTTGACGCTGGCCATCGTGTTTCCGATCATGGAGATCGCTCGCGTCGACATGCAGCGAATATCGCTGGGAGCGCTGATCATCGCGCTCGCACTGCTGGTCGACGACGCGATGACGACCACCGACGCAACGCTCAATCGGCTGGCGCAAGGCGACAGCAAGGTCGACGCTGCGACGTTTGCCTACCGCAGTCATGCCTTTGCCATGCTCGCCGGAACGCTGGTGACGATCGCGGGCTTCATCCCGGTCGGGTTTGCCGCGAGCTCGGCCGGCGAATATACGTTCTCGCTGTTTGCGGTGGTTGCGATCGCGCTCCTGGTGTCGTGGCTCGTTGCCGTGGTCTTCACGCCCTTGCTGGGTGTCGTCATTCTCGTCCCGCCGGTGCAGAAGGGGGCTGCCGAGCCTGGCGCGATGTTCCGTTTCTATCGGAATTTTCTGACGCTGGCGATGCGCGCCAAGTGGCCGACGATTGCGATCTCGCTGGCGCTCTTTGTCGCGTCCGTTCTCGCGCTTCCGTTGATCCCGCAGCAGTTCTTTCCGTCGTCCGATCGACCCGAATTGCTCGTGGACCTTACCCTGCCGCAGAATGCATCGATCCATGCGAGCGAGACGGCAGCCAAGCGCCTGGATGCGGCATTGGCCGCCGATCCGGACGTCCGTCATTGGAGCACCAATGTGGGGCGCGGCGCGATCCGCTTCTATCTTCCACTGAGCGTGGAGCTTCCGAACGATTCCTTCACGCAGGCGGTTGTGGTGGCAAAGGACGTCGCAGCGCGCGAGCGCCTGCAGGCGAGGCTGGAGCGTCTTCTCGCGGAGCAGTTTCCGGCGGCCGTCGCGTCGGTTTCGCCTCTCGGCCTCGGCCCCCCTGTCGGATGGCCGCTGCAATATCGCGTTGGCGGACCCGATGTGGAGCAGGTACGTGAGATTGCGCTCAAGGTCGGGCAGATCGTTGCCTCCGATCCCAGGACAAAGAGCATCAACTTTGACTGGATGGAGCCGGAGCGCCAGCTGCGGATTTACGTCGATCAGGATGAAGCGCGCCGTCTCGGCCTGAGCTCGCAGGCGATATCGAGCGTATTGAACACCGTGATATCTGGCGCAGTCGTCACCCAGGTCCGCGACGACATCTATCTGGTCAACGTGGTGGCCCGGGCTATCGACGAACAGCGCATTTCGCTGTCCAACCTGCGCACGCTCCAGGTGCCGCTGCCTGGAGGAAAGACGGTGTCGCTCAGCCAGTTTGCGACATTCGGATATCATCAGGAGCATCCCCTGATCTGGCGGCGCGACCGTATTCCGACCCTGACGGTGCGTGCCGACATCGGCGGTGGAACGCTGCCAGATACGGTGGTGGATGCCCTATCGCCCGCGATCGAAAAGCTGAGGAAGACGCTTCCTGCATCCTACGGCGTGGCCGTCGGCGGGACCGTGGAAGAGAGCCGGAAATCGCAGGCCTCCGTGCTCGCTGTGGTGCCCATGATGCTGTTCGTGATGTTCACCGTTCTGATGGTCCAGTTGCAGAGCTTCCCGCGGCTGGTCATGGTCGTTAGCGTGGCCCCGCTCGGGATGATCGGTGTTGTGGCCGCGCTGTTGCTGTCCGGCAGGCCGATGGGCTTTGTCACCATTCTCGGCGTTCTCGCCCTGCTCGGCATGATCAGCAAGAACGCGGTGATTCTGATCAGCCAGATTGATGCGGAGCGCGCGCAGGGCAAGAGCCCATGGGACGCGGCGGTGGATGCCAGCAGCTCCCGTTTCCGCCCCATCATGCTGACGGCGGTGTCGACCGTTCTCGGCATGATCCCGATTGCTCCAACCGTATTCTGGGGGCCGATGGCGGTTGCAATCATGGGCGGCCTGCTGGTCGCGACCGTGTTGACGCTTGTCTTGCTGCCGACATTGTACGTGACCTGGTTCGGGGAGAAGGGACCAGCCATGGCCTCCGCTCCACCGTCGTCTTGAGCGGCTGTTTCCGGCGAGGGAAATCCCGACGCGCGACTAGGTAATCACCCGATATTCCAGGTGTCGCCCAAGGCGCATCGTGCGACGGCCGGCAAAGTCGCTCGGCCAGGATGCCGCGCACCCGCGCGTCGCGAGGTCTTCACATGACTGGGACGCCGTCAATCCAAAAGCTCTCCCTGTTCGCATTGACCGCGATGGTGGTCGGCTCGATGGTCGGCTCGGGGATCTTCTCGCTGCCGAGAACTTTCGGCATCGCCACCGGTCCGTTTGGCGCGATCTTCGCCTGGTGCATTGCCGGCGGCGGCATGTACACCCTCGCGCGGGTGTTCCAGGCGCTGGCCGAGCGAAAGCCCGAGCTCGATGCCGGCGTCTATGCCTATGCGAAGGAAGGATTTGGCGACTATCCCGGCTTCTTGTCGGCATTCGGATACTGGATCGGCAGCTGCATCGGCAACGTATCCTATTGGGTCCTCATCAAGTCGACCTTGGGCGCCTTCTTTCCGGTCTTTGGGGATGGCAACACGGTCACCGCAATCATCGTCGCCTCGATCGGAATTTGGCTGTTCCACTTCATGATCCTGCGCGGCGTGCAGCAGGCGGCCGCGATCAACACCATCGTCACTGTCGCCAAGATCGTGCCGATCCTGGTCTTCATCGTTATCCTGATTGTCTCGTTCAACGCCGACATGTTCCGCGGCAATTTCTGGGGCGGCGAGGGCATGCCGGACAAGGGCCTGTTCGAGCAGATCCGCGCCACCATGCTGGTCACGGTGTTTGTCTTTCTCGGCATCGAGGGCGCCAGCGTCTATTCACGCTACGCCAAGGAGCGCGCGCATGTCGGTGCTGCGACCCTGCTGGGGTTTGCGATCGTCACGAGCCTGATGGTGCTCGTCACCATGCTGCCATACGCCGTGCTTCTCCGCGCCGAGATCGCCGGCATGCGGCAACCGTCCATGGCGACGGTCCTGGAGGCCGTGGTCGGGCATTGGGGCGCGATCTTCGTCAGCATCGGACTTCTGGTTTCGGTGTTGGGGGCCTATCTCGCCTGGTCGCTGATCTGTGCCGAGGTGCTCTCCGCCGCCGGCCGGACCAGGGATATGCCGGCATTGTTCGGCACGGAGAACGCGAACAAGGTGCCGGCCGCGGCGCTCTGGCTCACCAACGTGATCGTCCAGCTCTTCGTCATCAGCACCTATTGGTCGCAGGATGCGTTCGCGTTGATGCTCAATCTGACGAGCGTGATGTCACTCATTCCGTTCTTCCTCGTTGCGGCCTACGGGCTCCTGCTCGTCAGGCGGGGCGAGACCTATGAGAAGAGCGGTAGCGAGCGAACGCGCGACACGATCTTTGCCGGCATCGCCGTCATCTACACGCTGTTCCTGATCTATTCGGCCGGAATGAAGTTCCTGCTGCTGTCCTTGATCCTCTACGCGCCTGGCACGGCGCTCTATTTCTGGGCGCGCCTGGAACAGAAGGCGAGGGTCTTCACGGCCGTCGAGTGGGGCATCTTCATCGCAGCCGCCGTCGGCGCGGCTGTCGGAATCCACGGATTGGCCACCGGCTACATCACGATCTAGGCAAGGCAACCCTCAAGGGCAGTCCCATGGCAAAGCAGGCATCGGAATCCAACAGAGCCTTTGGCGTTCATTCGGAGGTCGGTCAGCTCCGCAAGGTCATGGTCTGCTCACCCGGCCGCGCCCATCAGCGCCTCACGCCCTCCAATTGCGACACCCTGCTGTTTGACGACGTGCTGTGGGTCGAAAACGCCAAGCGCGATCATTTCGATTTCGTCCAGAAGATGCGTGATCGCGGCATCGAAGTGGTCGAGATGCACAACCTGCTGACCGAGACGGTCGCGATCCCTGAGGGCAGGAAGTGGATCCTCGACAACCAGGTTGTTCCCGATCAGGTCGGTCTCGGTCTCGTCAACGAACTGCGGGGCTATCTGGAGAGCCTCACGCCGCGCGATCTGGCCGAGACGCTGATCGGGGGCGTTTCGACCCATGACTTCCCGGACGCCCATGGCGGCGAGATGCTCAAGCTCGTCCGCGAGGCCGCCGGCATGACCGAGTATCTGCTGCCGCCGCTCCCCAACACCTTGTATACGCGGGACACGACATGCTGGATCTACGGCGGGGTCACGCTGAATTCGCTCTATTGGCCGGCGCGGCATGAAGAGCCGATTCTCGCCACCGCCATCTACAAGTTCCATCCGGATTTCGCCGGCAAGGTCAATGTCTGGTGGGGCGATCCGACGCGGGATCACGGTCTGGCGACGCTGGAAGGCGGCGACGTGATGCCGATCGGCAAAGGCAACGTCCTGATCGGGTTGAGCGAGCGCACCTCGCGGCAAGCGATCAGCCAGGTCGCCGCGGCCTTGTTCAAGAAAAAGGCGGCCGAGCGCGTGATCGTGGCTGCAATGCCGAAGCTCCGCGCCGCAATGCATCTGGATACCGTCTTCACGTTCGCGGACCGGGATTGCGTTCTGCTCTATCCCGACATCGTCAACAACATCGCGGCCTTTTCCTACCGGCCGGCCGACAATTCCGCCGGCCTCGAGCTGCGCAAGGACGAAAAGCCGTTCGTGGATGTCGTGGCCGAAGCGCTCGGCCTGAAGAAGCTGCGCGTGGTCGAGACCGGCGGCAACGCCTATATGCGCGAGCGAACGCAATGGGACAGCGGCGCTAACCTGGTTTGCGCGTCCCCGGGCGTGGTGTTTGCCTATGACCGCAATACCTACACCAACACCTTGCTGCGCAAGGAAGGGATCGAGGTGATCACCATCGTCGGTGCAGAGCTGGGGCGGGGCCGGGGAGGCGGTCATTGCATGACCTGTCCGATCACCAGGGACGCGGTGGACTATTAGGCGGATCGAGTGGGTCGGCCGCGAGGCCAGCGTGCCACGCGCGCGCGCGGTTCCGCCTTTGCTTGGAGGCAACGCAGCCGATCGGGTCACGTGCAGCGTGAGTTCCCCGGCGTCTCTTTCGCAGCGTCGGGAGCTTCCGGCATTTTACGAAATGGCAATCTGTCGGTTCAATCCTTGATTTAAAGTCCTATCACTAACACGCCACAATCGTTGCCCAATCTAAGGCGATTCCTGGTGTACGCAGAAGCCATCGGGGCATGCCATGCGTGGATCTATCGTTCTGTTGCCGGTCGTTGGATTGTTTGGAACAAGCACCGCGTGGGCCGCGGATGTTGATCTCACCGAGCTGAAGGCGAGCAGTCCCGTGCCGTATTACTCCGCTCCGTCGTGGAGCGTCGTCGGTTCCGTCGCGCCGACTTTCACCGACAATGCTTTGTTCAGCCGGGACAACCGCAAATCGGATCTCTACTATGAGCCCGACGTGAGCGTCCGGCTGGACGGGAATCTGACCAATGACCTTTCATACCGGCTCTACGCCCGCGCCCAATACGAGGCGTTTGCGACGGAGAAGGATGGCAACGCTGCAGTCGCACGCGTGGGAGCGCGCCTGACCGAGAATTGGGACGGCTGGCGCTTCTCCGCCATCTACGAGAACCGATACGATTTCGATGGAGTCTACCGGGACCTTGCCTTCACCTCGCATGACGTGATGGGCTCAGTGGCGCGCGACTTCCGCATGAATAATGTGACACTCTCGCCGCTGTTGCTTGTGACCTACCGGTTTTCCGACCTTGCGGAAGCTCGCCGCTGGCGCTTCGATGCGTTGCTTGGCATCGAAGTCAAGCTCGATCCGAAATGGTCAATCGTGAGCACGCCGCTGTTCGAAGCCTTCTGGTTCACAGACGGGCTGAACCGGGGGCGGCAAGACCAGATCTACTCGGCGGACCTGGGTGTGAAGTACAATTTTACCAGCAACGTGTCGCTGACGACCAGTGTGTTGTACGAAGCGCGTACATCGAACGTTGCTGTGCGGCGCTACCGGGACCTCAGGATCGGTCCTCGACTTGACTTCGCTTTTTGAGGGGCCTGCAAGATGATGAAATGCGCGTGGGTGCTGATGGGAGTCGCCGTTGGGCTAGCGGCGCCGTCTGCCGCCGCAGACCCGCGCGATTCTGTCGACCGAAGCCAGCGCCTGGATACTGATGCACTCAGGGACGACGCCGCCACTCACCGCCTCCAAGTGCCGTCTCATCCGCTGGTGATCGCGCCGCCTCAGCAGCCTTCTCCGAGCGCGAAGGCCGGAAAGAAAAGGAAATCCAGCGCGAGCGGAGCCGGAACCCGCTAGCGCCTGGTAGAGTGTCGTCCGATGTTGATCCGAGAACGATATGCATGATTCTCGGAGGGCGCTGCTTGCGTATCAGGGAAGCTGTTATCCTCTCGCGCCGTTTCGTGAAGGCTATTGGCGGCACTTTAGCATTTGTTGCATCTCTTTTGAGTCCAGTGCCGAATGGTCCGGCACGAACCGCATATTTGATCCCTTCAGCTCTCCCCTCACGAATTCGAGATTCTAATCTCGCGCTACTTCTACTTATGGCGCTATCAACCTAACGGTGTATAATCTGCGGACCCCACGGGCGTACTCTGATCCAGGGTGATGCCCCGCCTGCGGGGCAGGACGGCGACTCTCGATATCGAGCTTCAATGTCGGGCGTTGCCGCAGCAGAGTGAGCGCGTACCGTGAAGCCTCATAGCTTTCCCGCTTCCGAGCCAATTCGAACCAGCGGCACAGGGTCGTTCCGGCTCGATTTCGAAGAGGCCAGCGACCGGCTGTACTGGATGTGCTCGGCTGACTTTCTCTTCGTCGTGCGCCCTTCGCCTGGCCGACGCTTCGTCTATGAGGGGATCAATCCGGCATTCGAGCAGCATCTCGGCATCTCGTCCGAAGACATCAGGGAGATGGACGTCTCCAGCTGCATGAGCAGGGATGACGCCAGATCCATCTATGAAGCCCTTCGCGCCTGTCTCGCGGAAGGAACGGAAGTGAGGATTCGCCATCGTCTCGCATTTGGCGACCGGCGGCAAAATATGGAGACGACCATCGCTCCGGTTGTGGATCCCGTGGCGGGTAGCGCGATCCGGCTGATCGGCAGCCATCGTATCGTGCGCCATGGTGCATTCGAAACCGCGACCGAAGGTGTCGATGATGTTCAAGTCATTGCCAATCTGGCGTCCATCCAGGAGGATATCCAGCAGCGGATTGCTTCCGATCTCCATGATTCGACATGTCAGCATTTGATTGCCGCGAGTCTCGGTCTCATGCGGCTCCGGCGTGAAATGAGCGACGCGGTCGGCGCCGAACGGCTTTGCGGTGAGATCGACGCGTCTATCGATGAGGCACTCAGGGAAATCCGTGCCTTTTCCTATCTGCTACACCCCCAGAATCTGACGGTCGACAGGCTCAAAGCCGCGATCGAGCACTACGCCGATGGATTTGCGGCCCGCACCTCGTTGCGGGTCACGACCAGGATCGTGCCCGACGTCGATAGGCTGTCTTACGAGAAGCAACGCGCCTTGCTGCGGATCGTCCAGGAAGCCCTCACCAACATATTCCGCCATGCGCAAGCGACGGAGGTGAGCATCGTTATCGACCCGATCGGCCGTCATTTTCGATTGACGGTCACCGACAATGGGCGAGGGATGCGCGCCGACTACGCGAAGCAAGGTGCGAAAACCATATCCGTCGGCGTCGGTATTCCCGCGATGAGGGCACGGCTCGAACAGATCGGAGGGTCATTGGATATCCACTCCGATCCGGCAACACAGCTCTCCGGCACCATCCTGCGCGCGGTGTTTCCGCATGGGCTGACGACGAACAAGCCTGGCCGGCGAAAGGCCACGGGCTTCGGGAGGGCCCAAGCTGGCACCCACTGAGGCAAGAAGAAGAAGGTTATCGGTGGCGGGTGGACATGGCTGCCGTATAGCGACATTGGAGTGCTCTGCCATGAAACGCTTTCTTATCGCAGATGATCACGAGGCGGTGCGATTGGGCTTGCGAGCGGTGCTCGAACAGCGGGCGGATTGGGAGGTGGTTGCCGAGGCGAACGACGGCAGCAAGGCGTTGACTGCGGCAATCGAAAGCCGGCCGCACGTGGCTATCGTCGACTTCTCCATGCCGCGAATGACGGGTGTGGAGGTTGCGCGGCGGATCAGGGACTATCCGCTGCAGACGGAGGTTCTGATCTTCACGGTGCACAAGTCCGGTCTGCTCGCTCAGCAGGCCTTCGAGGCCGGTGCACGCGCATTTCTGACGAAATCGGATGCGAACAGATCGCTATTGGCGGCCGTCGACGCGCTTTTGGTGCATAAGCGATTTTGCAGCGAAAGCTGTCGGAACGAGCTGGATCACGGCGCGGGCGGCGAAGTAGACCGGGGCCGCGGGCTTACGCCACGCGAGCAGCTTGTCGTCAAGCTGGTAGCCGAAGGCTACAGCAACAAGGGCATCAGCGCGATCCTGAACCTCAGCGTCAAGACGACAGAGGCACATCGAGCGGCTGCGATGCGCAAGCTGGACGTGAACTCAACCGCAGGTCTGGTCCGGTACGCCGTTCGTGCGCAGCTGGTTGAGGCATGACGGCGCGTCGGTCCGTGGGGTCTCCTTGAAGCCGGCCACGTCGGTACATTCGCCGAGGCAGTTCAGGGTTTTGCAGGATGGCGCTTCGAGCCATGATCGGCATGATCGTTCGACCTTGCTGCTGCCGGCCGTCTCCATCGATTGCGGCCGGAAAACGAGAACGACGCCATGAAACGCATCTTGATTGCGGATGATCATGCAGTCGTACGTTCAGGGCTTCGCGCGATTGTCGAAACGCAGTCCAACTGGATCGTCGCCGGCGAAGCGACCAATGGCGAGCAGGCCGTCGGTTTGGCCGTGGAGACGATGTCGGACATCGTCATCGTCGACTATTCGATGCCACTCATGAACGGGTTGGAGGTCAGCCGCCGGCTCAAGGCACTTGATCTGCGCACGGAGGTGCTGATCCTGACGATGCATGAAGACGAGGAACTGCTGTCCGAAGCCGTTCTGGCGGGAGTCCGCGGCTTCTTGTTCAAGTCGGATGCCAAGAAGCACCTGATTTCCGCAATCGAGGCGCTGCTCGACGGCAGGCCCTACTTCACCAGCGCCCTGGTGGAGAAGCTGCTCCATGACTACCAGCTCAACAAGCATGGCAGGTCGGACATGCTGCTGACGTCGCGCGAGCAGAGCGTGGTCCAGTTGATTGCGGAAGGGCATACCAACAGATCCATGAGCGTCATTTTGAAGCTGAGCGTGAAGACGGTCGAGACCCATCGTGCGTCGGCCATGCGCAAGCTCGGAATGTCGTCGACGGCCGAACTGGTCCGCTATGCCATTCGCAAGAAACTGGTCGTGCCCTGAGAGACGCCGCCGTTGCCTTGGAATGGGTGCTGTGCAGATCCATGCAGGATGCACAAGCGTCGACACGACGATCACGTGGACCGAAGCCACCCTTGCGCAGTCAAAGCTTCCAGCTCAGCGAAATAATCCGCATTCGGGTCAAGACCCGCGACCGGTTGTGCGCGAGGTTCTGGCCATAGGTGTTGAGGCAATTCCTCATTGCTTTCGCCTCCTCGGTGATGGCGGCAATCGAATCCAGCGGCAAAAATTCGTAGCCCGCCACCCGGCCGGGGCGCAGCCACATATCGGCGATCGGCTGGCGGCCGAGGTTCGCATGCAGGGCCACGATCGTCCGCCAATTCTCTGCGGCCGAACGTGCGGCATCGATGCGCATGTCCGGTGTCCATGGCCTCTCGATCAGATCATGTCCCAACGTCGCGGGCTCGGTCGAATACCAGGCCCAGAGACAAATCAGCCGCAGCCGTGCAGGCTTCACCCGTCGCGGCTCGCGCGCAAATTCACGCGCGATCCACGCCGCCATCGGTTCGTGCGCGCGCTCAGCGGCATCGGCCACGAGCTGAAGCCATGTCGGCGCGAGCTTGGGAGAGCGCGGAAGGTGGTTCGCGATCTGTCGCCGAAAGAGTTCGCCGTCGGGCAATCGCGGGATCGGACGCGCAAACGTCTCCGGAGGCAGCTTGCGCAGCCACAGCGGGGCGTCGGCGGCAGGCGCCGCCTCCGCGAGGGCATGGCCGTCGATCACGCACGCAATCGCGCGTGCAGGATCGAGCCCCCGCCGCGGAACAGCAAGCGCGAAGAGCCGCGCGGGAAAGCTTGCGGCAAGGTCCGCAATGCGCGGATGCCGCACGGCCAAGGCGCGCACCGCGCCCTGGAAGCGCGGGTGATATCGCCGCAGCCGGCTTTCCAGCAGGTCGCAACGCCGGTCGCCCCGATCAGGGGTCGGCTTGAGATTGGATGTCATGACAATAGGTTCGCAAACGCGCGCCAATAGGTCGCGGCAGATTCGATCTGATGCAGGGCTTGGTGGTCTCACCCGGGAACCGATCCCGGGAAGCGCGTCAAATATCGCGCATCGAACCCGGGAAGCGTGCAGTCGTAGACATGGTCGCCTCCAAAAATGAAATTGCGCGCATCCCATAGCTTGGCATTTGCCGGGATGCAACCCGAGACTGCATCTCGTATGCGCGTCCCCGCGACAGCCGCGCGGCAATATGCATGCTGCATCGGCATCCGCGGCGGTGGTCGTTGTCACAAAAATCTGCCTCTATGCGGCCCAGACGCACCTCCGAAGCTGCTGCCGGGTCTTTGGAGGTTTTGGCAATGGCATGCGGAGTGACGATATGAGCGGTTTGGTGATCTCTGGCGGCCGGGTGGTGGATCCCGCGAGCGGGATGGATGCCATCGGCGATGTGGCGGTGGTGGACGGCAAGATCGCCGCCGTCGGCTCCTCGCTCGGCGGCGCCGAGCGGGTGATCGACGCCGCCGGGCTCGTGGTGGCGCCGGGCTTCATCGACCTGCACGCGCATGGCCAGTCGATCCCGGCGGATCGCATGCAGGCGTTCGACGGCGTGACGACGACGCTCGATCTCGAGGCCGGCGTGCTGCCGGTCGCATCCTGGTATGAGCGCCAGGCCAGGAAGGGGCGCGTGCTGAACTACGGCGCCGCCACCAACTGGGCTTTTGCGCGCATCGGCGCGATGACGGGCTCCAACGCGGAGAGCTCGCTCGAGGCGTTCGGCAACGCCATGCGCGACCGCCGCTGGATGGACAATGTGGCGAGCGATGCGGAGGTCGCCGGCATCCTCGATCGCCTCGCGCGCGGCCTCAACGAGGGCGGCATCGGCATCGGCATCCTGAACGCCTACGCGCCGGGCGCCGGCGTGCAGGAGCTGACCGCGGTCTGCCAGCTCGCCGCGAAGCAGGACGTGCCGACCTTCACCCACGTCGCCTACATGTCGCGCATCGACCCCGAGAGCGCGGCGGAGGCCTATATCCGCCTGATCGGCTATGCCGGCGCCACCGGCGCGCATATGCACATCTGCCACTTCAACTCGTCGAGCAAGACCGACATCGAGCGCTGCCGCGTGCTGGTCGAGAAGGCGCAGGCGCAGGGCCTGCCCATTACGGTCGAGGCCTATCCTTACGGCACCGGTTCGACTGTGCTGGCCGCGGCCTTCTTCAGTGATCCCCAATTCGTCGAGCGCAACGGCACCGGTTACGATTCCGTGCAGCGCGTGACCGACGGCTATCGCTTCCATGATCGCGCGGAGCTGCTCAAGGCGCAGGCCGAAGAGCCGTCCTCGCTGGTGCTCTGGCACATCCTCGACACCGAGAACAATTCGCATCACCGCGACCTGCTCGACATGTCGGTGCTGTATCCCGGCGGCGCCATCGCGTCCGACGCGATGCCGTGGACGACGTCGGACGGCAAGACTTACACCGGCGATGCCTGGCCGCTGCCGGATGACGCCACCTCGCATCCCCGCTCGGCCGGCTGCTTCACAAAATTCATCCGCGAATGGGTGCGCGAGCGCAAGACGGTGTCGCTGCTGGAAGGCGTGCGCAAATGTGCGCTGATCCCTGCGGAGATCCTGTCGCAGAGCACGCCCGCGATGCGCGCCAAGGGCAGGCTCGCAAAGGATGCCGATGCCGACATCGTCGTGTTCGATTACGAGAAGCTGAGCGACCGCGCGACGTTCACGGCGATGAACCGGCCGTCCGAGGGCGTGCGGCATCTCGTCGTCAGCGGCCAGGCGCTGATCAGCGACGGCATTCTGGATGTGACTGCGCGGCCCGGCCGGCCGGTGCGCCGCCCGGTCGTCGAGGGCTGACCTATGCCGGTCCCCATTCTCCTGGTGACGGGCTTTCTGGGGGCGGGCAAGACCACGGTCGTCAACCATTTGCTGGCGCATGCGGAGGGACGGCGCATCGCCGCCGTGGTCAACGATTTCGGCGCGATCAACATCGATGCGGAGCTGATCGCGGGCGCGAGCGACGGCGTGGTGAGCCTTGCCAACGGCTGCATCTGCTGCTCGCTCGAAGGCGATCTGCTCCGCACGCTGTCGACACTGCTGCGGCGTGATCCGAAGCCGGAGTATATCGTCATCGAGACCAGCGGCGTCGCCGATCCCTCCGACATCGTGCGCAACCTGATGGATCCGGTGATCCTGCGCGAGGCGCCGCTGGAAACCGTGCTCTGCGTGATGGATGCAGGCACACCGCCGTCAGCCCTGGATGACGCGCTGGTGCGCGCGCAGCTGCGCGTCGCCGATATCGTGGCGCTCAGCAAGCTGGATCTGGCGGACGAGGGCGCGGGTGCCCGCATGCGCGAAGCCATCCGCGCGCTGCGCGTCCCCGCCGTGGTGGTCGATGCGCAGCACGGCGAGATTCCCGCCGCGCTGCTGTTTCCCGCAGCCATCGATCGCGCGCCCGCGACACGCGAGCCGGGGCCGCGGCGGCCGGCAGAGGAACGCTTCGAGACGTTGAGCTGGACCTCGGACCACCCAATCTCGCTGCCGCGCTTGCAGCAGGCCATCGGGCGGCTGGCGCCGAAGCTTGCCCGCGCCAAGGGCCTGTTTGAGACCGTCGAGCAGCCCGGCCGCCTGACGGTGTTTCAGTTCGCCGGCGGCCGCGCAACACTGGCGCCGGGTGAGGCGCCGACACCAGGCGTGCCGCGGTCACGCATCGTTTTCATCGCCGAGCTCGGCGTTCTCTCGAAGGCCGAGCTCGACGGGATCCTGGCGGAGTGCGTTGCGAGTGGGTGAGATGAGGCGGTAGGATGGACTGCAGTCACAGGGATCAGCTTGGCATGTCGCCCAAAATCGCACCCGCAGACGCCGCTTCGCGCCGCGCCGCCAAGCCGACGATCGTCTATCCGGCCGGCACGATGCCCGGGCCCGACCTGGCCGCGCTTGAGCAGGCTCGCCGCACGATGGTCAAGACGCACGAGCTCACCGTGCCGCCACGCGATGCCAGAACATTTCGCGTGGCGCGCGGCCAGTTTTTCCGCATCGTCAGCATCGAAGGCCCTCAGGTCGGCGACCTCAATCTCTGGAATGCAGAGGATCTCTCCGAGCGCTTCTTCAGCGGCAAGACGCGGGCGCTCCATGGTACGCATGTCGGCATCGGGGACCGGCTCTGGAGCAACATGCCCTACTTTCGGCCGATGGCGACCATCAGTCACGACACGCTCGGCTGGTACGGCTTCGACGAGGACGGCGCCGGCATTCATGATGTCATCGGCACGCGCTGCGACCCCTATACAAATCTCCTGTTGAACGGCACGGCTTACGATTTCTGCTGCCATTCCAACCTGTCCCGCGCGCTTGCCGCCGAGCTCAAGATGGAGCCACTCGCGATCGAGCATCATATCCACGACGTACTCAACGTCTTCATGTGCACCGGCCTCACGAAGGACACGCACCAATATTTCATGAAGGCAAGTCCGGTCCGTCCCGGCGACTTCATCGAATTTCTCGCGGAGATCGACCTGCTCGGCGCGTTGTCAGCCTGTCCCGGTGGCGACTGTAGCGCAACCCATTCCAGCGATGCCGCGGCATGTCATCCGCTCAAGATCGAGATCTTCGAGCCGGATCGAACGACACTGAAGGACTGGAGCTGGCCGTCGCCAAGTGCGTATCACCGCCGCCACGGTGGGCATGCACAAAGCTGAGCCTCAATCCTCCACCGGTAATCCGTCTCCGTAGGCGTACCAATCCGCGCGGGACGTCCAATGCACGTACCGGTCAGGTGCCGCGCCCAGCGGCTCGTCGAACGCGCCGGCATGGATGATCGCTTCGCGTCCGCTGCGCGTGAGATGCGGCATCGGGCTGCCGCAGCTCTTGCAGAACGCGGTCGCAAAGCTTCGTGCATTGGGCAGATCGAAGCGCGCGACGAATGTTTCCCCGCGCAGCCAGCGCAGCGCCCCCGCCTTCACGATCACCTCGCAGGCATGCGCGGTCCCGGTCGCTTTGTGGCAGCGCGAGCAATGGCAGTTGAGGAAGCGATCGAACGGACCCTCGACCTCGAACGCGACCTCGCCGCACAGGCAGCTTCCGCGGAACGCAGCCATCTCACTCCCCCTCCGGCTCGGCCGGTTTCTCGGCCGCCTCTTCGGCATGAACCGGCGGGGCGCCGTGCGCGCCGCGCAGCCGGATCATGGTGTCGATCACGTCCACGTCGATCTTCAGCATGTCGAGATCGCGCGTCATCTCGCGTACCTCCTGGCCCTTGCGCGCCAGCTCCTCGGAAACGTCGACCGCCATCTTGCGCTCGGTCACATTGCCCTGCGTGTTGACGAACAGCTTTGCGCGCATCCATTCGAGCCGCGCCCGCTGGGTGTCGCGCTCGAACTTCTTCTCCGCGTAGCGGCGCCGCGCCTCTGCGTAGGCGCCGACCAGCGCGGTTTCAGGCAGGCTCCACAATTACTCGACCGACATGGTCATGCGGCTCAGGTCCCGGGTTCGGCTCGGCGGAGGTTTCCTCCGCCGCCTATCAGACCCTTCCGGCCGGCAATTCTCAAGGGGGCGCGGGCAACTCCGCGTCCGGCAAATTCACGCGAACTGCGCGAGGCCGTGGCCGACCGACCAGTTCTCCCCGGGGGCATCGAGCACGTTCACGAACACGTCCTCGGGCCGGATGCCCGGGTTCTCGCCGAGCAGCTCCGCGATCCGCCGGTACAGCGCTTTCTTCTGCTCAGGGGTGCGCGAGGCGAACACGGTGATCTGGATCAGCACGGCGTCCTCGCTTCGCTCGACGCCGTAGGCGTTGCCGCAGCGGAAGTTCGCGGGGTCATGCTCGCTGATGGTCATGAACTCGTCGCCCTCGGGCACGTTCAGCGCCTCGCGCATGGCGCGGTAGAGACCGTCGAGGATCGCCTGCCGGTAGGCGTCGGGCTTTCCGGCGCGCATCGAGATGTGGAGGAGAGGCATGAGCTGGTCCCTTTGCATGCGGGCCGACCGGCCAGGGCGCATGGTGCGCGCCGGCGGTCCGGCTCATTGACGAAACGGGCTATCAATCCCAATTGGTTTTTGACACCATGTCGAGAAAACACGTTCTTGACAACGTGTCAAATACTTTCAGGCCGAGGATCGACATTTGAGACCGCGCGAGTTCGACCACGACGACGTCCTGCGCATTGCGTTCGACCAGTTCTGGCGCAAGGGCGTGCGCGGCACCTCGCTGTCCGACATCGCGCGCGACGCCGGCGTCCAGCGCGGCAGCCTCTACAATGCCTTCGGCAGCAAGGAGGCGCTGTTCCTGCAGGCCTATGAGCGCTACGCGGGCGATTACCTCCTCGCCCTGCAAAAGGCGCTCGGTGCCGGCAGTTTGCGAAAACGCCTCACCGCATTCTTCGACCTGACCATCGTGAATTTCCGCTCGGGCTCGCCACCGCGCGGATGTCCGACCACGCGCGGCCTGATGGAGCTCGGTGCGGTCGAAGGCGAGGGGCTCGACGAGGACGCGCGCCAGGCCTTTGCGAACCTCATCTCGCGCATCACCGCTTTGGTTCAGGACACA
This sequence comes from Bradyrhizobium sp. CCBAU 45394, assembly GCF_028128655.1. Classification (NCBI taxonomy): domain Bacteria; kingdom Pseudomonadati; phylum Pseudomonadota; class Alphaproteobacteria; order Hyphomicrobiales; family Nitrobacteraceae; genus Bradyrhizobium; species Bradyrhizobium sp. CCBAU 45394. Next base: position 84,642 of record NZ_LBIX01000001.1, on the reverse strand, counting down.
TTGTCGGCAGGCGCGAAACGCGGCGAGTTCAACGGCAATCCCGCGGTCGCAGCGCTCCACATCATCACGGTGACGCGCGGCCTCGCCGTGCTCGAACGGGCCTTCGGCGACGACGCGCAGCTGCGCAAGATCGCGTCCCACACGATCGATCTCGTGCTCGGCAAGGCCGGAGGTTAGGCGTCAGCAGCAGGCAAGCGCGTTGACCGCCCGCGTTGTCGCATCCTCTTTCCCGGAGCCGACGAACCCGCAGACGATTGTCTCGAGTTCACCGGGCTGCTTGCTGCGCGCGACCGACAGCAGTCGCATCAACTCCGTCTCGTCCTTCGAGAGGCGCCGGCACGACGGTGGCAAGAAGCACAGCTCGCATGGCCGGCCGCTGCGCAGGATCCTGACGAGCGCAGCCGCTCGCGCGACCAGCAGCGGGCTGTCGGCAATGCCGGGCGCCTCGTCGGCGAAGCGATAGGCCGCCTCCCAGCAATCGGACGCGCCGGTCGCATAGGCAGCGCCAATGAAGCGGAACAGCGAAAGCGCGACGCGGCAGAATTGATCGTAGCTTTCGACGCCGGGACGGGTCGCAAGCGCGGCTTGAAGCGGGCAGAGCCGCGACTGGCCGGCTTCCGGGTCAGGCACGGAATTGCTCGCAGCCTCCATCATGAACGATCTCATCAATGCAACGTGGGACTGCCCACAAGCCAGCTCTTCATCACCATTGTCCGGTCCTGGTCAAAAGGCTCGACATGCCGATCAGGCAGAATGAGGCCGGCCATGCGGAAGATGGTCGCAAGTCCCCGGACCGGCGCCAGCGCCCAATCCGCGCCCACCGGCGGCAGCCAGCACTCGAACTGCTCGCGCGCGACATCGTCGCGCTCCTTCTGCGCGGCGGCGATCGCCCGCAGGATTCCGTGCTCGCTCTCCGACATGCGCGGACAGGTGGGGCAATGCACTTCGATCGCCGTATGCGCCGTGCAGGCAAAGATCTCGATGATCGATTCCAGCGACGGCACGGCATCGCCGACGCGGAAATGGTCGTACACCTGCTGGATGTCGGCCGCGGTCGGAACGGCGCTTCCGCTGCGCGCCTTGGCACGAAATCCCCAGATGAAGAGTCGCTCGGCTGCGGTCAGTGCGGGAAGGTCGATGGGCTTGGCGTATGTCGATTGATGCATTGAGCCTGTGGCCTTGGGCTGGGCGCACGCCGCGTCTGGCGCTGACGATCTGCGTTGATCGTTCCGCCAGAGCCTGTCGCAAGTCAACGCGTCGAGGGCCGATATCGAGGTCTTCTAGATTTGAAGCGTTCGGATCTCGGATGCGGCCGGCCCCGCAAACCTGCCGGGCCGCATACGGCATGCCGCCGAGCGCCCACGCGATTTTGCGGGGATTTGGGGAACCCGAATGCTTAAAGCTTTGCTAAGGGGAGCGGGATAAACTGGCATATCAGCCCTTCCAATTTTGCGAGCCCGGATGATTTTCTCCCGCATCAGTTTCAAGCTGGTCCTGATTGTCGGCATCAGCCTCCTCGGCATGATCGCGCTGGCGCCGATCGCGCTTTCGACCCTGCGCACGCAGATGGTCGCCGATCGCCAGGCCAAGACGCAGCACATGGTGGACGTCGGCTACGGCATCCTGGCGCACTATCAGAAGCTCGAGAGCGACGGAAAACTCCCGCGCGAGCAGGCGCAGGCTGCCGCGATGGCGGAGATCAAGAGCCTGCGCTACGACAAGGTCGAGTATTTCTGGATCAACGACATGACCCCCAGGATGGTCATGCACCCGATCAAGCCCGAGCTCGACGGCAAGGACCTTTCGGGGATGAAGGACCCCGCCGGCAACGCGCTGTTCATGGGCTTCGTTGACGTCGTCAGCAAGCAGGGCGCCGGCTTCTACAGCTATCTCTGGCCGAAGCCCGGCTTCGACCAGCCGGTCGGGAAGATCTCCTATGTGAAGGGCTTTGCGCCCTGGGGCTGGATCATCGGCACCGGCATCTATCTCGACGACGTCGATGCCGTGTTCCGCCAGAACGCGACGACGTTCGCGCTGGTGTGTCTTGTCGTGCTCGTGCTGGTGCTCGGTGCCTCCTTCGTGATCGGCCGCAGCGTCACGAAGCCGCTGGCAGGAATTACGGCGCTGACCGAACGCCTCGCCGCCGGCGACAGTGCGTTCGACGTGCCCTACACCGATCGGCGCGATGAGGTCGGCGGGCTCGCCAACGCGCTCGCCGTGTTCAAGGACAATGCGTCGGCCGTGGGCCGGATGCATGCCGAGCAGCAGGAGGCGAAGCAGCGAGCCGACGACGAGAAGCGCAGGACGATGGCCGATCTCGCCGGCAAGTTCGAGGCGAGTGTCCAGGCCGTGGTCCGCGACGTGTTCGATGAGGCGCGCGCGATGCAGCAGGCCGCGCAAGGCATGTCGGAGACCGCGAACAAGGCGACCGATCGCGCCAGCTTCGTGGCAACGGCCTGCCAGCAGGCGTCGAGCAACGTGCAGACGGTGGCCTCCGCCGCCGGCCAGCTGTCGTCCTCGATCACCGAGATCAGCCAGCGCGTCGCGCAGGCCGCGACGGTGGCCGACAAGGCGGCCGCCGACGGCCAGCGCACCAACGATACGGTGCAGGGGCTTGCCGCCGCCGCGCACAAGATCGGCGAGGTCATCGACCTCATCAACCAGATCGCCTCGCAGACCAATCTGCTCGCGCTCAACGCCACCATCGAGGCGGCGCGTGCGGGCGAATCCGGCAGGGGGTTTGCGGTGGTCGCGAGTGAGGTAAAGTCGCTGGCGAGCCAGACCGCGAAGGCGACCGACGAGATCGGCGCGCAGATCACCGCGATCCAGGCCGAGACCAATCAGGTCGTCGGCAATATCGAGAGCATTCGCGCCACCATCATGGAGGTCAACGAGATCTCCTCGTCGATCGCAGCCGCCGTCGAGGAGCAGGGCGCGGCGACGCAGGCCATCGCGCACAGCGTGCAGGAGGCGGCGTCCGGCACCGATCAGGTCTCGCAAAACATCTCCGGCGTGACCGATGCGACCGCCGAGACCGGCCAGGCCGCCGGCCTCGTGCTGCAATCCAGCGGCCGGCTGACGCAGAAACTGCAATCGCTCGAGAACGAGGTCAGCGCCTTCGTTGCCGGCGTGCGGGCGGCCTAGTATAGCGGTAGGATGGCCCAGAATTCCGATCGGCGCGCGCGCATCCTCCTGATCAATCCGAACAGTCTCGAGGCGACCACCGCGATGATGGTGGCCATCGCGAAGTCGGCCGCCGTGGCCGGTTTCGACATCGTCGGCGCCACGGCAATGCGCGCGCCGCAGATGATCGTGTCGGCGGAGGCGCTGGAGGCGGCCGCCGCCGAGGTCGAGGAGATCGCGCGGACGCATCGAGTTTCCCCGGACGGCATCATCGTCGCAGCGTTCGGCGATCCCGGTCTCGCCGGAATCAGGGCTGCGACGAAGCTGCCTGCGGTCGGCATCGGCGAGTCGTCGATGCTGGAGGCCGCCGCAGGAGGCCGCCGCTTCGGTGTGGCGACCACGACACCGCTGCTCAAGTCGAAGATCGAGGCGTTGCCGGAGGCGCTGGGGCTGCGATCGCGCTACACCGGCACGCGCTTTGCCGAAGGCGATCCGCAAGAGCTGATGCGCGATCCGGCGCAGCTGCGCGCAGCCCTCGCCGGCGCGGTCGAGGCCTGCATCGCGCGGGACGGGGCGGAAGCTGTCATCATCGGCGGCGGGCCGCTGGGGGAAGCCGCGCGCGAGCTTCAGCCGATGTTCACTGTCCCTGTCATCGCGCCGATCCCATCGGCCGTGAGGCGGATCATTCGCCTCGTCGCGGCGTGACGTCCGCTTTTTCCGCGCCGCGGCATCGGCCGTGATGCGGAAAACTGTTTTCCTTGACATGAAGTCTGCCGTGCTCGACGTGTAACGATGTCGATTGACGGCACGTGCGTGCCTTATGAAAAGAAAAGCAACACGGGGAAGACGTCATGAGCGCGGCCCTCAACGAGAAGGACTACCTCGCCACCTTGCGCGGGTTGTGGGACAAGGCGTGGCCGAAGGGCATGCCGCGTTCGCCGAACTATCTGCACGGCGAAGTTCCCTTGACGGAATATCTGCGCGCCTGGGCGAAGCGGAGCCCGGAGCGTCCAGCGGTGATCTTCTACGGGCACGTCACCACCTACGCCGATCTCGACCGGCAGAGCGACCGCTTCGCGGCACTGTTGCAGGCCAAGGGCGTGCGCAAGGGCGATCGCGTCGCCGTCTTCCTGCCGAACTGCCCGCAATTTCACATCGTGTTCTTCGGAATTCTGAAGCTCGGCGCGGTCCACGTCCCCGTCAGCCCGCTGTCGCGCGCGTTCGAGCTGTCCTACGAACTCAACGATACCCAGGCCGTCGTAATCGTGGCACTGGACCAGCTCATCCCCGTCGTCGAGCAGGTGAGGGGCGAGGTGCGGCTGCGCGAGATCATCGTCACCAGCTTTGCCGATGTCGTGCCGGCGGCGCCTGCGTTTCCCACGCCGGAATCGATCCGCGCGCCGCGCATCGCGGCCGCAGGCGCGACCGATCTGTTGCCGGCGCTTGCCGCGATGCCCGCGCCGTCGCCGCTGCCGCCGCCCGGCCTCGATGAGGTCGCTGCGCTCAACTACACCGGCGGCACCACCGGCATGCCCAAGGGCTGCGTTCACACCCATCGCGACATGGTCTACACCGCCGCCGCCAATTACGGCATCTCGGTCCTGTCCGACGAGCGCAGCGTGTTCCTGTCGTTCTTTCCGGAGTTCTGGATTGCCGGTGAGAACTTTGGCTTGATCTTTCCGCTGTTTTCCGGCGCGACGCTGGTTCTGCTGGCGCGCTGGGATGCCGTCGGCGCGATGGCCGCGATCGACAAGTACAAGGTTACGATCACCGCGATGCCGGTCGACGGAGCGGTGGAGCTGATGGACCATCCGCGCTGGAGCGAGTTCGACCTGTTGTCCTTGAAGCAGGTGCGCGTCGTCTCCTTCGTCAAGAAGCTCAACGCGGACTATCGCAGGCGCTGGAAGGACCTCACCGGCACGATCCTGGTGGAGGCGGCCTGGGGCATGACCGAGACCCACACCTCCAACACCTTCACATCGGGCTTCCAGGACGACGATTTCGATCTGAACAGCCAGCCGATCTTCGTCGGCCTGCCGGTCCCCGGCGCCGAGTTCAAGATCACCGATTTCGAGACCGGCGCGCTGCTGCCGCTCGGTGCGGAAGGCGAGATCCGGGTGCGCACCCCGTCGCTGCTCAAGAGCTACTGGAACAAGCCGGAGGCGACCGCGGAGTCGCTCGTCGATGGCTGGCTGCGCACCGGCGACATCGGCAGCATCGACAAGGACGGCTTCCTGCACTTCCTCGGCCGCCGCAAGGAGATGCTGAAGGTCAAGGGCATGAGCGTCTTCCCGCCGGAGATCGAGGCGCTGCTGGGTCAGCATCCGAAGGTGCTGGGCTCGGGCGTGGTCGGACGCGACGATCCCGACAAGGGGCAGGTGCCGGTGGCCTATATCCAGCTCAAGCCGGAGGCGGTCGGTACCATCTCGGCAGAGAGCCTGCGTGCCTGGTGCGCCGAGCGCATGGCCGTCTACAAGGTCCCGGAGATTCGCATCATCGAAGCTCTGCCCCTGACGGCGACGGGCAAGGTGAAGAAGCAGGACCTCGATCCAAATCTGCCCGCCGCAGTCTGAGTGAGAGACATCATGTCGTTCAAGAAACTCCTGATAGCCAATCGCGGCGAGATCGCCATCCGCATCGCGCGCGCGGCGGCCGATGCCGGCATCGCGACGGTAGCGATCCACCCTGCAGACGACGCGCTGTCGCTGCATGTGCGTGTCGCCGACGAGGCGCTCGAGATCCCTGGCCGCGGCGCGCGGGCCTATCTCGACATCGAGGCCGTGGTGACGGCGGCGAAGGGCGCCGGCTGCGATGCCGTGCATCCCGGCTACGGTTTTCTGAGCGAGAATGCCGCGTTCGCCAAGGCCTGTGGCGAGCAGGGGATCACCTTTGTCGGGCCAAAGGTGACAGCGCTCGAACTGTTTGGCGACAAGGTCGCGGCACGGCAACTGGCCAAACGCTGCGGCGTGCCGATCATCGCCGGCACCAGCGGGCCTTCGTCGCTCGAGGAGATCACGGCGTTCTTCACGTCGCTTGGCGGCAACGCGGCGATCGTGATCAAGGCGATGGCCGGCGGCGGTGGCCGCGGCATGCGCGTGGTCGAGAATGCGGCCGATCTGGCGGAAGCCTATGCGCGCTGCCAGTCCGAGGCCAAGGCGGCATTCGGCTTCGACGGCGTCTATGCCGAGCGGCTGATCCGCCAGGCGCGTCATATCGAGGTGCAGATCATCGGCGACCGTCATGGTGCGGTCTCTCATCTCTGGGAGCGCGAATGCACCATCCAGCGCCGGCACCAGAAGCTGGTCGAGGTGGCGCCGAGCCCGTCGCTGAGCGAGCCCTTGCGCGGCCGCATCATCGAGGCGGCGAGGCAACTCGCGACCGCCGCGGCTTACGACAATCTCGGTACCTTCGAGTTCCTGGTCGACGGCACGGCGGAGGATAGCTTTGCCTTCATCGAGGCCAATCCGCGGCTCCAGGTCGAGCACACCGTGACGGAAGCGGTGCTGGGCCTCGACCTCGTCCGCGCCCAGCTCGCGGTCGCAGCAGGCAGCACGCTGGCCTCGCTCGACCTTGCGCAGGGATCGATCCCGAAGCCGCGCGGCTACGCCATGCAGCTCCGCGTCAACATGGAGACGCTGGACGAGACTGGCGCGACGCATCCGACCGGCGGCGTGCTCGCCTTGTTCGAGCCGCCGTCGGGGCCCGGCGTCCGTGTCGATAGTTTTGGCTATGCGGGCTACAAGACCAGCGCGGCCTTCGATTCGCTGCTCGCAAAAGTCATCGTGCATACGCCGGGCGAGGCCTGGCATGACGTGGTCGCCAAGGCTTCGCGCGCCCTGCGCGAATTCCGGATCGACGGCGTCGTCACCAACATCGCCTTCCTCCAGGCGGTGCTCGCGCATCCCGATTTCAGGACCAACCGGATCGCGACCGATTTCATCGATCGCAACATCGCGAAACTGGTCGAGGCGGCCGATGGCGCAGCCAAGCCGCTCTACTTCGCCCCGACCGAGCGAGGCGGCGGTCACGGCATGGAGACGCACATTACGCAGGCCGTGCCTGAAGGCGCGGTGATGGTCGCGGCACCCCTGCAGGGAACCATCGTCACCATCCAGGTGAAGGAAGGCGAAGTCGTGCGCCCCGGCCAGCAGCTTGCCGTGATCGAGTCCATGAAGATGGAGCATCTCGTCATGGCCGAGCAGGGCGGCAGGGTCACGAAGCTCGTCGCCGGAGACGGCGCCACTTTGATGCACGGCGAACCGATCCTGTATCTGGAGCCGCTCGACGTCGCGGCCGACGCGTCGGCGGCGGAAGCCGATGTCGACCTCGACCACATCCGTCCTGATCTCGCCGAGCTGATCGCGCGCCAGGCCAACACGCTCGATGCGAACCGGCCGGCCTCGGTCGAGCGCCGCCGCAACACCAACCAGCGCACCGCCCGCGAGAACGTCGCGCAGCTCGTCGACGACGGCTCCTTCATGGAGTACGGCAGCCTCGCGATCGCGGCCCAGCGCCGCCGGCGCAAGCTCGACGACCTCATCAAGAACACGCCGGCCGACGGCCTCGTCATGGGCGTTGCGACCGTCAATGGCGAGAAGTTCGGCCCGGAGGGCGCGCGCTGCATCGTCGTGGCCTATGACTACACCGTGCTCGCGGGCACGCAGGGCCACATGAACCACAAGAAGATCGACCGCATGCTGACGCTGGCGGAAGACTGGCGCGTGCCGCTGGTGTTCTACGGCGAGGGCGGCGGCGGCCGGCCCGGCGATACCGACCGGCTCGGCATGACCGGGCTCGACGGCCCGTCCTTCGTGCAGTTCGCAAGGCTCTCCGGCCTGGTGCCCGTCATCGGCGTCGTCTCCGGCTATTGCTTTGCCGGCAATGCCGCGATGCTCGGTTGCTGCGACGTCATCATCGCCACCAAGAACGCCTCGATCGGCATGGGCGGCCCCGCGATGATCGAGGGCGGCGGCCTCGGCGTCTACCATCCGGCCGAGGTCGGCCCGGTCTCGTTCCAGTCGCCGAACGGCGTCATCGACATCCTCGTCGAGGACGAGGAGGAGGCGACGCGCGTCGCGCAAAAATACCTGTCCTATTTTCAGGGCGCGGTGACCGACTGGCAGGCCGCCGACCAGCGTCTGCTCCGCCGCGCCATTCCGGAGAACCGCCTGCGCGTCTACGACATCCGCAGCGTGATCGATCTCGTCGCGGACAGGGACAGCGTGCTGGAGCTGCGCCGCGACTACGGCGTCGGCATGATCACCGCGCTGATCCGCATCGAGGGCAAGCCGTTCGGCCTGATCGCCAACAACCCGCGCCATCTCGGCGGCGCGATCGATGCCGATGCCGGCGACAAGGCCGCGCGCTTTCTCCAGCTCTGCGACGCGTTCGATCTGCCGATCGTCTCGCTCTGCGACACGCCCGGCTTCATGGTCGGCCCGGAAGCCGAGAAGACCGCGATCGTGCGGCACGTCTCGCGCATGTTCGTGACCGGCGCGAGCCTCACCGTGCCGCTGTTCGGCATCGTGCTGCGCAAGGGTTACGGCCTCGGCGCACAGTCGATGATCGGCGGCGGCTTCCACGCCTCGTTCTTCACCGCGGCGTGGCCCACGGGCGAGTTCGGCGGCATGGGCCTCGAGGGCTATGTCCGCCTCGGCTTCCGCAAGGAGATGGAGGCGATCGCCGACCCCGAAGAGCGCGAGACCTATTATCGCAACAAGGTCGCCGAGCTCTATGCCAACGGCAAGGCGGTCTCGATCGCGTCCGTGTTCGAGATCGACAACGTCATCGACCCCGCCGAAACCCGGCGCTGGATCATGGCGGGGCTTAGGTCGGTGCCGAAGCCCGAGCCGAGGACGACGAAGAAGCGGCCCTGCATCGATACCTGGTGAGGGCAGTGCAGCAATCTTGATGATGCCGTCATTCCGGGGCGCGCGCAGCGCGAACTATGGTGTGCAATTGCACACCTGAGAATCTCGAGATTCCGGGTTCGATGCTCCGGGCCGCGCTTGCGCGGTCCCATCGCATCGCCCCGGAATGACGTCTAGAGACAGCGCGCCGCGCCTCAGTTCCCGGTTCCCGATTGACATCCCCGCCCGTGCTGCCAGACTTTGCACAATAATACAGGGTGGAGACGTCCGCGATGGCCAGCCTTTCGGCCTCGAACCATGTCGCCCGTGTCTTGTCCGTCGCCAATCATGTGGCCGACGTCGATGCCTCTTCGCGGATCGCCAATTCGTGGCGGCGCTGCCTGATCAGCCACAAGCTCGATCCCGCCCGCCAGGGCCCGCCGCAAACGCTCACCGAGGCCGAGATCCGGCATGTCGCCGAGCCGATGGAGGAGACGATCCGGCTCGCAACGCCCGAGCTCGACGATCTCGCCCGCGTGCTGCGCGACGCCGGCTACTGTGTGAATCTGGCCGATGTGAACGCGACCATGCTGTTCAGCCGGCTGCCGGGCGAAGCCGACGCGAAGATGTTTCTGGACTGGAAGATCTACACCGGCTCGAATTTCGCCGAGACTTTCGAGGGCACCAACGGGCTCGGCACCGCGCTGGCCGAGCAGAAGCCGATCCTGGTGCATCGCGACGAGCATTTTCGCGCACAGTGGCACATGTTCTCCTGCGCCGTGGCGCCGCTGTTCGACCAGGCCGGCCGGCTCGCCGGTGCCATCAACATCACCTCCTGCCGCGAGGATCTCGAACGCGCCGCGCATCAGCTCGCGCTCGCGGTGACGATGGAGGCGACGCGGCGGATGGAGGGTGCGATCTTCCGCGGCCATTTCCGCAACGCCTGGATCGCGACGGTGCCGGGTGACGGCGGCAGCGGCCTGCTCGCCTATGACGACGACCGCCGTATCGTCGGCGCCTGCCGTTCCGCGCGTGCGCTGCTCGGCCTCACCGACGGCATGATCGCATCGGGCATCGATCTGTCGCGTTACGTCAAGTTCGATCATCACGCCGCGCGCAGTGCGGACGATGTTGTCGAGCTGCGCCGCGCCGACGGCAGTCCGTTGGGCGAGGGCCATGTCGCCCCGCCGCTGCACGCCAAATCCTTCACGGGTCCACACGCTCCGCGCCGCGATGCGCCTGTCGATCGCTTCGATGCTTTGAGCCGCCTCGCCGGCCGCGATCCTGGCCTGATCAAAAGCGTGAAGCGGCTGAGGAGCATCGGTGATCGCAATCTGCCGGTGTTGCTGCATGGCGAGACCGGCGTCGGCAAGGACGTGTTCGCCCGCGCCATTCACGCGGCGAGCAACCGTGCCCGCAACCATTATGTCGCGCTGAACTGCGCGGCGATGCCGGAGAGCCTGATCGACGCCGAGCTGTTCGGTTACGAGGCCGGTGCCTTCACCGGCGCGCGGCGCGAGGGCTCAAAGGGCCTGATCGTGCAGGCCGACGGCGGCACGCTGTTCCTCGACGAGATCGGCGACATGCCGATCGCGCTGCAGACGCGTCTCTTGCGCGTGCTGGAAAACCGCGAGGTCTGGCCGCTCGGCGCGCTCAAGCCGGTGCCGGTCGACATCCGCCTGATCAGCGCCACCCATCGCGATCTCGGCCGCATGGCGGAGGAGGGCGCCTTCCGTGCCGATCTCTATTTTCGTCTCCGCGGCATGGAGGTGAAGCTGCCGAGCTTGCGCGAGCGCGCCGACCGCGACGACATCATTCGCCAGATCGCGCGCGAGGAAGCGCCGAATTGCCGCCTCTCGGACGAGGCCTGGGCGCTGCTGTCGGCCTATCCGTATCCCGGCAACATGCGCCAGCTCCGCCATGTGCTGCGGCTTGCCGGCTGCACGGCGGAGAACGGTGTCGTCACCGATGCCGATCTCGATCTGCCGCTGTTCGGCGGCCGTGCGGCGGAGCCGGACCTCGCGGCGGCCGAGCGCGCGACGATCGTCGAGGCGCTGCGCAAGCATGGCGGTCGTGTGACCGAGGCGGCGCGTGCGCTGAAGCTCAGCCGCGCGACGCTGTATCGCAAGATCAAGCACCTGAAGATCGAGACCGCGCAGTAGTGCTTTCGGTTGGAGATGAACGAGGAGCGAGCCGCGGGCTTTCGCCTCTCCCCGCGTGCGGGGAGAGGCCGACGCGCGAAGCGCGGCGGGTGAGGGGGACTCTCCGCGAGTCCAACTGTCACCTCCCGTGCGAAGAGTCCCCCTCACCCCAACCCTCTCCCCGCAAGCGGGGCGAGGGAGCGCACCGGCGATGCCGCCCTTACGAAAAATCCGTCCAGCTCAGATGCCTAGAATCGAGATCGCCGACTGTAACGGTGCCGCGGATTTCGTGGGGTACGTGGAAGCTGCTGCGCAGATAGACCAGCGGGGCGGCCCCGTCGGAATGCGACACCCCGCGGACTTCGCCGACGAAGATCGAATGCGTCTTCGTTTCGAATTCCTGCGCCAGCTCGCAATCGAACGCGGCCACCGCGTCGGTCAGCACGGGTGCGCCGGTGGCTCCGCGCGTCCACTGCCCGAACGCAAAGCGGTCGTCACCGTTGACGCCCTTCTGGCCGCTGAAGGTGAGTGCCAGCAGCGCGTGGTCCTCGTGCAGGAAGTTGATTGCGAAGGCGCCTTCCTCGCGGATCCGCGTATGTGCGCTGGCGTTGCGGTTGACGCAGACGATCAGCGACGGTGGATTGTCCGACAGTGAGCAGGCCGAGGTGACCGTGAGCCCGGTGCGCTTGCCGTGCTCGGCACCGACCGTGACCAGCGCGACGGCACCGGCGCATTGGCGCATCGCCTGCTTGAAGTCCTTTGCGTCCACGCTCACGCGGAGATCTCCGAAACGGGTGCGGATGCGGCACGATCGCGCCGCATCCGCGTCGGGTCAAGCCGCCTTCTTCGCGGAGCCGAGATGCTTCAGGCGCGGCATCACCTCGCTGCTGAGCAGCGAGAGCGAGTGGTGCCAGGCCTCTGCCTTGTGCTTGTAGTCGAAGCCGAACACCAGCAGCACGCCGAAGCCGCCGACCTCGTCGTAGATCTTCTCGATCTTCTCGGCGACGGTCGCGGGCGAGCCGACGATCCAGTTCCGCTTGGCGCAATATTCGACGGTGACGTCGCTGTCGGGCACGTCGGGCGCGTGCTTCAAATAGTCCTTGAAGCCGAAATGGCCGAGCAGGGGCAGGAAGTACTCGTGCATCATCCGGCCCATCATGTCGCCGGTGGAGAGCTTCCAGGCCTCTTCGTCGGTGTCGGCAACGAAGACCTCGCGCACCAGCCGCCAGTCTTGCCGGTTCGGCTTGCGTCCGGTCTTGGCGGCGCCGATCTCGACCGAATCCCAATGGCTGCCGACATAGGCCGGGTTGAGGTTGAGGCTCATCGGGATGAAGCCGCGTTCGCCGGCGAGCTTCAGCGTGTCCGAGTTCTTCGACAGCCCGGCAACGCCGATTGGCGGATGCGGCGCCTGCAACGGCTTGATGTGAGGCTTGAGGAAGTCGAACATCGTGTCCGGCTTGGTCACCGTCCAGAATTTGCCCTTGTAGGTCCAGGGCGCGGGATCGGTCCACATCTTCAGGATGATCTCCAACGCTTCGCGCGTCATGTCGCGGTTCTGCCCGCTCATGCCGTCGACGTTGAACATTGCCCAGTCGCTCGGCAGGCCGCTAGCCGCGACGCCGAAATTGAGCCGTCCCTCGGACAGATGGTCGAGCATCGCGACGCGGTTGGCGAGCTCGGCGGGATGGTGATAGGGCAGCAGGAAGCCGCCCGGCCCGATGCGCAAGCGCTTGGTCTGCATCAAGGCCTGCGCGATCAGGAGATCCGGCGTGGGATTGGGTTCCCAGGGCGCGGTGTGGTGCTCGCCGACCCAGGCCTCCTGATAGCCGAGCTCGTCGAGCCAGCGCATGACTTGCAGGTCCCAGTCGTTTCCTTCCTTCAGGCCGCACTCCGGCGGGTGCGAAGGCATCGTGAAATAGCCGATCTCCATGGGTTTCCTCTCCACAATTGACGCGTCTTGGTGCGCGGTTCACGGATGTGAGTGGGGATGCATGAGCAAGCGGTGTGCCAGCGCGGCAGCGTCTCAGACCTGCGATAAAACGCTGGTTTGCGGCGGCAATAGCCGATATCCCGGGGCGAATTTGCCAGCCGTCGTCTCATTGTCGCGAGACGGCGTCTTGCCGGTGAGACGAGGACGAGAACCGAGATGAGCGAACCCGCCTATGTCGCGGTGGACTGGGGCACCAGCAGCTTCCGCCTGTGGCTGGTCGATCGGGCCGGCCAGGTCCTGGCCGAACGCCGCAGTGGCGAGGGCATGCTGGCCGCGGCCAAGACCGGATTTGCCGGTGTGCTGCAATCGCATCTTTCCGCCGTCGAAGCACCGGATCATCTGCCCGTTCTCGTCTGCGGTATGGCCGGCGCCAAAACCGGCTGGGTCGAGGCCGGCTATGTCGACACGCCGGCACCGCTCACCTCCATCCTGAAGCAGGCCGTGCGGGTGCCGGGTGAGGCGCGCGACATCCGCATCCTGCCCGGCATCGCGCAGCGCGACGCAGGCGCGCCGGACGTGATGCGCGGCGAGGAGACGCAGTTGCTCGGCGCGCTCGGCCTTAAGGCCGCCGGCGAAGCGCTGGTCTGCATGCCCGGCACGCATTCGAAATGGGTGCAGGTGAAGGACGGCACGGTCGAGCATTTCTCCACCTTCATGACCGGCGAGCTGTTCAGTGTGATCTCGCGCGAGACGATTCTGTCACTCGCGGTCGCAGGCGCCGATGACGCCGAGGATGTTGCAAGCTTCAAGGCGGCGGTGAAAGCCGCGTTCGAGGCGCCGGCGTTCGCCGCCAACCTGCTCTTCGGTGCGCGGTCGCGGCAGTTGCTGTTCGGCGGCACGCCGGCCGCCGCGCGCGAGACGCTGTCGGGCACGTTGATCGGCACCGAGCTGGCGGCGGGTCTCTCTGGCAATGTGCCCAAAGCCGGCATCACGTTGGTTGCGTCAGGGCGGCTGGCGACGCTGTATCAGCTGGCTTTCGATGCGGTGTCGGTGACGCCGCGGCCGATCGATGCGGATGAAGCCGTTCGCCACGGCCTGTCGATGGCGGCGGCGGCGATCTGGACGAGTTAAGAAGGATTTCCTGAGATGAGTGTTCCCTTTCCGTCGATGAAGCGTCCGCTGGTCGCGATCCTGCGCGGCGTCAAGCCGGAGGAGGCCGAGGCGATCGTCAGCGTGCTGATCGAGGCCGGCATGACCGCGATCGAGATCCCGCTGAATTCGCCCGATCCGTTCCGCTCGATCGCCACCGCTGCGAAGCTCGCGCCGGCCGGCGTGCTGATCGGCGCCGGCACGGTGCTGACCACCGCAGATGTCGATCGTCTCAATGACGTCGGCGGCAAGCTGATGGTCTCGCCGAATGTGGATACGCAGGTGCTCGCGCGTGCGCATCAATACGCCATGGTGACGTTGCCGGGCGTGTTCTCGCCGACCGAGGCGCTGCTTGCCGCGCGCTCTGGCGCATCGGGCCTGAAATTCTTTCCGGCGAGCGTGCTCGGCGCATCCGGTATCGCCGCGATTCGCGCGGTGCTGCCGGCCGGCGTGATGATCGCTGCCGTCGGCGGTGTCTCCGACCAGAATTTTGCGGAGTATATCAAGGGCGGCGTCACCGCATTCGGGCTTGGCTCCAGCCTCTACAAGCCCGGCATGTCGGCGGCCGATGTCGCAGCGCGCGCAAAGCAGACGATCGCGGCCTACGATCGGGCGATTGTGAAAGACTGAAGCTGCAATAAACCAGCCGTGATCCCGTCACGGCCGCGCTTTATCCTATCTTGCTGAATCAGCGAGATCAGGAGACCGACATGGCGATCAACAACGTGGCCGATCTGTTCGTGGCAACGCTCGAACAGGCCGGCGTCAAGCGGATCTACGGCATCGTCGGCGACAGCCTGAATGCTTTTACCGAGGCGCTGCGGCGTCGCGGCACCATCGAATGGATCCACGTCCGGCATGAGGAGGTTGCGGCGTTCGCAGCCGCCGGCGAAGCCGAGATGACCGGAAGCCTTGCGGTCTGCGCAGGTTCCTGCGGCCCGGGCAATCTGCATCTGATCAACGGCCTGTTCGACGCGCATCGCAGCCGCGTCCCCGTGCTGGCGATCGCGGCGCAGATTCCGTCGGCCGAAATCGGCGGCGGCTACTTTCAGGAAACCCATCCCCAAAACCTGTTCCGGGAATGCAGCCATTATTGCGAGCTGGTCTCGGATGCGAGCCAGCTGCCTTTCGTGATCGAGAACGCCATTCGCGCGGCCGTGGGCCTGCGCGGCGTCGCCGTCATCGCCATGCCCGGCGACGTCGCGTTCCGCGATCCGCCGAGGCGCGCGCTGTCGACGGCGCGGGGGCTCGCGCTGTCGGCGCCGAAAGTCGTGCCTGAGGCCGATGAGCTGAAGGCGCTCGCGGACCTCCTGAACGGCGCCGAGCGCATCACCCTGTTCTGCGGCCGTGGCTGCGCCGGCGCGCATACGCCGTTGATGCAGCTTGCGGAGGCCTTGAAGAGCCCGATCGTGCATGCGCTCGGCGGCAAGGAGCACGTCGAATACGAAAATCCCTACGATGTCGGCATGACCGGGTTCATCGGCTTCTCCTCGGGCTATGCCGCCATGCACGCCTGCGACGCGCTGGTGATGCTCGGCACCGATTTCCCCTACAAGCAGTTCTTCCCGACCGGTTGCCAGATCGCGCAGATCGACATCCGCCCGGAAAATCTCGGCCGACGCTGCAAGATCGACCTCGGCCTCATCGGCGACGTCAAGCTGACCATCGAGGCGCTGCTGCCGCTGCTGAAGACCAAGACCCAGCGCAAGCATCTCGACGATGCCGTCGCGCATTACAAGAAGGCGCGCGAGGGGCTGGACTCGCTCGCCAGGGGCACCCCCGGCAGCAAGCCGATCCATCCGCAATATCTCGCCAAGGTCGTCAGCGACCATGCGTCCGAGGATGCCGTGTTCACCGCCGATGTCGGCACACCCACGGTGTGGGCGGCGCGCTATCTCGAGATGAACGGTCGCCGCCGGCTGATCGGCTCCTTCGTGCACGGCTCGATGGCCAATGCGATGCCGCAGGCGATCGGGGCGCAGGCCTCGCAGCCCGGCCGCCAGGTGATCTCGCTGTCGGGCGACGGCGGCTTCACCATGCTGATGGGCGATCTGATCACGCTGACGCAGATGAAGCTGCCGGTGAAGGTCGTCGTCTTCAACAACGGCGTGCTCGGCTTCGTTGCGCTGGAGATGAAGGCCGCCGGCTTCGTCGACACCAATGTCGACCTGCAAAACCCTGATTTCGCGGCGATGGCGCGCGCGATGGGCATTTTTGCCAAACGCGTCGAGGACCCCGGCGAGCTTCCGGGCGCGGTGAAGGAGATGCTGGCCTACAACGGGCCCGCGCTGCTCGACGTCGTCACCGCCAAGCAGGAGCTGTCGATGCCGCCGACCATCACGAGCGAGCAGATCAAGGGTTTCAGCCTCTGGGTCTTGCGCGCGGTGATGAACGGCCGCGGCGACGAGGTGCTCGATCTTGCGAAGACGAACCTGCTGCCGCGTTAGCTGCGCTTCGCCGACGGCACATGCAACCGCTCGTGGCGGCGCTGGAAGCGCTGCCAGTGCAGTACGCTGCCGATCAGCAGGGCCGGCACGAAGCCGAGCACGATCAGGAAATGCGGCAGCTCCTTCGGAGAGATGAAGGCGATGGCGATGTCCGAGATCAGCCACAGCGCTGCGAACATCACCGCGAAATCCGTGCGCGGGCAGCGCAGATAGTAGAACACGGCGGTGATGACCACGGCAGGCCCGATCGCGATGGCGATCAGCACCGCGGTCAGCTCCTTCGGCGTCACCGCGTCGAGCACCATCGACGCCAGCAGCCACATGGCGGCGAACATGGCGATGATGTCGATCGGATGCCGCAACCCAATACCTCTCACGGGGAACGCGCTATCGTTGTGGTTCCAGGCCCCCGCCGTCAAGTAAAATAGGCCTATTCCTCGTCGTTTCCAGGCGTCGGCCGCAGCATGAAATGGCCGAAGGCAGTGGCGATCGGCTTGTCCGCATCGTCCTGCCAGGCGCGCGCCTCGAAGGCGACGATGCGCCGGCCCTGCTTGACGATCGAGACATTGGCAAAGCTGTCGAGCGCGCGGCCGGAGCGCAAGTAGTTGATGGTCAGCCCGATCGGCTTGGGCGGCGCGGCGGCGCCGAGCTCGCGTGCCACCCCGATGATCGCCGTGGTCTCGAGGAAGGCGCCGGTCATGCCGCCATGGATCGCGGGCAGGATCGGATTGCCGATGATCTTCGGCGAGAACGGCATCGCCAGCGTGCCGTCGTCGTTGACGCGGATGCCGAGGCAGCGCGCGAACGGGCTGCGGGCGAACGGGCCATCCGGATCCTCCGGCGCCCCCAGGGTCGGGATGCTGCGCGAATCCATCCTGCGGTCGGCGAGCATGTTGGTGCGGTTGGCGCCGATCATGAAGCAGGCCGTTGCGGTTGCGACCGGATCGTCCTCGGACTCCTGATACGCGGTGGAGCGTACGAAGGCGATCGAGCGCGTGGTGCGGTAGCAGACCGAATGCGCCTTGATGTCGAGGCCCGGCGTCGCCGGCTTCTGATAGTCGATACGCAGGTCGAGGGTTGCGATCGCGCGCGTGCCGTCGAGCGCGAGCTGCACGGCCATGCCGCAGCTCTCGTCCAGCATCGCGGTGACGACGCCGCCATGCAGCACCCCGGTCTCGGTGTCGCCGACGAAGACGGGACGGTAGGGCAGGCTGGACCAGGCCTCGGCGGGTGCGAAGCGGTCGAGCTGCAGCCCGCTGATATGGCCGTAGTCGGAGCGGCGGCCCTTGATGGCCTCGGCCAGTTCCTCGAACGGGAGCGTGGCAGGTAGGCCGGACGTCGATGAGCTGGACATGGCGATGTTCTAGACCAGTGCCGGGCGCCGCGCAAAACCCCGAATACGGGTCGCACGGCAGGCCTGCGGGCGGTTGGGCCTCGACAGGGCGGTCCGAAGCGCCGATGGTGGGCGCTTCGTTCGTTCGACTAGCCGCAAGGAGCGCTTATGGCCGACCCCGAAACACCCGGCACCAATCAGGGGCCCGTCACCATTTCGAGCTCGAGCTCCGAGCGGGCGCCGATCATCTATTTCGACGGCGCGTCCTGCTTCGGCCATCACAACGGCGCGATCCAGGTCGAGCTCGCCGCGAACCTCTTGATGCCGGTCGGAGCCGCGGTCAGGGTCGAAGTGGTCCAGACCGCGCACCTGCGTTGCAGCGTGGCCGCCGCGCTGGCCTTGCGCGAAGCGCTCGACAAGGCGCTCGCGATGTACAAGCAGGGGCAGCAGCAGCCGACGGAGGAGATCCCGGCGATGAAGAACTGAGGCGGCAGCGCGATCGCATGTCATTGCGACCGCAGCTCCTCAGCTCACATGCACCTTCGGCTTTCTGCCGCCGTTCCACTTGCCGTCGAGCGCGCGCTCGATCTGGGCGGCGAATTGCAGGAGCAGGCCGTCATTAGCCTGCTTGGCGATCGCCTGGATGCCGAGCGGCAGGTCGTGGTCCTGGGTTGCCATCGGCATCGAGATCGCCGGCATGCCGCAGAGATTGGCGAGCGGCGTGAAGGCGAAAAAGCGCCAGAGATTGCCGAACCAGTCGAGCACGTCAGGATTGTCGGAGATGGTGAGATATTCCCTGGTGCCGACTTTCGGCGTCGGCAGCGCCGTGATCGGCGTCAGGATCACGTCCCACTGCTCGAAGAACGCGCCGAAACCGCGTGACGTCGTGTTGAACACGCCTTGCATCTTCGCCCGCTCGGCGAAGCTGGTGTGCCGGCCGGCTTCCCAGATCCTGATGTTCATCGGCTCGATGAGATCTTCCGGCGGCTTGTCCAGCCCGCGCGCGGCCAGCATGTTCGAGATCACCACCGCAAAATTCGAGATGTAGCACATCGTCTGCGCCTCGAACGCCGCACGGAAGTCGAGCTCGGGCAGTGCGTAGTCGACATGGTGCCCGAGGCCTTCGAGGAAGCGGCCGGTCTTCTCCAGCTCGGCGGCGATCTCCGGCGTCGCGGTGTAATCGCCCCACGTGTGCGACAGCGCGATGCGGAGCTTGCCCGGATCGCGCTTGATCATCTCGGAATAGGGCTGCGCCGTGGTCCAGAACGGCATGAACTCGCCGGGCGCAGGCCCGCGCGCGTGATCGACGAAGGCGGCGGTGTCGCGCACCGAGCGCGACTGGCAGCCCTGGATCGAGACGAGCCCGGTGAGGTCGGACATGTGCGGGGCCAGCGAGAACACGCCGCGCGAGACCTTCAGCCCGATATTACCGTTGACGCCGGCGGGAATGCGGATCGAGCCGCCGCCGTCGGTCGCATGCGCGATCGGCACCACGCCGGCGGCAACCATCGCGGCGCTGCCTGCCGACGAGCCGCAGGTGGTGTAGTCGGTGTTCCAGGGATTGCGCGTGACGTAGACGGCCGGATTGTCGGCCGAGCTGCAGACGCCGAATTCCGGTGTCGTGGTGCGCCCGATCAGGTTCAGTCCGGCCTGGCGGAATTTACCGGTCAGGAACGTATCGGCGGCGGCGCGATTGCCGCGCATCAGCAGCGAACCCATCTCCTGGAGCCGACCCTTCATGGTCGGCCCGAGATCCTTCATCAGGAAGGGCAGGCCGGCGAACGGGCCGGCGAGGTTGGCGCCGTCCTTGGCCGGATCGGCGATCACGTCCTCGAACAGCTCGACCACGCCCGACAGCGCCGGATTGACCTTGGCGACGGCAGCAGCGGCCTGGCGGGCCAATTCCTTCGGCGTCAGCTCGCCCTTGCGGACGCGCGCCGCCAGCCCCACGCCATCATGCTGCGCC
The DNA here is from genome assembly GCF_028128655.1 of Bradyrhizobium sp. CCBAU 45394. Lineage (NCBI taxonomy): Bacteria > Pseudomonadati > Pseudomonadota > Alphaproteobacteria > Hyphomicrobiales > Nitrobacteraceae > Bradyrhizobium > Bradyrhizobium sp. CCBAU 45394. The sequence goes on along the minus strand of NZ_LBIX01000001.1, from coordinate 64,704 downwards.
CACTCGTTCCAGCTCATCGGCAAAGTCATGAAATTCAAATCCTCTAGATGCGGCGGTCCTTCCTTTCGCATGGACCCTGCGTGAATCAACTGAGCCGGCGCGAAGGGCAGGGTTGCATGGGGCGGAGAGGTCGCAGGACCGGGGAGGCCGGCCGTCTCAATCCGATAGTCGCGCGATCACCGCAACCGGCCCGCCGCCCGCCGGGCCCTGATGCTCGGCGCCGCCGGACACGTAGACTGCGCCGGTGCCGGCAAGGCCCGCGATCAGGCCGCCGACCGCGGCGCGGGCGTGGCGCGTCGAGCTGATGTCGGTGTCCTCCAGCATGGTGTGGCGAAAGCCGCGCACGCTGCCATCGGGCGAGGCCTCCGCCTTGGCGAAGATGTTGACGAGCTCGCGCCCGGCTTCCGCTTGCGGCGCGACGCCAAGCCCGACACTCTTCAGCGCCGACGTCACAGCGGCGGCGTCGATCGCATCGTTCATCACGGCGTGGCCGATCTCGAATTCGCTGGCCGATGCCGCCGAATTTCCGAGCACTATGACGACGTTGTGCATCAGCTCGATTCCGGCCGAGGTGGATGCCACCTTCGAGAACAGATCGTAGCGGCGCAGCACGTCCCCGTCGCTGATGTCCGAGCCGGTCTCGCCGAGCGCGACCGCAACGCCGAGCGCGGAGGCGCCGCGCGAATAGGCCATCGAACCGTAGGCGCTGGTCGTCGCCGTCTTGTTGCCGCGTGCGCTTGCGGCCGCGACGCGATCGCTGGTGAGCAGCGGGCACTTGATCTGCACGAAATGGACGTCGGCGGGGTCGGTGATCCCGGCGTCCGCCATCGCGGCCTTCACGGCCGCGGCCGTCTCCGCGATCTGCGCGGCGCGTCCGAGCTCCTCCGGCAGGAAGTCCCGCGTGTGCGCCATGCCGATGCTCAGGCGCTTGCCTGACAAGCCCGCCGGCCGCCGCTCGACCTCGCGGCGCGTGAACACCGTGATATGCGGGCTGAGCACGCCTTCGGTGCCGCCGGACATCACGAAAGCGATGCGCTGCTCGACCTCCTCGGGGGACAAGCCGAGCTGTGGCGCCAGCGCCGTGCACAGCGCGGCGACGGCATATTCCCGGGTAAAGTCGTTGACGCCGCCATTGCCTTCGGTCTTGCCGAGGATGGCGAGGATCGATTTGGGATCGATCGCGCCGGAGCCGATCATGGCCATGAGGCCGGAGACGTCACCGGGGCCCTTGGTGACGATCTTGAAGACGCCGACCGATGTCGTCCGCATTGCAGTCCTCGTGTGGAGTTCGGTGGTCCGGCGGTGCAAACAGCCGTGGAACGGAGGCGGCTGTCAATCCCCGTCGTCGTCCTGGCTTTCGCCAGGACGACAAGAGGATAGAGTCTTCATACCAACCGCGCCCGCCGCATCCCCACGATTGTGGCGAGATCGCATCGGTTCAACAAAAAAATCGTCTGTCGACGGTTGCGCGCGGCACCTTGATGAATCAACCTGGGTTGGTCCATAAGCGGCGTCCCGCGACCGGATTTCGGTTTGCGTCGCGTGCTTGGAGAGAGGGATTCTCGCGTGGCAAATATCAACCAGAAAATTGCGCAGGAGCTTGGGGTTCGGGCCGAGCAGGTCGAGGCAGCGGTGACGCTGCTCGACGGCGGCGCCACGGTTCCCTTCATCGCCCGCTACCGCAAGGAAGCGACCGGTGCGCTCGACGACGCGCAATTGCGCACCCTGGAGGAGCGCCTGGGCTACCTGCGCGAACTTGAAGACCGCCGCAAGGCGATCCTCGAATCGATCCGCGAGCAGGGCAAGCTCGATGCCGCACTCGAAGCCACGATCATGGCCGCCGACAGCAAGGCGCGCCTGGAAGACATCTATCTGCCGTTCAAGCCGAAGCGCCGCACCAAGGCTGAGATCGCCAAGGAAGCCGGCCTCGAGCCGCTCGCCAATCAGCTGATGGCGGAGCCCGGCAACGATCCCAAGGTCGTGGCGGAAAGCTTCGTCAACGCCGAGAAGGGCGTGGCTGACGCCGCCGCCGCACTCGACGGCGCCCGCGCCATCCTGGTCGAGCGATTTGACGAAGACGCCGATTTGATCGGCGCGCTGCGCGAGGAGATGTGGACCAATGCGCGCATGGCCTCCAAGGTGCGCGATGGCAAGAAGACCGAGGGCGAAAAGTTCGCCGACTATTTTGAATTCTCCGAGCCGCTGACCAGGCTGCCGTCGCACCGCATCCTGGCGATGTTCCGCGGCGAGAAGGAAGAAATCCTCGACCTGCAGATTCAGGCCGAAGCCGAGGCGCCGCCGCCGGGCGTGCCCAGCGCCTACGAATTGAAGATCATGAAGCGGTTCGGCATCGCCGACCTCAAGCGCGCTGGCGACCGCTGGCTGATCGACACGGTGCGCTGGGCCTGGCGCACCAAGATCCAGGTGCATCTCAACATCGACCTGCGCATGCGGCTGTGGAACGCGGCCGAGACCGAGGCCGTGCGCGTGTTCGCGTCCAATTTGCGCGACCTGCTGCTGGCCGCGCCCGCCGGCACCCGCGTCACCATGGGGCTCGATCCCGGCTACCGGACCGGCGTCAAGGTCGCCGTCACCGACGCGACCGGCAAGGTCGTCGATACCGCCGTGATCTATCCGCACGAGCCGCAGCGGCAGTGGAACGAGTCGCTCGCAATCCTCGGCAAGCTTGCCCTGAAGCACCGTGTCGAGCTGATCGCGATCGGCAACGGCACGGCCTCGCGCGAGACCGACAAGCTCGCAGGCGATCTCGTCAAGGGCCTGGCCGAGCTGAAGATGAACAAGATCGTGGTGTCGGAAGCCGGCGCGTCGGTCTATTCGGCCTCGGCCTTCGCCTCGGAGGAACTGCCCGGTCTCGACGTCACCCTGCGCGGCGCGGTCTCGATCGCGCGGCGCCTCCAGGATCCGCTTGCCGAGCTCGTCAAGATCGAGCCGAAGGCGATCGGCGTCGGCCAGTATCAGCACGACCTCGGCCAGGCCAAGCTCGCCAAGTCGCTCGATGCCGTGGTCGAAGATTGCGTGAACGCCGTCGGCGTCGACGTCAACACCGCCTCGGCGCCGCTGCTCGCCCGCGTGTCGGGCGTGGGCTCGGGCCTTGCGCAGAGCATCGTGGCACATCGTGACGCCAACGGCCCGTTCAGGTCGCGCAAGTCGCTCAAGGACGTGCCGCGCCTCGGGCCGAAGGCGTTTGAGCAGTGCGCGGGCTTTTTGCGCATTCTCGGCGGTGAGGATCCGCTCGATGCGTCCGGCGTGCATCCGGAAGCCTATCCGGTGGTGCGCCGGATTCTCGCGGCCACCAAGAGCGACATCAAGGCGCTGATCGGCAGCAGCGAGATCGTGCGCACGCTGAAGCCGAAGGATTTCGTCGACGAGACCTTCGGTCTGCCGACCGTCACCGACATCCTGCGCGAGCTCGAAAAGCCCGGCCGCGACCCCCGTCCGGCGTTCAAGGCCGCCGTGTTCAAGGAGGGTGTCGAGGAGATCAAGCACCTCCAGAAGGGCATGATCCTCGAGGGTACCGTGACCAACGTCGCCGCCTTCGGCGCTTTCGTCGACATCGGCGTCCACCAGGACGGCCTCGTGCACATCTCGGCGATGTCGAAGACCTTCATCAAGGACCCGCGCGAGGTGGTGAAGCCCGGCGACATCGTCAAGGTGAAGGTGCTGGACTTCGAGGTCGCCCGCAAGCGCATCTCGCTGACGCTGCGGCTCGACGACGAGGTCGGCGCCAAGAAGGACGCCCCCGGCATGCAGCGCGACAATGGCTCGCGCAATGCGGCCCGCATGACCTCGTCGGCGCCGCGCAAGCAGGAATCCTCCGGCGGCGGCGCCCTCGCCGAAGCCCTGCGCCGCGCCGCCGAGAAGAGCGGCGGCAAGCGCGTGTGATCTCCAACCTCTCCCCGTAAGAACGGGGCGAGGGAGCGAGAGAGTTGGGCCTCCCTAACACCGGCGTCAGAATCTGGCGCATTTGTAAGTTGAAGGTGAGGGCGCATTTTCCTCATCTGTTCCCCCGGAGCGGCGCGACCGTCGCCGCGACAAGGAGGATATTCAGATGAACAGCAGGCTTCTCACCGGCATCGTCGCGGCGGCCATGGCTGCAACGCTGGCGGTCGCTTCGCCCGTTCTCGCCCGAGGTGGAGGTGGGGGCGGCGGCCACGGTGGTGGTTTCGGCGGCGGAGGACACGGCGGCTTCGGCGGCGGAGGACATGGTGGCTTTGGCGGCGGTGGACATTTCGGCGGCGGCATGCACGCCGGTGGCTTCGGCGGGATGCATGTCGGCGGCATGGGCGGTGCTCGTTTCGGTGGCGCCCACTTCGCCGGCTCGCCGATGACCGCCCACGCTGCGATCGGGCCGCGCTTTGCCGGTGCGCCGCTCGCGACCCGCGCCGCCTTCGGGCCGCGTTTCGCCGGCACGGGCTGGCACGGCAGGCCCTTCATCGGCCGCCATGCTTTCTTCTTCCGCCATCATCGCTTCCACCGGTTCGCCTTCGTTGGCGCGCCCTTCTACTACGCCAATTACTACGACGACGGTTGCTGGCGCAGGAGCTGGACGCCCTATGGGTGGCAATGGGTCAATGTGTGCGGAGACTATTGGTAGTCGCATCGCCGTACCGCACCATTGTCGCGATCGCCATCGGGCGGTTCCGCTCAGCCCCGGAACGGGATAGTCTGGTGGCGATCGTCGCGCGGAGTTTTGCATGACCGGAGGTCACCGCCGCATCCTGGTCGTCGAGGACGATCCGGAAACCGCAGGCCAGCTCGTCGAAGAGTTGACGACCTCTGGCTATGAGGTCGATCTCGCCGCCACGGGGCGCGAAGCCCTGAGCCACGGCGCCGCCCGCGACTATGCCGTGATCACCATCGACCGCATGCTGCCCGACATCGACGGCATCACCGTGATGCGCCAATTGCGCGACGACGGCATCGCGGCGCCCTTCCTGATCATCTCCGCGCTCGGCGAGGTCGACGACCGCGTGCGCGGCCTGCGCGCCGGCGGGGACGACTATCTCGTCAAGCCGTTCTCCTTCGTCGAGCTGCTTGCGCGGCTCGAGGCCCTCGGCCGCCGCAGCGAGACCATCGCCAAGGAGACGCTGTTGCGCGTCGGCGACCTCGCCATCGACCTGATCGCGCGCAACGCCAGCCGCCGCGGCCGCAAGATTCCGCTGCTGCCGCGCGAGTTTCAGCTGCTCGAATATCTCGTCCGCAACGAGGGCCGCGTCGTCTCGCGTGCGATGCTGCTCCAGCATGTCTGGGACCTGCATTTCGATCCCTCGACCAACATCATCGACGTCTATGTCGGGCGCGTCCGCCGCAAGGTCGACGACGCCCAGGCCTATCCGCTAATCCACACCATCCGCGGCATCGGATATTGTCTCCGTGCTCCTGGCTAAGACGCTCCGCTCCTCGACCTTCCGTCTGGCGCTGATCGCGATCGCGGCATTCGGGCTGATCGTCGCGGCGATCATGGCCTACGTCTATTTCGGTACGCTCGCCTATGTGGAGAGCCGGCTCGGCTCCGCCGGCGATCGCGACGGCTTCACCGGCACGATCGAACTCGCCATGGTCGCGGTCGCGGTGCTGCTCCTGGTGCTCGCCGGGCTCGCAGCCGTGCTGGTGACCCGGCGCACGGTGGGGCGGATCGAGGAGATCAACGCCACCAGCCGTGCCATCATGCTGTCCGGTCTCGACCGCCGCATTCCCCTGCGCGGCAGCCACGACGAGTGGGACCGCGTCGCCGAAAACCTCAACCAGATGCTCGACCGCATCGAGACGCTGATGGGCGAGGTCAAGCAGGTCAGCGACAACGTCGCCCACGACCTGCGCACGCCGCTGACGCGCATGCGCGGCCGGCTCGAGAAGGCCTATCACACCCCGCGCAACAGCGAGGCGGATGCCGCGCTGATCGGAGACACCATCGCCGATCTCGATGCCGTGCTCGGCATGTTCGCCTCCATCACCCGGATCTCGGAGATCGAGACCCGCGCCCGCAGGAGCGCCTTTCGCGCGCTTGATCTCGCCGAGATCGCCGGCGAGGTCGTCGAGCTCTACGACGCCGCCGCCGAGCAGGTTGCGACGCGTCTCAGCCTCGGCGGCGACCGCGAGGTCGCGATCACGGGCGACCGCGACCTGCTGTTCGACGCCGTCGCCAATCTCGTCGACAACGCGATCAAGCACGGCCGCAAAGGCGGGCAGGTGACGGTGACCTGCCGCAGCGCCGATGGCGGCGCCATGATTACGATCGCCGACGACGGTCCGGGCATTCCCGCTGAGGCGCGCGATCACGTCTTCAAGCGGTTCTACCGTCTCGAACAAAGCCGCTACACGCCGGGCAACGGCCTCGGTCTCAGCCTCGTCGCCGCGGTCGCGCGCCTTCATGGCGCCGAGATTGCGCTGCATGACAATGCGCCGGGCCTGACGGTCCAGCTCCGGTTTCCGCTGCCTGCGCAGCCCGGCACCCAACTTGCATGATTGCACGCGTACCGAGTGGAAGTCCTGCAATGCCCCGCCTGCCAGACCTCGTCATCACCAATGCTCGCACGCGCAGCCGCGAGATCGTCGACATAGGGATCACCGATGGCGTGATCACCGCGATCGGCAACCGGCTCGATCCCGGCGCACAGGCCTTCGTCGATGCCAAGGGCGGCCTGGTGACGCCGGCCTTTGTCAATCCGCACCTGCACCTCTGCAAGGTCTGGACCCTGCCGATGATCTCGGAGGCGGCGCTAGAGGCCTATCAGGGCGGCGGCATGAGCGAGGCGGCGAAGGCGGTCGATCTCGCCGCAGCGGTGAAGAGCAATTACGACGCGTCCTGGATCGTCCCGAACGCACGGCGCGCGGTGGCGCTCGCCGCGCTCCACGGCAACCTCCACATCCGCGCCTTCGCCGACGTCGACGCCAAGGCCCGGCTGGAGGGCGTCAAGGCGCTGCTCGCGATCCGCGAGGAGTTTCGCGGCATCGTCGACATCCAGGTCGTGGCATTCCCGCAGGACGGCCTGTTTCGCGAGCCCGGCGCAGAGGGCCTGATGCGCAAGGCGATGGCGCTCGGGGCCGACGTCGTCGGCGGGATTCCCTGGATCGAAGCCGACGAAGAGGACATGCGCCGCCATGTCGCGTTCTGCTTCGACCTCGCGGCCGAGCACGGCGCCGAAACCTCGATGCTGCTAGACGACGTCGGCGACGCCAACATGCGCACGCTCGACATGATGGCGCGCGCGGTGATCGCGCGCGGCGTCGAGGGCCGGGCGCTCGCCCATCATTGCCGGGCGATGGCGCTCTATCCCGAGAACTATCTCCGCGAGCTGAAGGTGCTGCTCGGAAAGGCCCGTGTCAGCGTCGTCAGCAATCCGCACAACGGCCCGCTGCACGCGCGGGTGAAGGAATTGCTCGGTGCCGGCATCAATGTCTGCCTCGGCCAGGACGACATTTCCGACGCCTATTATCCGTTCGGCCGCAACAACATGCTGGAGGTGGCGTTCCTCGCCTCGCATCTGTTGTGGATGACGAAGAAGAGCGAGTTCGAGACGCTCTACGACATGATCACCACGCGCGCCGCGACGGCGATCAACCTCGAGCGCTATGGCCTCGGGCTCGGCTGCGCAGCCAACCTGGTCGTGCTCGAACAGGCCGACGTCACCGAGGCGCTGCGCTTCCACAGCCCGCCCAGCATCGTGATCAGCCATGGCCGCGTCGTCGATACCGACCGCATGCGCGAGCTGGCGCAGACCGCGATCGGCGATTGAACCGCGCCGCTCAGAGCTCGATCACGCCGCGGCGCGCGGCATGCGCCACCGCATCGGTGCGGCCGGTGGCATCCAGCTTGTCGAGCAGCGAGCCGACATGGAATTTCACGGTGTGCACGGAGATGCCGAGCTGACGCGCGATCATCTTGTTGGAGGCGCCCTCGGCCATCAGCGCCAGCACGTCGAGCTCGCGCTGCGTCAGTGCGATGTCCTCGGGCATGCTGCGCGGATCGCGGGCGACGATCGTCGCGGCGGCCTGCTCGCCGGGCGCGGCAAGGCGCAGCCCGGCGACATTGCCGAGCAGCGCCGCCAGGCGATCGGCGAGGGCGGGATCGTCGATCTCCAGGGACAGCACGATCTCCGGTAGCTTCTCCTCGCTCACGCCTCCGGCCTCTCGCCGACCGTGACCTTGAAGCTGATCGGCTCGCCGCCGCGGCGCACCGCGACATCGACCACAGCGCCGACGCTCGCAGGTCCCAGCGTTCTCGACAGCGCGCGCACGCCGGAGAGTTTCTGGTCGTTGACCGCGACGATCACATCGCCCTGGCGGATGCCGGCCGCCGCCGAAGGTCCGGCCTTGTCGACATTCATCACCATGGCGCCGATGCCGTCGTCGAGCCGCACGGGCTGGAGTCCTAGCCCGAGATATCCGCGCGCGATGCGGCCGCGGGCTTCGAGTTGCGGCGCGATGCGCTCGATCGTCGCCGTCGGGATCACCAGCACGCGCCTTGGTCCGAGCACGGCCATGCCGAAGGCTTCACCGGTCGCATCGAGCGCAAGGCCGCCTTCCTGGCCCGGACGCAGGCGAACGTCGAGCTCGATCCGGGCATCGATGTCGCCGCCGCGCAAGGAGCGCCAGCTCTTGCCGGACGCCGATACCATCCCGAGCGCGGCGCTCGGCGTATCACGGTTGGTGGCCACGACAACCGACAACGCGCCGAGGGGCGGGACCGTCGCGGCGAGCTTGACCGGCGCGACGCCGGCCTCGGTGCGCAGCAGCGCGATGTCGGTGGTGTGGTCGCGGCCGGCAATCGTGGCGGCGACCCGGCTGCCGTCGGGGAGGCCGATCTCGACCTCGCCCTCGTCGGCCAACGCCTCGTCGGCGGTGACGATCAGGCCGGGCTTCCAGACGAAGCCGGTTGCGCGGGAGCGATGCGAGTGCACGGAGACGATGGAGGGCGCGGTGCGCGCCACGACATCCGCGAGCGCGGACGATAGTGAGGACAGTGGAGTTGGGGCGGTCATGGCGGTCTCCTGTAAGTTGTCCCCAATCTGGGATGTCGCGCGCGGTAGCGAAACTGGCCGGGTGGCCAGGAAAGTGCCGGCGCCGGCCGACGAACATGTGATTGGGAGCCGTTCACGGGAACGTGTAGCAATCGGTCGACATTGCGCCGTACGGCCTTAGACGTTTCCAGCGAGCCCCGACCGATGACCATCGATCTCACCCGCCGCACCCTGCTCCAACTTGCCGGCGCCACCTCGCTCGCGATGGCGGCCGCGGCTGCCGCACGCGCCGAGGGGACTGCGCAAGGCGGCGGGCCGACCTATGCCAGCCGCACGCCGATGCGGGTCGGCATGGTGACGCTCCGGGTCAAGAATCTCGACACGGTTGCCGACTACTACCGCGATGTGATCGGGCTGACCGTCATGGAGCGCTCCGCCAGCGCTGCGAAGCTCGGTACGGCCGGCATCACGCTGCTCGTGCTCGAGGCGCGTCCCGATGCGGCGATCGAGCCGCGCAATGCCGCAGGCCTCTACCACACCGCCTTCCTGATGCCGACCCGCAAGGATCTCGCGCGCTGGCTGGTGCACGCCGCCTCGCATCGCGTGCCGCTGTCGGGCTTTGCCGACCATCTCGTCAGCGAATCCGTCTATCTCGACGACCCCGAAGGTAACGGCATCGAGGTCTATGCCGACCGCGAGCCCTCGCAATGGCAGTGGAGCGAGGGCAGCGTGAAGATGGCGACCGACGAGCTCAACATCCCCGACCTGCTGTCGCTGACCAATACGCGCGTTCCCGACTATGCCAAGGCGCCGGACGGAATGCGCGTCGGCCACATGCATCTGCGCGTCGGCGATCTCGCGCAGGCCGAGAACTTCTACCACGGCACCGTCGGCCTCGACCCGACCCGCAAGCGCAACGGCGCGGCGTTCCTGTCGTCGGGCCGCTATCACCATCACCTCGGCATGAACGTCTGGCAGAGCCAGGGCGCCGGCCAGCGCGACGATTCCACAACCGGTCTCGCCTGGTTCTCGCTGGTGATGGCGAAGCAGGAGCTGCTCGCCGCTCAAGAAGAGCGCCTGCGCAAGAGCGGTGTGAAGGTCACAGCGCTTGCCGACGGTTTGGAGGCGGTCGATCCCTGGGGCACGCGGGTGCGCTTGCTCAAGGTTTGATCGCCGGGGCGGGCATTGGTAATACCCGTCGGGTGCCAGCTTCCGGAGCCCCCGACATGTCCGAATTCCACGGCGTCTTCCCCTACCTCGTCTCCCCCGTCGATGCCGACGGCACGGTGCGGACGAGCGTGCTCGCAAAGCTCTGCGACGACCTGATCGGTGCCGGCGTGCATGGTCTGACGCCGCTCGGCTCGACCGGCGAGTTCGCCTATCTCAATGCCGCCCAGCGCACGGCGGTCGTGCAGACCACGATCGAAGCCGCGAAGGGCCGCGTGCCCGTGGTGGCCGGCGTCGCCTCCACCTCGACCGCGGATGCGGTGGCGCAGGCGCGGGCCTATCAGAAGCTCGGTGCCGACGGCATTTTGGCGATCCTGGAGGCGTATTTCCCGCTCGCCGATACCCAGGTCGAATCCTATTTCCGCGCCATCGCGGACGCCGTGGACATTCCCGTCGTCATCTACACCAATCCGCAATTCCAGCGCTCCGACCTCACCCTCGAAATCATCGCGCGCCTCGCCGAGCATCCGCGCATCGGCTACATCAAGGACGCCTCGACCAACACCGGCCGACTGCTCTCGATCATGAACCGCTGCGGCGATTCCTTGCGGGTGTTCTCGGCCTCCGCCCACATTCCGGCCGCGGTGATGCTGATCGGCGGGCTCGGCTGGATGGCGGGACCTGCCTGCATCATCCCGCGCCAGAGCGTCGCGCTCTACGACCTCTGCCGGGCGGGCCGCTGGGACGAGGCCATGGCGCTCCAGCGCAGGCTGTGGCGGATCAACGAAGCCTTCGCCCGCTTCAACCTCGCCGCCTGCATCAAGGCCGGCCTTTCGATCCAGGGCTACGACGTCGGCGATCCCATCCCGCCGCAGGCCGCGCTGACGGCCGATGCGCGCAAGGTGGTGGAGACAGCGCTCCGGGAGCTGGCGTAGCCGTCATTCCGGGGCGATGCGCAGTGCGTAGGGTGGGCAAAGCGAAGCGTGCCCACCATCTTGATCGCGTTCGTTGAGCGACCGTGGGCACGGCGCAAGTGCGCCTTTGCCCACCCTACGGAATCGCAGATTTGCGGGACCGCATGCCGAAATCGTGGATATCCCGCCCAAAACCGCGGCTGGTATGCCCCCGGTCGATCCGCTAAAAGGCTGCCCGCAGTTTCGAAAAGACCTCGAGGACCCCACGGAATGAACATTCTTCCCGGCAATTTGCGTTTCGGAGCGGGCCAGCCCGTCAAGCGTTTGGAAGACCAGCGGCTGCTGACCGGGAAGGGGCAATTCATCGACGACAAGCCGCAGGACGGCGCGCTGTGGTTGCACGTGCTGCGCTCGCCGCATGCGCACGCGAAGATCGTCTCGATCGACACCAGCGCCGCGGCCGGGATGCCCGGCGTCACGGCGGTCTACACCGGTGCGGATCTCGTCAAGGACGATATCGGCAGCATCCCGACGCTGAGCATCTTCAAGCGCCCCGACGGCAAGCCGATGACGGTGCCGCCGCGCCGGCTGCTCGCCCATGAGATCGTACGCTACACCGGCGAAGCGGTGGCGGCCGTGGTCGCCGCCTCCCGCGCGGAAGCGCAGAGCGCGGCCGAGGCGATCGTGATCGAATACGACGTGCAGCCCGCGGTGGTCGACCCGGTCGAGGCGGTGAAGCCCGGCGCGCCTGTGGTGTGGCCGGAGGCGCCCGACAACATCGTCGGCGCGATGGCTTACGGCGATGCCGCCAAGGTGGACGAGGCCTTTGCCAAGGCCGCGCACACGGTCGAGCTCGACATCATCAGCCAGCGCCTCGTGCCCTCCGCGATGGAGCCGCGCTCGACCATCGCCGAGATCGACAAGAAGACCGAACGTCTCCTCCTGCACGTGCAGTCGCAGACGCCGGCCTCGACCCGCGACGTGCTGGCGGAAGCCGTGCTCAAGCGCCCCAAGGACAGCGTCCGCGTGCTGGTCGGCGACATCGGCGGCGGCTTTGGCCAGAAGACCAACCTCTATCCCGAGGACGGCATCGTCGCCTACGCCGCGACCAAGCTGAACAGGAAGATCCGCTGGCGCGGCGACCGCACCGACGAGTTCGTCGGCGGCACCCACGGCCGCGACCTCACCTCGACCGCGTCCTTCGCGCTGGACGAGAAGGGCAAGGTGCTGGCCTATCGGGTCAAGTCGATCGGCTGCACCGGCGCCTATTCTTCGGGGGCCGCCAACATCATTCCGCTGGTGCTCGGGCCGTTCGTGCAGACCGGCGTCTACGATCTGCCGCTGGTGCATTTCGAGGTGAAGTCGGTGATGACCCACACCGCGCCGGTCGGTGCCTATCGCGGTGCGGGCCGGCCCGAGGCCGTCTTCATCGTCGAGCGCCTGTTCGACGCCGCCGCGCGAAAAATCGGCATGGATCCGCGCGCGATCCGGAAAGCCAACTACATCAAGCCGGCGCAGCTGCCCTACACCAATGCTGCGGGCCAGGTTTACGATTCCGGTGCCTTCGCGCATATGCTGGACCGCGCGGTGAAGCTTGCCGATTGGGACGGCTTCGCCGCGCGCAAGAAGGCCGCGAAGAAGAAGGGCCTGCTCTACGGCCGCGGGCTCACGTCGTACATCGAATGGACCGGCGGCCGCGCCCATACCGAGAAGGTCAGCCTGCACGCGACCTCGCAGGGCCGCGTCGTCCTGCACTCCGGCACCATGGCGATGGGGCAGGGGCTGCAGACCACCTACACCCAGATGATCGCCGACACGCTCGGCATTGCCATGGACAAGATCGATGTCGTCCAGGGCGACACCGATCTGGCGATGGGCTTTGGCAGCGTCGGCTCGCGCTCGCTGTTCGTCGGCGGCACGGCGGTCGCGGTGTCCTCCAACGACCTGATCCAGAAGGCGCGCGAGAAGGCGGCCAACGTGCTCGAGACGTCGATCGAGGACATCGAATATCAGGGCGGCATGCTCACCGTGGTCGGCACCGACCGCCGCATCAGCCTGTTCGACCTTGCCGAGAAGGAGAGCGGCGCAAAACTCAGCGTCGATTCGGAAGGCGAGGTTGACGGTCCGAGCTGGCCGAACGGCACGCATATCTGCGAGGTCGAGATCGACCCCGAAACCGGCGTCTCCCGCGTCGTGCGCTACACCACCGTTGACGACGTCGGCGTTGCCGTGAACCCTATGCTGGTGACGGGCCAGATCCATGGCGGCGTCGCGCAAGGCATCGGCCAGGCGCTCTATGAGGGCGTCTCCTACGATGCCGACGGCCAGCTCCTGACCGCGAGCTATCAGGACTACTGCATCCCGCGCGCCGGCGACGTGCCGCCGATCGAGGTGACGCTGGACGATTCCGCGCCCTGCCGCACCAACCCGCTCGGCGCCAAAGGCTGCGGCGAATCCGGCGCCATCGGCGGCCCGCCCTGCGTCACCAACGGCGTGATGGATGCGCTCGCCGAGCTCGGCATCACCCAGCTCAACACGCCCCTGACGCCGCAGAAGATCTGGCAGGCGATCAGGGACGCGAAGGTGGGGGCATAGCCCGCGCTGTTGCGGCAATCTTAGCTGTCGTCCCGGCGAAGGCCGGGACCCATAACCACCGAGCCTGGTTTGGCGAAGATCGGTGGTTACCAGCTTCGCACGCCAACTTCGTCACGGCGTATGGGTCCCGGCCTTCGCCGGGACGACACCGAATGCGTTGCGCGAGCTTTGCCTTCAAATCCCCAGCATCATCTTCGCGATGATGTCGCGCTGAATCTCGGACGTGCCGCCGAAGATCGTGTAGGCCCGGCCGTTGAGATATTCCGGCACCACCGTCAGCATGTCCTCGGGTATCGCCGGCTCGTGGTTGAGCTTGTAGAGCGGGCGCATCGGCTCGACGGCGAGGGCGTCGTGGCCGATCACGTCAGCGCCCAGCCGTGTCACGGCCTGGCGGATCTCGCTGTTGCGCAGCTTCAGGATCGACGACACCGCGCCGGGATTCTGTCCGGTCTGGAGCGCCGAGAGCACGCGCAGCTCGGTCATCTCCAGCGCGTCGATGTCGACCTCGACCTCCGAAATGCGCGTCGCGATGTCAGGACTGTCGATCGCGCGGCCGGTCAGGTCCGACTCGGCAAGGTCCGCGACCGCCTTCAGCCCTTCGCGCAGCTTGGCGGAGGCGATGCCCGAGCCGCGCTCGAATTCGAGCAGGTACTTGCCGTAGGTCCAGCCCTTGCCTTCCTCGCCGACCCGATTGGCCATGGGCACGCGCACGTCGTCAAAGAACACCTGGTTGACCTCGTGGTCGCCGCCGATGGTGAGGATCGGGCGCGTCGTGATGCCCGGCGTCTTCATGTCGATCAGGATGAAGCTGATGCCGTCCTGCTGCCGCGGTCCGTCGCCGGTGCGCACCAGCGCGAACATGCGGTTGGCGTGGTGGGCATGCGTGGTCCAGATCTTGGTGCCGTTGATGATGTAGTGGTCGCCGTCGCGCACCGCGCGCGTCTTCAGCGAAGACAGGTCGGAGCCGGAGCCCGGCTCGGAGTAGCCCTGGCACCAATAATCCTCGCCGGAGAGAATCCGCGGCAAATAGAAGTTCTTCTGCTCAGGGCTGCCGAAGCCGATGATGACGGGCCCGACCATCTTTACGCCCATGACATTCACATTGGGCACGCCGGCGCGCGCGGATTCGGTCTCGAAAATCCAGCGCTGTGCCGGCGTCCAGTCCGGACCGCCATATTCGACCGGCCAGCCCGGCGCGCCCCAGCCCTGCCTGTGCAGCGCGCGCTGCCAGGCCATGCCGATATCAGGGTCGGAGAATACCGAGGGCGTCAGCGCGGTCGCGCGCTTCATCTCCTCGGTGAGATTTTTGGCGATGAAGCCGCGCACCTCGTCCTGGAAGGCGCGCTCCTCGGCATTGAACGACAGGTCCATGATGCGCTCCTTTCGGTTCAGGCCGGCACGCCGGCGCGGCCAAGCCGGGCGTGGCGGGCATAGTGGTGCGCGCTGCCGCCGAACAGCGTGTCGAAGGCGACCAGCCGCTTGAAATAGGCGCCGACCTCGAGCTCCTCGGTGACGCCCATGCCGCCGTGAAGCTGGATCGACTGCTCGCCGACGAAGCGCGCGCATTTTCCGATCTTCGCCTTCGCGCCCGACGCGGCCCGCGCGCGCTCGATCGGCGTGCTGTCTGCCTTCAGCGCGGCGCGCAGCGCCATCGAGCGCGCCTCGTCCACCTGCATCGCCATGTCGGCGAGGCGGTGGCGGATCACCTGGTTGGCGGACAGCGGCCGGCCGAACTGCTTCCGGATCTTGGTGTATTCCAGCGTCGTCTCCAGCAGCGTCTGCATGATGCCGACGGCTTCCGCGCCGAGCGCGGCCATGGCGCGGTCGACGGCCCATTCGATTGCGGGCAGCGCATCCTTGCCGTCGCCGAGCAGGGCATCCTCCGGAAGATGCACGTCGGGCAGCTCGATATTGCACGCGCGCCCGCCGCCGAGGCGCGGATAGTCGGAGATCGAGAGGCTTGGCGCCGTTGCCGGCACCAGGAACAGGCCGATCCGCCCCGATGGCCCCCGATGATCGTGAATATGCGCGGAGACGATGATCTCGTCGGCGGCATGGCCGTCGAGCACGGCGATCTTGCTGCCGGCAAGACGCCAGCCCTGCGCGGTCTTGTTGGCTGCGGTCGCAACTTTGGCGAGATCGAACCGCGCTGCGCGTTCGGAATGCGCAAGCGCCAGCTTGAACGACCCGTCCGCGATCTTCGGCAGGCTCGCCTGCTTCTGCGCCGTGCTGCCGCATCTGTCGATCAGCGCGGCTCCGAGCACGACGGTTGCGACATAAGGCTCCGACACCAGCCCGCGGCCGAAGGCTTCCATCAAGATGCCGATCTCGACCGCACCACCGCCGAGCCCATCAAACTGCTCCGGGATCGGCAACGCCAACCAGCCGAGCTCGGCAAACTGCGTCCATACCGCCGGGCTGAAGCCGAGCGGATCGTTCGCCATCTTGCGGCGATGATCGGCATCGTAGCTCTCGGCCACGAAGCGTTCCGCGCTTTCGCGCAGCAGCCGTTGCTCGTCGCTCAGATTGAGGTCCATCGCGTCTACTCCGCGGCCGCCGGCGGCTTGCGCACGGAGGGATGCAGGCCCGATGGATCGACGATCATGCCGAACTCCTGAAGGTTATGGGCGTGACAGAGCTGATGCAGGGCAAAGGCCTGGTCGATTGCAGCCGGCTGGCCCATCACATCGACCGAACGATTGACCGCCTCCTTGGTCAGCTTCAGCGCGAAGGACGGCTTTGATGCGATCCGGCGCGCCAGCTCCAGCACGCGCGATGACAACTCCGCGCGTGGCACGACCTGATTGACCATGCCGAGCTGATGCGCCTCCTGCGCGCTCCAGCTGTCGGCCGTGAACAGGAATTCCTTGGCCTTGCGCGGCCCGAGCTCCCAAGGATGCACGAACCATTCGACGCCGCAGACGCCCATGGCGACCACGGGATCGCAGAACTGCGCATCGTCGCTGGCGACGATGAGGTCGCAGGCCCAGGCCAGCATCAAGCCGCCGGCGATGCACTTGCCGTGCACCTCGGCGATAACAGGCTTTGCCAGATTGCGCCAACGGCGCGTGATCTGGAGATATATTTCCTGCTCGCGCGCGAAGCGGCCGTGCGCGTTGGCTTCGGCGAAGCCGCCCCAATTTCCGATCGGCGGAAAATCGACGCCCGCTTCATTCTTGCCGCCCGGGCGCAAATCGTGGCCCGAGGAGAAATGCGGCCCGTTGCCGGCAAGGATGATCACCTTGACCGTGTCGTCCTGCACCGCGGCATCGAAGGCAGCGTTGAGGTCGTAGGTCATTTGCAGGTTCTGCGCGTTGCGCGCATCGGGCCGGTTCATGACGACCCGGGCAATCGCCGGCTCCGGCCGCTCCACGAGGATGGTCTCGAACGAGGACATCGCGTTCCCCCTGGCGTTTCCGTTTGGTCTTATTGTTTCGTTGAGTTGACTATGTTGGCCGGTGATAGGCAAGGGGCTTGCGTCAATCGGCTGGCGATGGGGCGCGCATATGCTTGTTGCAGTCATTCCGGGGCGCGAAGCGAACCCGGAATCTCGAGATTCTTCGATGCTCCGGGCCGCGCTTGCGCGGTCCCGTCGCATCGCCCGGGAATGACGAGAAGAAATCTCGACACTCGCCAGGGCCCTTCTGATAGTTTGCGCCGGATTCCACCGGGAGAAATTTTGATGCGCAAGATCCTGACCGTGCTGGCGGCGCTGGCCTCGCTCAGCCTCACCAATTGTGGCTACAACGCGATCCAGAGCGAGGACGAGCAGATCAAGGCCAACTGGTCCGAGGTCGTGAACCAGTATCAGCGCCGCGCCGATCTCGTGCCCAACCTCGTCAACTCGGTGAAGGGCTTTGCCCAGCAGGAGAAGGACGTGCTGCTCGGCGTGACCAATGCCCGCGCCAAGGTCGGCAGCATCCAGGCAACGCCGGAGGTGCTGAACGACCCCGCGGCCTTCCAGAAGTTCCAGGCCGCCCAGGGCGAGCTCTCCAGCGCGCTGTCGCGCCTCCTGGTCGTCACCGAGAACTATCCGCAGCTCAAGTCGGACGCGCTGTTCAAGGACCTGATGTCCCAGCTCGAGGGCACCGAGAACCGCATCACGGTGGCGCGCAACCGCTACATCAAGGCGGTGCAGGATTACAACGTCACCATCCGCTCGTTCCCGACCAACCTCACCGCGATGACGTTCGGCTACAAGGAGAAGCCGAACTTCTCGGTCGAGAACGAGAAGGAGATCTCGACCGCGCCGAAGGTCGATTTCAATCCTGCGCCCGCGCCATCGAAGTAAGTGCGTTCGCCTCTCATGCGCGCCACGCCCACCACTGTCATTCCCCGCGAAAGCGGGGAATCCAGTACGCCGCGGCCTTTCCGTATCTCGCTGCCGTCTCGGGAATACTGGATCGCCCGGTCAAGCCGGGCGATGACACTGAGTGTGTGGTTCGCCTTCGCACTCCTCCTCGCCTTCGCATTCCCCGCCTTCGCCGACGTCGCGGTGCCGCAGCTCACCGGCCGCGTGGTCGACCAGACCGGCACGCTCTCCAGCGGCGACATTGCTGCGCTCACGCAAAAACTGCGCAACTTCGAGACGCGCAAAGGCAGCCAGGTCGCCGTGCTGATCGTGCCGTCCACGCAGCCGGAAACGATCGAGCAGTTCTCGATCCGGGTTGCGGAGGCCTGGAAGGTCGGCCGCAAGAAGGTCGACGATGGCGCGATCCTCGTCGTTGCCAAGAACGACCGGCATTTGCGCATCGAGGTCGGTTACGGCCTCGAAGGCGCGCTCACCGACGTCACCTCGCGGCGGATCATCGACGAGATCATCACACCGAAATTCAGAACGGGCGATTTCAGCGGCGGCATCTCGGATGGTGTCGATCGCATGATCCGCGTCATCGACGGCGAGCCGCTGCCGGTTCCCTCGCCCAGCGTGAATTTCGGCAATCTGGACGATATCGGGCCGCTCTTCTTCGTGACGGTGTTCGCCTCGATCGGGGTCGGCGGGTTCTTCCGGGCCATGCTGGGGCGGCTGCTCGGATCATTGGTGACCGGGGGCATCATCGCAGCATTGACCTGGCTCATTCTCGGTTCTTTCGGGCTTGCCATGGTGCTCGGCGTCGCCGGCTTCATCATCGGATTCATCGCCGATGTGGTTTCCGCGATGGGACCAAGTACGGGGTCGTCGCGTCGGGGCTCGTGGTCGAGCGGATCCTCGGGAGGCGGCTGGAGCAGCGGATCGTCGGGCAGCAGCGACAGCGGCAGCTTCAGCGGCGGTGGTGGCAGTTTTGGCGGCGGCGGCGCCTCGGGGAGCTGGTAGCGGCATGAGCATCAAGCGCATTGCCAGACATCTGGTGCAGCATCATTGGCGGGCAAAGCGGATTTTTCCGCCAAAGGTGCTCACCCGCATCGAGCAGGCGATCAAGCAGGGTGAGACCACCCATTCCGGCCAGGTCCGCTTCGTCGTCGAAGGCGCGCTCGACGGCGGCCCCCTGTTCCGCAACCAGCCGGCGCGCGAGCGCGCGCTCGACGTGTTCTCGCATTTGCGCATCTGGGACACCGCGCACAACAATGGCGTCCTCATCTATCTCCTGCTCGCCGATCGCGACGTCGAGATCATCGCCGACCGCGGCATCGACGCGAAGGTGGGGGCGGCGGGCTGGGAGACCATCTGCCGCGCGATGGAGGCGGAGTTCAGGTCCGGCCAGTTCGAGCGCGGCGTGATCGAAGGCATCGCAGCCGTGTCGCGCGAGCTGGCAAAGCATTTTCCTCCGCAGGGCCCGCATCGCAACGAGCTGCCGGATGCGCCGGTGACGATGTGAGCGCCTGCCAGTAATCCGCACGCCGTCATTGCGAGCGTAGCGTAGCAATCCAGAGTCTTTCCGCGGTGGCAGTCTGGATTGCTTCGCGCGCCCAACTCTCTCACCGTACCCCCGCGCAACCGCGAAGCGGTTGTCGCTCGAGGCGGCCGCTTCTTCGGCTGTCCTCGAAGGGCGGCGGCCCGACCGTTGCCCTGCCGTTCATCTTCCCCCGGTTACAAATTGTTTCACGCCCGCCACACCGGTTCCACTTTCCCGGCCAAATTCGGCCCCTGATGACTTCCTAAAATTTCGGTAAGCGGGTCCGAAGGTAAGGATTTCGCAAGCAATGAAAGTTACCAAAAGGTCAATCCAGAGTGGAGTATTTGAGCCGTGAGCGAACCAATGGCTGAGCAGGCTGCCCAAGAGACCGGCGAACAGACGAGCGTCGAAGCCGCCGCGACCGCGCCGCAGGCCGTCGAGGCTGCCGGGATCGAGGCCCCTTCGATTGCCCCCGACCATGAGACGCCGCCCAAAGCCGATCCAGTCAAGGTCGAGCCGCCCAGGATCGAAGCCTCGAGGATCGAGGTGCCGAAGTTCAGCGCCACGCCGCAGGCTGAATCCGGGCCCGAGCCGAAGCCGGGCAAGCTCATCGTCATGCCCCCCTCGGATCGCGCCTGGGACCGCGAGGATTTCGCCCCCCACGTGAAGGCGGACGAGCCGCGCGAGGCCGGCGGCAAGCGTCGCCTGTCGGCGATGGCCGCGGTGGTGGCGATTGCCGCCAGCGTCGGCGCGATCAGCGGCGCGCTCGCGACCGCCGGCATGATGCACTTTGCAGCTCCGGTTCCGGCGCCAGCGCAGGTCGCCGACACCAGCGCGCTCGATGCCTCCGTCGCGCGGATCGATGCCGACCTCGTCGCGCTCAAGGCGAATGTCGAGCACACCTCCAAGACCGGTCTCAACCAGTTCAACCGGGCCAACGACCGTCTCGACAAGCTCGAGAAGGCGCAGGCCGAGCCGATGGCCAGGATCGCAAAACTGTCCGAGACCGTGGACAAGCTCCGTGCCACGCCGCCCGCAGCCCCCGCGCAGGCTGCCGCCACACCCGCCAGGGAGACCACCGGCTCGATCGCGCCGACCCAGGTTGCGACCGCTGCCGCCGCACCGGCTCCGGTGCCCGCCGCGCCCAAGACCGAGGTCGGCCGGCTCCCGACGATCGAGGGCTGGGTCCTGCGCGACGTCGCCAATGGCGGCGCGCTGATCGAGGGCAGGGGCGGCCTTTACGAGGTTTATGCCGGCGATCCCATTCCCGGCGTTGGCCGCGTCGATGCGATCCGCCGCCAGGACGGCCGCTGGGTGGTTGTCACCAGCAAGGGCCTGATCGTCGCGCGCTAAGCTGTCGGAATTCAACTTTCGAAGAGGCGCTTCACCACCATGTGAAGCGCCTTTTTGCTTGAATAGGGGTCCTTGCGCGGTGTTACTGAAGGCATGAGCCGCGTGTTGCGAATTCTCCTTGCTGTCGTCGTGCTTCTTGGTGGCGCCATGTCGCTATCGGCAGCGGAGAATGCACAGCTCACGCGCGGCACGGCGATCACCGATCCCGATGTCCTGCGCAGGCTCGACCAGAACGATGCGCTCACGATCTCGCGCCTGTTATGGCCGGAGCGCAACGCGAACTTTCCGCTCACGAACGATCTGCTGTTCTCCTCGATGCCGCAGCTTGCGCCAATTCCGCCGGCAATCGACGCGGAGTTCGATCGCTACATCGCGGGACACAAGGCGGCATGGCCGAGCGAGACCATCGGCGTCGGCGAAGGCTTTGACGTGCAGCTGTTCGATCGGGCCGCGCTGAAATCCCCCAACACGCGTTTCGTGCTGGCCGGCATCGTCAACCGCATGGACCGCGCCTATGTCGCGGAGGATTCCTGCGGCGAGATCCGCCTGATCTATCGGCTCACCCGTTTCGACGCCGGACCGGACGGGAGCAAGACGGCGACGCGCCTGCCGATGACGTTCAACCTGGTGCTGAAGGCGCGCGAGGCCCGCCAGATCGCCTCGAACGGCAAGCCGGTCACCTGCGCCGAGGTCGCGCGGCGCTGGCTCGACAATGGCGACTGGCAGGGGCTGATCGGCGGCGGCTTCTATCCTTACGATGCCATGCTCGATCGCATCGAGACCAACATCCAGGTCTCGATCGCGCCGAAATCGGCGCTGCACGACTTCCGCTCGGACTATTTGCTCAAGGTGTTCAAGTACGACGCCGCGACGAAGACGTTCGAGGAATCGACGCTGGAGAACCAGATCGATCGCGACCGGATTTTTGCGGACAATGATCTCCGGCGCGACTTCAAGGAGTGGCTGCTCGCGCCCGACCATCTGCGCGAGTTCGATCGCGGCACGGTGCTGATCCCCGAGAAGTTTTTGGCCAAGGCCGCGGTGGTGCCGACACCGGCCGGCCTCGATGCCTCCGCGTTGCAGCCGGAGTTCGGCATGATGCAAGGCGAGGGCAAGGACAATCCCGTCTTCACGGACAGCGATGTGGTTAGCGCGTTGAAGCAAGCGACCGCGCGCGGTGACATGCAGAACATCCGCTCGGTCGCGGGCTTCCAGCGCCGTCTCAACGACGTCACTTGCGCCGGCTGTCACCAGACCCGCGGCATCGGCGGCTTCCATTTTCCGGGCGTGGATTGGCTGGCGGACAAGCCGTCCAATGCCACCATCGTGCCGGCCTCGCCGCATTTCCTTGGCGACCAGCTTCGCCGCCGCGACATCCTGACCGCGTTCGCGGCCGGACAGCGGCCTGATTTCTCACGCGGATTCGCCAGCCGGCCGCAGACCCGCGGCAGCCAGGAACTGGCCGGCACCGAATATCAGGACGGCTGGGGGGCGCATTGTCTTTTGCAAGATGCGGGATCGGGAGCGCCGGACAAGAGTTTTACGTCATGGAGCTGTGCCAAAGGTTTGACCTGTCAGGCTGCCGCGGCCTCGCGCCGCATCGGCATGTGCTTCATCAAGACGCGCTAGCGCGTCCTACCCCACCGCCCCGTTTGACCGCAGTTGCTTGATCGCTGCCTCGTCGTATCCCGCTCCGCGCAAGATCTCGTCACTGTGCTCGCCGACGCCGGGCGGCTTGCGCGGCTGCACCTTCTTGGTGCCGTCGACCCAGATCGGGCTGGAGATGGTGAGCATGGTGTCGTTCTCGAACGGCACCAGCACTTCGTTGTCCAGCATCTGCTTGTCGTTCGGGATGTCGTCCAGAATGCCGACGATGCCGAACACGAGGCCGTTGCCGTCGAGGATCTTGCGCCATTCGGCAAGGTCCTTGGTGGCGAAAGTCTCGTCGAAAATCTTGATCAGCTCGACCGAGCGGGCGTGGCGGTCGGGCTTGGTGGCAAAACGTGGATCGGTGATCAGGTCTTCGCGGCCAAGGCACTTGGCCAGCGTCGGAAACTGCTTCTCCTCGCTCAGCAGCGACAGGATCAGCCAGCGGCCGTCCTTGCATTGGTAGTGGTTGGCGACCGCATTCAGCGCGCGCTCGCGCGGGCGCCGCTCGCCGAACTTGGCGCCGCAGAGTTTTGCCTGCGCCAGCACGCTCGCCGCCCACACCCCGTTCGCCATCAGGTTGGAAGCGACATGCGAGCCCCTGCCGGTCTTCTCGCGCTGATAGAGCGCGGTGACGATCGCGCTGTACAACGCCATCGCGCAGGGGTGGTCGCCCATGCCGGCGACCGAGCGGGCCGGCGTCGTATCGGTATCGGCGCGAACGAGGTCCATCAGGCCGGAGCGCGCCCAATAGGCGTTGCTGTCGAAGCCGGGCTTGTTGGCTTCCTCGCCCTTCTCGCCATAGCCGGTGAACGAGGCGTAGATCAGCCGGTCGTTGAGATGGGCGAGGTGGTCATAGGTGATGCCGAGCTTGGTGCGCACCGGCGGCGGCATGTTGGTGATGAAGACGTCGGTCTCTTCGACCAGCTTGTAGAGCACCGCCTGCGCCTCCGGCTTGGAGAGATCGAGCGCGAGGCTCTTCTTGTTGCGGGCCTCCAGCAGCCAGGCGAAATTGTGCTCGCCGGTCGGGTAGCCCGGCAGGTTGGGCAGGTTGCGGTAGGGGTCGCCGGCGCCGGGCGGCTCGATCTTGATGACGTCGGCACCGAAATCCGACAGCACGGTCGCGGCCGCGGGCGCTGCGATGAAGCTCGCGCAGTCCAGAACCTTCAGCCCCGCAAAAATGCCCTTGTCCATCGCGGCGTTGCTCCCTCGCTCTTGTTGTTTCCCGCGCGCTGGAATTGGCGCGGGCCGGATCAAGGCTGCATTAGACCGATGTTTCGGCGGGATGCAACGCTCCTTCCGGGACTCACTCCTCCCCAGCCAGCAGGGCAGCATTGCCGCCGGCCGCAGCCGTGTTGATCGTCACGGTCTGCTCGGTGGCAAAGCGCGCGAGGTAGTGCGGGCCGCCGGCCTTCGGGCCGGTTCCGGACAGGCCGTTGCCGCCGAACGGCTGCACGCCGACCACGGCGCCGATCATGTTGCGGTTGACGTAGATGTTGCCGACCTGGACGCGGTCGATGATCGCCTCGATGCTGTCGTCGATGCGGGAGTGGACGCCGAGCGTGAGCCCGTAGCCGGTGCGCTCGATCGCCTGCAACACGCGTTCGAGGTTCTCGGGCCGATAGCGCACGACATGCAGGATCGGGCCGAACACTTCCTCGGTGAGCTGGCCGGCCTCCGTGAGCTCGAAGATGTGCGGCGCGACGAAGCAGCCCTCCGGCGCGGGACCGGCAAAGTGCAGCTGCGCCTCCGTCTTCATCCGCGCGATATGCGCATCGAGGCGCTGCTTGGCCTCGACGTCGATCACCGGCCCGACATGGGTTGCGACGTCGCTGGGGTCGCCGATCTTCAGTTCGCGTGCCGCGCCCGCGATCATCTCGATCATGCGGTCGGCGACGTCCTCCTGCACGAACAGCAGCCGCAGCGCCGAGCAGCGCTGGCCGGCGGAACGAAACGCCGAAGTCACGACGTCGTCGGCGACCTGCTCCGGCAGCGCGGTGGCATCTGCGATCATGGCGTTGATGCCGCCGGTCTCCGCGATCAGCGGCACGATTGGTCCGTCCTTGGCCGCGAGCGTCCGGTTGATGCTGCGGGCGACCTCGGTCGAGCCGGTGAAGACGACGCCGGCGATATCGGGATGCGCGGTCAGCGCGGCGCCGATGCGGCCGTCGCCGGTGACGAGATGCAGCGCGCTCT
Source organism: Bradyrhizobium sp. CCBAU 45394 (assembly GCF_028128655.1). NCBI lineage: Bacteria > Pseudomonadati > Pseudomonadota > Alphaproteobacteria > Hyphomicrobiales > Nitrobacteraceae > Bradyrhizobium > Bradyrhizobium sp. CCBAU 45394. The sequence continues at coordinate 40,017 of NZ_LBIX01000001.1, read as the reverse complement.
CGGGGATGCCGGCCTCGTGCAGCAGGGCTACGGCCTCGCGCGCGATGCGCGGCGTCTGCTCGGCGGGTTTTGCGACAACGCTGTTGCCGGCCATCAGCGCCGCCGTGACTTGGCCGAGGAAGATCGCCAGCGGGAAATTCCACGGCGAGATCGCCACGAAGACGCCGCGGCTACGCATGGCGAGCGCATTGCTCTCGCCGGTCGGGCCTGGCATCGCCGTCTCGCTGCCGAACAGCTTGCGGCCCTGCGCGGCATAGTAGCGGCAGAAGTCGGTGGCCTCGCGCAGCTCCGAGAGCGCATCGTCGAGCGTCTTGCCGCCCTCCCGCTGCAATAGCGCGATGAAATGGGCGCTACGGCTCTCCAACAGGTGCGCGGCCTGCTCCAGCGCCGCCGCGCGTGTGCCCGGGGGCGTCCGGCTCCAGCCGGCGAAACCCGCGCGCCCTGCGGCCACCGCTGCATTGGCCTGGTCCGGCGTTGCATCGGCGATCGGCTTGAGGTCGGCTGTCTCGGCCTTGACGTCGGTCAGCAGCTGGTCGAGCGCGGTGCGCGCGCCGAACTCGACGCCGCGCGAATTGCGCCGCTCCGGCGCGAACAGATCGCAGGGGAGCGGAATCCTGGGATGCGCCGCCGCCTGCGGCCGGACGATCGCATCCGCCGGACGCTGCAACAGCGCCGGGACCGGGACGCGATAATCGGCTGCCTGCGCCACGAAGGAGGAGTTGGCACCGTTCTCCAGCAGGCGCCGCACCAGATAGGCGAGCAGGTCGCGATGGCTGCCGACCGGGGCGTAGGTGCGGTAGGCGATGTCTGCGTGATCCTTGGCGAGCTGCTCGTAGAGCGCCTCGCCCATGCCGTGCAGGCGCTGGAATTCGAAGCCGCTGCTGCCCTCGGCCATCTCCAGCACGGTCGCGACCGTCAGCGCGTTGTGGGTGGCGAATTGCGGGAAGATGCGTGGCCGCAATCCGAGCAGCTTTTGCGCGCAGGCAACGTAGTTCAGATCCGTCATCGCCTTGCGCGTGAACACGGGATAGCCGTCGAGCCCGCGCTCCTGCGCGCGCTTGATCTCGGTGTCCCAATAGGCGCCCTTGACCAGCCGCACCATCAGCTTGCGGTCATGGGCGCGGGCGAGCGCGTCGACATAGTCGATCACTGCGCTGGCGCGCTTCTGATAGGCCTGGATCGCGAGCCCAAAACCGTCCCAGCCCTTGAGCGAGGGATCGGCCAGCATTGCCGCGATCACGTCGAGCGACAGCTCCAGCCGGTCCGCCTCTTCGGCGTCGACGGTGAAGTTGAGATCATGGGCCTTGGCGCGCTGCGCCAGATCGAGCAGCTGCGGCACCAGCTCGACCATCACGCGCGCGCGGCTGATCGCCTCGAAGCGCGGATGCAGCGCCGAGAGCTTGACGGAGATGCCGGGCCGGTCGGGCAGGGCATGGTTGCCGGCCGCCTTGCCGATCGTCTCGATCGCGCTGGCATAGGCGTCGAAATAGCGCCTGGCGTCCGCCGCGGTGCGCGCGCCTTCGCCGAGCATGTCGAAGGAGTAGCGCGTCTTCTGGCCAGAGCGCGGCTTACCCCGCTCCAGCGCCTGCTCGATGGTCTCACCCAGCACGAAATGATTGCCCATCAGCCGCATCGCCTGGCGCGTGGCGGTGCGCACCGCCGGCGCGCCGAGCCGCTTCACCAGCCGGCCGATGGTGCCGTCGGGCGTCTCGCCGGGCTGGATCACCCGCGCCGACAGGCCGAGCGCCCAGGCCGAGGCGTTGACCAGGAAGGCGGTGGACTTGGTCTCGTGATGGATGAAGTCGCCCTCGCCGAGCTTGTCCTCGATGAACTGGTCGGCGGTGCGCGCGTCCGGCACGCGCAACAGCGCCTCCGCCAGCACCATCAGTGCGAGGCCTTCCTTGGTCGAGAGCGCGAACTCCCGCAGCATGTCCTCGACCCCGCCAAGCCGGTCGTCGCGCTTGCGGATCGCCTCGATCAGCCGTGTCGCGGTGCGGTCGATCCGCGCCTCCTGCGGCGGGCTGAGATGCGACGCCGGCAACAGGCGCGCGGCGATCTCGGCATCATCGGGCGCGTAGGGGGCGGTGAAGGGAGGCTGGATGTTCGGCATGGCGTGTCCTGTGGCTCAAATCCAGGATAAGGCCCGCGTTACCGGAGTTCGATAGACAAGTTAGCCGATTTGCCTTAGTAAATGAAGATAGATGCCACTATAGCCAGATAAAATATGGAACTTGATCGATTAGACCGGAGAATCCTCTCGATTTTGCAGGAGGATGGGCGAATCGCCAATGTCGAGCTCGCCGAACGCATCGGCTTGTCGCCGACATCGATCGGCGAGCGGCTGAAGCGCTTGCAGCGCGAGGGTTTTGTCGAAGGCTACGGCGCGCGACTCAATCCGCACCGGCTCGGCCTCGGGCTTCTGGTGTTCGTCGAGGTGCTGCTCGACAAGACCACGCCGGACAATTTCGAGCGCTTTGCGCGCGCGGTGAAACTCGCGCCTGAAGTCCTGGAGTGTCACATGGTTGCCGGCGGCTTCGACTATCTTGTGAAGGCGAGGCTTGCGGACATGACGGCGTATCGGCGTTTCCTCGGCGAGACCCTGCTGTCGATGCCGGGCGTGCGCGAGACGCGGACCTACGCGGTGATGGAGGAGATCAAGCGCGACGCACCGTTGCCGGTGGGCTAGGGAAGTGCCGTCGCGATTGTCATTGCCGTAGCGTTGAATGAGCGGTCTTCGCGGAAAAAATAGCTATCCGTGTGCAGTCGCAACGCCCGTCGTCGAATGCACTGGCCGTCTTCTGAAATTTTCTTGGCCTCGCTCCCGGATTTGATCCGGGAGGCAGCGAAACGCTGGCGGGCTTATACTTTGAGGTTTTCTGCGGAGGTCTTGCCCCGGTTTGCGATCTCTTCGTATTCAACCGTCTGTCCCTCGTTGAGGGTCGACAGACCGGCTTTCTGCACTGCCGAGATATGCACGAACACATCCTTGCCACCCGACGCAGGCTGGATAAATCCATAACCCTTCGTCGGGTTGAACCACTTGACCGTACCTTTAGCCATCACGACTTCTCCGCGGGTCTTCCTCCGAGATCTCGAACCGCCAGTCCCCGCCAACCGGCCGGTTCGGTCCTAACAGGATACGCGGATTGTGGCAGGCTTGGTAGCTCAAACCACATCAGCCTTTTGCCGAATTCCGCTCAACTTCGCGGCGTTTTTGCCGGTTTTGCCCGTTTCGCGGTCAATTGGCCCGCGCTCCGTCAATACGTCGCGGCCAGGTAATCGACGATCTTGCCGACATCGGCATCGTCGATCAGTGCGCCATAGACCTTGATCATCTTGGTCACCTCGGCCTGCCAGAAGCCCTTCTTGTCCTTCATCGGCGGCTGCGTGTTGATGTAGTCGGCCGAGTGGCAGGCGCTGCAATTGCCTTGCACGACCTCGAGATTGGGGCCGGGCTTGAAGGCGGCGACCTCGTCCGGGAGTTGGTAATTGACGGGCGCCGCGGTCGCGGCACTGATGCCGGCGGCGAGAGCGAGCGAGATGGCGAGGAGAACGGTGCGCTGCATGATCATTCTCCCTCAGGCCACGCTGACGCGGACGGTTTCGACGACGTTGCGCAAATAACCCGCCGGGTTCCAGCGCGGCTGATCCGGTTGGGTCTCGCCGCCATTGCCGGTGGCGCGAACCTTGAGCTCAATGGTGCCGGCCGCGAGCTTCACCGGCAGCTTCCATTCGCGGAACGAGTATTTGCCGAGATCCTTGCCGAGCTTCGCGCTCGTCCAGGTCTTGCCGCCGTCGGTGGAGACCGCGACGTCCTTGATGCCCTTGCCGCCGTCGAAGGCGATGCCGCGCAGCGTCGTAGCTCCCGCCTTCAGCTTGGCGCCGTCAGGCACGCTGGTGATGAAGGAGCGGATGGTGAAACGGTTGATCGGGATCGTCGCCTTCGGCGTGGTGCCCGGCTCGATTGCATTGTTCGGGGTATCAGGAATGCGATAGGCCGACTTCATCCAGAAGCCGTCATAGACATTGTCGATGACGGTGATCTCGTTGAGGTGCTTGACCCAGTAGGTGCCGTAATAGCCGGGCACGATCAGGCGCAGCGGGAAGCCGTTGAGGAACGGCAGGTCCTCGCCGTTCATGCCGTAGGCCAGCATCACCTCGCCGTCGCTGGCGTGATCGATGTCGAGCGCCTTGACGAAGTCAGGCGTCTTGTCGCTGGCCGGGCCGTCCATGCCGTTGAACGTGACCTGCTTGGCACCGGCCTGCACGCCCGCCATCTCGAGCACGGTCTTCAGCGGCACGCCGCGCCAGCGTGCATTCCCCATCGCGCCGTTGGCGAGCTGGCCGCCGGCGACACGCGGCTCGAAGAAGCCGCGGCTGTTGCCGGAGCACTGGTTGACGGCGACGATTTCGGTCGCCTTCATTTTGCGGATGTCCTTGAGCGACAGCTTGAGCGGCTTGTCGACCTTGCCCTTGATCTCGAGCGTGAACTTGTCGGGGTCGAGATTGTAGGGCAGGTCCGAGAGATGATAGCGCACGAAGAATGCGTTGTTCGGCGTGATCGGGCCGTCGTTGAACACCGCGAACGGGGTCTCGAGTTGCGGCGGCCGGCTGGTTAGGCCGATCATCGGCCGCTTCTGCGGATATTTCACCAGCGGCCGTTCGCCGTTGGCGAAGGGCAGGGTGACGGTGTCCAGCGCCAGCGCTTTGGTTGAATTCAGTGTGGCCGCCATGGCGGCAAGCCCCGCTCCCTTGAGCAGGTCGCGTCGATCGAACATCTGGTCCCCTCCCGGAGCTTTTCGTTGGCTCGCGGTCATCACCGCGATCCTGCATTCATCTGTCGCAACGATGCCGATGAAGTCAATTCGTGCTTTCGCAGCAGGCCCATGCCGCTGCGTTGCAGCAAGCCGGTGTTGCGTTCGTAATGAGAGTCGAGCTGTCGCCGCGACGGTGGTGCGCTCCACCTCTCCCGCTTGCGGGAGAGGTCGCGCCGAAGGCGCGGGTGAGGGCTCTTTCCTCTAGGGGACTGTCCCGTTGCGGAGACACCCTCTCCCCAACCCTCTCCCGCAAGCGGGAGAGGGAGCGCACCGCGCTCGTTGTTGTCTTACGCCGCCACCCGCGCGCCGCGATCGACCAGCATCGCCAGCTCCGTGGCGTCCGCAACCACGCGCACGGCCATCGGCTCGTCGCGGCCGCGGATCGCGACCTCCTGCTGCGGCAGCGCGTCGTCGGCGAGGCCCGCGGTGCGGCGGACCTCCTCCGAGACGATGGCCTCGCAGGCCAGCGTCTTGGTCATATCCTGGAGGCGGGCGGCGACGTTGACGGCGTCGCCCAGCGCCGTGAACACGATGTGATCGCGATAGCCGATGTCGCCGATGATGACCTCGCCGCCGTGAATGCCGATGCCGAAGCGGATCGGCTGGCGCAGATCGTGGCTCAGGAGCTCGTTGAGCTCGTCGATATGCGTGGCGATGCCTGCGGCGGCTTTCAGCGCCTGCCGGCAGGCCTCTTGCGGATCGGCTGACAGCCCGAACAGCGCCAGCATGCCGTCGCCGACGAACTGGTTCGGCTGGCCGCCGTTCTCGACCACGGCCTGCGAGACCGCGCCGAGGAAGCGGTTGACGATGAAGACGGTGTCGAACGGCAGCCGCTTTTCGGCGAGCTGCGTCGAGCCGCGCATGTCCACGAACAGGCTGACGAGATAGCGCTCCTGGCCGATCCTGGCGGGCGTCGAGGCCTGCCCGCTCGCTGAGAGCGTATGCGCCGTGAAGAGCTGGAAGAAGGAGAGATCCGACGTCGGCCGCAGCTGGCAGGCGAGGCGGATCGAAGGGTCGGTGGCACCGACACGGGTGAGCACGAAGGCCTCGCGCTGTGACGGCTCGGGCAGGGCGCCATGATCGCCGATGATGCGGATGCGGCAGGTCGAGCAGCGGGCGCGGCCGCCGCAGACGCTGGCATGCGGCACATTGTGGCGCAGGCTCGCTTCCAGCACGGAGAGGCCCTTGGGGACCCGCACGGTCTTGCCGTTGCCGTAGGACAGCGCGATCATGCCGCCGCGCCGCTCGCGCAAGGCGCGCACGCCGCGCGCGGCCAGCGCCAGTCCGAGCAGGCCGACATAGCCGATGGTGAGGCCGCCGGTGATGCGGTCGAGCGTGTCGGCTTCCGCGACCGTGCCGACCTGGCGGCGGGTGAGGTTGTGCGTGCGCCATTCCCCGTCGTCGGCTTCGATCGCGACGCTGCGGCCGCCCTGATAGACGCCGAGCAGCGCCAGCGTCGGGATCAGCACTGCGGCCGCGAGCAGATAGGGCGCGGCGCGCGTGAAGAATGGCTTGAGGCGGAGCCAGAAATAAATGCCGATGCAGCCGTGGATCCAGGCGATGATCAGCAGGATCGTCATGGTCCAGATGCGGTTCGACGCGACGAAGAACAGGTAGAGTTCCTGCGGATAGAGTTTTTGGTGTCCGTACAGCGTCTGGCCGAGCCGCACACCGATCACGTGCGCCATGACCAGGGCGGGGATGCTCAAGCCCAGCACGAGCTGGAGCGGCTCGATCGTTCGCCAGCGGAACTGCCGCCGCTGATACAGCGCATAGATGCCGAGCCCCATATGGGTGAGCGCGGCGGCGTAGAACACGATCGCGACCGGCAGGAACTGCCAGAATGCGGTGTGGTAGTAGACCCCGACCTCCATGGCATCGACCGAGACGTTGCCGAGCGCATGGTTGAGGAAATGGCTGATCACATAGGAGAACAGGATGACGCCGCAGACAAGCCGCACCTGCCGCACGCTGGTCGCGCGGACGAGTTCGGGCATGTGGACAGGAGCGGTGGCCATGATTCGGTTGTATCAGTTCATGAAGGAGAACAGCCAGCCTAGCGTTTAATTCCAGCGGTGGACAGTTTTCGGGATCACATGCGCGGCAAGGTTACGAAACCGTAGGGTGGGCAAAGGCGCGCTGCCGCGGTCAGCCTCCGCTGTCCCGGACAAGCGCGCCCACAGGCGCGCGCCGATCCGGGACCCCCGCGCGAGCGCTTGCGCTCGTCGCGATACCACAGGGAGTAGTTGCGGGCAGGCTGGTAACTCCGAGTCTTCGCCAAACCCCTCCCTGTGGGTATGGGTCTTGGATCTGCACTCGCTTCGCTCGTTGGTCCGGGACGACGGCAGATGGCGGCAATATCCCCCACATTGACTCCCCCTCCCAAGTCGGGGAAAAGCGCGGCCGTGACGATCGCTCCCGACATCTCCGCGAAGCCAGACGGCGCCGAACGCCGTCTCATCCTTGCTGCCGTGCTCGTCATCGCCGCGATGACGCTGCTGCGCATCGTCTACGCCTCCGCGATCGAGCTGCGCACCGACGAGGCCTATTACTGGACCTGGTCGAAGGAGGCGGCGCTCAGCTTCCTCGATCATCCCCCGGGCATCGCCTGGCTCATCCGTTTCGGCACCGCGATCTTCGGTGACACTGCGCTCGGCGTTCGTTTCGGCGGCATCGTCGCGATGTTGGTGACGCAACTCCTGCTCGCCGACATCGTCCGCCGCCTCACCCATGATGCGCGTGCGGTCGTGTTGGCGGTGCTGATGCCGGAGGCTGCGCTCTACTACGGCCTCTTGATGGCCAAGGTCGCCCCCGACGTCGCGATGATCCCGTTCGCGGTCGCGATGATCTGGTCGCTGGTGCGGCTGGCGCAGAGCGATGATGGACGCTGGTGGCTGGCGGCCGGCCTGTTCGCCGGGCTGGCGATGCTGTCGAAATTCACCGTGATCATGTTCGCGCCGGCGGTGGCCGCTTTTCTTCTCGTGCCGGATTGGCGCTGGCGCTGGCTGCGCGGTCCTTACCCTTATCTGGCCGTGCTGGTTGCGATCGCCGTGTTCTCGCCGGTGCTGATCTGGAATGCGCAGCACGACTGGGCCTCGTTCCGGTTCCAGGGCGTGCGCGCCACCGCCAACTACGGCATCTCGCTCCGCACCGTCGGTGACTACATCGGCCTGCAATTCGGTCTGGTCGGCTTCGTCATGTTCCCGGTGGTGCTGTCGGGCCTCGTGATCACGGCATGGCGCGGCTATCGCACGCGCGAGCCGGTCGCGATCCTGCTGTCCACCGCGGTGCTGGTGCCGTTCCTCTATTTCCTCGTGAAATCGCTGACGCTCCGGGTCGGCGACACCTGGCCGATGTTCATGTGGCCCGTCGGCTTCGCGGCTGCGGCGGTGAACCTCGTCATGCTGCCGCGTGAAAAATGGTCGGCGCGGATGATCCGGTCGAGCCTGTTCTGGGCGAATACGGCGATCGTCTCGGGCATCGCCTTCGTCGTCATCGTGTTCCTCTACTACGTCGCCGCGCCCTGGAATTTCCTCGGCAAGATCGATCCGATCGGCGCCGAAGCCGGCTACGAGCAGGTTGCAGCGCGCGCGCAGGCTGCGCTGGACGAGACCGGCGCGACCTGGATCGCGACCACGGACTACCGCACCTATGCCATGATGCGCTGGCTGTTCAGGGGCCGCGTGCCTGTCATCGAGATCAACGAGCGCGGCCGCTTCCAGGATTTCCGCGATCCCGGCATCGATCGGATCAAGGGACATTCCGGCATCTATGTCGGGCGCGAGCCCGACAATCGTTTATCGCTGTGGGAGAACATCCCCGCGAAGCGCGAGCAGCTCGGTCGGGTCGAACGCCGCTGGCGCGGTGTTCTGACCGATACCTACGTGCTTGAAAAGCTCACCGGCTGGACCCCGGAGCTGTCCCCGCCGAAGGATTCGCCGCTGTTCCAGTGGCGGGTGCTGGCTTTCCTCTCCCTCTCCCCGCTCTTGTCCGCCGAAGCCTTGGCGAAGGCCGATGCGCGACGAGCTTCGCTCGCGCTGAGAGGGTTGGGGTGAGGGGGAGTCTCCGCGGGGGAGGTGACAGTTGGACTCGCGGAGAGTCCCCCTCACCCGGATCGCATCTGGCGATGCGCTCCGGCCTCTCCCCGCAAGCGGGGAGAGGCGAAGAAGCTACTCCTCCTCGCCCTCCTTCTTCCGCAGCAGATCCGTCGCGAGATCCGACAGCTTCGGCGGCGGCAGCGCCGCGAAGGGCAGCGGGCGTGTCACCTCGATCGCGGCCAATCCGAGCCGCGCCGTCAGCAATCCGTTGAGCACGCCTTCGCCCAGCCGCTGCGACAGCTTCGCTGCAATCCCGTGGCCCAGCATCTGCTGCACCAGGCTGTCGCTCGCGGCCATGCCGCCGGTGATGGCGAGATGGGCGATGACGTGGCGGAGCAGGCGGATCATGCCGAGCGCGCCGGGCCGTCCGCCATAGAGGTACGCAAGCTGGCGGATCAGACGCAGCGCGGCGACGAACACGAACATCACGTCGATCGCCGCGCGGGGCGAAACGGCCGTGACGATCGAGACCTTTTGCGCGGCTGACGACACCAGCCGTCGCGCCTCCGCATCCAGCGGCGACATCAATTCGCGCTCGGCGAGGCGGATCATGTCGGCGCCGTCGATGATCTCGCCGGTGTGGCTCTCCAGCGTGGCGCGGGCGCGTGCGAGCTGCGGATTCTGGTGCGCGATCTTCAGGAGGTCCTGCACGATGACGCGGCTCTCCTTGCGGTCGTCGCTGGCAAGGACTGCGGCTGCGCGCTGATGCAGTTTCTCGATCGTCGCGAGGCGCGCCAGTCCATACGCCTCGCGCCCGATCACCACCGCGAGCGCAAGCGCGGTGACGAATGCGAAGGCGAGCCCGACGAAGCCGAGGCTTTCGCTGCGCGCAAACAAATCCTCGATCAGATGAACCACGCCGAGCCCGACGCCGAGCAGCGTCAGCCCGGCAAGGCCGGACCAGAACAGCGCGCCCCAGGGGAGGCCGCGTCGTGCGGGCAGCACGGCTTCAATCGGCACCGGCAATGTCGCTGGATCGTGCTCCGGCGTGATCTGGATGGTGCCGCGGCCGAGCCGCGCCGTCTCGTCGGCTTCGGTGACGACGACGCCGGGATCGTCGAGCCGGAACGTCGCCGGCCGCCGCGGCGGGGATCGCTCGTTCATGAGAGCTTGTCTCCGATCAGGAACTGCAAGGCACGGTCGAGGCGGATGTGTGGCAGCGCCGGCTCGCCGTCACCCTCGCGCGCGAGCTTTGGCGGGCGGAAGCGCAGGAAGCGGAAGTCGCTCTTCTCGGCGGCCTCGGTCGAGAGGCCGCGGAAGGCATCCGTGCCGTTGAACAGCGGCTCGGGATCCAGGGGCAGGTCGCCGGGAAAGGTCGCAACCTCCGTGTTGCCGTCGAAGAACTCGCCGCCGGCGCTTTCGCCCGCCGCCGGTGTTCCCAGGATCGACGGCAATTTGTCGCGGCCGTGGGCGACCTGCGCCTCGCGCGTGGCGCGCACCGCGGCGAGCGCCACCACGTCGATCTGCGCGCCGGTATTTTCCGCGCGCGCCACCGCCTGCGTCACGGCGCGGCGGAGCACGGCCTCGAGACGGTCGTGGCTGGAATGATGCAGGTGGTCCGCCTTGGTCGCCGCGAACAGGATGCGGTCGATGCGCGGCCGAAACAGGCTGGTGAGGAAGGTGCTGCGGCCGATGTTGAAGCAGTCGAGAATGCCGGCGAGCGCGGCTTCGAGATCGTGCAGCGCCTCGGGTCCGGAGTTGAACGCGGCGAGCGCATCGGCCAGCACGATCTGGCGATCGAGGCGCGCAAAGTGATCGCGGAAGAAAGGACGCACCACGACGTCCTTGTAGGCTTCGAAGCGGCGCACCATCATCGCCCACAGCGAGCCGTCCGGCGCCTGGCCGCCGACGGGCACGTCGAGCGGCGCGAAGGTCAGCGCCGGGGAGCCTGCGAGATTGCCGGGCATCAGGAAGCGGCCGGGCGGCAGCAGGCTCATGGCAAAGCGTTCTTCGCGGCACGCGCGCAAATAATCGGTGAAGAGCCCTGCGGCTGTCAGTGTCGCCTGCTCGTCCTCGCGCGCGTCAGGCTTGAGCGTGGCAAGATGCGCGTGCCAGCCGGCGGCAAGATGAGCGCGTGGCGCCTCGCGCGAGAGCGCAAGACTCTCCGCCGACCATTGCTCGTAGCTCTTTTGCAGCAGCGGCAAGTCGAGCAGCCACTCGCCGGGATAGTCGACGATATCGAGCGTCAGGGTGCGATCGGCGCCGTTGTGGCGCTGGTAGTCGACGACGAGGCGAAGCTCGCTGATGTCGACGGTCGAATTCGGCCAGTGCCGTTCCTCGACCAGCGCGCGCAGATGGGTCTCATAGGCAAAGCGCGGCACGGCATCGTCCGGCTGCGGCGCGAGATGCGCCCGCGCGATCCGGCCCGAGGCATAGGCTTCGAATACCGGAAACCGGCCGCCGCGCGTCAGCCCATGGATCAGCGCGGTGATGAACACCGTCTTGCCGGCCCGCGACAGGCCGGTGACCCCGAGCCGCACCGTCGGATTGAAGAAGTGCTCGCCATAGTCGATCAGCGCCCGGGCCGACAGGCGCGCCTCTTCGACCATATCCTGGAAACTGAATGCCATGTGAACGTTAGGGGATCTCGGCGGGCGGAAAAGTGAAGCTGTTCACAAAGGTGGCAATTGCATGAGGAAAATCAAGCTTCATACTTCCACCGCCTTTGTCGGTAAATCAGCCGTTTGAACGACGCGCCGATCCCGAAAGACCCATACAACAAGGGCATTGTCTTGCCTTGCGGATTGCCATGACCGTCTTCCAATTGAAACAGTTTGCATCCACCTCCGTCCATGCTGCAGCCGACGCGATCGGCTGGAACTACGACCGGGCCGAGCTGATCGCCGACGGGATCATCCATGCGGTTGGTGTGTTCTCCGGTACCGTCGCCGCGACCGTTCTGGTGGTGCTTGCGGTGCTTTATGCCGACGCCACCGACATCGTCGGGGTCTCGATCTATGTCGCCGGCCTGCTCTCGATGCTGGTGCTGTCGGCGACCTATAATCTCTGGCCGGTCTCGCCGGTCAAATGGCTGCTGCGGCGCTTCGACCATTCGGCGATCTATCTCCTGATCGCCGCGACCTACACGCCGTTCATCCTGGAGCTGAAAGCCAGCGTCTTCGCGCTGGCGCTGCTCGTCTGCGTCTGGTGCGTGGCGATCGTCGGTATCGTGCTGAAGCTGCGCTATCCCGGCCGGTTCGACCGCGTCGCGGTCGGCATCTACCTCGCGATGGGCTGGAGCGGCGTGATGCTCTACGACGCGGTGGTCAAGGCGCTGCCCGCGCTGGTGCTCGGCTTCATCCTTGCGGGCGGGCTGCTCTACAGCTTCGGCGTGATCTTCCATGCCTGGCGGCGGCTGCGCTTCCAGAATGCGATCTGGCACGGCTTTGTCTTGGCCGGTGCGGCGTGCCATTATACCGCGGTGCTCGACCTCGTGTTGAGCTGAGCAGGACCCGCGACGCGGAATAAGCCAAGCGGTATAAGAGCGGTATAAGACAAGCGAAGCGCTATAAGAAAAGAGGAGACGTCGCATGCAGGTGACCGGCAAGGTCGTGGTCGTCACGGGCGGCGCAAACGGCATCGGCAAGGCGCTGTGCGAGGCGTTTCACAAGGCGGGCGCAGCCAAGGTCGTCGTCGCGGACATGGACGCCGCCAACGCCAGGGCCGTCGCTGCCATGGTCGATGGCGCAGCCTTCAGATGCGACGTCGCGCAGGAAAAAGAGATCGCCCACGTCATCGAGGAGACCGAGCGGCAGTTCGGACCGATCGAATTGTTCTGCTCCAATGCCGGCATCGGCGGCGGCTTCGATCCGATGTCGGTCAATGCCGGCGGCGCCTCCGACGAGCCTTGGCAGCGGAGCTGGGCGATCCACGTCATGGCGCATGTCTACGCGGCCCGGCATCTGGTCCCGCGGATGAAGGCGCGGGGCGGCGGCTATTTCCTCAACACCATCTCGGCCGCGGGCCTGCTGTCGCAGGTCGGCAGCCCCGCCTATTCCACCACCAAGCACGCCGCGGTCGGCTTTGCCGAGAACCTCGCGATCTCGCACAAGGCCGACAACATCAAGGTCTCGATCCTCTGCCCGCAGGGCGTCGACACCAACATGCTGCGCTCGATCCCGAAGGGCCCGCAATCCGGCGACGGCGATCTTACGCCCGAGCAGGTCGCAAGTGACGTGCTCGCGGGCCTGGCGCAGGAAACCTTCCTGATCCTGCCGCACCCCCAGGTGCTCGGCTACATGCGCAAGAAGACCGAGAACTACGACCGCTGGATCGGCGGCATGGCGAAGATCCAGGCGAAGATGCGGGAAGAGTTCGGGAAATAGGGAGGGCTGGTGCCGCCATCTCGGTGTCGTCCTGGCGAAAGCCAGGACCCATACCGCGTGATCTATCTATTGTGGGAGGTCGTCGTACCGAACGACGAGTCTTCGCCAAACTACCCCCTGGGGTAATGGGTCCTGGCTTTCGCCAGGACGACGATGGCGAGGCTCGGGCTACGCTGCCGTCTCCGCCTCGTCCTCCACCCGGCTCTGCCGCAACGCCCGGGCATAGAGCATCATGCCCTCGCGCACCGTGCGCTGCTCGGCCTCCGTCAATGCCGCCAGTGCGCCGCGCACCTGCTGCCGTCCGAATTCATGCAGCGCCTCCAGCGTGCGCCGGCCCTTGGCCGTCAGCGACAGCAGCTTGCTGCGTGCGTCTAGCTCGTCAGGCGTCTCCTTCAGTTCCCCGCAATCGATCAGCTTGCGCACCAGGCGGCTGACGCTGGATTTTTCCAGCCGCAGGAAATCGCCGAGCTCGCCCGAGGTCATCGGCCCGCGGATGCCGATCTCCAGAATGGTATGCACGGCTGAGGGCGGATAGTCCGACGCCGCCACCGTCGCATCCATGAAGCCGAGCTCGCGCACCATCAGGCGCGAGGCGGCGCGGATGTCGTCGATCAGAGAAAGCCCGGCCATCTTGACTCTTGGCATATAGTTGTATCATACAACTATATGCGTGCAGCGGCGCCCGCAAGCGTTTTGGAGTGGCCCATGAGCGGAACTTTGCCGGCTGGTCAGCGGATGAGGGGCAAGGTCTGTCTGGTGACGGGCGGCGGCAGCGGCATCGGCCGCGCCACCGCGCTACGGATGGCGTCCGAAGGCGCGGAAGCGCTCATCATTGCGGGCCGGCGCGAAGCCGAGATCGAGGCGACCGCTGCGGCGTGCCGCGAGGTCGGCGCGGCCGCGATCGCGCTCAAGACCGACATCACGCGCGAGGACGACGTCGCGCGCCTCGTCGGAACCGCCGTCGAGCGTTGCGGCCGGCTCGATGTTGCCTTCAACAATGCCGGCTTCCAGGAGCGCCGCGCGCCGCTGGAAGAGCAAGGCACGGAGATCTACGACAGCGTGTTCAACACCAATGTCCGCGCGCTGTTCCTGTGCCTGCGCCATCAATTGCCGGCGATGCTGGCGCAAGGCCGCGGCAGCATCGTCGTCAATGCCTCCGTCAGCGGCGTGCGCAATCCCAATCCCGGCTTCTCGCTCTATTCGGCCTCGAAAGCCGCGGCGATCTCGCTGACGCGCTCAGCCGCCATGGAGAACGCCCCGCGCGGCATCCGCATCAACGCCATCGCCCCCGGCCGCGTCGTCACCGACATGATGCTGCGTGCCGGCGTCGGCGACGTCGCGACGGTAGCCGCAGGCCTGCCGTTGCGGCGGATGGGGAGCCCGGAGGAGGTGGCGGAAGCGGTGGTGTGGCTATCGTCCGACGCCGCGTCCTACGTGGTCGGGCACATGCTGGCCGCGGACGGAGGATTTCTGGCGTCGTAGTTTCGGGCGGTGGTGCGGCACATTCCGCCGTCGTCCTGGCGAAAGCCAGGACCCATTACCCCAGGGCGCAGTTGTGGCGCGAGATTGTCATTACCAACCTTCGCCAAATATCCGGCGGTGGTAATGAGTCCTGGCTTTCGCCAGGACGACGATGTGGATGTGGCGTGCCTCTCTAATGCTTCTGCCCGTAAAGCACCGGCACCGCCGAATCCACGACCACCTCGACGAGGCATGTGCCCTCGTGCGCCATCCCGCGCTTCAGCGCCTCGCCGAGCTCGGTGGCCTTGCTCACCCGCACCGCGTGGCAGCCCATGCCCTCCGCAAGCCGTACGAAATCGATGCCCGGCAGCTCCAGCCCGGGCACGTTCCTCACCTGCATCACCTGGCTGAACGAGCGCATCGCGCCGTAGCCGGAATTGTTGATGACGACGACGGTCAGCGGCAGCTTGCGCTGCGCGGCGGTCCACAGCGCCTGGATCGAATACATCGCCGAGCCGTCGCCGATCAGGCACACGGTGCGGCTCTTCGGCTTGCCGAGCGCCATGCCGACCGCGGCCGGCAGCGAGTAGCCGAGGCCGCCGCTCGACATGGTGTAAAAACTGTCCTGGCCGCGCATCGGCATGAACTTCTGCATCGCCGGCCGGTGCGAGGGCACTTCCTCGACCAGCGATGCGCCGTCGGGCATCGCCTGCGCCAGCGAGTGCAGCAGGAATTCGACCGGCAGGGGATCGGCGGCCTGCGGCGCCGGCGGCAGCGTGCGGCCTTTGGGCGTCGCCCGTTTGCTCTCCGGCAGCAGGTCGAGCAGCAGGCTCAGCGCCGGCTTCATCGTGGCGACGATGCTGGTGCCGACCGGCGTCACGGCTGCGGCGTCCGGATCATCCGTGATCTGGAAGATCGTCGCGCCGCCGTCGAAGATTGCGGCATGCCCTTCGACATGGAAGGTGAACACGGGTGCGCCGACCACGACGACGAGATCGTGCTCGCGCAGCGCGTCGGAGAGTTGCGCCGGCGAGGCATGGAGGAAGCCCGCGAACTGCGGATGACGCTCGGGGAACGAGCATCGCGCCGAGAACGGGCTGACCCAGACGCTCGCCTTGGCTCTCTCGGCGACGCGTACCATCAGATCGACCGCGCCGGCGCGGTCGACGCCGGGGCCGACGACGAGGGCAGGGTGTTTTGCTGAACCGAACGCCGCGACCAGCGCCTTCATCGCCTCCGGCTCGGGTCCGATCTCGCGGCTGACCTTGCGCGCCTCGACCGGCGCCGTGGCATGCGTCCAGTCGTCGATCGGGATCGAGACGAAGGTCGGCCCGCAGGGCGGCTGCATCGCGGTGTAATAGGCGCGCGCGATTGCGGCCGGCACGTCCTCGGGCCGCGCCGGCTCGACGCTGTACTTCACGTATGGCCGCGGAAACTCCGACGCGCGCTCGGCATAGAGGAACGCCTGCAAGGGGAGGATCGAGCGCGCCTGCTGGCCCGCGGTGATCACGAGCGGCGTCTGGTTGCGATGCGCGGTATAGATGTTGCCGAGCGCGTTGCCGACGCCGGCCGCCGAATGCAGATTGACGAAGCCGGCATTGCGCGTCGCCTGCGCGTAACCATCGGCCATGCCGACCGCGGAGGCTTCCTGGAGCGCCAGCACGTAGTCGATGTCGTCGGGCCAGTCGCTCAGGAACGGCAGCTCGGTCGAGCCGGGATTGCCGAACACCCTGTCGATGCCGAAGGAGCGCAGCAGGTCGATCGTGGCCTGCTTGACGGTGACGGACTTGCTGCCGGCCTTGCCGTTCTTGGACATGGTTTCCGTTCCCGCGTGCCTATTGTTTGGCTCGTCATTCCGGGGCGCGAAGCGAACCCGGAATCTCGAGATTCTCAGGTGCGCAATTGCGCACCATAGTTCGGTCCTGCGGACCGCCCCGGAATGACGGTGTATCTATCACCACACCGCCGTGCCCTTCATCGTCGGCTGCCCCTCCGCGTTCGCGGTCCACAGCTCCATGCTCTCGCCGCCGTCGTTGGCGTTGATGGAGAATTCGGTGCCCTCGAACAGCGGCTGAAGCCCGCGATAGGTAAACTTCTTCGGCGCCTTGCCGCCCCGCAATTTCGCCGCCAGCTCGATGATGAGCGCCGCCTGCAGCGGGCCGTGGAAGATCAGGCCCGGATAGCCTTCGACCTTGGTGACGTAGTCGCGGTCGTAATGGATGCGGTGGCCGTTGAAGGTCAGCGCGGAATAGCGGAACAGCAGCACGGGATCGGAGACGTGGGTCTCGCGATGCTGCGCCTTCGGCGGCGGAGGCGGGGCCTTGGCGCCAGCGGGCGCGCCGCTCGTCATCTCGCGATAGACGATGTCCTGCCGCTCGCGGATGGCAACGCCGCGCGGCGAGGTCACGGTGTGCTCGACCGCGACGAAGCACAGCGTGCCCGTCGAGCCCGTCTTCACCGTGACGTCGGCAATGCGCGAGGTCCGCGTCGATTCATCGCCGACGCAGAGCGGCTGCAAAAATTCGATCTCGCCGCCGGCCCACATCCGGCGCGGCAGCGGCACCGGCGGCAGGAAGCCGCCGCGGGTCGGGTGGCCGTCAGGGCCGAGCATCGACATCGGAAACACCGGCTGCGCCAGGCACCAGTGCACCGTGAACGGTGCGGCATCGCCCTTTTTCGGCTCGCCGACCTCCTGGAACAGCGTCGCGCGCAAGCCCATGACGAGCTGCGCGGTGACGATGTCGGTGGCCTCCGTGCTGCGGCCAATCCATTGCCGCAAGTGATCGATGTCGAGCTTCCCGGTCATGATGCCTCGCTCTTGTTATTTCTTGGATGGACGTTCGCCGATGCCAGGCACGGCACCATAGCTGCGCGTTTCGCCGACGATGATCGGCGCCGGCGCGGGATAGCTGACGCGGCCGTTCGGCGTGTCCACCTCGATGCGGCGCAGATGCGGGTGGTTGGTGAGGTCGGCCATGGTGTTGACCTCGGCAAAGGCGATGTCGGCATCCGACAGCCGCTTCAAGAGCTCGTCGCGCGTCATCTTGCCGAAGATGTCGGCGACGGTCTTGTCGGTGAAATCGCGGTTGCGCACGCGCTCGACCATGTTGGCGACGCGCGGATCGGCCGGCAGGTCCGGCTGGTCAAGCACCTTCACGCAGAGCGTCTTCCACTCGCGCTCGCTCTGGATCGAGATCAGGATGTCCTTGCCGTCCTTCGAGGTGAACACGCCATAGGGCGCAATCGAGGGATGGCGCAGGCCCATGCGCTTCGGCGGATTGCCGGCCTCGGAGTTGAGCAGCGGCACGGTGCACCAGTCGGCCATGACGTCGAACATGGAGATGCGAATGTCTGCGCCCTTGCCGGTGCGCCCGCGCGCGATCAGCGCCTCCAGGATCGCCGCATGCGCGGTGGCGCCGGTCGCGACGTCGACGATGGACATGCCGACGCGCGAGGCGCCATCAGGGTTGCCGGTGATGGAGGCAAGCCCGCTCTCGGCCTGGATCAGGAGGTCATAGGCCTTGCGGTGCGCGTAGGGACCCTCGTCGCCATAGCCGGTGATCGTGCACGAGATCAGCTTCGGATAGTCCTTCAAGAGCCGCTCGCGCGAGAAGCCGAGCTTGTCCATCGAGCCCGGCTTGAGGTTCTGGATCAGCACGTCGGCGCTCGCGATCAGCTTCTCCAGTTCGGCGCAGCCTTCCTTGGTGGCGAGATCGACCACCGCCGACTGCTTGCCGCGGTTGAGCCAGACGAAATAGCTGCTCTGGCCCTTGGCCGCCGCATCATAGCCGCGGGCGAAATCGCCTTCCGGCCGCTCGATCTTGATCACCTCCGCGCCGGCATCCGCCAGGCGCGAGGAGCAGAACGGCGCCGCCACCGCCTGCTCGACCGCAATCACCCTGATCCCGTCAAGTGCTCCCATGATCGCCGCCTCAGTACGAGCGGGGCATGCCGAGCACATGCTCGGCGACAAAGGACAGCACCAGATTGGTCGAGATCGGCGCCACCTGGTAGAGCCGCGTCTCGCGGAATTTGCGCTCGACGTCGTATTCCTCGGCAAAGCCGAAGCCGCCATGGGTCTGGATGCAGGCATTGGCCGCTTCCCAGGACGCATCCGCCGCCAGCATCTTCGCCATGTTGGCTTCCGCGCCGCAGTCGAGCCCGGCCTCGTATTTGCGGGTGGCTTCCTTCACCATCAGCTCGGCCGCGCGCATCGAGGCGTAGGCTTTCGCGATCGGAAACTGGATGCCCTGGTTCTGGCCGATCGGCCGGCCGAAAACGCTGCGCTCCTTGGCATAGTTCGTGGCCTTGGCGATGAACCATTTGGCGTCGCCGACGCATTCGGCCGCGATCAGGATGCGCTCGGCATTCATGCCGGAGAGGATGTAGCGAAAGCCCTTGCCTTCATCGCCGATCAGATTCTCCGCCGGCACCTTCATGTCGGTAAAGAACACTTCGGTGGTGGCGTGGTTCATCATGGTGCGGATCGGGCGGATCTCGAGGCCATTGTTCTTGGCCTCGCGCATGTCGACGATGAACACGGAAAGGCCGTCGGTGCGCTTCTTGACCTGCTCCTTCGGCGTGGTGCGCGCCAGCAGCACCATCAGGTCGGAATGCTCGGCGCGGCTGGTCCAGATCTTCTGGCCGTTGACGATGTAGCTGTCGTTGCCTTCCTTGCGCGCAAAGGTCTTCAGCGAGGAGGTGTCGGTGCCGCTGGTCGGCTCGGTGACGCCGAAGGCCTGCAGGCGCAATTCGCCGCTCGCGATCTTCGGCAGATATTTTGCCTTCTGCTCGGCATTGCCGTGCCGCAGCACCGTGCCCATCGTGTACATCTGGGCATGGCAGCCGCCGCCATTGCAGCCTGCGCGCTGGATCTCTTCGAGGATTGCGGCCGCCGCGGAAAGCTTCAGGCCCGCGCCGCCATATTCCTCGGGGATCAGCACCGAGAGATACCCGGCCTCGGTCAGCGCGTCGACGAAGGCCTTAGGATAGGCCATCTCGCGATCGAGCTTGCGCCAATATTCGCCGGGAAACTGCGCGCAGAGCTTTGCGACGGCTTCGCGGATGTCGGCGTGATCTTCGCTGTGGTGTTCTTCACTCATGGCGTTTCCCAATTGTAGCGGCAGTTAAGATAACGCCGGCCGATCCTCTGGCGTTGTGAAAACAACGCCCGCCCCCTATGCTCATTTGCTATAGCGTATGGAGTAGCCTTCGAGGATTGGCAAGCATGGATTTCCGGCAGCTCAGGACCTTCAGTTGCGTGGCGGAGCTCGGCAGCCTCTCCAAGGCGTCCGACACGCTGCGCGTGGCGCAGCCGGCGCTCTCTAGGCAGATCAAGCTTCTGGAACACGAGCTGCGCGTCGAGCTGTTCACGCGCAACGGCCGCGGCATGGTGCTGACCGAGGCCGGGCGGCTTCTGCTCGCGCGCACCTCCGGCATCGTGCGGCAGATCGACCAGATCCGCGACGACATCCAGTCGGCCAAGGGGCCGCCGTCCGGCCAGGTCGTGCTTGGCCTGGTTCCGACCGTGAGCTGCGTGCTGTCGGCGCGCTTCGCGCGGCGCTGCGTCGAGACATTTCCCGGCATTTCGCTGCGCATCGTCGAGAGCTACAGCGGCCACCTGGTCGAATGGCTGCACCGCGGCGAGATGGATCTCGCCATCCTCTACGGCCGCTCGGCCGATCTGCATCTCAACGTGCAGAGCCTTGGCCGCGACAACATCGTTGCGGTCGGCCCGCGCGGCTGCGGCCTCGCGCGCAAGAAGAGCGTCGAGATCGGCTGGCTGCTGCGGCAGCGGCTGGTGCTGCCCAGTCATTCCCACGGCCTCCGTGCGTTGATCGAGCACGCCGCCGCCCAGCGCAAGATCAAGCTCAACGTCCAGCTCGAGGCGGATTCGTTTCGCGTGCTGACGAGCCTCGTGGAGGAGGGGCTCGGTTTCGCGCTGCTGCCGCCCTCGTCGGTCCATGGCGAGGTCGCGGACGGGCGGCTGGAAACCGCTGTCGTGTCCAGGCCGATGACGCGCGAGCTCATTTTCGCTTCTCCGATCGACCGCCCGGCCTCGACGGCCTCGCTGGCCATCACCGCGCTCCTGCGCGAGGAGGTCGCCGCCTGCCGCAAGGAAGGCCTGTGGGACATCCGGCTCGCGTGAACGGTGCCGCCTTCGCCTCTCCCCGCTTGCGGGGAGAGGCCGGATTGCATCGAAGATGCAATCCGGGTGAGGGGGAGTCTCCGCGAGTCGAATTGTCATCGTCTTCGCGGATGCAGCCCCTCACCCCAACCCTCTCCCCGTAAGAACGGGGCGAGGGAGCGCAGCGAGCGCGCGGTGAGTGTTCTCAATGCGGTTTAGGCCAGAAGCCCGCCGCCGACCCTTCGCTTCTGGCGCGACCTGTCATGCCGAAATTTTATAGCTGGGCCAGGGGCACTGCGAATTTGGTGCGCATGTGCATCCCGGAACTCGTCATTGCGAGCGCAGCGAAGCAATCCAGACTGTCTCCGCGAAGGGATTCTGGATTGCTTCGCTGCGCTCGCAATGACGGAGGATAGAGCCTACCCCGGAATCCGCACTGGCAGCGACTCATACCCCTTGATGAAGCTCGAATAGATCCGCTTGGGCTCGCCAACCACCTCGATGCGGTCGAAGCGCTTCAGCATCTCCTCCCAGACGATCTTGAGCTGGAGTTCGGCGAGGCGCATGCCGACGCAGCGGTGGATGCCGAAGCCGAAGGAGAGGTGGGTGCGCGGTCGCGGGCGGTCGATGATGAACTCGTTCGGGCGGTCGATCGCCTCCTCGTCGCGGTTGCCGGAGACGTACCACATCACGACGCGGTCGCCCTTCCTGATCTGCTTGCCGCCAATCTCGGTATCCTGCAGCGCGGTGCGCCGCATATGGGCGAGCGGGGTCTGCCAGCGGATCACCTCCGGCACCATGGATTCGATCAGCGCAGGGTTGGCGCGCAGCTTGTCGTATTGCTCGGGGTTCTCGTTCAGCGCCAGCACCGAGCCGGTCATGGTGTTGCGCGTGGTGTCGTTGCCGCCGACGATGAGCAGGATGATGTTGCCCATGAGGTTGTCGGGGTCCATGAAGCGCGTGGCGTCGTTATGGGCCATCAGGGACAACAGATCGTTGCGCGGGGCGGAGTTGACGCGCTCGTTCCACAGCTTGGACATGTAGGCGTAGCATTCGTCCATCTCGCGGCGGCGCTCTTCGGCCGAGGCGACGATGCCGCTCTTGGGCAGCGCGGTCGAGACGTCGGACCAGCGGGTCAGCTTGCGCCGTTCCTCCCAGGGGAAGTCGAACAGCGTCGCCAGCATCTGCGTCGTCAATTCGATCGAGACGCGCTCGACGAAGTTGAAGGTCTCGTTGCGCGGCAGGTTGTCGAGCACGGTCTGCGAGCGCTGGCGGATCAACTTTGCCAGCTCGTCCAGATGCGTCGGCGTGAACATCGGCGACACCGTCTTGCGCTGCGCCGAATGCCGGGGTTGGTCCATCGCGATGAAGCTCGGGTAGTCGTAGCCTTCCGGCACGTCGCGGATCGAGATGCCGCCGAGCGTCGAGTCGGAGGAGAAGATGCCGTGATTGGTGTCGACATGCATGATGTCGTTGTACTTCACCACCGACCAGTACGGCTCGATCGGCGCGTTGGTGCAGTAATGCACCGGCTCTTCCTTGCGCAGCCGCTCGAACCACGGCCACAGCGTGTCGTCCTGGAACAGCCTGGGGGCGCCGGGGTGGAACTGCGCGAGCGGGGTCGCGTAGGCTTCCTCGCGCGCCCTGCGCATGCGTTCGGCCTTGTCCACTTTAACCGGCGTCTGGATGTTCATGGTCGTGGCTCCAGTTGTTTTTCTAACCTCTCCCGCTTGCGGGAGAGGCATAGGCCGCCTTCGGCGGCCGTCCACTTAGAACGCCGAGGCGCAGCCTCGGCTATGGCGTAGCGCCGGGTGAGGGCTCTTTCCTCTTGGGGGCTCTCGCCCGCGGAAACACCCCCACCCCAGCCCTCCCCCGCAAGCGGGAGAGGGGGCGCAGCTTCCTTGTGGATGTCGTTCACGCTCATCTTACTGCGAATCTACGCCGCAATCTTCACCGGCAAGGTTTCAAGTCCCTTTACGAAACTCGAATAGACCCGCTTGGGTTCGCCGACCACGTCGATATGATCGAAGCGCTTGAGGATCTCTTCCCAGATAATCTTGAGCTGGAGTTCGGCAAGCCGCAAGCCGACGCAGCGGTGGATGCCGAAGCCGAAGGACAGATGCGTGCGCGGGCGGGCGCGGTCGATGATGAAATCGTAGGGCTTCTCGATCGCCTCCTCGTCGCGGTTGCCCGAGACGTACCACATCACGACCTTATCACCTTTCTTGATCTGCTTGCCGCGGAACTCGAAGTCGGAGAGTGCGGTGCGGCGCATATGCGCCAGCGGCGTCTGCCAGCGGATCACTTCCGGCACGAAGCTGTCGAGCAGCGCCGGATTCTCGCGCAGCTTGCGATATTGCTCCGGATGCTGGCTCAGCGCGTAGATCGAGCCCGACATGGTGTTGCGGGTGGTGTCGTTGCCGCCGACGATCAAAAGGACGAGATTGCCGAGGAAGTTCTTCGCGTCCATGTCGCGCGTCGCCGCGCCATGCGCCATCATGGAAAGCAGGTCGCTCTTAGGAGGCTGTTCGATGCGCTCCTTCCACAGGCGCGCGAAATAGCCGGCGCATTCGGTCAACTCGGCCTGCCGCTCGTCTTCGGTGGCGACGAGGCCGTCGGGGCCGGGAATGGTGGTGGCGATATCCGACCAGCGCGTCAGCTTGCGGCGGTCCTCCCAGGGGAAGTCGAACAGCACCGCCAGCATCTGCGTGGTGAGCTCGATCGAGACGCGGTCGACCCAGTCGAACACCTCGCCGCGCGGCAGATTGTCGAGGCACTCGGCCGAGCGGGCGCGGATGTTGAGCGCGAGATTGTCCAGATGCGTCGGCGTGAACATCGGCGCGACGGTCTTGCGCTGTGCCGCATGGCGTGGCGGGTCCATCGAGATGAAGCTTTCGCGGCGCAGGTCGGGATCGATGTCGCGGATGGTGATGCCGCCGAGCGCGGAGGCCGAGGAGAATACCGAATGGTTGGTCTCGATCTCCATGATGTCGTTGTAGCGCGTCACCGACCAGTACGGCCCGAACATCGAGTCCTTGCAGTAGTGCACGGGGTCTTCACGGCGCAGGCGATCGAAATAGGGCCAGAACGTATCGGTCCTGAACAATTCAGGATCGCCGGGATCGAATTGCTCCAGCGGCAGTGACGTGGCGCGCTCGCGCAATGCATCGAGCTTTGCCGTGCTTTCGATGGTCCCGTGCATGACCGCTCTCCCTGACGTGAACCGCGCGTTCTCGTTGAATTCTGCGCTGCGGTATTTGATTTGCAATTACAGCCGGTTGTCTGCGTCGGGGCAAGGGCGAGTTTTGCCACATCCAACCTTTGCGTGAGCATCCGGGGCCCGTCACGCAGATGTGTCAACGTGATCTCCCGCACGCCGTTGGACCGGGAAACGTGCCAGAAATCGACTGGAATCGAGGCAAATCGAACCCACCCGTCTTGGGGATCGACCAATCCCTGATCTATAGTTTGACCGCAACAGGCCAACATCCCGAGGTTGCCGCCGTGAACGACATGCAATGGGCCCCTATCGGCTCCGAGCCCGTCCCGCCGCCACTGCCGCCCACGCGCGTCGACTTCGCCGGCGACCGCTCCGTGTTCCGCAAAATGGTCACCAAAGGTGCCATGCTGGAGCTGGTCACTTTCGGCTTCTACCGGTTCTGGCTCGTCACCGACATCCGCCGTCACTTGTGGTCGAACACGTCGATCGACGGCGACGCCGCCGAATATACCGGCCGGGGCAAGGAGCTGTTGATCGGCTTCCTGTTCGCGCTGGCGATCCTCGTGCCGATCTATCTCGCCTATTTCCTCATCGGTATCGAGTTCGAGCGCTGGCAGGGCTTTGCCTCGACGCCGCTCTTCATCAGCTTTTATGCCTTCGGCCAGTTCGCGATTTTTCGCGCGCGGCGCTATCGCCTGACCCGCACGGTCTGGCGCGGCGTACGGTTCTGGATGGACGGCTCGGGCTGGGCCTATTCGTTCCGGGCCATGCTGTGGGGCCTGCTGGTGTTCCTGACGCTCGGCCTGGCGCTGCCCTGGCGCGAGGCTTCGCTCGAACGCTACAAGATGCAGCACACCCATTACGGTGATCTCTCCGGCGATTTCGAAGGCGATGGCTGGACGTTCTTCAAGCGCGGCTGGTGGCTCTGGCTGCTCAGCCCGATCGCGCTGGTCATCTTCCCGCTCGCCCCGTTCTTCTATGCCGAGTTCAAGGCGCGCGAATGGCGCTGGTGGCTGGACGGCATCCGCATCGGCGGCGTCAGCCTGTCCTCGGAGCTGCCGCATAACGCATTCTACGGCCTGTACTGGAAGGTGATCGGCTGGTGGATGCTGCTCTCGATCATTTTCGCCGCCTATCTCGGCGGTGCCACCATGCTCGTCGTCAAGCTGAGCGGCCTTCCGGTCGAGCAGGTGTTCGGCCCCGACAATACCGCCAAGAGCATTCCGATGCTGGCGATGATGGTCATCGGCTATTTCGCCCTGGCGCTTGCGATCAACATCATCATGCGGGTCTATCTTCAGCGCGATCTCTGGGCCAAGGTGCTGGAGACCGTCGAGGTGCATAACATCGGAGCCGCGGCGGACGTGCGCGGCAGCGGCGAGCTCGCCAGCGCGCTCGGCGAAGGCTTTGCCGATGGGCTCGATGTCGCGGGATTCTGATCTGTGAGTGAGTTGTCCACCGAGGCTCCGGCGCAGTCCGCAAAGCCGACGATCTACTTCGACGGCGTGTCGAGCCGCAGGCGGCAGGTGACGCTGACGCTCGGTGATGCGCTCGAGATCGTTGAAGAGGGCGCGACGCCCGTTCGCTGGGCCTATGCCGACATTCGGCGTGCCGACAGTCCGGCCGGTGTCCTGCGTCTGGCCTCGACGTCCGCGCCGCCGCTGGCACGGCTGGAGATTCGCGATACTGCACTCGCGGCAGACGTGAGCGTCCGCTGCATGCGTCTCGACGAGCACCAGACCACGCGCCGCGGTATCGCGAAAATCGTCGGCTGGTCGGTGGCCGCCGCCGTCTCGATCGTCTGTGTCGTGCTGTTCGGCGTGCCGCTCGCTGCCGATCGCCTCGCGCCGCTGGTGCCGAAGCCGATCGAGCGCCGCATTGGCGATGCGTCCGAGGTCCAGGTGAAGACCATCTTCGGCGGCCGCACGTGCGAAGACCCCGCGGGCAAGGCCGCGTTCACAAAACTGGTCAACCGCTTGCGCGATGCCGCCGGCCTCGATGACGATTCCATGACCGCGGGCGTGCTGCCGACCCCGGTGCCGAACGCGTTCGCGCTGCCCGGCGGCAAGGTGTTCTTGCTGCAGGGCCTGCTCGACAGGGCCGAAAGCCCCGACGAGCTTGCCGGCATCCTCGCCCACGAGCTCGGCCATCTCAAGCATCACGACAACATGCGCGGCCTGATCTACAACGGCGGCACCTCGTTCCTGATCGGCCTGCTGTTCGGCGACGTCACCGGCTCATCCGCCGTGATCTTCGCCTCGCGCAGCGTGGTCGAGGCCTCCTATTCGCGCGAGGCCGAGACCGGCGCCGACACCTTCGCCATCGACATCATGCACGCGCTCGGCCGCTCGCCGAAGCCCTCCGCCGAGCTGATGTTCCGCATCACCGGCAAGGAAGGCGGCAGCGGTTTCGCGATCCTGTCGAGCCACCCGCTGACCGAGGACCGTCTCGCCCGCATGACCAAGGAAGATCGTCCCGTCAGCGGCCCGCCGCTGCTGACAGATGCGGAGTGGCACGCGCTGAAGGGCATTTGCGGCAGCGGGAAGATCTGAAGCGGGATCAGCCTTTGTTGAATTGGTGCGAGCCCAGAACTCGAAGCACCTCTCCCGTAGGGAGAGGTCGGATCGCATCGAAAGATGCGATCCGGGTGAGGGGTTGCACTCTCACTGAACGCCGCGGCCCCTCACCCGGATTGCACTGGACGATGCTTCGCATCGCCAGGCGTAATCCGACCTCTCCCCGCTGGGGAGAGGTAAGCCACGGACAGCGGACCGAACCTAACATCGTGCTCTGAACTACCGCGTCCCGTAGGCGCGGTCGCCGGCGTCTCCGAGGCCCGGCAAAATAAAGCCGTTCTCGTCGAGACCTTCGTCCACCGCGGCCGTCCAGATCGGCACGTCCGGATGCAATCCGCGCAGCCGCTCCAACCCTTCCGGCGCTGCGATCAGGCAGGCGAGGCGGATGTCCTTGGCGCCGCGCTCCTTCAGCCGGTCGATCGCGGCGACGGCCGTGTTGGCGGTGGCGACCACCGGTGTCACCACGATCGCCAGCCGCTCGCCGAGGTCGGACGGCGATTTGAAGAAATATTCGACCGCGGCAAAGCTGTGCGGCTCGCGGTAGAGCCCGATATGCGCGACGCGGGCGGTCGGCACCAGGTCCATCATGCCGTCGACGAAGGTGGTGCCGGCGCGCAGCATCGGCACGAACACCAGCTTCTTGCCGGCGATCTTGGCCGAGTGCATCGTCGCCAGCGGCGTCTCGATGACGGTGTCGGCGAGCGGCAGGTCGCGCGTCACCTCGTAGCACAGGAGCATGCCGATCTCCTTGATCAGCTCGCGAAACGACTTGGTCGAGATGGATTTGTCCCGCACCAGCGTCAGCTTGTGCTGCACCAGCGGATGATCGACGATCGTGACGCCTTCCATGTAACGCTCCTAACGAAATGCGCGTTGATTGAAATGCAACCAGCCGGCGCTTCTTCCTTCTCCCCTTGTGGGAGAAGGTGGCGCGAAGCGCCGGATGAGGGGTCTGTTTCAGCAAACTCCGGTGAGAGATATGCCCGCAGAGACATACCCCTCACCCGGCTTCGCTCTCGCGAAGCCACCCTCTCCCACAGGGGGAGAGGGTCAGAAAACCGTGCCGTCGCTGATCACCTTGAGCGGCGGCGAACCGTCGGGACGGCGTGCGAAGGCGATGGCGCGGCCCGCGGCCCAGGTGCCGCCTTCCAGGATGCTGGCGAGCGGCAAGGTGTCAGGCGTGCGGCCGAGCTTGGTACGAACCGGTTCGGCAAGACGATCCAGCAACGCGACGGTCAGCGCGCGCCATTCCACGACGAGCAGGGAATCCACCGCATGCGCGCGCCCGGCATCAGCGGCATCGCGCAGGCGCAGTACGTCGTGATCGACGAACAGGCCGCCATTGCGGTATTCCGCAAGTCCGGTCAGGCCGTCGATATCGGTGATCGCGAAGCCGGCGCGCTGGAGCGGCTCGATCAGCGAATAGCTCAGCCATTGCGACAGCTTGTGCAGCGGCACGAGGCCCGTGGTCGCATCATCCGCCTTGATCGCCGGATGGCGCCAGCAATCGCCGAGCGGAATCCCGGCAAGCTCGAGCCGCGACGGCCAGATCGGCCCGAGCTGGTTCAGCACCGCGGACAGGATCGCCGGCGCGGCGATGGCGCCGCCCACAGCCTGCGCCGCGATATGGTCGAACAGGCCGCCGGGCCGCGGCGTATCGTGCAGGCCGAAAACCTCGGCGCGGTCCGCCACCTGCTTGCCCAGACGCCGCAGCAGATCCGTGCGTCCGTCGAGGCCGAGCAGCGGATTGGCGTCGCTGACCTGAAACGCAGAGGTGAGGGCGGCAAGCGGCAGTTTTGCGAGCACGTCGGCGTCGGCCCTGAACGGCGCGCGGGCATCGCTGGAGAAGAGCCCGCTTGCGAACATGTCGAGGCTCGCGATCGCAAGCCCCTCGGACCGGCCGATGCTTTCGCCCGTCACCGCGTCACGATAGCGCCAGGCAGCGCCGGCGCCGGCATCGAGCAGCACGCTGACGATGGCAAGGTCGAACTCCGCGCGCGCCCGCGCGGCGCGGTCCGGCCACGACGCGGCGTCGGCAAGGCGCGCCCAGCGATCGCCGCCGCCGAGCACAAAATGCCGCCAGCGGGCGTGGAAGGGGACGTCCAGCGTCGGATAGGCTTTTCGCGTGACCGCGAGCACCGCGTCCGCAACGCCGTCCATGCGGTCGAGATCGATCGTGAAGTGGCTGAGCCCGCGCTTGAGGCCAAGCTCGAGCATCTGCCCGGCGCGCGCGCGAACCGCTGTTGCGGTGAGCAGCGAGCGGGCCTGTTGTTCTCTGGTGTCCGCCATCAATCGATCAGTATTTTTCCAGCGAACGCCCGACCACGCCGTTGACGTCCTTCTCCGGCGCGATGTCGGTCGAGTAGTAGCCGGCAGCCTTCTTGGCCGCGATCTCGACATAGGCGTCGGCTGGAATCAGCTCCGGCGGGATCGGCACGCGCTCGACGATGTCGATGCCCTGCGAGGTCAGCGCGTCGTGCTTCATGTCGCTCATCGACAGGAAGCGGTCGATGCGCTTCAGCCCCAGCCAGTGGATGGTATCCGGCATCAATTGCTGGAAGCGCGCGTCCTGCACGCCGGCGACGCATTCGGTCCGCTCGAAATAGGCGGCGGCGGCATCGCCGTCCTCCTGGCGCTTGCGGGCGTTGTAGACCAGGAATTTCGTGACCTCGCCGAGCGCGCGGCCTTCCTTGCGGTTGTAGACGACGAGCCCGAGCCCGCCCTCCTGCGCGCCGCGCGCGGATTCCTCGATGCCGTGGATGAGATAGGGCCGGCAGGTGCAGATGTCGGAGCCGAACACGTCGGAGCCGTTGCACTCGTCATGCACGCGGCAGGTGATCTTGGTGCGATGGTCGGGCAGCTTGCTGACGTCGCCGAACATGTAGACCGTGGTGCCGCCTATCGGCGGCAGGAACACCTTCATGTCCGGCCGCGTCACCAGCTCCGGGAACATGCCGGCGGTCTGCTCGAACAGCGTGCGGCGCAGCTCGGTCTCGCCGGTGCCGAAGCGCGCGGCGAGGCCCGGCAGATACCAGACCGGATCGATCGCGATCTTCACCACCGACACGCTGCCATTGGCATGCACGACCTCGCCGTCGGCGCGCAGCCGTTTTGCGGCCAGCGCCTCGCGGATCTCGGGCAGGTCGAGCCGGGCGCGCGTCACCGCGATGCTCGGCCGGATGTCGGAGCCCTCGGCGATCTCCTTGCCAAAATTCTCGGCGACGAGATGCCCCCAGGGGTCGAGCGCGACGATCTTGGCGGGATCGTTCCATTGCGGAAACGGCCCGATGGTGGCCGCCGGAAACGTGTTGGTCAGGTCGGGACGCCTGATGGGATCGAGCGCCCCGGCGGAGACGGCGAGCGCGCGGTACATCGCATAGGAGCCGCCATGGCTGCCGATCACGTTGCGATCCCCAGCGCGCGACACCGTGCCGATGATCGGCCCGCGGGTGCGCGCATCGGCTGCGCCCCAATGGATCGGAAAGGCGGCCTTCCTGCCCGGCTCCGGATGGGAGGTCAGGCGGATGTGATCGGTACGGTTCGCGCGGCTCATGTCCAGGCTCCCAAAAAGCCAACGGCCCGCCGCTCGGACGGGCCTGGCTCACTTTGCGTTACCAATGCGGAGCACCGGCGGCGCAAGCTCAATCCAACATATTGTAGCGGCCGACGGCGACAGACAAGTTAATGGTGCAGCGCCCGGCAAGCGTTCATCGCCAAATTCCATCGTCGGCGAACCAGCCCGGTCCGCGTGAATCCCGCGCCCTCGCTCCGGTCGAACCCTGCCGTTCGATCCGTGCGGTAGACCTAAAGATTTGAAATAATTTTAGTTTTCCTGTTTTCAAGAGGTGTTGTGGCGATTGCGCCGCGACTGGACAGAACGTATATAATCAGACAAAGCGTATAGATCGTCTCTGCCATGGAGCCTGCCATGCCCGCCGCCAGCTACATCGACCCCCGCACCGGAAAGCTCTATCCGCTCGACCAGCCGCGCTGGTGCTCGGACGAGCGCACGCCGCTGCTGGTGACGCCGGGGGCCGGGATCTCGCGCGAGGAGATCGAGCCGCGCACGCGATCGCTGTGGCGCTACCGGGCGGCGCTGCCGGTCGAGATCAAGAATCCGATCACGCTCGGCGAGGGCCGCACGCCGCTAGTCGCGCAGGAATGGGGCGACCTGCGCCCATTGTTCAAGCTCGAATGGTTCAACCCGACCGGCAGCTTCAAGGACCGCGGCTCCTCCGTGATGCTGTCCTTCCTTCGGCAGATCGGTGTCGACGCCATTCTGGAGGACTCTTCCGGCAATGGCGGCTCGTCGATGGCGGGGCTGGGTGCCGCCGGCGGCATGCGCGTGAAGATCCTGGCGCCGGCCTCGACGTCGCCGGCCAAGATCGCGCAGGTGCGCGCCTATGGCGCGGCGGTGCAGCTCGTCGAGGGGCCGCGAGAGGAATCGGAGGCCGAGGCGATCCGCCAGTCGAGCCAGACTTTTTACGCCAGCCACAACTGGCAGCCGTTCTTTCTCGAAGGCACGAAATCGCTCGCCTATGAAATCTGGGAAGACCTCGGCTTCCGCGCCCCCGACAACGTCATCGTCCCCGTCGGCGCCGGCAGCAGCCTGCTCGGTTGCGCCTTCGGCTTCCGCGAGCTGCTGAAGGCCGGCCAGATCGCGAAGCTGCCGCGCCTGTTCGCGGCGCAGCCGCAAAACTGCTCGCCGATCGATGCGAGCTTCAAGGCCGGCGTCGATACGCCGGTCGCGCGCGAGGTAAGCAAGACCATCGCCGAGGGCACCGCGATCAAGAATCCCCTGCGTCTGCGCGAGATCATCGCCGCCTTGCGCGAGAGCGGCGGCGGCACCGTTGCGCTCGCCGAGGACGAGATCGTCGCCGCCCTGCGACGACTTGCACGGCAAGGCCTGTTCGCCGAGCCGACCAGTGCCAGCGCAGCCGCCGCGCTGGACAAGCTCTCCGCCGCTGGCGCCATCAAGGCGAACGAGACCACGGTCGCGGTGCTCACCGGCACGGGGCTGAAGGCCGCCACAATCGTCGCCGATCTCGTGCAGTAGGGCCGGGCGATGAGCCGCAGCAAATCCGCGTCCGCCGCATCGGGCAGGGCCACGGCCGAACGAAAGCTGCTGTTCGACCAGCTGCAGCAGATCGCGCAGGGGCTGGGGGAGACCTTTGCGCCCTTCTGCGAGGTCGTGCTGCACGATCTCACCGATCCCACGAACGCGATCGTCGCCATTCACAACAACCTGTCGGGCCGCAAGGTCGGCCAGGGCGCGACCGAGCTTGGCCTCGCCCGCATCGCCGATCCCAACTACGCGCAGGTGATCTCGAACTACGCCAACAGCTTCGCCGACGGACGGCAGGCCAAGAGCACCTCGATCGGCATCAAGGGCGCGGACGGTTCATACGTCGCCGCCCTCTGCCTCAACGTCGATCTGACGCTGTTCCAGGGTTTGCAGAGCGCGATCGGCCAGTTCGTCAGCGTCGATGCGCAAAACAATCCGCCCGAATCCCTCAACCCCGTCGGCGCCGACGCCATCCGCGCCCATATCGACCGGTTCGCCGCGCGCCGCGCCACCACGCCCCGCGCCCTCTCCACGGAAGACCGCCGCACCCTGCTGCGCGAATTGCGCGATGCCGGCGGCATGCAGGTGCGCCGCGCCTCCGACATCATCGCCGCCCATCTCGGCGTGTCGCGCGCCACGGTGTATGCCGATGCCAGGTGAGGCGGTCCGCCAGCCGGAACGCAGTGCCGCGACCATCAGCCCGCGTTGAACCTTCCGCGCCCGTCGCCCGCCTCATGGGGATCGACCTCGAGCGATGGGAGAGTTCCATGACCGCGCAGGATCCGTTTGCAAGTTTCAAGGCTGTCCAGAAGGAAGCCTGGTCGCTGTTCACGCCGATGGAGGTTTTCACGACACCGACCGCCGCCAAGCTCGTCGGTTTTGCCGGCGTTGCCGCCGGTCAAAGGCTGCTCGACGTCGGATGCGGCACCGGCGTTGTCGCGATCACGGCGGCGCGTCGCGGGGCAAAGGTGAGGGGTCTCGACCTGTCGCCGGTTCTGATCGAGCGCGCCCGCGAGCATGCGCAACTGGCGAACCTCGATGTCGACTTCGTCGACGGCGACGCGGAAAGCCTGCCCTATGGCGACAACGAGTTCGACGTGGTGCTCAGCCAGTTCGGCCACATGTTCGCGCCGCGCCCGGACGTTGCCATCGGCGAGATGCTGCGCGTGCTGAAGCCTGGCGGCACCATCGCGTTCTCCACCTGGCCGCCGCATCTGTATGTCGGACGGATGTTCGCGATGATCGGCCGCCATCTGCCGCCGCCCGAGGGCGTGGCATCACCGGTGTTGTGGGGCGATCCGAAGATCGTCGCCGAGCGTCTCGCAGGGAAAGCGAAGGATCTCTCTTTCGAGATGGACATGATGACGCCGTCGGCACTCAGCCCGCAGCATTTCCGCCGCACCATGGAATCGACGATCGGGCCCTTGATCAAGCTCGTCGCCCAGTACAAGGACGAGCCGGACAAGCTCAAGAGCTTCCGTGCCGAGTTCGAGGCGCTGATCTCGGAGTATTTCGACGCCGGCCACAACGTGATGCGCCAGCAGTTCCTGATGACGAAGGCAAGGAAGGTGTGAGGCGGCGAGAGGTAAGAATCCCTCACTCCTTCAGATCGTTCACCCGCCTCACCCAGGCGCGCACGTCGGTGAGCACGGCGGGCAGCACCGCCTTGACCTCCAGCACGGTCATGCCGGGCTTGATGCGGGGGTCGTAGAGCAGGTTGAGGATGTATTGGTCGTAGACGTCGAAATAGCCCATCGAGACGTTGTCGTTGAACATGGTCCAGGGCACGCTCGTGGTGTCGTTGATCGGACCGAGCGACTGCAGCAGCTCCTCATAGGCGCAGTCGAGGAAGGTGAAGTCGCCGTTGTCGACGGTGAGGATGACGTCGGAATGCTCGATCTCGAAATTGTCGTTCTTGCGGAAGCCGGACAGGCATTGCGGATCGAGCGAGGTGCGGATCTCGCGCGCCTTCTCCGCGCCGTAGAAGCTCGAGATGGTGCGGAACAGATCGCGGTCGCGCACGAGCTTCACCCGCACGTTCGCCGCCTCGCTGCTGCCGGCCATGGCGATGTCGAGATGCTGCACGCGCGTGCCGATGTCGGCGACGACCTTGGCGAGCTGGGTCTTGCGATCGGCGCGGTCGCTCTCGGCGAACACGCGCACCGGCCCGTCGAACTTGCGGATGCGGTCGACGCGGCCGGCGAGGTGGTATTCGGCGCCGAAAGCCGTCTTGAGGAAACCCTCGACGATCTCGCTGTCGGTAAAGCTCTTCTTCTCGGCGCGCTGGCGCGAGGCGATCGCGGGCAATTCGCCCGCGGCGGCCATGGTAGCGGTGTCAGGCACACCGGTGAGCGCTGCGAGCGCCAGGAGGGCGATGCGGAGGGAAAGCGAGGGCGGATTCAATGCGCTCATCGTCACCCGACGCTGCCGTATTCGCGTCGCGCGCACAAGACCGCAAATTCACGCGCCCTGCGGGTTCCCGCCAATCATCTGTAGCAAAAGCGTGACAGACTTCGTGTGATTCAGCCGAAGCCGCGGCTCCCTCAACCTCTCCCGCTTGCGGGAGAGGTCGCCGCGTAGCGGCGGGTGAGGGCTCTCTCCTCTGGGGGATTGTCCCGTTGCGGAGAGACCCTCTCCCCAACCCTCTCCCGCAAGCGGGAGAGGGAGCACATCACGTGCGTGGAGGCAATTGCGCTTCAGTTGTTCAGCACGACCACGGTGGTGCCGACCGAGACGCGGCTATAGAGGTCGCTGACGTCGTCGTTGGTCATGCGGAAGCAGCCCGAGGAGACCGCCTGGCCGATCGTCTCCGGCTCGTTGGAGCCGTGGATGCGGTACAGCGTCGAGCCGAGATACATCGCGCGCGCGCCGAGCGGGTTCTCGATGCCGCCCTTCATGTGGCGCGGCAGGTCGGGTCGGCGGGCCAGCATCTGCGACGGCGGCGTCCAGTCCGGCCACTCCTTCTTGGCGGTGATCCTGTGCACCCCGCCCCAGCGGAAGCCGTCGCGGCCGACGCCGATGCCGTAGCGCAGCGCCTGGCCGTTCTGGAGCACCAGATAGAGCCGCCGCTCGGAGGTGTTCACCACGATCGTGCCGGGGGCATAGTTGCCGGAGTAGTTGACGGTGGTGCGGGGGATCGGGCTCGAGCCGCCGCGGAAGAAGTTCGGGCCGCCGCCCATGATGTCGCGCGAGTCGAACTCTTCGGCAAAGGCGCCGCCGGCGGTGGCCGTCAGCAGTGCAATGGCGGCAATCGGCGCGGCAAAAAACCGGATCATTGTTTCCCCCAGCAAAAAAATCGATTCAACGAAGGCCACAGGCCATATTTGCCGGCATTTCGCAAGCCACGGCCCCGTGAGGCAAGTCCTTTCCGAACAAGCCAACCTTAACGAATGGCGTTACCAAATCGGCAACCGGGCCAGTTTGCCAAAAAGCGTTAGCCAAACCAGCGCGTCGCGGCGCGGGGCAGGGCCGCGATGCCCCCTATTGCTTTGACGGATGCCGCGAACAATGATTGGTCAGATGGATCACTCGAAATCGCCGGTTGTGGGAGCAAAAAGAATGAACGGTGCGGAAAGCCTGGTGCGGACGATGGTCAAGGGTGGGGTCGACGTCTGCTTCACCAACCCGGGCACCTCCGAGATGCATTTTGTCGCAGCGCTGGATCGCGTCCCGGGCATGCGCTGCGTGCTCGGCCTGTTCGAAGGCGTGGTGACGGGCGCTGCCGACGGCTATTTCCGCATGAAGGGCACCCCGGCCTCGACCCTGCTGCATCTCGGCCCGGGCCTCGCCAACGGCCTTGCTAATCTGCACAACGCCAAGAAGGCGAATTCCGGCATCGTCAACATCGTCGGCCAGCACGCGGTCTACCATATCGGCTACAACGCGCCGCTGACCTCCGACATCGAGGGCCTCGCCCGGCCGATGTCGTCCTGGGTCCGCACCTCGCCGGATTCCAAATCGGTGGCCGCTGACGGCGCCGCGGCGATTGCCGCCGCCAAAAGCGCGCCGCCGCAGATCGCGACCCTGATCCTGCCCGCCGACACCGCCTGGAACGAGGCCGACGGCATCGCCGAGGTCCCGGCCGAGCAGCAGCGCGCGAGCTATTCGCCGCAGGCGGTCGAGCAGGCCGCAAAAATCCTGCACGGCGACGGCGAGGGCACGCTGCTGCTGATGACCGGCAGCGCGCTGAGCGAGCAGGGCCTCGCGCTGGCCGAGCGCATCGCGGCCAAGACCGGCTGCACCGTGATGGGCCCGACCTTCCGTCCCAAGATGGCGCGCGGCCGCGGCCGCTTCTCGATCGATCGCATCCACTACGTGATCGAGAACGCGCTGCCGATGCTGGCGAAGTTCCGCCATATCGTGCTGGTCGAGTCCGACGATCCCGTGGCGTTCTTCGCCTATCCGAACAAGCCGAGCGTGCTGAGGCCCGAAGGCTGCGACGTCCATCGCATGACCTCCTGGGGCGAGAATTCGGTCGCGGCGCTGGAAGCGCTCGCCGGCGCGGTGAAGGCCAGTGCCAAGGACGTCAAGCCGCAGGCAGTGCAGGAGCTGGTCAAGCCGACCGGCGCGCTGACCCACGCGTCCATCGCGCAGTCGATCGCCTATGCGATCCCCGAGAACGCGATCCTGGTCGATGAGTCGCTGACCACCGGCCGCGCCTTCTTCCCGCCGACGGCCGCCGCCGCGCCGCACGACTGGCTGCAGAACATGGGCGGCTCGATCGGCTTCTCCACACCGCTCTCGATCGGCGCCGCGATCGCCTGCCCGGACCGCAAGGTGATCACCATGGTCGGCGACGGCAGCGCGATGTACACGATCCAGTCGCTGTGGACCCAGGCGCGCGAGAACCTCAACATCGTCACCATCGTGTTCGCCAACCGCATCTACCAGATCCTGCGCGGCGAGTTCGACAATGTCGGCGCCGGCGAGCCCGGCCAGCGTGCCAACGACATGCTGCGGCTCGACCGTCCGACGCTGGATTTCGTGGCGCTGGCCAAGGGCATGGGCGTGCCCGGCCGCGCCGTCACCAACGCGGACGAGTTCAACAAGGCACTGGCCGAAGCCGTCGCCGAGCCCGGGCCGCGGCTGATCGAAGTCCAGATGTAGGGCGTATCATACGGAGCGCCGAGGGCCGGGGGGCACGATGCAGACCGAGCTGAACAAGGTGATCGCGGCGCTCCGGGACTTCTACGCCCACGAAGGATTCCTGTTCGAAAAGGACATCGGCGAGCGCGCGATCACGCATCGCTTCGCCGTGCATCTGGAGAAGCAGTTCGCCGGCTGGTCAGTCGATTGCAACTACGACCGGCTCGGCGAACGCACGCTGCATCTGCCGCACGGCACCATCGTCTCGACCGACGACCATCTGGACAAGTCGATCTATCCCGATGTCGTCGTGCATCAGCGCGAGATCCCGAACAATTTGCTTAGCGTCGAGATCCGCAAAGCGAGTAATCACACGTCGGTGACGCACGACCAGCACAAGCTGCGGGCGCTGACCGATCCGCATGTCTGGTTCGCCTGCTGGATCGGCGTGCTGCTGGTGCTGGACAAGCACCATGTGACGATGTCGGAGGTCTATGTCGGCGGCCTCGTCGATGAGCCGCTGTCGCGCTGGTTCGCAACGCGCCTCGCGGAGCTCGGCCTCGGAGCCGCGCGTTAGGGCGTGGACTTCTAAACGTCAGATGTCGCGGACAGAGCGGAAGTCGCTCCGCTTGGCCAGCAGCGACTGACCCGAAGCCGCCGTTAACGAAAGCGCGGGGCGTGTGCGCTCCGCCGAGCAAGAGTCCGGCGTTAACCACCGTCAACGGGTTCCAGTCTGAGAGAGATCGCTTCGAAGTTTCTTAAATGTTGCCGGGTACCTCTCTTGGGCATGGTGACCTGGGGAAAGATATGAGCAAGCGGGCCAAACGTGGAAAGGCGAAGACGTTCGCACTACCGATGGCCGCGAGAGTTGCAGTTGGCGTCGTGGCCGTCGCCGCGTTAGGGTACGGTTTGCTGTCTCGCCCGGCGAGCGTGCAACCGATAGGGAAGCCGTCCGCACCCCAAGCCATGGCATCGTCATCCCCGGTTTACGTGGCAACTCCGGTTCATGCATCGGCGCCAGCTCCGGCTCCGATTCCGGCCCCGGCCCCGGCGCCGCTGGTCGAACCGCCAAAAGCCGCTGACGGTCCCGGCGCACTTGTCCGGCAGGTGGTTGACTACGCCAGCCACCAGACACCGGGCACTGTGATCATCGATACCCAAAACACATTCCTCTATTTCGTTCTGAACGACAGGCAGGCGATGCGCTACGGCATCGGTGTTGGCCGCGAAGGTTTCGCATGGTCCGGTGAGCAGACGGTGGCTCGCAAAGCAGAATGGCCGGATTGGCACCCGCCTGCGGAGATGGTCTCGCGTCAGCCTTATCTGCCGCGGTTCATGGCCGGCGGTCCCGGCAACCCACTCGGCGCCCGGGCGATGTATCTGGGCGAGACGGAGTATCGAATTCACGGCACCAACAAGCCCGATACGATCGGGAAGCGGGTTTCGTCCGGCTGTATCCGGCTGACCAACGAGGACGTCGTGGACCTCTATGAGCGGGTGAAAGTCGGAGCGAAAGTGATCGTGCTTCCGGCAACCGCTGCCCGTCGGCCATCGCAGGGAGCGTCGCCCGACGCCGCTTCCCGATCGCCGGACCCGGCATCGCCGTCGAACCGGCCCTCGGCAGCCAACGCGCAGATGCTGTCATCCGGACCGAAGATCGCCGAAGCTCAGTAACTCAGTCCTCCGTCCTCGGTCTGCAACTGAAGACAGGGAGGCAATTCAAGTCGCCGCTTTTTAGTCNTATACTCATAAAGTCGGCTTACCAACGCAAAGCGGAAGTCTGCCACCTTGAGCGTGATCGGCGGCTTGTGACCCTGNAATTGATTCGGGAATCCAATAAATCGAGGTGAAATCAACAATCTGCCAAAGTAGTGCTAGGACGCGGACTCATTAAGGCGCAGCCACAACCGGATTGACGCGAGTTGAACAAATGCAAGGTAGTTGGCGGCGAGCCTGTCGTAGCGTGTCGCCACCCGACGGCATTGCTTGATCCTGTTGAAGAACCGTTCGACTTGATTGCGAGCGCGGTAGAGGTACGGGCTAAAGCAGATCGGATCGTTGCGATTGCTTTTCGGCGGGATGTTGGCCCACGCGCCCTTCTTCATGGCAAGCTCCCTGATCCAGTCGGCGTCATAGCCTCGGTCTGCGAGCAGCATTGATCCGGATTTAAGACGAGACAGCAGTTTTCCGGCCAGTCGAACGTCGTGCGCCTCGCCGGGACTCAACGCCAGCCGTACAGGCAGACCATTGCCATCGACCACCGCGTGGATTTTGCTCGTCAAGCCGCCGCGTGATCTTCCCATCGATTGGCGCTGGTTCCTTGCGATGCAGGCCCCATGTTGATGCACGCGAACAATAGACGTGTCGATCATCTGCACGGCAGCATCATGAGCGCCAGCCAGTGCACTCATGAGCTTCGCCCACACGCCCGCCCGTCGCCAGCGAACGAACCGATTGTAGCAGGTCGTGTACGGACCGAAGCCTTCTGGCAGGTCGCGCCATGGTGCTCCAGAGCGCAAGACCCAGAAGATGCCATTGAGGACACGACGGTCATTCACTCGTGGCACGCCGCGCGGCTTATTCGGCAGCATCGGCTTAATGGCAAACCACTCATTGTCTGTGAGTTCGTAGCGCATGATTCGGCCCTTCCGTCTGGTGGCTTGAATCATGGCTCGGCGCTCAGGCTCAACTGGT
>NZ_LBIX01000001.1:0-128 GCF_028128655.1 Bradyrhizobium sp. CCBAU 45394 | reverse complement strand
GTTCCTTCGTCCCGGCCCGCAGGACGTGCGTCGCGTCGCGCGCACGGGCGGTCAAGGCCGGCCGTTGCGCTTTGCTTGCGGCTGGCTCCGGCGTTGCCAGGCCGCGCCTTGACCGCGCCGAGCACGGC